>NZ_CP120997.1:0-714375 GCF_030719295.1 Streptomyces sp. Mut1 | reverse complement strand
GTACTCGATCCCGTCGGCCTTCATCTGCCCGACCGCCTCGCCGCGCGCCTTGTTCTGCTGTGCGGCCAGGATCTGGCGCGGGTCGTCCAGCGTCGATTCCACGACCGAGACCATGTCCAGCGCGTACGACGGCGAGTCCGGGTCCAGCAGCTCGAACGCGGCGAGCGCGAACGTGGACAGCGGCTGGTTCAGCGCGAAGTCCTGCTGGAGGTCGACGGTCAGCCGCACGATACGGCCCTCCGCGTCCGGCTGGTCCAGCTGCTCCACCACGCCACCGTCCAGCAGCGAACGGTAGATCGCGATGGCCCGGCGGATATGGCGCAGCTGCGCCCGGCGCGGCTCGTGGTTGTCCTCCAGCAGATGCCGCATGGCCTCGAAGGCGTTGCCCGGCCGGGCGATCACGGACAGCAGCATCGTGTGCGTGACCCGGAAACGGGAGGTCAGCGGCTCCGGATCGGACTGGATCAGCTTGTCGAAGGTGGTCTCCGACCAGGCCACGAAGCCCTCGGGAGCCTTCTTGCGGACGACCTTGCGCTTCTTCTTCGGGTCGTCGCCGGCCTTCTTGACCGCCTTCTCGTTCTCGATGACGTGCTCGGGCGCCTGGGCTACGACGAAGCCCGCCGTGTCGAAACCCGCCCGCCCGGCCCGGCCGGCGATCTGATGGAACTCACGGGCCCGCAGCGTCCGCACACGGGTGCCGTCGTACTTGGTGAGGGCGGTGAACAGCACGGTGCGGATGGGCACGTTGACACCGACGCCGAGCGTGTCCGTACCGCAGATCACCTTCAGCAGACCGGCCTGCGCCAGCTTCTCCACCAGCCGACGGTACTTCGGGAGCATGCCGGCGTGGTGCACACCGATGCCGTGCCGCACATAACGCGAGAGGTTCTGGCCGAACTTGGTGGTGAAGCGGAAGTTGCCGATCAGATCGGCGATCTTCTCCTTCTCCTCCTTGGTGCACATGTTGATGCTCATCAGCGACTGCGCCCGCTCCACCGCGGCGGCCTGGGTGAAGTGCACGATGTACACCGGCGACTGCCTGGTCTCCAGGAGCTCGGTCAGCGTCTCGGTGATCGGCGTCAGCCGGTACTCGTAGCTCAGCGGCACCGGACGGGTCGCCGAGCGGACCACGGAGGTGGGGCGGCCGGTACGCCGCGTCAGGTCCTCCTCGAACATCCGCACGTCGCCGAGCGTCGCCGACATCAGGATGAACTGCGCCTGCGGCAGCTCCAGGATCGGGATCTGCCAGGCCCAGCCCCGGTCCCCCTCCGCGTAGAAGTGGAACTCGTCCATCACGACCTGGCCGATGTCCGCGTACTTCCCGTCACGCAGCGCGATGGAGGCCAGCACCTCGGCGGTGCAGCAGATCACCGGGGCGTCGGCGTTGACCGAGGCGTCCCCGGTGAGCATGCCGACGTTCTCCGTGCCGAACAGCTTGCACAGGTCGAAGAACTTCTCCGAGACCAGCGCCTTGATCGGGGCGGTGTAGAAGGTGACCTTGTCCTGGGCCAGGGCGGTGAAGTGCGCACCCGCCGCGACCAGGCTCTTCCCGGACCCGGTGGGCGTGGAAAGGATCACGTTGGCCCCGGAGACCACCTCGATCAGCGCCTCCTCCTGAGCGGGGTAGAGGGTGATCCCCTGCGTCTCGGTCCAGGACGAGAAGGCCTCGAAGAGGGCGTCGGGATCGTCGGTCGGGGGCAGCTGATCAATAAGGGTCACGCCCCCCATCTTGCCTGCCTTCGGCCCCGATGAGGGAACCGGACGACAGCGGGAAGATCACGGACGATACGCTGCCCTCTCAACTCGGCCGCGCCGCAACGGCGGTGGCCGGGCCTCGCGCGCAGGCACCGCCTGGCGCACTCGGCGACACCCACGGGGGGCTCAGCAGTCATGATGGGACCGGCACACTCACTGTCCGGGGCAGCGGCCTGGCTGGGGGTGGGTGCCGCCGCGGCTGCCGCCGGCCACCCCATGCCGTGGCCCGTCCTCGTCGTCGGCGCGCTGATCAGCGCGGGCGCGGCGCTCGCCCCCGACCTCGACCACAAGTCGGCGACCATCTCGCGTGCCTTCGGGCCGGTCTCACGCACCCTGTGCGAGATCGTCGACAAGCTCTCGCACGCCGTCTACAAGGCCACCCGGATGCGGGGCGACTCCACGCGCAACGGCGGCCACCGTACCCTGACCCACACCTGGGCGTGGGCGGTCCTGATCGGCGCCGGCGCCTCCGGCGCGGCGTTCACCGGCGGCCGCTGGGCCGTGCTGGGCATCCTCTTCGTCCACCTGGTCCTCGCCGTCGAAGGCCTGCTGTGGCGGGCCGCCCGGGTCTCCAGCGACGTCCTGGTCTGGCTGCTGGGGGCGACCAGCGCGTGGATCCTCGCCGGCATCCTCGACCAGCCGGGCAACGGCTCCGACTGGCTCTTCACCGACCCCGGGCAGGAATACCTCTGGCTCGGGCTGCCCATCGTGCTCGGCGCCCTCATCCACGACATCGGTGACGCGCTGACCGTGTCCGGCTGCCCGATCCTGTGGCCGATCCCGGTCGGCCGCAAGCGCTGGTACCCCATCGGCCCGCCGAAGGCCATGCGTTTCAAGGCCGGCAGCTGGGTGGAGATCAAGGTGTTGATGCCGGTGTTCATGGTGCTCGGGGGAGTGGGCGCGGCGTTCGCGATGAACGTCATCTGACACCAGTGCCCCGGGGGCCGGCCGGTCGGCCGGCCCCCGGGAACGTCCACGGACCCCGGACCGTCAGCCGTGCCAGGACCGCCACAGCGCCGCGTACGCGCCGTCCGCCGCCACCAGCTCGTCATGACTGCCCAGCTCGCTGATCCGGCCCTCCTCGACCACGGCGATCATGTCCGCGTCGTGCGCGGTGTGCAGCCGGTGCGCGATCGCGATGACCGTACGCCCGTCCAGCACCCGGGCCAGCGAGCGTTCCAGATGCCGGGCCGCGCGCGGATCGAGCAGCGAGGTCGCCTCGTCCAGGACCAGCGTGTGCGGGTCGGCCAGGACCAGCCGGGCCAGCGCGATCTGCTGCGCCTGTGCCGGTGTGATCACCAGACCGCCCGAGCCGACCTCGGCGTCGAGCCCCGCCTCCAGGGCCCTCGCCCAGCCGTCCGCGTCCACCGCCGCGAGCGACGCCCACAGCTCCGCGTCCTCGGCGTTCGTACGGGCCAGCAGCAGGTTGTCCCGCAGCGAACCGACGAACACATGGTGCTCCTGGTTGACCAGCGCCACATGCGAACGGACCCGCTCCGTCGCCATCCGCGCCAACTGCGCGCCCCCGAGCGTGATCTCACCGGTCCGCGGGGCGTAGATCCCCGCCAGCAGCCGCCCCAGCGTCGACTTGCCCGCACCCGACGGGCCGACCAGCGCCAGCCGCGTACCCGGCGCGACGTCCAGCGACACCCGGTGCAGCACATCGACCCCGTCCACGTACCCGAACCGCACCTCGTCGGCGCGCACGTCCCGGCCGTCCGGGGCCACCGAGGCATCGCCCGCGTCCGGCTCGATCTCCCGGACACCCACCAGACGCGCCAGCGACACCTGGGCGACCTGCAACTCGTCGTACCAGCGCAGGATCAGACCGATCGGGTCCACCATCATCTGGGCGAGCAGCGCACCGGTCGTGACCTGGCCGACGGTCAGATAGCCCTCGATGACGAACCAGCCGCCCAGCAGCAGGACCGCGCCCAGAATCGTCGCGTACGTGGCGTTGATGACGGGAAAGAGCACGGAGCGCAGGAACATCGTGTAGCGCTCCCAGGCGGTCCACTCCTTCACGCGCCGGTCCGACAGGGCGATCCGGCGCGCGCCCAGCCGGTGCGCCTCCACGGTCCGCCCCGCGTCCACCGTCTCCGCGAGCACAGCCGCGACCGCCGCGTAACCGGCGGCCTCCGAGCGGTACGCCGAGGGCGCCCGGCGGAAGTACCAGCGGCAGCCGATCAGCAGCGCCGGCACCGCCACGAGCACCGCCAGCGCCAGCGGGGGAGCGGTGATGGTGAGGGCGGCGATGAGCAGCCCCGCCCACACCACGCCGATGGTCAGCTGCGGCACCGCCTCGCGCATCGCGTTGGCCAGCCGGTCGATGTCCGTCGTGATCCGGGACAGCAGGTCACCCGTGCCGGCCCGCTCCAGCACACCCGGGGGCAGCCGCACCGAGCGCACGAGGAAGTCCTCGCGCAGATCGGCGAGCATCTCCTCACCCAGCATCGCGCTGCGCAGCCGCATCATGCGGGTGGCCACCGTCTGCACGACCAGCGCGACCGCGAAGACGGCAGCCGTGCGCTCCAGACGCAGGTCGGTGGCGCCCTCGGACAGATCCTCGACGAGACCGCCCAGCAGGTACGGACCGACGATCGAGGCGGTCACCGCGAGCGTGTTGAGCAGGGTCACCACGATGAACGGGCGCCGGTGGCGGCGGATCAGCCCCCGCACATAGGCGCGTACCGTCGCGGGGCTGCCGACCGGCAGGGTCGTGGCCGACTCCGGGGCCGCCGGGTCGTGGGCCGGTGGGGCCATGCCGATCATGCCCGCTCCTCGATTTCCTCGCTCGTGCCGATCTCTTCGTCGCGGCCCGCCGCGGCCGCCGGCTCCTCGCCGGTATCGCGTGTGACGACGTCCCGGTACCGCTTCTCGGAGAGCAGCAGCTCACGGTGTGTACCGGCGGCCACCACCGAGCCCCCGTGGACCAGCGCCACCCGGTCCGCCAGGTCCAGCAGCAGCGGCGACGAGGAGAAGGCGACGGTCGTACGGTCCGTGCGCAGCGCCTTCACGCCCGCGGCGACCCGCGCCTCGGTGTGCGAGTCGACGGCGGACGTGGGTTCGTCGAGGACGAGGGCGTCCGGGTCGGTGATCAACGACCGGGCCAGCGCGAGCCGCTGACGCTGTCCGCCGGAGAGCGACCGGCCGCGTTCGGTGATCCGGGTGTCCAGCGGCTCGACGTCCGAGCCGGGGGACGCCTGCGCCAGGGCGGCCAGTACGTCGTCGCACTGGGCGGCCGACAGGGCGGCCCGAGCCGTGACCCTGCCGGACGACGGCACGTCGAGCAGCTCACGCAGGGTGCCCGAGAGCAGCACCGGATCCTTGTCCTGGACCAGGACGGCGGTCCGCGCCGCGTCCAGATCCAGCTCGTCCAGGGGTACGCCGCCCAGCAGGACGGACGGCGGCCCGGAGGCGGCCGATTCCTCGCCCGCCTCTTCCCGCTCCTCGGGCTGGGCATGCCCGCCGAGCCGTTCCGCCAGCCTGCCCGCCTCGTCGGGATCGCCGCAGACCACGGCGGTGAACAGCCCCTGGGGCGCGAGCAGCCCGGTGACCGGGTCGTACAGGTCGCCCGTCGGGACGGTGTCGGCCGTGGCCGCACGAGCGGTCCGGCTCAGCGACAGCACCCGCACCGCCCGCTGCGCCGAGGGCCGGGAGAAGGAATACGCCATGGCGATCTCCTCGAAGTGACGCAGCGGGAACAGGGTCAGGGTCGCCGCGCTGTACACCGTCACCAGCTGGCCGACCTCGACCTTCCCGTCCCTCGCCAGCGAGGCCCCGTAGACGACCAGGACGAGCAGCAGCACGCCCGGCAGCAGGACCTGGACCGCGGAGATGAGCGACCACATCCGGGCGTTGTGCACCGCGGCCTTGCGGACTTCCTGGGAAGCGCGCCGGTAGCGGTCCAGGAACAGGTCCTCGCCGCCGATGCCCCGCAGCACGCGCAGCCCGGCCACGGTGTCCGAGGCCAGCTCGGTGGCCTTGCCCGCCTTTTCGCGCTGGACGTCGGCACGGCGGGTGGCGCGGGGCAGCAACGGCAGCACGGACAGGGCCAGGAAGGGCATGGCGATCGCCACGAGAATGCCCAGGGAGGGCAGGTAGAGGAGGAGTCCGACGCTGATGACGACCAGCACCGTCGCGGCGGCCAGGAAGCGGGAGAGGGACTCGACGAACCACCCGATCTTCTCCACGTCACCGGTGGAGACCGCCACCACCTCGCCCGCGGCGACCCTGCGGGTCAGCGCCGAGCCCAGCTCGGCGGTCTTGCGGGACAGCAGCTGCTGGACCCGGGCCGCGGCGGTGATCCAGTTGGTGACGGCGCTGCGGTGGAGCATCGTGTCGCTCACCGAGGTCAGCACACCGAGAAGCGCGGTCAGGCCGCCGGCCAGCGCGAGCCGTCCGCCCGACCGGTCGATGACCGCCTGGACGGCCAGTCCGACGCCGAGCGGGTAGCCCGCGATGGAGCACTGGTGCAGGAGGCCCCAGAGCAGGGACTTGAGCTGCCCACGGATCTGATTGCGGCCCAGCCAGTACAGAAAGCGAGGGCCCGAACGGACATCGGGATCGCCGGGATCCAGGTACGGAAGATCGCGAATGTGCATGACGTCCCAAAGGAATCGAAAGAGGCCGGGACCCGCGAGGGGCCCCGGGACGCATCGGGTGAAACACCGGGCCGCCCGCGGGGATTCGCAGGCGGGGAACCAAACCGTGCAAGCCTCGCGTATCACCGGGGACGCGGCAAACGCTTTTATCGCGGCCCGGCCGGGGACGGGACCGGCTGTGCGGGCCCGGCCGCGGACGGGTAAAGATTCGGCACGCTTTCGCCGGGCCCCCCTCGGGCGGGCGAAGGCGCACGTCACCAAGTGCGAGCATGGGCGGATGCATATAGCCGGTGCGGTACGAGTGGTGGTCTCGGCGGCCGCCTGTGGTGTCCTGCTCACGACCCTGACGTCCTGCGGCGACAGCCAGGACACGAAGAAGCGCGGCGCCGGGCGGTCGGCCGCCGCGGAGAAGGGCAAGCAGAAGGAGCAGACCACCGGCCTGAAGCGCATCCCCGATGTGGGCGACCGGCTCCAGTCGCAGATCCCGGCCGAGTCCCGGCAGGTCGTCGCCGTCTACGGCGCGGGCAAGGACTCCGCCGACTCCACCGTCGTGCTCTACACCAAGTCCGGCTCCACGTGGGACAAGGTCGCCGGCTGGAAGGCGCACAACGGCAAGAAGGGCTGGGCGTCCAACCACCACGAGGACGACAAGCGCAGCCCGGTCGGCGTCTTCACCCTCAGCGACGCGGGCGGTGTGCTGGCCGACCCCGGCGCCCTCCTCCCGTACACGCGGTCGGCGTCCATCCAGGCCCCGCACTACTGGGCGAAGTCCCACTGGCACGACTTCGACTACGTCATCGCCATCGACTACAACCGGGTCAAGGGCACCCCGCCCAACGACCCGACGCGCCCGCAGGGCCAGTCGAAGGGCGGCAGCATCTGGCTGCACATGGACCACGGCAGCGGGACTTCGGCGTGTGTGAGTGTGTCGAAGCCGGCCATGGAGAAGCTGCTGCGCACCTTGGACCCGAAGCAGCACCCGGTCGTGGTGATGGGCGACCGGGCGAGCCTGAGCGCCTGACAGGCCGCCACCGTACGCTTCAGCCGGAGCCGGAGCCGGAGCCGGAGCCGGAGCCGGAGCCGGAGCCGGAGCCTGGGCGGGTTGCCCATTCGAGCTCCATGAGCGCCGAGTGGTAGGAACGGCCCGTCGCCCGGTCCATTCCGATCTCGCACATCCGGTTGGCCGAGAGATACGCGTCGTACTCCCGGGGCCGGACCTCGGCGCCCTCCTTCGCCGTGGCGGACGCCGTCAGCTCCTCGTGCAGCATCCCCCGGTCGCCCGCGAAGCCGCAGCACGCGGCATCGTCGGGGATCACTGCCTCGTGCGCGCAGGCCTCCGCGACCGCGCGCAACCGGTCCACATCGTCCAGGTGCTCCATGGAGCAGGTCGGGTGCAGCACGGCGGAACCGGTCCGACGCAGCACCGTGAGTCCGGGCAGGAGCTCGTCCGCCGCCCAGACCAGGGAGTCGACCACCGTCAGCTCGCGGTGCAACTTCCGGTTGTCCTCGGTGAGGTACGGGACGACCTCGTGGGCGATGCCCAGCGTGCAGGAGGAGGCGTCGACCACCAGGGGCAGCTTTCCACCGGCCGTCCAGCCCCAGGCGGCCTCCACGATCCGGTTGGCCATGACGGCGTTGCCCGCGTTGTACCCCTTGGAATGCCAGATGGTCGCGCAGCAGGTCCCATGGACATCGTCCGGGATCCAGACCGGCTTGCCCGCACGGGCCGAAACAGCGACCACGGCCTGCGGCAGCGAAGGGCCCTGATACCCGTCCGGGCTGCCGAAGATGCGGTTGACGCAGGCCGGGTAGTAGACCGCGCTCGCCCCTGCCCGGGACGTGCGCGGCAGCTTCCGGGATGCCGCCCCGGGGATTTCCGGAAGCCACTCGGGGACGAGATCCGGGTTTACCGCGCGGCGGGCGAGACGCGTGACACCCTGAAGCAGCCGGTCGTCGATCCGGCTCGCCGCGGCCACGGCCAGCCGTGCCGCCGTCTCCGCGGCGCGGAAATGCTTCGCGGCGAGGGCGGCGATCCGCTCCTCGCGCCGGGAGTGACGCTGATGACGGAAGTCCTTCATCATGGCGCCGGTGTCGATCCCGACCGGACAGGCGAGCTTGCAGGTCGAGTCACCGGCACAGGTGTCCACGGCGTCGTACCCGTAGGCGTCCACCAGACCCGTCTCCACGGGCGAGCCGCCGGGCTGGCGCATCATCTCCCGCCGCAGCACGATGCGTTGACGCGGCGAGGTGGTCAGGTCGTGGCTGGGGCAGGTCGGTTCGCAGAAGCCGCACTCGATGCAGGGGTCGGCGACCGGCTCGACCTTGGGAATCGTCTTCAGCCCACGCAGGTGCGCCTTCGGATCACGGTCGAGGACGATCCGTGGGGCCAGGATGCCGTCCGGGTCGATGACCTGCTTCGTACGCCACATCAGCTCGGTCGCCCGCGGGCCCCACTCCAGTTCGAGGAAGGGGGCGATATTGCGTCCCGTGGCGTGCTCCGCCTTGAGCGATCCGTCGAACTGCTCCACCGTCAGCCGGCAGAAGTCGGCCATGAACGCGGCGTATCGGTCGACGTCCGCCGGCCGCGCCGCGTCGAAGGCCAGCAGGAAATGGAGGTTGCCGTGTGCGGCGTGGCCCGCGACGGCGGCGTCGAAGCCGTGCTCGGCCTGGAGCGCGAGCAGTGCCTCGCAGGCGTCGGCCAGCCGGGAGGGCGGGACGGCGAAGTCCTCCGTGATCAGCGTCGTGCCCGAGGGGCGGGAGCCGCCGACCGCGGTGACGAAGGCCTTGCGGGCCTTCCAGTAGCCGGAGATGGTCCGGGCGTCCCGGGTGAACTCATTGGTCACGGAGGTGACCGGACGGACCAGGTCGAGCCGGCGTACGACCTCGGCCGCCGCCCGCTCGTACGCCTCCTGGCCCTCGTCGTCCGGGGCCCGGAACTCCACCAGCAGCGCGGCGGTCTCCTTCGGCAGTCCGGCCCAGTCGGCGGGCACCCCCTGCACGCTGACGGAGGCCCGCAGGGTGTTCCCGTCCATCACCTCGACGGCGATGGCGCCCGCCTCGTTGAACAGCGGGACGGCGGCGGCCGCGGCGGTCAGCGAGGGGAAGAACAGCAGCCCCGTCGAGATCCGGCGGTCCAGCGGCAGCGTGTCGAAGACGACCTCGGAGATGAAGCCGAAGGTGCCCTCGGACCCGACCATCAGCCCGCGCAGGATCTCCACCGGGGTCGAGCCGTCGAGGAACGCGTCGAGCCGGTAGCCGTTGGTGTTCTTGATCTCGTACTTGGCCCGGATGCGGGCCGTGAGCGCGGCATCGGCCTCGATCTCCGCCTTCAGCGCCAGCAGCCCCTCGCACAGCCGCGGCTCGGCACGGGCCAGATCCTCGTCGGCCGCCGGGTCGCCGGTGTCCACGACCGTGCCGCTGGGCAGCACGCAGGTGAGCGAGGCGACCGTGCGATACGAATTACGGGTGGTGCCGGCGGTCATCCCGGAGGCGTTGTTGGCGACGACTCCGCCGATCGTGCAGGCGATGGCGCTGGCCGGGTCGGGCCCGAGCAGCCGGCCGTACCGGGAGAGAGCCGCGTTGGCGCGCACCACCGTCGTCCCCGGGCGGATACGGGCACGGGCACCGTCGTCCAGGACCTCGATGCCCGCCCAGTTCCGCCGGACGTCGACGAGGATGTCCTCACCCTGCGCCTGGCCGTTGAGGCTGGTCCCCGCGGCGCGGAAGACGACGTTGCGGCCCTTGCCGTGGGCGTACGACAGGATCGCGGAGATGTCGTCGATGTCCTCGGGGACGACGACCACCTGCGGCACGAACCGGTACGGACTGGCGTCGGAGGCGTACTTCACCAGGTCGGAGATCTTCCAGAGCACCTTGTGCGCGCCGAGCAGGGCGGTCAGCTCGCCGCGGAGCGGTTCCGGCGTGCCTTGCGCCCGGCCGTCGGGAACACGGTCGTGGGACGGCGGGCGTGCCGCAGTGGGGCGCAGGATGTCGGGATTCGGCTCCAGCAGCGGCATGGTCAGGTCTCCTCGGCGGTTTGGCGGTTCGGCGGCTCGGCGCTGCGTCCCGTGGGTCAGCAGCGGCGCTCCGGCATTCCGTTGACGAGAGCGGTCAGCAGTCCGCCGAGCACCTCGCGCTGATCGGCGGTCAATGGAGCCAGGATCTCCTCTGCGGCTGCCCGGCGCGCGTCGCGCAGCGAACGGAGTGTGGCGATGCCCTCGTCCGTGATCTCGATCCGGACCACTCTGCGGCTGTCCGGATCAGGGATGCGCCGCACCCGGCCGCCGGCCTCCAGAGCGTCCACCAACGTGGTGACCGCGCGCGGGACGACATCGAGGCGCTGTGCGAGATCCGCCATCCGGGGCGGACCGTCGTAGTGCGCCACGGTGCGCAGCAGCCGGAACTGCGCGGGCGTGATATCGATCGGCTCCAGCTGGCGGCTCTGAATGCGCTGGAGCCTGCGCGTCAGCCGCAGCAGCTGTTCGGCGAGCAGGCCGTCGGGGTCGGAAGAATCCATGGGAGGGAGACTATCAGGACTCCGCTCATTGTGAGTAGAGGTAACAATGGACTATGCTCTCATTCGGCTCGACCGTCGGGGTCGCGATTTCCGCGCCCGGACAGCCGTGCCCCCGCCCTGCCCCACGTACCGCGGACGCGCGTGACCGTCACGGACGGCCGTGCACCGCCCCAGCCCCGTAGCCGCACGCCCGACGAAGGAGCCCATGAAACCCGACGAACCCACGTGGACACCCCCGCCCAGGGATGCCGACCGGCCGCCCGCCGAGCTGCGCCGCATCCTCCGCCTCTTCCGGCCGTACCGCGGCCGCCTCGCCGTGGTCGGACTGCTCGTCGGCGCCTCGTCGCTGGTCTCGGTCGCCTCGCCGTTCCTGCTGCGCGAGATCCTGGACACCGCCATCCCGCAGGGGCGGACCGGGCTGCTCTCGCTGCTCGCTCTCGGCATGATCCTGACCGCCGTGATGAACAGCGTCTTCGGCGTGCTGCAGACCCTCATCTCGACCACGGTCGGCCAGCGAGTGATGCACGACCTGCGCACCGCCGTCTACGCCCAGCTGCAGCGGATGCCGCTCGCCTTCTTCACCAGGACCCGTACGGGTGAGGTCCAGTCCCGGATCGCCAACGACATCGGGGGCATGCAGGCGACGGTCACCTCGACGGCCACCTCACTGGTCTCCAACCTCACCGCGGTCATCGCCACCGTCGTCGCCATGCTGGCGCTCGACTGGCGGCTCACCGTCGTCTCGCTCCTCCTGCTGCCGGTCTTCGTCTGGATCAGCCGCCGGGTGGGCCGCGAGCGCAAGAAGATCACCACCCAGCGCCAGAAGCAGATGGCCACCATGGCGGCCACCGTCACCGAGTCGCTCTCCGTCAGCGGCATCCTGCTCGGCCGCACGATGGGCCGCTCCGACTCACTCACCCGGGACTTCGCCGAGGAGTCCGAACGCCTGGTCGACCTCGAAGTGCGCTCCAGCATGGCCGGACGCTGGCGGATGTCGACGATCGGCATCGTCATGGCCGCCATGCCGGCCGTCATCTACTGGGCCGCGGGCATCGCCCTCCAGTCCGGCGGTCCCGCCGTCTCCATCGGCACGCTCGTCGCCTTCGTCTCGCTCCAGCAGGGCCTGTTCCGTCCGGCCGTGAGCCTGCTCTCCACCGGGGTGCAGATGCAGACGTCGCTCGCGCTCTTCCAGCGGATCTTCGAGTACCTCGACCTCACCGTGGACATCACGGAGCCGGAGAATCCGGTGCGCCTGGAGAAGATCCGGGGCGAGGTCCGCTTCGAGGACGTCGACTTCAGTTACGACGAGACCAGCGGCCCGACCCTCAGCGGCGTCGACATCACGGTGCCCGCGGGCGCCGGACTCGCCGTCGTCGGTGCCACCGGTTCCGGCAAGTCCACCCTCAGCTACCTCGTGCCCCGGCTCTACGACGTGACCGGAGGCCGGGTGACGCTCGACGGGATCGATGTCCGTGAGCTGGACTTCGACACCCTCGCCCGCGCGGTCGGCGTGGTCTCCCAGGAGACGTACCTCTTCCACGCCTCGGTCGCCGAGAACCTGCGCTTCGCGAAGCCGGACGCGACGGACGAGGAGATCGAGGCGGCGGCCCGCGCGGCCCAGATCCACGACCACATCGCCTCACTGCCCGACGGATACGACACCCTCGTCGGTGAACGCGGCTACCGCTTCTCCGGAGGCGAGAAGCAGCGCCTGGCCATCGCGCGCACGATCCTGCGCGACCCCCCGGTGCTGATCCTCGACGAAGCGACGAGCGCGCTGGACACCCGTACCGAAGGCGCCGTGCAGGAGGCGATCGACGCCCTCTCCGCCGGACGCACCACCATCACCATCGCCCACCGCCTCTCCACCGTCCGCGACGCCGACCAGATCGTCGTCCTGGACTCCGGCCGCGCGGCGGAGCGCGGCACCCACGAGGAACTGCTCCAGCAGGACGGGCGGTACGCCGCCCTGGTCCGCAGAGACACGGAGCCGGCCCCGGTGGCGGCGGGCTGACCGGCGGCGGCCGGTCCCGGCTCGTGCTGTGCCGGGGGGCATGCCGTCGAGAAGCGGGGTCCCCGCTGCGGGGACCGGCGGGGGATAGCGTGCCCGCATGGCGCACGAGACCCCGGACAACCGGCCTCACCGCAGACTTCGTCCGACCCGGCGCGGCCGTCTGGTGCTGCTCATCGGCGCCGTGCTCGTGCTCGCGGTGGCCGCCGCCGTGCTCGTCCCCCTGCTGACGAGGGAACCCCGTACCGAACAGCCCCGCACGCTGGTGATCCCCGAGGGATGGCGGGCCACGCAGGTCTACGCGGCCGTCGACAAGGCCCTCGGCCGGCCCGCCGGCACCACCGCGAAGACCGTGGCGACGGCGGACCTCCCGCTCCCCGCCGCAGCGAAGGGCAACCCCGAGGGCTACCTCTTCCCGGCGACGTACCCCGTCACCTCCGCGACGACCCCGCAGAGCCTGCTGCGCTACATGGTCGACACGGCGGTCGAGCGCTTCGGCGCGGACCACATCACGGCCGGAGCGCGGCGCAACGACGTCACCGTCTACCAGACGGTGACCATCGCCTCCATCGTCCAGGCCGAGGCGGACACCGAAGCGGACATGGGCAAGGTGGCCCGGGTCATCCACAACCGGCTCGCCCGCGGGATGCCGCTCCAGATGGACTCCACCCTCAACTACGCGATGAACCGCAGCACGCTGGACACCACCACGGGTGACACCAAGATCGACAGCCCCTACAACAGCTACGAGCACAAGGGCCTCCCGCCCACCCCCATCGGCAACCCGGGGGAGCAGGCGATGACATCGGCGATCGGCCCGACCCCCGGCCCCTGGCTGTACTTCGTGACGGTGGCCCCCGGCGACACCCGTTTCACCGACGACTACGCGGAGCAGCAGCGCAACGTGGCGGAGTTCAACCGCAACCGCAGGAGTGAGGGGGAGGGCTGACGGGGAACGCCGGGATTCACGCGGCCGACGCGACCTCGGCAGCGGCCCCGATCCCGTCCACCGCTCCCGCACCCTCCTGCTCCCGTTCCCTCTCCCGCCGGAGTAGTTCCCCGATGGCCCGGACGGCGGCTCGTCCGGCGCGGTTGGCGCCGATGGTGCTGGCGGACGGCCCGTACCCGACGAGGTGGACGCGCTCGTCCCGCACGGCTCGCGTGCCCTCGACCCGGATGCCGCCCCCGCGCTCCCGCAGCCGCAGCGGGGCGAGATGGTCGACGGCGGCGCGGAAGCCGGTCGCCCAGAGGATGACATCGGCCTCGACAGCGCGGCCGTCGTCCCAGGCGACGCCGTCCGGCGTGATCCGGTCGATCATCGGCAGCCGGTCGAGCACCCCGGACTCACGGGCGTGCCGGACGGCGTCGGTGACGGGCAGCCCGGTGACGCTCACCACGCTCTGCGGTGGCAGCCCGCGCCGGACCCGTTCCTCCACCATCGCCACGGCGGCCCGTCCCTGCTCCGCGCCGAACGGCCCGTCCCGGAACACCGGCGGCCGACGCGTCACCCAGTACGTCTCGGCCGCCACCTCGGCGATCTCCATCAGATGCTGCGTACCGGAGGCGCCACCGCCCACGACGACGACTCGCTGCCCGGCGAACTCGGCGGGCCCCGGGTAGTCGGCCGTATGCAGTTGCCGGCCCCGGAACGTCTCCTGCCCGGGGTAACGAGGCCAGAACGGCCGGTCCCATGTGCCCGTGGCGTTGATCAGGGAGCGCGTCGCGTACGTGCCTTCGGAGGTCTCCACGAGCAGCCGCCCGTCCTCCCCCTCACGTACGGCGCTCACCTCGACCGGCCGGTGCACCCGCAGCCCGAACGTGCGCTCGTACCGCGTGAAATACTCGCCGATCACCTCGGACGAGGGCCGCTCGTCGTCCGCGCCGGTCAGCTCCATCCCGGGCAGCGAGTGCATGCCGTGCACCTTGCCGTAGGTGAGCGACGGCCACCGGAACTGCCACGCGCCGCCCGGAGCGGGCGCGTGGTCGAGGACCACGAAGTCACGGTCCGGCTCCAGTCCGCCGCGTCGCAGGTGGTAGGCGCCGGACAGACCCGCCTGCCCGGCCCCGATGACTACGACGTCCACCGACCGCATCCCGAAATCGTTCACGCTTCTACCAACTCCGGAAGCCCGCCGGAACTTCCCGCGACGGGCCGGCCACGGCCGAAGCACCCGACGCGCACACGCGATCAGCGGCATCGGACCCGGAGAGCGGCAGGATGGGCGCCATGTCTTCTCCCTTCACCACCACCGTCCTGCACCTCACCACGGGCTCGACGGAGACCGTCACCGACCTGACATCGGACTGCGAGCAGTTCCTCACTCGCGCGGCCGCCGGCCGTGACGGCCTCCTCAACATCTTCGTCCCGCACGCCACCGCCGGAATCGCCATCCTGGAGACCGGCGCGGGCAGCGACGACGACCTCCTGGCGGCCCTGCGCACGCTGCTCCCCGCCGACGACCGCTGGCAGCACCGCCACGGCACCCCGGGCCACGGCCGCGACCACGTGGTCCCGGCCCTGATCCCCCCACACGCGACGCTGCCGGTGATCGCGGGACGACTGGAGCTGGGAACCTGGCAGTCGGTGTGCCTGGTGGACACGAACGTCTCTAATGACAACCGTCAGGTTCGGCTGAGCTTCCTGGGATGAGCGGGATCGCTCCCGGGGGCCGTGTCACCGATGCCGCGCACCATGCGTGCGCCGACGGGACAACGGAGAGGATTCCGCACGGCACGGCCCCCCGATTCTGTGCCGCGCCTGGCCGGAGGAGGCGCGGCACGAGAACACAGCGCCTCACGCTCCGATGAAGCTGACGGTTTCCGTCATGTCCGCCCGCCCGGTACGCAGCGGTGGCACGCCTTCCTCCTCGAATCCCACCGCGACTCCGCAGAACAGCACGAGCCCCTCATCGGCTCCGACGATCTCGCTCACGGTCCTGCGATACATCGTCCACATCACCTGGGGGCAGCTGTGCAACCCCTCCGCCCTCAACAGCAGCATGATCGTCTGGAGATGCATCCCCGCGTCCCCCCACTGACCGGGCCCCATCGCCTGATCGAGGTAGCAGAAAAGCACGACCGGAGCCCCGAACGCCTGCGAGTTCAAGGCGGCGATCCTCATGGGCCTGTCGGGGTCGTGGCGTTCGATCCGCAGCGCCTCGTACCGCTGAGCAGCGGCGGCGGAAAAGCGGTCCACGTACGGTGAGGCCAGTTCAGCCGGGTACATCGGATACTGCCGCTCGTCCCCCGGGTCTCCCGCCAGCGCTCTGGCTGTCGCGCGGTTCTTCAGCTCGGCCAGGGGCTCGCCGGTCACGACATACACATGCCACGGCTGGAGGTTTCCACTGGACGGAGCCCGTGTCGCAGCGGCCAGTACGCGTTCGAGTGTCGCCTTGGGCACCGGCTCATCGCTGAACGCCCGTACAGCCCGGCGGCTGTCCACGGCCTCATACACATCCACGTCTGCTCTTCCTCCCGCTCGACGGAGAGCCGCCCCTCCACCGTCCTCAGCACACACACGAGGCAACAGGTGATCCGGATCGTACTTCCGTCTTCCGTCTTCCGTCTGGCGGTCGCCCTGTGGACCGGGGCGCCGGGGCGACCGGCCTCCGCGTGTTCCTGCGGCTCCAACGTCCAGCAGGAACCGAACAGATGGAGCACACGTCTCTCGCACTTTGACTTCTGACGAGCCACAGGGGCATGCGACCTCCACCGGGCTGAGCTCGCAGTCCGCCGTGTCCGTGGATCTGCCGACGGTCAACGAATGCTGGGGCTGGCCCGAAGGCGGCTGGCTGTTCCCCGAAGCCATCGCGGCCAGACCGCGCTTCCTCTGCTTCCTGTTCTTCGTCCTGCACGCCGGCTAAGGGGCAGGTACCGAAGCGCTTCAGGAGCCCAGCAGCGGCCGTGTGACAGCCGCTCGCAGGGCGTCGTGGACCGCATCCGGCGTGCTCGACGTCGTCGCGGCGGATGCGGCGGCAGCGCTGTACGCGCGGCTGGGCTGCGCGTTGACGGCCACGGTTGAGCAGCGGCCAGGGCGCGACGGCGGCGAGGTGACAGTGACATCGTAAGTTTGCGTTGGCTTGATAATTTTTTGCGGGCTCGTTGTATCGTGCTCTCATGACAACGAAGTTGATCCAGGTGGCAGAGTTCGCCGGCGTGAGCCAGTTGACGGTCCGGCGCGTGCTGAACAGCAGCCCGAGCGTGGCCCCGGCGACGCGGGAGCGGGTTCTGCGGGCGTTGGATGTTCTGGGTCTACAGCGTCCGGCGGCCGCGGCGAACGAGCGCTCGCCCCTGGTGGGCCTCGTGGTCCCGGACCTTCAGAACCCGGTGTTTCCGTCCTTCGTGGAGGCCCTTGCGGGGCGCCTGAACAAGCGGGGATACGTACCGGTTCTTTGCACACGCACAGCGGATGGCGTCTCCGAGGCCAACTATGTCGAGATGCTGCTGGCGCAGAACATCGGCGGGATCGTGTTCGTCGGTTCCAGCTACACGGACGTCGGCGCGGAGCAGGGTGCGGCGCTGAAGGAGCGGCAGGTGCCGATGGTGCTGGTCAACGTCGCCGATGAGAATCCGGATCTGGTGCAGATCTCGGCCGATGACACGCAGGCCGTACAGCAGGCAATGCTGCACCTGGAAGGCATGGGGCATGAGCGCATCGGGCTCGTGATCGGTCCCGGCGGCCACGTTCCGTCCGTCCGCAAGCTGCGCGGGTTCGCGGAGTTCTGGCGGGCCAGGGGGGTTGGCCAGGAGTGGTGGCTGCCCTGGGTCGGGCACACGCTGTTCTCGCTGGAGGCGGGTGCCCGTGCCATCTCCGACCTCCTGGGCCAGGGGGTGACCGCAGTGGTTTGCGGAAGCGACACGCTCGCGCTGGGGGTCGTGCGGGGTGCTCGCCGGGAGGGGCTGCGGGTCCCGGAGGATCTGTCGGTGGTGGGTTTCGACGACTCCGCCTTCATGAGCGCGGTCGATCCCCCGCTGACCACGTGCCGGCAACCGGTCGCCGCGATGGCCGAAGCTGCGGTCGGGGCTCTCACGGAGCAGATCCAGAACCGCCGGACCGCGCCCGGTCTGACCCTGTTCCAGGCGGAGCTGATCGTCCGGTCATCCACCGCTAGACCGAGTGATGCCAGGTCACGGCCGTAATTATCAATGTTTTGCAACTTGTCATTGACTTTTTACATGAGTGACTTCTACCTTCTGCGTATCCGCTGGCGCTTCGGTTGACCGGGTCGCGAGCGCAGCGCATCCAAGGAAGGCAGAACTGTCATGGGCGGAACGCGGAGTCGCCGCAGACTCATCGGCGTGGGCATAGCCTGCGTCCTCACCGGAGGGCTTGCCGCTTGCGGCGGCTCGACGTCCTCGGGCGGCAAGGACGGTGTGGTCACCATCTCGGTGAACGGCATGCCGCCCAAGACCCAGCCGGTGGACCGCAAGTACTTCGAGGACGACGTCAAGGCCTTCGAGAAGGAACACCCGAAGATCAAGATCGATGCCCGCGAGGGGCAGATGGACCCCAAGACCTTCTCCGCGAAGCTTGCCGGGGGTCAGCTGGAGGACGTCTACTACGTCTACTTCACCGACCCCGCGGGTCTCATCCAGCGGCGTCAGGGCGCGGCGATCACCGATTACGTCAAGAACACGCCGCGCGTCAAGGACATCAAGCCCGAGTACCTGAAGGTGTTCACCGGGCCCGACGGGAAGCTGTACGGGCTGCCGAACGGGCAGTACTCGCTCGGCCTGATCTACAACCGCGCCCTGTTCAAGAAGGCCGGCCTCGACCCGGACAAGCCGCCCACCACATGGGAAGGGGTCCGTGCGGCCGCCAAGAAGATCACCGCGCTGGGCGACGGGACCGTCGGATACGCCGACTACAGCAAGAACAACCAGGGCGGCTGGCACTTCACGTCGTGGGTCTACTCGATGGGGGGTGACATCGCCGCCCAGAAGGACGGGAAGTGGAAGGCGGCCTTCGACAGCAAGGCCGGCCACGACGCGCTCCAGATGCTGCACGACATGCGCTGGACCGACAACTCCATGGGGACACGGCAGCTGCTGCAGATCGATGACGTCCAGAAGATGATGGGTTCCGGCAAGCTCGGTATGTACATGGCGGGGCCGGACAACATCCCCACGATCGTCAAGCAGTTCGAGCGCGAGTACAGCGAGTACGGCGTGGCCGCGATGCCCGGCAAGGCCACCCTCGGCGGCGGCAACGGCTTCATGTTCAACCCCAAGGCGTCCCCCGAGAAGATCGAGGCCGGCATCGAGTGGGTCCTGTGGAAGTACCTCAACCCGGACCGCACGGAGTTCGAGGACAAGCGGGCCTCCGGCAATGATGTGCCCATCGGGCTGCCTCTGGACCGCCTCTTCAACGGCGCGGCCGAAACCGAGCAGGACCGCGCACACGAGAAGTACGCCAACGTGCCGCAGGAGAACTACGAGCCGTTCGTCGAGCGGAACGCACTGCTGGACCAGAAGGTCGAACCGCCGAACGCGCAGCAGATCTACACCGTCCTCGACGGAGTCATGCAGGCGGTCCTGACCAAGAAGGACGCCGATCTCGACCAGCTCCTCGTGGACGCGTCCAAGAAGGTCGACACCATCCTCGCGACGGTCCGTTGACATGGCGGCTCCGACCCTCACCCGGGAACCGAAGTCCCCTCCGACGCCGCGGAAGACCGGCATGAACAACCCGAGCAGGCGTCGGCGCCGCCTCAGCGAGCACCTCGTTGCCTACAGTTTCCTCGGAGCGGGCGTCCTCTGCTTCGCCCTCTTCTCCTGGTACCCGATCGTCCGCGGCTGGCTGCTCGGCTTCCAGGAAGTGACGTTCTCCCAGCCCGCCACCTGGGTGGGCTGGGACAACTACCGCCGGCTCTTCGCCGACCCGCTCTTCGTGACGGCGTGGAAGAACACCGGGTACTTCACCCTCCTCGCCCTCGTCTTCGGGTTCGCCGCGCCCTTCCTCACCGCGGTCGTCCTCAACGAGTTCCGCCACGCGCGTTCCTACCTGCGCATGACCGTCTACCTCCCGGTCATGCTGCCGCCCATCGTCACCATGCTGCTCTGGCGCTGGTTCTACGACCCGGGCCCAGGCCTCTTCAACAACGTTCTGGAGACCTTCCACCTGCCGGCCCAGCAGTGGCTCGAGTCGGAGAACATCTCGATGATCTCCCTCGTGCTGGTCTCCACCTGGGCCAACATGGGAACCACGACCCTCATCTACCTCGCGGCGCTCGGCTCGATCCCCGGTGAGGTGTACGAGGCGGCCGAGCTCGACGGCGCCTCCATCCGCCAGCGGCTGTGGCACGTGACGATCCCGCAGATGCGGTTCATCCTCATGATCACCCTGCTGCTCCAGATCATCGGCACCATGCAGGTCTTCATCGAACCGTACGTACTCACCGGCGGCGGACCCGACGACGCCACGGTGACGGTCCTGCTGCTGCTCTACCGCTACGCGTTCGTCTACAACGACTTCGGCATGGCCAGCGCCATGAGCACCGTGCTCTTCATCGTCCTCGGACTCTTCGCGGCGGTCTACCTACGGCTGACCCGCGGCAAGGGCTGAAAGGAACGACCATGCCCGAATCCCGCGAACGCACTCTCATCGCCCCCGCCGAGATGAACCGGCGCACCGGCCGCTTCCTCTACTGGTTCGTGCTGTGCTCGACCGTCCTCGGTTTCACCCTCGCTTTCGTCTTCCCCCTGTACTGGATGGCCGGCGGAGCGCTCAAGTCCTCCTCCGAACTGGCCGACCAGAACCCCACCCTCATCCCGCACAGCTGGCACCCGGAGTCCTACTCCGAGGCATGGGCGAACGTGGGCCTGAGCGACTACTTCCTCAACACCCTGCTCCTGGCCGCCGGAGCCTGGCTCACCCAGCTGCTCGTCGACGTGGCCGCGGCCTACGCCCTGTCCAAACTGCGCCCGGCCCTCGGCAACATCGTCCTGGGCATGATGCTGGCCACTCTCATGCTGCCGGTCTCCGCCCTGCTGGTGCCGACGTACCTGACCGTCACCGACGTGCCGCTGTTCGGCGTCAACCTGATCAATACGCCCTGGGCGATCTGGCTGCCGGCCTGCGCGAACGCCTTCAACATCTTCATCCTGAAACGCTTCTTCGACCAGATTCCCACCGAACTCCTCGACTCCGCACGCATGGACGGCGCCGGACCGCTGCGCGTCCTGGTGTCCGTCGTCCTGCCGCTGTCCCGGCCAGTACTGGCAGTGGTGTCGATCTTCGCCGTCGTCGGGGTGTGGAAGGACTTCCTCTGGCCGCTGCTGGTGCTCCCGGACCCGGCACGCCAGCCCATCACCGTCGCACTCAACCGGCTCGCCGAGTTCATGCCCGCCAACCAGCTCCTGGCCGGCATGGTCATGGCCTCGATCCCGCTGCTGGTGATCTTCCTGATCTTCCAGCGGCACATCATCGCGGGCCTCACCGCGGGCAGCCTCAAGGGCTGACCCGGCACCGCCGGGGCCGAACCCCTCCACGCCCGACAACAACCCCCACAGACCGGGCCCCCCCATACCTTCCTGGAAGGACACACCGCCGTGCCCGAATTCCGCACCGCAAGGCTCCTCAAGCCCACCGCCGCCGTATCCGCTGCCCTGCTGCTGGCCCTGACGGGAGCCGTCTCCTACAGCCTGGCCACCCCGCCGCCCGCCTACGCGGCCACCTCCACGCTGGAGGCGGAGTCCGCCACCCTGTCCGGTGGCGCCGTCGCCGAGCAGGAGCATGCCGGGTACACCGGCAGTGGTTACGTCGGCGGGCTGACCGACGGCAACAAGGGCCGCGCGGCCATCGCCGCCGCGCTCCCGTCCGCGTACGCCGGAGCCGGGACCGTGACCATCCGCTACGCCAACGGCACCGGTTCGGCCAAGACGCTGACCCTGACCGCGGGCGGGACGTCCCAGCAGATCTCCCTGCCGGCGACCGGCGACTGGGGGAGCTGGTCCACCATCGATGTGCCGGTCACCTTCACCCAGGGAACCAACACCCTGACCCTGGCCTTCACCGACAACGACAGCGGCAACGTCAATATCGACCACCTCAAGGGGACCACCCCCGAGGCCCCCACCGACCCCGGCGACCCGGGTGACCCGGACCCGAGCGGCGTCGGCGCCTCCCTGCCGTTCACCACGTACGAGGCCGAAGCCGGCACCACCAACGGCTCGACCATCGGCCCCGACCGCACCTACCTCACCGTCGCCTCCGAAGCCTCCGGCCGCAAGGCCGTCGAGCTGGCCCGGACCGGCGACTACGTCGAGATCGAACTCACCGAGCCCGCCGACGCCATCAACCTCCGCTACTCCCTGCCCGACAGCGGCGACGGCAAGGGCATCGACGCCACCCTCAGCGTCTACGCCGACGGCGAGGCCCTGCCCGACCTCCAGCTCACCTCCCGCTACGCCTGGGTGTACGGCGCCTACCCCTACACCAACAGCCCCGGCGAGGGGCAGGCCCACCGCTTCTTCGACGAAACCCGCACCCACTTCGGCCGCACCCTGCCGGCGGGTACCGTCCTGCGCCTGCAGAAGGACGCCACGGACACGGCCGCCTCCTACACCATCGACCTCCTGGAGACGGAGCGGACCGAGGCGGCCGCCGCCCTGCCCAGCGGTTACGTGTCCGCCGAGGACCTCGGCGTCACGCCGGGCAGCCAGGACGTCACGGCCGCCCTCAACAGCGCGCTGCAACAGGCGAAGAGCCAGGACAAGGGCCTCTTCCTGCCCGCCGGCACCTACGTCATCTCCGACCGGGTCAACCTCACCGGGGTGAAGCTGCGCGGCGCAGGCGTGTGGCACACCGTTCTACGCGGCACCGGGCTCAAGGGCGGGCTGTTCGGCCAGGGCGGCACCAGCACGATCGAAGACCTCATGATCGACGGCCAGAACACCGTCCGCGACGACGCCGGCGGGCAGGCCGCCATCGAGGGCGACTTCGGCACCGGATCGACCATCAAGAACGTGTGGATCCAGCACACCAAGGTCGGCCTGTGGATCTCCGGACCCACCACCGGCCTCCGGGCCACCGACCTGCGCATCCGCAACACCTACGCCGACGGTGTGAACCTGCACGGTGCGGTGAAGGACACGGTCGTCTCCAACAGCAGCATCCGCGGCACCGGCGACGACGCCCTGGCCATGTGGTCGGACGGAGCGGCGGTGACCAACAGCGCGTTCCGTGACAACACCGTGCAGTTGCCCATGCTCGCCAATGGCGCCGCCGTCTACGGCGGAAGCGGCAACAGCGTCGAGAACAACCTCATCTCCGACACCGTCGTCGCGGCGGCCGGTATCGCCGTCTCCACCCGCTTCGGCGAACCCTTCAGCGGCACCACCACCGTCTCCGGCAACCACCTGCGCCGCACCGGCAGCATGGAGGTGAACTGGAACTCCCAGCTCGGCGCCCTGTGGATCTATGCCGACGTCCACGACATCACCCAGCCCGTCGTTCTGACGGACAACACCGTCGAGGACTCCACCTACAGCGGACTGCTCGTCACCTGGCAGAAGCAGGTCTCCGACCTGCGCGTGGACGGACTCACCATCAACAGGACCGGCGCGAACGGCATCGAGGGCAACGCCGCGGGCAACGGCACCTTCGCCAACACCAAGATCAGCGGAACCCCCGGCGCCCCCCTCAACATGACCGGCGGCTTCACGATCCAGCGCGGAAGCGGCAACTCCGGCTGGTAACCCCTGACCGACCGCGGGCCCGGCACGCCTCCCCGACCGGCCGGGCCCGCGGCCACCACGATCCGAGAGCCGCGGGCCCGGCCCGGTCCGCCGACCGGGCCCGCGCACTGTTCGCACCACCCACGAAGGCAGGCATCATGACCCCGCGCACCACCGAATGGTGGCGTCACGCAGCCATCTACCAGGTCTACCCGCGCAGTTTCGCCGACGGAAACGGCGACGGCACAGGCGACCTGGCCGGCGTGCGCTCCCGGCTGGGCTACCTCCAGCGCCTGGGCGTCGAGGCCATCTGGTTCTCCCCCTGGTACCTGACCCCCATGGCGGACGCCGGCTACGACGTCACCGACTTCCGGCGGATCGACCCCCGCTTCGGCACCCTCGCCGAAGCCGAGAAGCTCATCGGCGAAGCCCACGAGCTGGGCATCCGCATCATCGTCGACATCGTCCCCAACCACGTCTCCAACGAGCACGCCTGGTTCGAGGCGGCCCTCCAGTCCCCACCCGGCTCACCGGAACGCGACCTGTTCTGGTTCCGCGAGGGCCGCGGCGAGCACGGCGAACTGCCGCCCAACGAGTGGCAGTCCATCTTCGGCGGCCCTGCCTGGACCCGTCTTCCCGACGGCCAGTGGTACCTGCACCTCTTCGCTCCCGAACAGCCCGACCTCAACTGGCGCAGCCCCCTCGTACGCGCCGAGTACGAGGATGTCCTGCGCTTCTGGTTCGACCGCGGCGTAGACGGCATCCGAGTCGACTCGGCCGCCATGTGCAGCAAGGATCCCGCGCTGCCCGATTACGACCACAGCGTCTTCCCCCACCCCCATCCCTACGTCGACCTCGACGAGAACCACGACATCTACCGAGGCTGGCGGGCCGTGGCCGACTCCTACGCCGAGCCCCGCGCGCTGATCGGAGAGGTCTGGCTGGCCGACCCCGTCCGGTTCGCCCACTACCTGCGCCCCGACGAACTGCACACCGCCTTCAATTTCGACTTCCTCGGATGCCGCTGGGACGCGGCTGCCCTGCGCGCGTGCATCGACCAGACCCTTGCGGCCCACGCGGATGTGGGCGCCCCCAGCACCTGGGTGCTGTCCAACCACGACGTCACCCGGCACGTCACCCGCTACGGCCGTCCCGACACCAGCACCGCCGGCGGCATCCGCCAGTACAACCCGGTCGTCGACGAGGACCTCGGCCGCCACCGTGCACGCGCCGCGGCTCTCCTCACCATGGCCCTCCCCGGAGCCGTCTACATCTACCAGGGCGACGAACTCGGCCTCCCGGAAGCCGAGGGCATCCCCGCGGACCGGCGCGACGACCCGATCTACCACCGTACGAACGGCGAAGACCCCGGCCGCGACGGCTGCCGCGTCCCGCTGCCGTGGAGCGGCGGCCAGGAGCCCTACGGTTTCAGCCCCGACACGGAGGCCGGCCCCTGGCTGCCGCAGCCGGCCTCCTGGGCACAGCTCAGTGTCGCCGCTCAGGAGAACGACCCCGACTCCATGCTGAACCTCTACCGAAGGGCCCTCGCCCTGCGCGCGGCGGAACCCGCCCTCGGTGACGGACCGGTGACGTGGCTCGACTTCCCGCCGGGAGTCCTCGCCTTCACCCGCGGGGACGACTTCGCGTGCGTCGTCAACCTGTCCGCGACTCCGGCCGAACTCCCCGAGCACGTCCGGGTACTCATCACCTCTCACCCCCTCAGCGACGGACTCCTGCCGCCCGACGGCAGCGCCTGGCTCCGCACCGCCTGACCGTGCGGCGGGCGGTGGGCCTGTCCGGCACGGCCGGTAGCGTGATCACCTGCCGCATGGAACGTCCATGTGTCCGGCCGGCCCGGCGAGGGCTTCCGGCGGCGAGCGAGAGGACCGCGATGAGCGAACCGACCAAGCCCGTAGTCGTGGTTCCGGAGGGTGCCGCGCCCACGGAGCCGGTGATCCGGGACCTCGTGGTCGGGGACGGTCCCGAGGCGCAGCCGGGCAGGGTGGTCCAGGTCCACTACGTGGGGGTCACGTTCGCGTCCGGGAGGGAGTTCGACTCCTCCTGGGAGGGGAACCGGCCGTTCAAGTTCGCCGTGGGCGGCGGCAAGGCCATCAAGGGCCTCGACCGGGGCGTGAGGGGAATGAGGGCCGGCGGCCGGCGCGAGATCATCGTGCCCCCGCGTCTCGGCTACGGCAAGCAGTCGCCCTCCGCCTCGATCCCGCCGGGCTCGACCCTGGTCTTCGTCGTGGACCTGCTCACGGTGGTGGGCGGGCCCGGCCGGGCCTGAACCCGGCGCGGTCGCCGGCGGGCTCCTCGTCGCCCTTCCACGGGGCGGTAGATTGGCCGTGCCACCGAGTGCGGGAGGACGGGAGGGACAGTGCCCAAGGAGCGTCGGGACGAGAGACGTCAGCACGGCGAACTCGTCGCGGACGTGCTGGCGGTGCTGTGGGAGGCAGGCAGGCCGATGACAGCGCAGCAGGTGAACGCGATGCTCGGCCGGGGGGTGGCCAGGACCACGATGGCCACCATCCTGAGCCGTCTCTACGAGAAGGGCACGCTGCGGCGCGTCCCGGTGACACGTGGTTTCGCCTATGAGCCCGTACAGGACGAGGCGGGGCTCGTCGCGGTCCGCATGCGGCGGGAGCTGGAGAGCGACTCCCGCCGTGACCTGGTGCTGAAGCGGTTCGTCTCGTCCCTCTCCGAGGACGACGAAGCGACCTTGCGGCGGCTGCTCCTGGAAGCCGGGGGCGAACCCGGGTGACGTACGTCCTGGCCGCGGTCGTGACGGCCCTCGCCCTGCCGTGGGCCGGGGCGGCCCTCGCGCGGCGTCTCGCCGACCGGCTGGCGCCCCGCTGGGCCTGCTGGACGCTGACCTGCGCGGCGGTCCTGCTGGCCGGCGGGACGATATCCGTGCTGGTCGGGCTGTTCCACGTGCCGTTCCTCGCATCGCTGGAGCGGCTGCCGCTGTCGCGCGTGCTGGACGAATGGCCGGCGGCGGTGCCCGTCGCCTGCGCGGCCGGAATCGTGATGCTCGCGCAACTGGTGCTGCTGGTGCGGCGCTGGGCCCGGCACCGTTCACTGCTCAGGCGTGCCTGGCTGTCGGCGGACGAAGGCACGGGCGACGGGGACCTGCTGGTGGTCCCCGGCACCGACGTGGACGCCTTCGCGCTCCCCGGATACCGGGGGCGCGGCGGCCGGGTCGTCGTGACGTCCGGGATGGTGCGGTCGCTGAAATCGGGCGAGCGCGAGGTGCTGCTGGCGCACGAACGGGCGCACCTCGCCGGGCGTCACCATCTGCTGTCGGCGGTCGTCGACCTGGCCGCGGTCGTGCACCCCGCGATCGGGGGGCTGCGCGAGACGCTGGCCTTCCACCTGGAGAGGTGGGCGGACGAGGAGGCCGCCGCGGCCGTGGGGGACCGGCGGGCGACCGCCGCGGCGATCGCCCGCGCGGCCCTGGCGGGCGCCGCCCACGGCCGTGCGGCCGGGTATCCGCTGCTGTCGGCCACGAGCGGCCCGGTGCCGCGGCGCGTCCAGGCCCTGCTTCTTCCCGAGCCCGCGGCCCCGCGCGGGGGTGTACGTCGCGCGGGCGTCGTCGCCGGGGCGGGGACGGTGCTCGTGACGGCGGTCGCCGCCCTCGCGCTGGCCTACGGGCTCCACGAATACGTGGAGTACGCGGCGCGACGGCTGGTCGGAGCGTCGTCGGGCTGACCGGGCGTGCGCGTCCCGGCGAGGGCTTCGCGTCAGTGAGCGTGCGTCTTCTCCGCCGGGGCGGGCTGCCAGCTGTAGCCGGGGACGACGAGCCGGCCACCGGTGATGGGGTCCGGGATGATGACGGAGGACAGCCCGAACACCTCCTGGACCATGTCGGTGGTGACGACCTCGTCGGGCGCCCCCTCGGCGACGATGCGGCCGTCCTTCATGGCGACGAGGTGGTCGGCGTAGCGGATGGCCTGGTTGAGATCGTGGAGGACGGCGACGACCGTGCGGCCGCGTTCGAGATTGAGACGGCGCACGAGGTCCAGGACTTCCACCTGGTGGGCGACGTCCAAGTACGTCGTGGGCTCGTCGAGCAGCAGCAGTTCGGTGTCCTGCGCCAGGGCCATGGCGATCCACACGCGCTGGCGCTGACCGCCGGACAGCTCATCCACCGGCCGGTCGGCGAGGCCGGCCGTGTTCGTACGCTCCAGAGCCTCCGCCACGGCGTGCTCGTCGGCTTGTGACCACTGCTGCCACCACTTCTGGTGAGGCTGACGGCCGCGCGCGACGAGGTCGGCGACGGTGATGCCGTCGGGCGGCGTGGGGGACTGCGGCAGGACACCGATGGTCCGGCCGATCTGCTTGGCGGGGAAGCCGGTCAGTTCGCGACCGTCCAGCAGCACGGCGCCGCGCCGCGGCTTGAGGAGGCGGCCGAGCGCCCGCAGGAGGGTGGACTTGCCGCAGGCGTTGGGCCCGACGACGATGGTGACCTTGCCATCCGGTATCTCCAGGTCCAGGCCCTCGACGACGGTGCGGTCCTCGTAGGCCAGGGTCAGATCGTGCGCCGAGAGGCGGCTGGCGGACGGGCGGCTCATGACGCGGTGCCTCCGGAACGGCTGCGGGTACGGACGATGAGCCACATCAGGTACGGGGCACCCACCACGGCGGTGAGGACGCCGGTCGGCAGCTCGATCGGGGAGAACAGGCGGCGGGCCAGCAGGTCCGCGATCACGACGATCAGCGCGCCCGCCAGTGCCGAGGACAGCAGCGGGGTCTGAGCGGTGCGGGTGAGCCGGCGCGCGATCTGCGGGGCGAGCAGTGCGACGAAGTCGACCGGTCCCACCGCGCCGGTGGCCACCGAGGCCAGGACCACGCCGAGCGCGGTCAGCCCGAGCCGGGACCGGCCCAGACGTACACCGAGCGAGGTCGCGGTGTCGTCGTCGAAGGACGCGCTACGCTGTGCCCGCGCGGCCCACACGGCCGCCGGCACACCGATCAGGAGCACGACGACGAGCGGTCCCGCCTCCTCGTAACCACGGCTGTTGAGCGAGCCGGTCAGCCAGACCTTGGCCTGCTGGGCCACCAGATAGTCGCCCTTGGTCAGCAGCAGCTGGGTCAGCGAACCGAGCGCGACCGACACACCGATGCCGACCAGTACGAAGCGGGAGGAGTGCAGCCCGCCGCGCCACGCGAACACGTACACGAGCAGGGCCGCGGCCATGCCACCGGCTACGGAGACATAGGGCAGCGCGTCGGCGGCGACGGCGTTGAAGCTCAGCGCGGCCACCGTGGCCGCCCCCGCCCCGTGTGTGACGCCGATGACGTCGGGGCTGGCCAGCGGGTTGCGGGCGACGGTCTGCACCAGCGCCCCCGCGACGCCGAACGCGGCCCCCGCGAGCAGTCCCACGACCAGCCGAGGCAACCGCAGCGTGCCCACCACGAGTTCGTCGGGGCTGGGGCGGCCGAACAGGACGCGGACGACCTCCGCCGGCGCGACGAACGATTCACCGACACACAGGTACGCCACGACCGCGCAAGCGAGCAGCACCGTCAGGGTCACGGCGACGAGGACGGTCCGGCGGTGTAGGAGGAAGCTCACGCGTCCGCGCCGCAGCACCGCGTGCCCGGCGGGGCGCAGGCGGGTGGTGGCGACGGCTTCGGAGTGGCTCACGCGGCCACCACCGAGCGGCGCCGGACCAGCGCGATCAGGAACGGTACGCCGATCAGGGCGGTCATGACGGCCACCGGCACCTCCGAGGGCGGAAAGAGGATACGGCCGAGCACGTCGGAGCCGAGGAGCATCACCGGGCCCAGCATGGCCGCCAGGGGCAGAACCCAGCGGTGGGCCGTGCCCACCAGCGCACGGGCGATGTGCGGGACGGCCAGGCCGGTGAACGCGATCGGGCCGACCGAGGCCACCGCGGCCCCGGTGAGCACGGTCGCTCCGAGCGCCCCCAGCGCCCGCAGCAGCGCCACGTTGTTGCCGAGGTTCCTGGCCGCGTCGTCACCCAGCGCGAGGGCGTCCAGACCCCGCGCCATCGCGGCGACCAGGACGATGCCGACCAGGATGAACGGCCATACCTGGCCGATCACTTCGCCGTCGCGCCCGCTGATCGAGCCGACCTGCCAGAAGCGGAACTCGTCGAGAGCGCGCGCGTTGGTGGTGGCGATCCCCGACACGAGCGAGGCGAGGAACGCGTTCATCGCGGCCCCCGCGAGCGCGAGTTTGATCGGCGAAGCTCCGCCCCGCCCGCCGCTGGCGACCGCGTACACACCGACCCCGGCCAGTGCCGCGCCGGCGAACGCGAACCACACGTAACCGCCCAGCGAGTGCACACCGAAGAACGCGATCGCGGCCACCACGCCCACCGACGCGCCCTGGCTGACGCCGAGGATGCCCGGTTCCGCGATGGGGTTGCGGGTGATGCCCTGCATGACCGTCCCCGCGAGGGCGAGCGCGGCGCCCGCGAGGACGCCGATGACCGTCCGGGGCACCCGAAGGGCCCGGACCACCTGGGCATCGTCGCTGCCGCCGCTGTGGAACAGGGCCTGGAGCGCGTCGCCGGGCGCGATCTGGCGGCTGCCCACGGTGAGGCTCAGCAGGACGGCGGCCAGCAGCATCACCGCACCGGCCAGCAGCCAGCCCGCCCGCCGGCGGGGGTCAGGGACTGGCATGCGTCGCGCTCACTCTCTGTTCCACTCTTCCCGGTCCTTCAGCGATGCTCTGCCGTCAGTCCGTCAGGCGCTTCTGGAGGTCGTCGAGCACCTCGTCGGCGGCGGTGACGCCGAGACCCAGGTACCAGGTCTCGTCCGGCACGTCGTAGGCGTGCCCGTCCTTGACCGCCTTCAGGTTCTTCCACAGGGGGTTGGCCTGCGCCTTGCTCTTGTCGGTGGCCTTCGCCTCGCCGTAGACGCCCGTGAAGATGTAGTCGGCGTCGGCCTGGTCGATGTTCTCGGCGCTGACCTCGGCGGCCAGATCCGCGATGTCCTGGTTCTTGGGGCGCGGGATGCCGACGTCCTTGAGGATCGTGCCGATGAACGAGGCGTTGGCGTAGAGCCGGATCACACCGTCGGGCAGATAGCGGACCATCGACACGGTCGGCTTGTCGGCCCCCAGCTTGTCCCCGAGGGCCTCGGCCTTCTTCTTGTACGAGGCGAGGTTCGCCTCGGCCTGCGCCGTCTTGTCCAGTGCCGCGGCGTTGAGGAGGTAGTTCTCCTTCCAGGTGAAGCCGGGACGGATGGAGAAGACGGTGGGCGCGATCTTGGACAGCTCGTCGTAGGAATTGGCGGCGCGCAGCTGGCTGCCCAGGATCAGGTCGGGCTTGAGCGCGGCGATCGCCTCCAGATTGAGGCTGTTGATGGTGCCGATGTTCTTCGGCGAGCCCGCGTCCTTCTTGAGGTACGACGGGAGTTCCGGCGAACCCTCGGTCGGGGCGAGGCCGACCGGCTTCACGCCGAGCGAGACGACGTTGTCGAGCTCACCGACGTCCAGCACGACCACACGCTCGGGCCGCGCCTTGATCTCGGTGCTGCCCATGGCGTGTTTGACCGTGCGGGGCCACTGGCCCGGCGCGGCGTCCGTGCCGAGCGCCGCCGTCTTCGCCGCCGCGTCGCCGAAGTCCTTGCCGCCCTTGGCGACCGACTTCGAGTCCTTCGTCCCCGACCCCTGGGCGGACGAGCCGCTCCCGGAGGAATCGGCGCCGCACGCGGCCAGTGACAGTGCGGCGGCGACGGCGAGAGCGACTGCGGCGGTACCGCGGCGCCGATGTGACATGAGAGTGACCCCTAGCTGTGATTTACCTTTGAGGGTTTAGGCGAGGCTTACCTTAAGCGAACGCTGTACACGGCACGCAAGCGGGTGCGAAGCGGACCGTCCCGTCACGCCCGGTCGCGGCGGGGCGCGGTGATCCGGGCGCGGGCGACCAGTTCGAGCGTGACGGTGACAGCGAGGGCTTGTACGGCCATGAGGGCGATGAGGACGAAGAGCTGGACGGCTCCGGCCGTGAGCACGTCCGCTCCGCCCAGGAGCATGCCGACGAACGCGCCGGGCAGGGTGACCAGACCGACGGTGCGGGTCTGGTCCAGGCCGGGGACGAGGGCCTCGGACGCGGCCGGGCGGGCGATCTCGATCCGGATGTCGCGTTCCGCCATGCCGAGCGCGAATCCCGCCTCGACCTCACCGTGCCGTTGCTCCAGGGCGGCCAGGCTCTGGCGCCCGGCCAGGACGGTCGCGGTGAGCGCGCCACCGATCAGGATGCCGGTCACCGGGATGAGCGTGATGCCGCGCGGCGGGAGCAGACCGGTGGCCAGCAGAAGGAGGACTGCGGGCAGGACCCCGGCCGCGATGGGCAGGGCGGCCCACCACCAGGTGCCGTTGGAGGTGATCCGGCGGCCGGCGGTGCGTACGGCGACGGCGTACATCAGCAGCACGAAGCCGAGCAGGGCGGCGCCATGGTGGATGACCCAGCCGATCACGGCGGAGACCGCGGCCAGTTGGACGGCCGCGCGCACCCCGGCGGTCAGCACTTCGCGGGCGCGGCCGAGGCCCTGATCCGGTGAGAGCCGCGCCAGTGCCGTGACCGTGACGGCGGTGGCCAGGAGCATGGCCAGGACCCAGCCGAGCACGGCGTTGACCGGCAGCAGCGCGGCGGAGGCGGAGTGGTGCACGGGTTCCCGCGCGTCAGTCGGTGCTCAGCCGGCTCGCCGGCCGCGGCGCGTCCGCCGGCGGGGCGGTGCGTTGGGGGGCGAGGAAGACCGCCATGACGGGGACGAGGTAGAGCAGCCAGACGATGACCTGGAGGACGGTCGGGTCGGGCTGGAAGTTGAAGACGCCCTTGAGCAGGGTGCCGTACCAGGAGTCGGGCGGGACGGTACCGCTGATGTCGAAGGCGAGGGTGCGCAGGCCGGGCAGGACATCGCCCTCCTGGAGGTCGTGGATGCCGTAGGCGAGGACGCCGGCGGCGACGAGGACGAGCATGGCCCCCGTCCAGCGGAAGAACTTGGCCAGGTTGATGCGCAGGGTGCCCTTGTAGAACAGCCAGCCCAGGACCACCGAGGTGGCGAGGCCGAGGAGGGCGCCGACGAGCGGGCGGACCCCGTCGCCGCTGGCCTGCACGGCGGTCCAGATGAACAGGGAGGTCTCCAGCCCCTCGCGGCCGACCGCGAAGAGGGCGGTGGCGACCAGGGCCCCGGTGCCGAGTGCGAGGGCGGCGTCGAGCCTGTCGTGGAGTTCGCTCTTGAGGTGGCGGGCGGTGCGGCGCATCCAGAACACCATCCAGGTGACCAGGCCGACGGAGAGGATGGAGAGGGTGCCGCCGAGGATCTCCTGCGCCTGGAAGGTGAGGGCGGAGGACCCGAACTGGAGCAGGGCGCCGAAGGCGAGCGAGAGCGCGACGGCGATGGCCACGCCCGTCCACACGGGGGTGAGCCGGTTCTTGTTGCCGGTCTTGACGAGGTAGGCGATGAGGATGCAGACGACGAGGCCGGCCTCCAGACCCTCGCGCAGTCCTATCAGGTAGTTGCCGAACACGCGGGTTCCTTTCCCGGGTTGAAGCTGTGGGGCGCCGTGGTGTGTCAGGTGAACAGCGCCCGGCCCCACCAGTCGTCCGTGTCGCGGACGCCTGGCGGGACGGCGAACAGGGCCGAACCCACGTGCTGGATGTACTCGTTGAGGGCGTCGGAGCGCGCCAGGCCGCTCTGGACGGGGATGAACCCGGTGCGCGGATCGCGCTGGTAGGCGAGGAAGAACAGGCCGGCCTCCAGGCGCCCGAGGCCGTCGGTCCCATCGGTGAAGGAGTAGCCGCGCCGCAGGATGGTCGCCCCGTGATTGGAGTCCGGGTGCGCGAGCCGGACGTGCGAGTCCGGCTTCATGGCTTTGAGGAACGGCTCGTCGTGCTCCTTGGCCCTGGTGACCGCGGCGCCCTCCTGCTTGTCGCGGCCGAAGACGTCTTCCTGCTCCTGGAGCGAGGTGCGGTCCCAGGTCTCGATGTTCATCCGGATGCGGCGGGCGACCAGGTAGGAGCCGCCCGCCATCCAGGCGGCGCCGGGCTGCTGTGCGGCCCAGACGTGCCGGTCGAGGCCGGCGGTGTCGGTGCCCGAGACATTGCGTGTGCCGTCCTTGAAGCCGAACAGGTTGCGCGGTGTCTGCGCGTCGGGCGTGGTCGACGACGTCTTGCCGAAGCCGAGTTGCGACCAGCGCACCGCGACCTTTCCGAACCCGATCCGGGCCAGATTGCGGATGGCGTGCACGGCGACCTGCGGATCGTCCGCGCACGCCTGTACGCACAGGTCCCCGTTGCTGCGGACCGGGTCCAGGTTGTCGCCGGGGAACTTCGGCAGGTCGACCAGCGCGGACGGCCGCCTTTTCGCCAGGCCGAACCGGTGGTCGAAGAGGCTGGGCCCGAAGCCGACGGTCAGCGTGAGGCGGGACGGCGGCAGGCCGAGTGCCTCGCCGGTGTCGTCGGGCGGCGCCTCCGGGACGCCTCCGTACGCGCCGTCGCCGACCGCGTGTCCCGCCGTCATCCGCTCGGCGGCGCGGGTCCAGTCCTTGAGCACGCGGATCAGCTCGGCGCGGTCGTCCGTCTTCACGTCGAAGGCCGCGAAGTGCAGCCGGTCCTGCACCGCGGTGGCGATGCCGGCCTGATGGGGGCCGTGGAAGGGGACGGAGCCGCCACCGGACGGGCCGTTGTCCCCTCCGCCGCCGGCCGCGACCGCCACGCCGCCCGCCGCCGCGGCGCCGAGAGCGAGCCCGGCGCCGCCCCAGCCGAGCACCGCGCGCCGGGAGAAGGCTGCCTCGCGCTGTTGATCGGACATACCCGTTCCTGCCTGTGGTGCGGTGGGGTTCACTTCGCGACGGCGGCGGCGAGCTTGGACAGCGGCTCGGCCAGCGCGTTGACCCCGTCGGAGAGGTCCTTGCGCTCGGCCTCGGAGACCTTGTCGTAGGACCGGTAGGTGTAGGAGTCCTGGTCCGCGCCGTCGTCGGTGCGGTAGACGTCCAGCTGCTTGGTCAGGGACGCGAACTGCTTGTCGAGTTCCCTGGCGAGCGAGGAGTCGTTCTTCCGCGCGATCGGCTTCAGCAGGTCGTACGACTTGCGCGCGCCCTCCAGGTTGGCCTTGAAGTCGACCAGGTCGGTGTGGGAGTAGCGTTCCTCCTCGCCGGTGACCTTGTTGAGCGCGACCTCGTCCAGCAGGCTCTTCGCGCCGTTGGCCATGGACGTCGGGGTGATCTCCGCGGTACCGACCTTCTTCACCCAGGCGTCCAGGTCCGTCATCAGCCGGCCGGCGAGTTCCTTCTCCCGGTCACCGATCTTCTTGTCCTGCCACAGCGCCTTCTCCAGGCGGTGCCAGCCGGTCCAGTCCGTCTCGGGGTCCTGGCCGTCCTCCAGGCCGTCCTCACGGACGTCGACCTTGGGATCGATGTCACCGAAGGACTCGGCGACCGGCTCGGTGCGCTCCCACCCGATCCGGGACGGCGCGTACAGCTTCTTCGCCTTCTCGACGTCACCGGCCTCGACCGCGGCGGCGAACGCCTTGGCCTTCGGCAGGGTCTGCTCGGCCTGCGCCAGTACGTAGGAGCGGTAGGCGGCGACCGCGGCGTCGGCTTCCGGACTGCGCTCGGCGGCCGCGTTCCTGCCGGTGAGCTTCACCTTCTGGCGGATGCCGTCGCCCTTCATGCCGGGCTTGCACGCGATCTCGTAGTCGCCCGGCCCGAGTTCGGTGACCAGGGTCGCCTTGGTGCCGGGGCCCAGGTTCTCCCGCTCCGCCGCGATCCGGTCGTCGGGGAACAGGACGTACACCTCGGTGACCCTGGAGCCCTTGTTCTCCAGCGCCAGGCTCACGTGCCCGGCCGGGAACTCGGTCGTGGAGACCTTGCACGCGGAGTCCGACGCGGTCACGGAGACCGCGCCGTCCTCACCCGACGCCTTCTGCGTGCAGCCCGACAGCGTCACGGCGACGGCTATCGCCGCGGTGCCGAGGAGAAGGGGACGGGGTCTGGCGGACATGGGGGTGCCTCAATTCACGCGGGTGGGCCGAGAGCGCGGGCACAGATGCCCGGCCGCAGGGGAGTCTACGCACATGTAGACGGTGAGGGAAGGCTGCCCTTATCTCGGCGATCCCGGACTGCGTGAAGGTCTTCGGCCCCGGCCGGTCACCCCTGTCGGTCACCGGCCGTCAGGCAGGCCAGCAGCCGGCCCGGCGCGTCTTCCTGGAGGAGGTGGCCGGCGCCCTCGATCCAGTGCAGTTCGGAGTGCGGGACGCGTTCGTGCAGCCACTCGGCGTACTGGGGAGGGAGGATACGGTCCTCGCGGCCCCAGATGAGCCGTACCGGGATCGAGATGCCGCCCAGCAGGTGCTCGTACGCGGCGGTGTCCGCCTGCCTGATCTGGGTGTACTGACGGTAGAACGCCGCCTGCCCCGCCTCCCGCCGCCACGGCTCGAGGAAGGCCTCAAGAACCCCCGGCCGGAAGCCGGCCTGCGTCGCGTGCCGCAGATGACTGGCGACCAGCGCCTCGTGCGCGTAACCCGGCAGCTCGCGGAAGACCTCCTCGTGCTCCAGGAAGAGCCGGAAGAGCCCGCGCTCCCACTCACCGCCGCTCACCGCGTCGAACAGGGTCAGGTCCCGGTAGTCCCTCTCCTCCAGCAGCAGGGTCCGCAGCGCCACCGCACCGCCGATGTCGTGCGCCACCACGCTGGGGCTCGGCAGTCCCCAGTGGTCGAGGAGCCGCGCGAAGTTCACGGAGTGCGCCGCCAGGCTCAGGTCCTGGCCCTCCCGCTGCTCCGACTGGCCGAAGCCGAGATGGTCGAAGAAGAAGACCTCGCGGGTGCGGCCGAGCGCGGGAGCGATGTCCCGCCAGAGGAACGAGGAGTACGGCGTGCCGTGCACCAGCACGAGTGGTTCCCCGCTGCCCACCGATCCCCACCGCATCACCCCTCCGGGCGTCTCGAATTCCTCGTCCAGCGTCCAGTCCATCACTTTTCTCCCCTTCTGCCTCGTGAGCACCACCTTCCACGCGGAGTGCGATTCGATGCCTCACCGGCGGGAATCCGCATTCCTTCCGGAGCCCGCGGCGGCCTGCCCGGCCCCCGCTGTCCCTCGTACGCGTTGAAATTCCGGCGCGGAGGAGGCGAATCGGCCGCGACGGGAACAGGGGGTCCGGGCGGGGCGGTTGCATCGACCGAGGGCCGGCGCCGCACGGGCGGGGCACACGGGGACCGCGAGGTCGTCCGCCCGCCGGGCGTCCGGGCCCCACGATCGCGCGGCGCCCGCCGCGCACTCGGACCTTGATGTATCTCCGCAGGAGGACTGTGTCATGACTGACCGGCCGTTGACGCTCATGGCAGTGCACGCCCACCCCGACGACGAGGCGACCGGAACGGGAGGGGTCCTCGCGCGGTACGCGGCGGAAGGAATCCGCACGGTTCTTGTGACATGTACCGACGGCGGCTGCGGTGACGGGCCGGGGGGCGTCAAGCCGGGGGAGCCCGGTCACGACCCGGCGGCCGTCGCCCTCATGCGACGCGAGGAACTGGAGGCGAGCTGTGAAGTCCTGAAGGTCAGTGACCTGGAGATGCTGGACTACGCCGACTCCGGGATGACCGGCTGGCCGAGCAACGACGCCCCCGGCTCCTTCTGGCGGACCCCCGTGGCGGAAGGAGCCGCCCGGCTCGCGGAGCTCATGCGCCACTACCGGCCCGACGTGGTCGTCACCTACGACGAGAACGGTTTCTACGGTCACCCCGACCACATCCAGGCCAACCGCATCACGACGGCGGCGCTGGAGATGACCGACCTGACGCCGAAGGTGTACTGGACGACGGCACCGCGCTCGATGATGCAGCGCTTCGGGGAGACCATGCGCGAGTTCGGCACGGACGTGCCCGAGCCGGATCCCGCCGAGGAGGCCGCGATGGCCGAGATCGGGCTCCCCGACGACGAGATCACCACGTGGGTGGACACCTCGGAGTTCAGCGGCCAGAAGTTCGACGCGCTGGCCGCGCACGCCAGTCAGGGGGAGAACATCTTCTTCCTCAAGATGGGCAAGGAGAGGTTCGGCGCGTTGATGGGCGTGGAGACCTTCGTACGGGTCAAGGACACCACCGGAGCGTCCGTACCCGAGAACGACCTCTTCGCCGGACTGCGCTGACCGCCCGGCAGGACGCGACAGCCCCGCCGGAACGATCCGGCGGGGCAGCGCGTCGCCGGCCGAGGCCGGCCAGGACACCGCGCCTCTACCTGCGCATCACCAGGAGGACGATCAGCGCGGCGATGACCAGCCCGCTCACCACCGCCGCGGCGATCTTGGCCTTGCTGTACGGGCGTTCGCCGATGACCTCGGCGGTGCGGGCGTTCACCATGACCTGCCAGCTGGTGCCCGCGTACAGATAGGTCAGGAACCACACGGGCAGCAGCATCAGCTTGAACGTGAGCGCGGAGTACTGCGTGTCCAGCGAGGTGACCCGTTGCTCGTCACCGCCGATGTCCGACCGGCAGTCGGACTTGATGACCGTGGCCATCCGCTCCTTGGCCGTCACCAGCCCGTCCTCGGGCTCCACGTCGTACCGTACGGTCCGGAAGCCCGCCAGGTACTCCGGCTGGAACGGCTTCGCCTCCTCCAGCGGCCACGGCGTGAGCTTGTCCAGCTGCTCGTGGCCGACGTGGCTGGTCCCGGCGACGAGGACGTCGTCGAAGGCGCGGCTCACCGTCCCGGAGACGTTGGACCAGCGGGTGCGGCGCACCTGGCGGGTCTTGGTGACGCTCCTGCCGTCCTCCGTGGTGGTGTACGTCTCGGTGACGTAGTAGTGGGTACCACGCTGGCCCCGGTAGCTGGTGGCCGTCTGGGCGTCGTACGTCCAGTGCGGCAGATAGCTGCCCTTGAACGTCTCCGCCTCGCTGACCTTCTTCAGCCGCGAGGGCGCGAACCAGCGGGACGACGTCCATGAGCGCAGCGCGTCCCGGGCCGCGTCCCGGTCCAGGCCGAAGGGGACCACGGCCTCCGGCTGCACCCGCTCCGTGGCCTCCGGGTCCGCGACCAGCGCCGTGGCACAGAACTGGCAGTTCACGGAGAGGTCGTCGCTCTCGGTGTGGGCGCCGCAGCCCGGACAGAGATAGGTCCGCATGCCGCCCGCGACGGGGCTCCGCGGCTTGGCGGGCAGCGCGGCCAGCTCGTCGAAACCGTGCTCGCGGACCTCGCGCGCCGCCGTGGCCACCGCCTGCTCGTGACCGCAGTACGGGCAGCGCATGGCGTCGGAGCCCGGTGCGAACTCCACCGTGGCGCCGCATGCCTGGCAGGGGTAGGAACGGGAACCCGTGCCGGCGGCCCCGGCCTCCTGCTCTTCGGTGTTCAACGTCGTCCCTCCCTCAGGCCTGTGGCGGAAGCGGCGGAGGGACGGCAGCGAAGAGCCCGCCCACGTCGGGTATCTGTTCGGCGGGCAGCCAGCCGGACATCCCGTCCTTCCAGATCAGCGTCGCCCTGGTCAGGGTGCCCGCGCTCACCAGACCGGACAGCGCCGCACGGTCGTAGGGCCCCTGCTGGGTGCCGTTGACACCGATGAACCACTGCTCCTGCACGGGCAGCGGCGGCGGGCCTGCCGCCGGGGCGGGAGAAGGGGCGGGTGCGGGAGCCGCGGGCTGCGGCTGCGGGGTGAGAGCGGCGGCCATCCGCTGGCCCGCGGCCATCCCGAGCCCCAGGCCCATGCCCTCGCCGACACCGTTGCCCGGCGTGCCCGCGGCGGTGGAGAGCGCGTCGCCCGCCCGGAACTGGGTGTACTGGTCGAGATTGCCCGCGATCCCCATCCGGGAACGGGTGTCGATGGCCTCCTCGACCTCCGGAGGCAGCGAGATGTTCTCGATGATGAACTTGGGGACGGCGATACCGACCGGCTTCAGCTCCTCGGAGAGCACCCCCGCGAGCCTGGTGCCGATGGCCTCCTGCTGGGTCGCCAGATCCAGCATCGGCACACCCGCCGTCGCGAGCGCGCTGCCCAGCTTGCCGACGATCAGCTGGCGCAGATACTGCTGCACCTCCTCGGTGCGGAACTGCGGGTCCGTACCCGCCAGTTCGCGCAGCAGCGCCGCCGGGTCGACCACCTGCGCCGCGTAGGCGCCGAAGGCCCGCAGCCGCACCATGCCGAACTCGGGGTCGCGGACGATGACGGGGTTCTGCGTACCCCACTTCATGTCCGTGAACTGGCGGGTGGTGACGAAGTACACCTCGGCCTTGAACGGCGAGTCGAAGCCGTACTTCCAGCCCTTGAGCGTGGACAGCAGCGGCATGTTCTGCGTCTGGAGGGTGTACGTGCCCGGCTGGAAGACGTCCGCTATCCGGCCCTCGTTGACGAAGACCGCGGTCTGCGATTCCCGCACGACGAGCTTGGCGCCCATCTTGATCTCGTTGTCGTGGCGCGGGAACCGCCACACGATGGTGTCCCGGCTGTCGTCGGTCCACTCGATGATGTCGATGAATTCCCCGCGGATGCTGTCGAACAGCCCCATGGAACCTCCCCCGTTCGTTGCTGCGCCCCACTCGCGATTCGTCAGGGAACGATAGCAACCAGCAACGACAGGGCCTCCCCGGCCGCACTCCGGCTCCGGTGGCGTGCGGCCGGGGTCTTGTCCCGGATCAGGACGGGGGAGCCGCCGGCTCCGGCTCCGTGGCGGCGTCGCCCTTGCGGACCGTGCAGTGGAGCGAGTCGTTCACCACGTCGGCGACGATCGTGTCGCCGGGCTCGGCGTCACCGCCGAGCAGCAGGGACGCGACCCGGTTGTCCAGTTCTGTCTGGATCGTGCGGCGCAGCGGCCGGGCACCGAAGGCCGGCTGGTAGCCGTGGGCGACGACGAGCTTCTTCGCCGCCTCGGTGACCTCCAGCGTCATGCCCTGTGCGTGGACGCGGTGCTTGCTGCGGTCCAGGAGGTGGTCGACGATCTCCGACAGGTCCTCCTCGGTGAGGCTGTGGAAGACGATGATGTCGTCGATGCGATTGAGGAACTCGGGCAGGAAACGTCCCCGCAGCTCCTCCATCAGCTGGTCCTTGAGCTCGGCCGCGTCGCCCTCGTGGTCGAGGATGCGGTGGGCGCCGATGTTGGACGTCATGATGACGACGCAGTGCCGGAAGCCGACCGTGCGGCCCTGACCGTCCGTGAGGCGCCCGTCGTCCAGGATCTGGAGCAGGGTGTTGAAGACGTCCGGGTGCGCCTTCTCGATCTCGTCGAACAGCACCACGCTGTACGGCTGCCGGCGGACCTTCTCGGTGAGCTGGCCGGCCTCCTCGTAACCGACGTACCCGGGAGGCGCCCCGACGAGCCGGGCGACGGTGTGCTTCTCCTGGAACTCGCTCATGTCGAACCGGATCATCCGGTCCTCGTCGCCGAAGAGCAGAGCGGCGAGCGTCTTGGCGAGTTCGGTCTTGCCGACGCCGGTGGGTCCCAGGAAGAGGAAGGAGCCCACGGGGCGGTCCGGGTCGCCCATGCCGGCCCGGTTGCGGCGCACGGCCTCGGACACCGCCGTGACCGCCTCGTTCTGGCCGACGATCCTGGAGTGCATCTCCTCCTCCAGCCGGAGGAGCTTCTCCTTCTCGCCGGCGGTCAGCCGGGAGACGGGAATGCCGGTACGGCGGGAGACGATGTCCGCGATGTCGGCGGCGGTGACGGAGACGACGCCCTCGCGCCGCTCCTCGATGCCCGCGAGCTCGCCCTCGGCCCGTGCGATCTGCCGCTTGAGGTCGGAGGCCTTCTCGAACTCCTCGCCCGCGACGGCCTCGTCCTTCTCCCGCCGCAGCTTCGCGAGCCGGTCCTCCCGGCTGATCACCTCGGTGGAGCGGCCGGCGCTGCGCAGCCGCACCCGGGCTCCGGCCTGGTCCATCAGGTCGATCGCCTTGTCGGGGAGAAAGCGGTCGCTGACATAGCGGTCGGAGAGCTCCGCCGCCGCCGTGAGGGCGCCGTCGGCGAAGCGGACCTGGTGATGCGCCTCGTACGCGTCCCGCAGCCCTTCGAGGATCTGCACGGTCTCCTCGACGGTCGGCTCCGGGATCAGGACCGGCTGGAAGCGGCGTTCGAGGGCGGCGTCCTTCTCGATGTGCTTGCGGTACTCGTCGATGGTGGTCGCGCCGACCACGTGCAGCTCGCCGCGGGCGAGGGCGGGCTTGAGCATGTTGCCGGCGTCCATCGAGCCCTCGCCGGTCGCGCCGGCACCGACGACCGTGTGCAGCTCGTCGATGAACAGGACGATGTCGCCCTGAGCCTTCTGGACGTCCTCGATGACCTTCTTCAGACGCTCCTCGAACTGACCCCGGTACTGCGCACCGGCCACCAGCCCGGACAGGTCGAGGGAGACGACCCGCTTGTCCTTGAGGGTGTCGGGCACCTCGCCCGCCACGATGCGCTGCGCGAGGCCCTCCACGATCGCGGTCTTGCCGACGCCGGGCTCACCGATCAGGACCGGGTTGTTCTTGGAACGCCGGGAGAGGATCTCGATGGTCTGCTCGATCTCCTCGGCCCGCCCGACCACGGGGTCGAGCTTCCCCGCCTTCGCCTCCTCGGTGAGGTCCCGGCCGAACTCGTCGAGGGTGGTGGCCGGCTCCTTCGGGGCCGAAGCGGCTCCCTCCGGGCCGAAGGCCCCCTGGTCGGCGGCGCCGCGCAGCTTCGAGACGTCCAGGTCCTCGGCGCGCAGGAAGCGGGAGGCCCCGGAGTCGGGGTCGCCCAGGAGGGCGCCGAGGATGTGCTCGGGGCCGATGTAGGACACACCGGCGGCCTGCGAGCGGGCGTGGGCGAGAGCGAGGGTGCGCTTGGCGGCCGGGGTGAGGCCGGGCTCCGAGGACGGCTCGGCGGACTGTGCGGGCAGCACCTCGGCGATCCGGTCCGCGAGGGTGTCGGGGTCCACACCGCCCTGGACGAGGAGCCTGCGGGAGGGCTCGACCCGGGTGGCGGCCCACAGCAGGTGCTCGGTGTCGAGGTCGGACGTCCCGTCCTCGGCCGCCTTGCGGGTGGCCAGGTTGAGCAGTTCGTGCGAGGACTCCGTGAGCAGCCTTCCGATGGGCACGCGCTGCACGGCCGGGGGTGAGGAGGCCGGTGACATGCCGAAGAACCGGTTCAGCATCTCGCTGAACGGATCGGAGGAACCGAGGGGTGAACCGAACGCCATCGACATGCCGAAGCTCCTGGTCAGAGGCTGAGGGGTTTCACCGCGGAAACCCGGGGTCCGTTGCTCCGAGAAACGGGCGGTGGGCCGGGGTACCCGCGAAGGGCCGCAGCGCGGCGTGAAACCACCGGCTCCACTCGCGTGGCTATATGTCCGTTTTCATCGGATTCACGGAACGAGCTTCGCATGAGCCCGCACAGCGCACGACCGGTGGATGCCGCCGGGGCGATCCCTCGGCCCGGCGGCATCCGGGGCCCCGGACGGCGGGGTGCGTGCGTTCAGCGGGCGGCGGCGGCCAGCAGCTCCGGCAGGTCGCGCATGTCGTTGAACACGACCGTGCCGGGCCCTTCCAGCCGTTTGGCCGGAGTGAGGCCGCCGCAGTACCCGAAGGCGCGCATGCCCGCGGACCGGGCCGCCTGGACCCCGTACGCGCTGTCCTCGATCACCGCGCACCGTTCCGGGCGCACCCCCATGGAGCGTGCGGCGTGCTCGAAGAGGTCGGGGGCGGGCTTGCCCCGGCTGACGTCGTTCGCGCTGAAGATCCGGTCCGCGAAGTGGTGCCTCAGACCGGTGATCTCCAGGCTTCGCCGGATGCCGGTGTGGCTGCTGTTCGACGCGACGCAGGTGCTGCTGGTGAGGCCGTCCAGGACCTCGCCGATGCCGTCGACGGCGGCCAGCTCGGCCTCGAACGCCGCGTCGTACAGATGCTCGTACTGGTTCTGCCAGTCCTTCTCCAGGCTCCGCCCGAGCCGTTCCTCGATGGCGGCCGTGTACACCTCGACGGACGAGCCGACGAACCGCTCGATGATCTCGGCCTCGGTGAACGAACACCCCAGATCGGCCATGATCAGTGCGTCCACCTTGACGCACAGTTTCTCGCTGTCCACCAGTACGCCGTCACAGTCGAAGATCACCAGGTCTATCGGGTTCAGCGTCATGTGCGGCAGCCTAGAGGGGGCCGGTGTGCGCCTCGCACACCGGCCCGGGGCGTTGCGGAACCGGCGTTCCGGGTGGTCAGGACGTCGCGCACGACACCGTCGGCCAGGTCCAGTTGCCGTTGGTCTGGATCGTCACCCCCCAGGTGTTTCCGTTGCCGTTGGGCTTCGCGGTGAGGACCTGGGCGCTGGGGTAGGCGGCGCTGATGTTCCAGGTGGCGAGGACCTTCTCGGGGGCGGGGAGCCGCATGGTGACGGTCCAGTCGGCGGAGCCGGTGACGGACACGTCGAGGTTGTAGCGGTCGCCCCACTGCTGGCCGGCGGACAGGGTCGCCGTGCAGCTGCCGGGGTTCCCGCCTCCGCCGCTGCTGCCGTCGGGTGCGACGGCCCGCCCGGTCTGCGGGGAGATCATGCCCGGGCACAGGCCGCGGGAGGCGAGCGACGCCGCGATCCGGGGGATCGCGGCGAGCGTGTTGTCCGGCCACTCGTGCATCAGGATGACCTGACCGTCGGAGAGCCGGCCCACGGCCTGCACGATCGCGTCGGTGCTCGCGCCGTTCCAGTCCTGCGAGTCGACGTCCCAGATCACTTCCGTGAGGCCGTACTTGGCCTCGACGGCCTTGAGGGTGGAGTTGGTCTCCCCGTACGGCGGCCGGAACAGCTTCGGCGTCCCGCCGCCCGCGCCGGCGATGGCCTGCTGGGTCCGGGAGACCTCCGAGTCGATCTGGGCCTGGCTCTGCTGGATGAGGTGGGGGTGGGTGTAGCTGTGGTTGCCGACCCACATGCCGGCGTTGATCTCCGCCTGCACCTGGCCCGGGTACGAGGCCGCGAACTGCCCCTCGTTGAACATGGTGGCCCGTAAGCCGTTCTGTCGGAGGGCGTTGAGCAGGGCGGGGGTGTGGTCGTTGGAGGGGCCGTCGTCGAAGGTGAGGCCCACATAGCCGGTGCAGGCGGCGGCCTGCGCGGGGGCGGAGGCCGTGGCGGTCAGGCCCAGGGAACTCGCGGCGGCGAGAGCGAGGCCCACTGCCAGGGCAGCGGGGCGGCGACGGAGACGGAAGCGCATCGGGGTCCTCCTGGTGACGGGGTGCCGGGTTCGGCCGCGCCGGGAGAGCGGCCGGCCGGGCGGTGGCCGGGGGAGCGGTGCCGAGTTTTCGGTCGGCCTCGATGGCTGTCAATAGTTTCGGCATGTATTTCGAAATCTTCGACCGGGCTGCGCCGCTCGCCGTGAGGCTGCATTCCAGTTCAGAGGACACCTGTGACTCCTCCGACCTGTGGGGAGATGGTGGGCCGGTGGAAACTCCACTCGGTGGTGGGGTAGTGATGGTTCGAAACTTTCGGAGGTTGTCTTCACGTTGTGGCGCCGTTATTGACAGTGCGCCGTCAAGGCGATGTGATGAATGGGAGCGCTCCCATTCATCACATCGCCCCGAGTTCCCGACCTCCGAGGAGACGCACATGCCGATCACTTCCCCGCGTTTACCGCGCAGACCCTGGACAGCGGCCGGTGCCGCTCTCGCGCTGGCCCTGTCCCTCTTCGCCGCGGTGCCCGCCAGTGGCTCGGACCTGGCGTCCGGATGCCAGGTCGACTACACCGTCAACGAGTGGACCGGCGGCTACACCGCCGAGGTGCGCCTCACCAACACCGGTCCCGACCTCGACAGCTGGCGTCTGACCTGGACGTACGACGACGACCGGCAGGTCACGTCGGCCTGGGGCGCCACCGTCACACAGGACGGCCACGCGGTGACCGCCGTCAACGCCGCCTGGAACGGGGCGCTGGCCAGTGGCGGCACCGTCGACTTCGGCGTGCAGGGGACCGGGCGGACCGGCGGCTCGGTGCCCACGGACTTCGCGCTCAACGACGTGTCGTGCGGCGGTGACGGCACCTCGCCGCCCACCACCCCGCCCACCACACCGCCTCCCACCACCCCGCCCTCCGCGGAGTGCGGGGATGCCGCCGTCTGCGAGGACTTCGAGAACCAGACGGGCCCGGCCCCCGCGGGCGACTGGCAGTTCACCGCGCCCGACTGCCAGGGCACGGGCACGGCCGCCGTCGACACGGAGATCGCGCACAGCGGCACCCGGTCGCTGCGGCTGGACGGGCGGGCCGGCTACTGCAACCACGCCTTCGTGGCCTCCACCGCGGACCTGTCGTCGGTCGGCCCGGTGCTGCACGTCCGCATGTGGGTGCGGCACACCACCCCGCTCCCGGCCGCGCACGTCACCTTCGTATCGATGCCCGACAGCTCCCAGGACGGCAAGGCGCTGAGGATCGGCGGGCAGAACGGCGCCCTCCAGTGGAACCGGGAGACCGACGACGCCACGCTCCCGGCGCAGAGCCCGGTCGGAGTGGGGCTGAGCAGGCCCCTGCCGACGGACAGCTGGCAGTGCCTGCGGTTCGCGGTCGACACCTCGGCGCCGGGACTCGACACCTGGCTCGACGACGAGCAGGTGCCGGGACTGCACGCCGACGGAGTGCCGACGCAGGACATCGACGCCCAGTGGCTCTCCCGGACCACACCGCCGCGCCCCACCGCCCTGCGGCTGGGCTGGGAGAGTTACGGAACCGGCGACGACACCCTCTGGTTCGACGACGTGGTCGTCGGCTCGGCCCCGGTCGGCTGCTGACGGCCGGCGGCGCCCGCGAGGACCCGGCGCGGTCGCCCCCGGTTGCGGTGCCACGGGTACACGCCACGCTGGAAGAGCCGTGACCACCTCGCTCGACGCGAGGCGGTCGCGGCCGAGGCCGAGGAGGAAGGGCACCCGAGCGCCGTACAGGAAGTGGCCGTACAGGAAGTGGGTGGGCAGCATGAAGGCTGCCGTCTTCGCGGGACCGGGCAGCGGTGCCCGGCGGGACGCGGGTGACGTGATCGGGCGGGGCGATCTCGTCACCGTCCGGGAAACGGGGCCGCACGGCCCCGGCCGGACCATCGGCGCACAAGCCCCCTTGCGCGCGGCCGGCGGGCCGCAGCCGGCGGGCGCGCGGGTCCCCGGCCCTCCGGCCGTCGCATGAACGGGCTCCGCGACCGGTCCGGGCCGCCGCGCGCGGTCGTCCTCGACGCCGACGGGGTGCTCCTCGACTCGGCCGTCGTCCACGCCGCCGCGTGGAAGACCGCGTTCGACGCCTGCCTCGCCGGGCCGGCGTCCGACGGACCGGGGGCGGCCTGGACCCCCTTCGACGCGGACGCCGAATACCGCCGCTTCGTCGACGGCAGGTCCCGGTACGACGGGGCCGAGGCGTTCCTGGTCTCCCGGGACATCCATCTCCCACCCGGGCACCCCGACGACCCGCCCGGCTGCGACACCGTCTGGGCCGTCGCCGCCCGCAAGGAAGCGGAGTTCCGCAACGCCCTGGCCGACGGCGCCGTCGTCGCGTTCCCGGACGCCGAGGAGGCACTGGCCGCCCTGCGCACGCGCGGCGTTCCCTGCGTCGCCGTCTCGGCGTCCCGGCACGCCCGGACGCTGCTCGCGTACACCGGACTCGACCAGTTCCTGGCAGCCGTCGTGGACGGCGAGGACGCCGCCCGGCTCGCGCTCCCCGGAAAGCCGCACCCCGCGCTCTTCCTGCACGCGGCCGACCACCTCGGCACCCTCCCCGGCGACACCGCGGTGGTGGAGGACGCGCTCGCCGGAGTGCGGGCGGCCCATCGCGGAGGCTTCGGATGCGTGACCGCTGTGGACCGGAGCCCGGACGGGAACGGCTCACAAGCCCTGCGGCAGGAGGGCGCCGACCTGGTGGTCCCCGACCTCATGGCGATGGTGCGGCACATCTGGGGAGAGGCGCGATGACCGCCGGGTGGACGTGGGGCTACAGGCGGTACGAGCCGGAGCGCGAGCGGCTGGTCGAGTCGCTCTGCACGCTCGGCAACGGCAGATTCGCCACCCGGGGCTCCGCCCCGGAGTGCCCCGCCGGCCCCGTCCACTACCCGGGTACGTACCTGGCCGGCTGCTTCGACCGACGGACCTCGGCCGTCGCCGGCCGGAGCGTCGAGAACGAGGACATGGTCAACCTGCCCAACTGGACGCTCCTGCGCTACCGCTGCCTCCCCGACGACGGGCCGCCCGGCGACTGGCTGACGCCCGACTCCGAGGACCTGCGGCACTACGAGGCGGGGCTGGACCTGCGCGCAGGAACGCTCACCCGGCAGCTGTACTTCCGGGACGCGCGGGGGCGCGGGCTGCGCGTCGGCCACACGCGGATCGTGCACATGGGGGACCCGCACCTCGCGGCCCAGCGCAGCACGTTCCGCGCCTACGGGTGGAGCGGCGCCGTCGAGGTGGAGTCCGTCCTGGACGGCGCGGTCAGCAACGCCGGGGTGGAGCGGTACCGGGACCTGGAGAGGCACCACCTCGCGGACCACGCGAGCGGATACGAGCCCGACGGGACCGCCTGGCTCTCCTGCCGCACGTACGATCCCGGCATCCGTCTCGCCCTGGCCGTCCGTACCGTCACTACCCCCGAGGTGCCCGCCGCGGAGACCGCCGCACCGACCCGCACCGTCCAGACCTACCGCCTCCCCGTCGTCCCGCGCCGCTCGGTTTCCGTGGTGAAGACGATGGCCCTGCACACCTCGACGGACCGGCCCGACGGCGACCCGCGCGCGGAGGCCTGCGACGCGCTCACCCGGACACCGGACTTCCCCCGGCTGCTCGCCACGCACGAGGCGTCCTGGCGGCGCCTGTGGGAACAGGGCGAACTGGACGTCCCCGGCGAGGAGGGGCGCATCCTGCGGCTGCACCTCTTCCACCTCCTGCAGACGCTTTCGCCGCACACCGCGGAACTCGATGCCGGGGTCCCGGCGCGCGGCCTGCACGGCGAGGCCTACCGTGGCCACATCTTCTGGGACGAGCTGTTCGTCCTGCCGCACCTGAACCTGCACTTCCCCGAAGTGGCGCGGGCCCTGCTCATGTACCGCCACCGCCGCCTCCCGGCCGCCCGCGCGGCGGCCCGCGACGCCGGAGGCCAAGGGGCCATGTACCCGTGGCAGAGCGCGAGTTCGGGCCGCGAGGAGACGCAGGAACTGCACCTCAACCCCCGCTCGGGGCGCTGGCTCCCGGACCATTCACGGCTCCAGCGCCACGTCGGCTCGGCCATCGCCTACAACGTGTGGCGGTACGCGCAGACCACCGGGGACCGCGGGTTCCTGCACGCGGAGGGGGCCGAGATCCTCCTGGAGGTCGCCCGCTTCTGGGCCGGGGCCGCCGCCTTCGACCCGGGACTGCGGCGCTACCGGATTCGCGGGGTCGTCGGCCCGGACGAGTACCACGACGCCTATCCCGACGCGGCGGAACCGGGCATCGACGACAACGCGTACACGAACGTGACCGCGGCCTGGGTCCTCGCCCGGGGCCTCGACCTCCTGGACGACCTGCCGCCCGCACGGAAGGCGGAGCTGCGCGAGGACCTGTCGCTGGACGACGAGGAACTGGGGCGCTGGGAGGAGGTGTCCCGCCGTCTCCACATCCCCTACCACCAGGGGGTGATCAGCCAGTTCGACGGCTGGGGCGACCTGGCGGAACTCGACTGGGAGGGGTACCGGGAGCGTTACGGCGACATCCGCAGGCTCGACCGGATCCTGGAGGCGGAAGGCGACACCGTCAACCGCTACCAGGCCTCCAAGCAGGCCGACACGCTGATGCTCGGCTACCTCTTCCGGCCCAGGGAACTGCGCGAGCTGTTCGCCCGGCTCGGCTGTCCCCTGGACGACGAGACCTGGCGCGCCACCGTCGCGTACCACCTGCGCCGCACCAGCCACGGATCGACGCTCAGCAGCCTCGTCCACGGCTGGGTGGAGGCCCGGGGGAAGGGCGCCGACGCCTGGCGTTTCTGCGAGGAGGCGCTGCTCGGAGATGTGGCCGACCTCCAGGGCGGTACGACGGGCGAGGGCATCCACCTCGGGGCGATGGCGGGCACGGTCGACCTGGTGGAGCGGGGGATCACCGGTCTGGAGGCGGTGCCGGAAGGGCTGCGCGTGGAGCCGGTGGCCCTGGCGCAGATCCCCCGGTTCTCCTTCACGGTCTGCTTCCGCGGCCACCGGGGCGTCCGCGTCCGTATGCTCCCCGGGCGCCTGGCCATCCAGGTGCCGGACTCGCCGGGGGGTCCGCTTCCCGTCGTCCTGCCGGACGGGCGCCGGTCCGCCGTCCGGCCGGGCGAGGAGCGCTGGTTCCGGCTCTGAGCGGCCGTGCCCGGGGCCGGCGGGCGGGCCGGTCAACGTTCAAGAGAAAGCAATGGTCTAGGCCAACGCATTGACGTGAATGCGTCACCCTCCGATTCTTGGCGGCACCTTCTCCCGTCAGGAGTCTCCATGAAGCGTTTTCGCGCTCTGCTCTGCGGTGCGGCCACCGCCGCCCTGGCCACCGCGGGACTCGCCGCCTTCGCCGCGCAGCAGGCTTCCGGTGCGCCCGCCGGCGCCACCGCGCTCAGCGACCGCTGGTACGCCGCGGCGCCCTATCTGATGCCGCACGACAACAACCCGCCGGACGCCGGCGCCATCATGGACGCCACCGGCCTGAAGGCGTTCCAGCTCGCCTTCATCCTCGCGCCCGACGGCGGAGGGTGCAGCCCGACCTGGGACGGTACGTCGCCGGTCTCGTCGGACACCGCCGTAGGGTCCGTCATCAGCGCGATCCGCGCCAAGGGCGGCGACGTCTCGGTCTCCATCGGCGGATACGGGGGCACCAAACTCGGCCAGACCTGCTCCGACGCCGCCTCCACCGCCGCCGCCTACCAGCAGGTCATCACCAAGTACCAGCTGAAGGCCATCGACTTCGACCTGGAGGAGCCGGAGTACGAGAACACGGCCGCCATCGCCCGAGAGATCGGCGCGGCCAAGATCCTCCAGCAGAACAACCCCGGCCTCTACGTCTCGGTCACCACGGCCGGAACCGCCGACGGCACCGGCTGGTTCGGCAAGCAGATGCTCAACGAGGCCAAGGCGCAGGGCTTCACGCCGAACAACTTCTCGATCATGCCGTTCGACGGCGGGTTCAACGGGGCTGCCGCGCAGACGAGCGCCCTGACGAACTTCAACACCGTCCTCCAGTCCACCTTCGGCTGGGACGCGGCGACCGCGTACGCGCACGAGGGCTTCTCCGGGATGAACGGCCGCAGCGACACCGGCGAGTACTTCACCCAGGCCGACTTCCAGACCGTGCTGGACTTCGCCACCAGCCACCACATGGACCGCTTCACCTTCTGGTCGCTCAACCGCGACCGGCAGTGCACCCCGCCGGACAACAACGGCAAGACCTCCGGCACGTGCAGCAGCGTGGCCCAGTCGGACTGGGACTTCGCGAAGTTCTCGGTGAAGTTCGCCGGCGTCACCCCGCCGACCACCACCCCGCCGACCACCCCGCCCCCGACCGGCGGCGACTGCGCCGCGGGCGCGTGGAACAGCGGCGCCGTCTACACGGGCGGCGACACCGTCTCCTACGGCGGCCACACCTGGAAGGCGAAGTGGTGGACGCAGAACGAGACGCCCGGCAGCACGGGTGAATGGGGGGTCTGGGAAGACCTCGGCGCCTGCTGAAGGGGCGCCCCGGAGGGCCCGGCCGGCGCGCGAGGGCGCGCCGGCCCCGCCCCGCCGCCGGATTCGGATGTCACCCGCTTTGCTCTGCCGGACCGACCTGCGACTAGTTTGGGTCCAGGACATATACAGGCAGGCCCGGGGCGGCAGAGGTGCCCGGGGGACGAGAGGTCGGGAAGAGTGTCGCTGCGCGCAGGCGATCCGGCGGAGATCGGTGGTTATCCGCTTGAGGCGCGCCTCGGCTCAGGAGGCATGGGCACCGTCTTTCTGGCCCGTACGAGTTCTGGGCGGCCCGTCGCGATCAAGCTGATCCACCAGCAGTTCGCGAGTGACAGCGAATTCCGCATCCGCTTCCGCCAGGAGGTCGCGGCGGCGAGAAGGGTGAGCGGGGCGTTCACCGCCGCCGTGGTCGACGCCGCACCCGAGGCCGACCATCCGTGGATGGCGACGGCGTACATCGAGGGGCCGACGCTCGCACAGCGCATCGCCGACGACGGCCCGCTGCGCGGGGCCGGGCTGCGGAGCCTCGCCATCGGCCTCGCGGAGGCGCTGCGTGACATCCACCGGGTGGGTGTCGTCCACCGCGACCTGAAGCCGTCGAACGTCGTACTGTCCGCCGAGGGGCCGCGCGTCATCGACTTCGGCATCTCGCGCGCCGCCGACCAGCAGACGCTCACGATGACCGGACGCGTCATCGGTACCCCGCCCTTCATGTCGCCCGAGCAGTTGCAGGCGCCCAGGGGTGTGGGGCCGCGCTCCGACGTCTTCTCGCTGGCGACGCTGCTGGTGTACGCGGCGACGGGACGCGGCCCCTTCGACGCGGACAGCCCCTACCTGACCGCCTATCAGGTCGTCCACGAGGAACCGTCGCTGGACGCCGTACCGGCCGCTCTGCGGACGGTCGTCGAACCGTGCCTGGGCAAGGAGCCCGAGGGCCGCCCCTCGGCGGACGAACTCCTCGAACTGCTGCGGGACCTGCCGTCCGAGCTGGGCGAGAGCGCGGCGGACGGGCCCGGGGCCGCGGCCGGCCGTACCCGCGACGTCCTCACCGAGCACCACCTCGCGACACGGGACACCCCCGCGCCGAAGGCCCCGGCCACGGACGTCTCCGGCGCCGGAAACTCCCGCACCGCCATCGGCCGTCGGCTGCGCGGCCGGTGGCGGCCCGTGCTCGCGGCCGCCGTCGCCGTCGCGGCGATCGGCGGGGGAGTCACCGCGTTGCAGGCGGGCGGTATCGGCGGCAGCGACACCGAGGACCACGGCAACAGGACGACCGCGGCGCCGGGGGCCGCGCTGCCGGACGGCTTCACGCCCTGGCACAGGACCGTGCTGGGCGGGCGCAAGGACATTCCCGACGAGCTGCGGTGCGTCGCACGGGGCGACGGGGTGTTCTGCGGAGGCGGGGGCGTCGTCGCGGCGCGGATCAGCGCCAAGGACGGCTCCCGCGCGTGGACGGCGCTGAGCCCCGGCATCCCCGTCCAGGGCATGCACCTGGTGGGCGCCACCGACGACACGGTGCTCGGCTACCGGTTCGCCGCCGAGGACGCCCCGCAGGACCCGGACACCGAGGTGGTGGCCATCGACGCGGACAGCGGCCGGGAGCTGTGGTCCGCCCCGGCCGGCGGCCGGTCGACCGCTGTCACGGGCCGGACCGAGGACGCCGTGCTGATGGGCGACGCCGTCGTGACGGTCGACGCGACCGACACTGCCTTCGAGGCCCGGGACGCGCACAGCGGCGAGATCGCCTGGACGCAGCCGTTCCCCGCCGGTGAGCAGTGCGCTCCCGTCCCGATGGGCGCTGACCTCCTCGCGATGTGCGCGACGGACGCGGAGCTGTCCGCCTCGTCCGTACGCCACCCCACCCTCTACCCGGTCGACCGCACCTCGGGGACCTGGGGCGAGGCCATCGAGGTCGACGGCCCCGCCGTGCCGATGGGCGACGCCGACGGCAGGCTCGTCCTCCTCCAGGAACACTGGGAGGGGGCGGCGATGACCGGATACGACGGGGTGGTGCGCGTCGACCCTGCGTCGGGGAAGGCCGCCTACACCCGGCTGTCCACGACGTACGGGGGAACGCCCGGTATGGCGGGCGGCACCGTGTACGTGAGCGGGCAGACCGGTCTCGTCACGGCGCTCGACCCCGCGACCGGCCGGAAGAAGTGGTCCCGGCAGACGAGCGTGGAGGGCGCGTCGGGCCCCGCGGCGGGAGACGGGGCGCTGTACTTCAGCTCCGCCACCGGCCGGGTCGTGGCGCTGTCGCCGGCCGACGGCACATCGCTGTGGACGACCGACCCGCGGGCCGACGGGCTGACCGGCGAGCAGGGCGCGAGCCCGCGCGTGACCGTCGCGGGGGGCGCGCTGATCGTGGCGGCGGCCGGCAACACCGTTTTCGCGTTCGACGCGCGGAACCCGCCGAAGCCGGGCTGACGCAGGGGCGGGCGGGTACGGGAGCGCGGGCGCCCGCCCCGATAATGGGGGGCGTGATCAACAGGCGACTGCGCGTGGTGCTGGCCGAGGACTCCGTCGTCCTGCGCGACGGCATGGTCGAGCTGCTCGGCGCCCGCGGCTGCGAGGTGGCGGCCACCGCGGGGACGGCGCCCGAACTGCTCGCGGCGGTGGCCGAACACCGGCCCGATGTGGCCGTGGTGGACATCCGGATGCCGCCCACACACACCGACGAGGGCATCCGCGCCGCCGTCGAGATCCGTGAGCGTACGCCCGCGACCGGCATCCTGGTCTTCTCCCAGCACATCGAGACCGCCCTCGCCGCCCGGCTGCTGGCCGGCGGCGCGGCGGGCATCGGATATCTCCTGAAGGAACGCGTCGCCCGGACCTCCGACCTCGTGGACGCCCTGCACCGGGTCGCCGCCGGGGGCACGGCCCTCGACCCGGAGGTCGTCACCGGGCTGATGCGGGGCGGGCGGCGCGATCGGGTGGACGCCCTGACAGCGCGCGAACGCGAGGTACTGGAGCTGATGGCGCAGGGGCACTCCAACCGCTCCATCGCCACCCGGCTCGTGGTGTCGGAACGGGCGGTGGAGAAACATGTCGCCGCCGTCTTCACCAAGTTCGGGCTGCGGGCGACGGCCACCGACAACCGCCGGGTGAAGGCGGTCCTGGCCTACCTGGGGCTGGGCGCGGACTGACCCGGCCCGGCCGCCGTCACACGTGCGTGGGCAGCTCGGCGGTGACCGTGGTCGGGCCGCCCGCCGGGCTGTCGATCCGCAGCGCCCCGTCCACCGCCGCGAGCCGTTCGGCCAGCCCGGTCAGGCCGCTGCCCGCGCCGGGCGCCGCACCGCCCCGCCCGTCGTCGCGCACGGTCAGCCGGATACGGCCGTCGGACGCGTGCGCCGTGAGTTCGGCCGAGCGGGCACCGCTGTGCCTGGCGACATTGGTGAGCAGCTCGGCGGCGCAGAAGTAGACGGCCTGTTCGATCACCTGGTCCGGGCGCTCCCGCAGCTCCAGGCGGACGGTGACCGGCACCGGCGAGGTGGCCGTGAGGGCGGGCAGTGCCTGACCGAGGCCGCCGTCCAGCGCCACGGGGTGGATGCCCCGGGTGAGCCGGCGCAGCTCGGTGATGGTCTCGTCGGTCTGGTCGCGGGCCCGGCCCAGCAGGGAGCGCAGCCGCCCCACGTCCGGTCCGGCGGCGGGGGCGAGCGCGTCCTCGGTCAGGGAGAGCGTGATGGCCAGGGCGACCAGCCGGGCCTGGGTGCCGTCGTGCAGATCGCGCTCCAGGCGGCGGAGCCGGTCGCTGTTCCCCACGAGAAGGGTGGCGCGGGCGCTCTCCAGCTCCCTCACCCGCCGCTGGGCGCGGGCCGGGCCGAGCAACGACCGGGCGAGCCACCGGTTCGCCCCGCTGAGCGCCCGCAGCGCACCGGGCATCGCCCACAGCAGCACCACACCCAGCACGACCGCCCCGGCATCCAGCCACACGGCGGGCCGCGCGTCCGGCTCCAGCAGACGGCCCCACAGCGGAAAGCCGGTCAGCCAGACGCAGGCCGGCACAAGCACCACGGCGACGACGAAGCCCGCCACCCCCAGCGGCAGCCGCAGCACCAGATACAGCAGCGTCCGCCAGGCCACCGGGTCGGTCAGCACCGCACGGCCCCGGGCGAGCACCCCCTTCGGTCGCGGCAGTCCGCCCGGCGGCTCGACCGGCTCGCCGAGCAGCCACCCGGTCAGCCGCCTGTGCAGCGTGCCGAAACCCCGCGCACCCATCAGCGCGGCGGCCACGAACGGCAGGCCGAGCACCGTGAGCGAGAGCAGCACGCCCGCGTACAGCACGGCCAGCGCGTAGACACCGCCGACCAGGGCGAGCGGCAGCCCGGCGGCGGCGAAGACCCACTCGCCGCCCCGGACACGGAAATACCGGCGCCGCTCAGCCATCCACATCTGCGGGCGCCCCGGCCGCCGGGCCCCGGCCGCGCTCAGTCACGGGCACCGCCCGCCTGCTCCGCCGCAGGACCACGCACGGCCCGCAGCCCCGTGCCCAGGATCACCGGGGCGGTCAGCGCCACCGCGCCGGCGACGAGCCACCCGGCGCCACCCGGGACGGACGGCACCGCCGACCCGGTCACCGCGATGCTGAAGGCCGCCGACGCGGCGCCCGCGACCGCCGCGCCGAGCAGGACACCCACCGCGGCCGTCAGTACCGCTTCCACCGTCAGCATGCGCATCAGCTGCGACCAGGTGGCCCCGACCAGCCGGAGCAGGGCGAACTCGCGGCGCCGCTCGGCGGTCACGGCGACCAGGGTGTTGACCGTGGACACCGCCGCGAAACACAGCAGCAGGGCGAGCTCGGCCTGCCGGAGCCAGACATCCGTGTCCGATGTGACGCTGCCGGTGGCCGCGCCCGAGGCGTGCTCGGCGGTGGTTGTCATGATCGTCATGGTGCCCGACAGACCCACGAGCAGCGCGACCGGCACCACGGCCGACGAAAGACGCCGCGCGTATCCGCGCAGGTTCGCGTCGGCCGACCAGCCCGTACGGGGCGCCAGGACCCGCACCGGCAGACCCAGCACGGCCACCAGGACACGTGCCGCGAGCGGCCCCACCAGGGCGACCCCGATCAGCAGTACCAGCGAACCCAGCAGCGCCGCCTGCCCCGCCTTGTCCAGCTCACCGGACGGCCGGGTCGCCGCCAGCCGCAGCAGGAACCCGCCGCCCACCAGCGCACCCGCTCCGGCGAGCAGCCGCGGCACACCCGTCCGCCCCTGCTCCGTCGACCCGGCGGTGAGCGCGGCGGCCGGCGCGAGCCGGGTGACACGCCGCGCCGCGACGGCCGAGGCCACCAGCGCGACGACGAACGCGGCGGCCGACGCCACCAGCATCGGGACCGGTGTCCACGGGACCCCGACGCCCGGCGCCGCCATCCCGCGCCCTTGCAGCTCGGCGAGGAGGAGACGGGCCGCGACCGCGCCCCCGGCCCAGCCCGGCACCGTCACCAGCACCGTGACCGCGACGACCTGACAACGGACCAGCCGCCGCGCCTGCCGGGGCGTCGCCGCGACCGTACGCAGCAGCGCCAGCTCACGGTGCTGCTGACGCAGCGCGAAGCCCAGCGCGTTGACCACCACGAAGAACGCGACGAGCACCGCGATCTCCCCGAAGGCACCGGCGATCACCATCAGGCCGGGCCCCTCGACCGCGTCCCGGGCGGCCTCGGGCGTCGCGAGACCGGTGGCGAACAGCGAGCCGAACAGCGTCACCGTGGCGATGGCGAGAAGGAGCGCGACCGCCAGACCGGCGAAGGCCGCCGGCTGCCGCCGGATCCGGCCGAGAGCGAGCAGGACGATCACGGGCTCAGCCGCCCAGACGGCTCAGGCGCTCGCCGACCTGAGCGGCGGTCGGCCGCACCAGCTCGTCCACCAGCAGACCGTCGGCGAGCAGCAGCACCCGGTCCGCGTACGCGGCGGCCACCGGATCGTGCGTCACCATCACACAGGTCTGCCCCTCCTGGTCCACCCCGGCGCGCAGCAGATCCAGGATCTCGCGCCCCGTGGACCGGTCCAGCGCCCCGGTCGGCTCGTCCGCGAACAGCACCTCCGGGTGCGACACCAGCGCTCGGGCGATCGCCACCCGCTGCTGCTGCCCACCGGACAACTGCCCCGGCCGGTACCGCTCCCGCCCGGCGAGCCCCACCCGGGCGAGCGCCTCCCGGACCTGTTCCCGGCCGGGCCGCTCACCGGCCAGCCGGCCGGGCAGCTCGACGTTCTGCTCGACCGTCATCGCCGGCATGAGGTTGAACGCCTGGAACACGAACCCGACCCGGCCGCGCCGCAGTTCCGCCAGCCGCCGCTCCGGCAGCCGGGACACCTCCGTACCGCCCCACCGGACGGAGCCCCGCGTGGGCCGGTCCATCCCCGCCAGGCAGTGCAGCAACGTGGTCTTGCCGGAGCCCGAAGGACCCATCACCGCCGTGAACGTACCGGGGGAGAGGTCCACGGAGACTCCGCGCAGCGCCCGGACGGCGGCGGTGCCGCGCCCGTACTCGCGGTGCAGGTCCTGCGCTCGGACGGCGGTCTGGGTCCCGGTGTGTGTCGCTGTCTCAGCCATGTCCCCCATCCTGGGCCGACGGGGCGCCCGGATCGATCGTGCCTGCCCCCGGATCGGGGGTACGGGAAACCGAACCATGGCCGGGGCCGTGAGCCCCGCCCCCGCTCCGGCAGGCCCCCCGCCCCGTCTACAGTGGGCCGCATGAACCGCTGGACCGAGCTGACCGGAGACACGTCGGGGGAGGACTACGCCGCCCGATTCGCGGCCCTGGCCCGCAGCGGCAAGGACATGCACGGGGAGGCGCGGTTCTGCTCGGCCCTCGTGCCCTCCGCAGCGCGCGTGCTGGACGCCGGATGCGGCACCGGGCGGGTCACGATCCGGCTCGCGGAGCTCGGGTACGACTGCGTCGGGGTGGACGTCGACCCGTCGATGCTGGCCGTGGCGCGGAAGCAGGCACCGCACCTGCCCTGGTTCCGGGCCGACCTCGCCGCGTTCGACCCGGCGGCCCTCGGCATCGGGACGGGCTTCGACCTCGTCGTCGCCGCGGGCAACGTCTTCGCGCTGCTCGCCCCCGGCACCGAGGCCACCGTCGTCCGGCGCCTGTCGGCGGCCCTGCGCCCCGGCGGCCTGCTGGTCGCGGGCTTCGGTCTGGACGAGGCCCACCTGCCCGTGGAGCCCGCCCTCACGCTCGCGGAGTACGACGACTGCTGCTCCGCCTCCGGTCTCGCCCCGGTCGACCGCTTCGCGACATGGGACGCCGCCCCGTACGACGGCGGCGGCTACGCCGTCAGCGTCCACCGCAGGCCGGAGACGATCTAGCCGGACAACGGCTCCAGCGTCGCGCACAGCGTGGACGGGAAGGCGGGCTCCACACGTCGGACGTCGGCGCAGCCGTGGTCACGAGCCCGTTCCACCTACGCGACTCGGCCCTGCGCGCGGGCGGGCGATCATGGCAGCGCGGGAGGTGCGGACCCTGATCATTCCAGTGTGTGTGTCGTATTGACTTGGATTAGGTCCATCGTAGGATCGGTTCCGGTCGATGCCAGGGCAGGACAACACCAGGGCCGAGACGGGTCCGGCCGCTTCACCCTCCGCAGTCCGGGAGAGCCGTGATCCGCCCCCGCCCGGAAGGAAATCCATGACTGAGAACCACGACGCGATCGTCACCGACCCCAAGTCGGAGGAGGCCGGCGGCTGCCCCGTCGCCCACGGTCGCGCGCCGCACCCGACCCAGGGCGGCGGAAACCGCCAGTGGTGGCCGGAGCGGCTCAACGTGCGGATCCTTGCCAAGAACCCCGCCGTGGCCAACCCGCTCGGCGAGGACTTCGACTACGCCGAGGCCTTCAACGCCCTTGACCTGCCCGCCGTCAAGCGGGACATCGCCGAGGTGCTGACGACCTCGCAGGACTGGTGGCCCGCCGACTTCGGCAACTACGGCCCCTTCATGGTCCGCATGGCCTGGCACAGCGCCGGCACCTACCGCATCAGCGACGGCCGCGGCGGCGCCGGCTCCGGCCAGCAGCGCTTCGCCCCGCTCAACAGCTGGCCGGACAACGCGAGCCTGGACAAGGCGCGGCGCCTGCTGTGGCCGGTGAAGAAGAAGTACGGCAAGAACATCTCCTGGGCCGACCTCCTCGTCCTCACCGGCAACGTCGCCCTGGAGACCATGGGCTTCAAGACCTTCGGTTTCGGCGGTGGACGTGCCGACGTGTGGGAGCCCGACGAGGACGTGTACTGGGGCCCCGAGACCACCTGGCTCGGCGACGAGCGGTACACCGGCGACCGGGAGCTGGAGAACCCCCTCGGCGCCGTGCAGATGGGCCTCATCTACGTCAACCCCGAGGGCCCCAACGGCAACCCGGACCCGATCGCCGCGGCCCGCGACATCCGCGAGACGTTCCGCCGGATGGCGATGAACGACGAGGAGACCGTCGCATTGATCGCCGGCGGCCACACCTTCGGCAAGACGCACGGCGCCGGACCCGCCGACCACGTGGGCCCCGACCCCGAGGCCGCCCCGATGGAACGCCAGGGCCTCGGCTGGGAGAGCACCCACGGCACGGGCAAGGGCGGCGACGCCATCACCAGCGGCCTCGAAGGCATCTGGACGGACACCCCGACGACCTGGGACAACAGCTTCTTCAACATCCTGTTCGGGTACGAGTGGGAGCTGTTCAAGAGCCCCGCGGGCGCCCACCAGTGGCGTCCCAAGGACGGCGGCGGCGCCGGCACCGTGCCCGACGCGCACGACCCGTCCAGGAGCCACGCCCCCACCATGCTGACCACCGACCTCTCGCTCCGGTTCGACCCGGCGTACGAGGAGATCTCTCGGCGCTTCCACGAGAACCCCGAGGAGTTCGCCGACGCCTTCGCCCGCGCCTGGTACAAGCTGACCCACCGCGACATGGGCCCGGTCGTCCGCTACCTCGGCCCCGAGGTCCCCGCGGAGACCCTGGTCTGGCAGGACCCGCTGCCGGCCCGCACCCACGAGCTGATCGAGGCCGCCGACATCGCCGCGCTCAAGGAGAAGGTCCTCGCCACGGACCTGTCGGTGTCCGAACTGGTCTCCACCGCGTGGGCCTCCGCCTCGTCCTTCCGGGGCAGCGACAAGCGCGGCGGCGCGAATGGCGCACGCATCCGCCTCGAACCGCAGAACGGCTGGGAGGCCAACGACCCGGACCGCCTCGCGGGCGTCCTGCGCACCCTCCAGTCCGTCCAGGAGTCCTTCAACTCCGCGCAGCAGGGCGGCAAGCAGGTCTCCCTCGCCGACCTGATCGTCCTCGCGGGCGCCGCCGGGATCGAGAAGGCGGCCAAGGCGGCCGGCACCGACATCGAGGTCCCGTTCACCCCGGGCCGGGTCGACGCCACGCAGGAGCAGACCGACGTGGAGTCCTTCGTCGAGCTGGAGCCGGCCGCCGACGGCTTCCGCAACTACCTCGGCAAGGGCAGCCGGCTGCCCGCCGAGTACCTGCTGCTCGACCGGGCGAACCTGCTGAACCTGAGCGCGCCGGAGATGACGGTCCTCGTCGGCGGTCTGCGCGTGCTCGGCGCCAACCACCAGCAGACCTCGCACGGCGTGCTCACCGACGCCCCGGGGACCCTCACCAACGACTTCTTCGTCAACCTGCTCGACATGGGGACGACCTGGAAGCCGGCCGCCGACGACCGGAGCGCCTTCGAGGGCCGCGACGCCGCAGGCGCGGTCCGCTGGACCGGCACCCGCGCCGACCTGGTCTTCGGGTCGAACTCCGAACTGCGCGCGGTCGCCGAGGTCTACGCGAGCGACGACGCGAAGGAGAAGTTCGTGAGCGACTTCGTCGCCGCCTGGGACAAGGTCATGAACCTCGACCGGTTCGACCTGGTCTGAGTACGCCGTAGGGGCCGGCCCCACGCATGGGGCCGGCCCCTACCGCCGCACAGGTCCGGTCAGGCGGTGGCCACCGCGAAGACGTGGATGATCCCGCCCTCCGTCTCGCCCGGCAGCGTTACGCTCGCGAGCCGCTTACCGGCCTGGAGGGCGATCGGCGCGGTCGCGAAGAGCTCGGTGCCCACCGGGTCCTTCCCGCCGCCCTGCACATCGCGGTACTCGGTGTGCACCGCGACCGTGTTGCCGAACGACGGCTGCTGCGTGCCGCCGCCCAGCGTCCAGTCGCTGAAGCCGATCTCCGCCCGCTGCGTGGTGCCGTCGGTGTACGTCAGCGTCACCGTCCCCGACGCCTCGCCCTCGGCGGCGCTCCCGAGGAAGGCGAGCTTCGTGTCGCCCTGCGAGGCGGGGACGTTCAGCACCTGCGGGTCCGCGCCGGCCACCTCGATGTTGTCCGGGTCACCGGCACCCACCTGCGGCCAGGCGAAGTCGAAACCGCCCGACGAGACCGTGCCGCCCGGCTCCGCACCCGCCGCCGCGAGCGCCTTCGCCGAGTAACTCCAGCCCTCGCCGTCGAAGTTGGCCTGCGGATTCCCGTCGTCCGCCGAGATCCCGGTGCTGTTGCGGTTCCACAGCAGGCCGTCGCGCTCGGCGACCGTCACCGCCGCCGATGTCTTCGGCAGCTCCTCACCCGTCGAGGACTTCAGGGTCACCGGGACCGTGTAGTAGCCCTCGGCGGTGTCCGTCCCGGCCGACACGGTCAGTTTCGCCTGCGCCGCGCCGCGTGCGGGCACCGTGAAGTCGCCCTCGGACGGGGTGACCGTGATCCCGGCGGGCGGATCGGCCGTCCAGTGCACGGTGGTCGCCTTCGTCTCCAGGCTCTGCACCTTGACGACCGTCCGCGCGCCTTCGGAGCCCGGCTCGGTCTTCAGCTGGTCGGGGGAGGCGCCCGTGAAGTACTTCAGCCCGCCGCCGGGGAAGGACGGCGGCGCGTCTGCCGGGGCGCTGCCCCAGGTGGTGTCGGCCGTCGTGCCGAGGGTGAAGTCGAGGCGGCCGCCCCGGGTGACGAGCGAGTCCGGGACCCACGGCTTCGTGGACGTACGGCCGTCGACCTTCAGGCCGTGGATGTACATGTGGCCGGCCGAGGCCGCGGGCGCGTCGACCGTGATCGTCCTGCCGTGCCCGGTGTGCACCACCGCGTGCGGGAACAGCGGGGCGGTGAGCGTCAGATCGGCGCGGCTCGGGTTCTGCGGGTACATGCCCAGCGCGGAGAAGACGTACCAGGACGACATGGTGCCCGCGTCGTCGTTGCCCGGGATGCCGCCGGGGCCGTCGGTCCACAGCTGGTCCAGCTCCGCGCGGACCGTCTCCTGTGTCTTGTACGGAGCGCCGAAGTAGTTGTACAGGTAAGGCGCGTTGATGTCCGGCTCGTTCGTCGGGTCGTAGCGCGTGGGGTCCTTCGCCGAGAAGTCGAACGTGCCGTCCGGACCGCGGAAGAACGCGTCGAGCCGCTCCGCCGCGCGCTCGTTGCCGCCCATGGCGCCCGCGAGGCCGGCCACGTCCGAGTAGACCATCCAGGTGTACCGGGCGCTGGTGCCCTCGACGAAACCGCTGCCGGTGCCCGGCGTGAAGGTGCCCGCCCAGCTGCCGTCGGACTTCCGGTCGCGTATGTAGCCGCCGTCCTCGGTGGCGTTGGCGTCGAAGACGTTGGTCCAGTTGCCCGACCGGTCCAGGAACCTCTTCGCGTCCGCCGTCCGCCCCAGCCGCCGGGAGAGCTCCGCGAGGCCGAAGTCGGCCGCGGCGTCCTCCAGCGTCTCGGCCGCACCGCCCCAGCAGTGGCAGTTGTCCGCCGGTACGTAGCCCAGCTCCAGGTACTTGTCGAGGGCGGGCCGCTGGCCCACGCACTCGACGTTGCAGCCCGCGCTGTCCGAGTCGTTCGCGGTCGGCACGGTCGCCGCCCTCACCAGGGACTTCAGCGCGCCCCTGACGTCGAAGTCACGGCCGCCGAACGCGTAGATCCCGGCGAGCGCCGCGTCCGACGGGTCGCCGGACATCACGCTCGTCTTGCCGTTCTCCAGCAGCCAGCGGTCCCACTCCCCGTCGCGCTGGTTCGCGTAGTTGAAGAGGGACTGGGCGTAGTCGCTGCCCGCCCTCGGGTTGAGCAGGGCCATGAGCTGCACCTGCGCCCGGTACTGGTCCCAGCCGGAGAAGGTGCCGTACTGCGCCTTCTGCCCCTTGGCGAGCCGGTGCGGTTTCCGGTCGGCGCCGAGATAGCGGCCGTCCACGTCGCTGGTGAGGGTCGGCTCCAGCATGGAGTGGTAGAGCGCGGTGTAGAACGTGGTGCGCCGGGCCTCGGTGCCTCCGCCGATCTCGATCGACTTCAGTGCCTTGTTCCAGTTGGCGGCGGCCTGCCGCTTCACGGAGTCGAAGCTCCGGCCGGGCCCGTTCTCCGCGCGGAGGTTGGCCTCGGCGTTCTTCTGGCTCACGTACGAGACGGCGACCCTGGCGCGCGCCAGGGTGGTTCCGTCCGCAAACGTGACGTACGCGCCGGAGCCCTTGCCCTCCACGGCGTTGCCGGACGCGCTGTAGCCCGTACCGCCGGAGGCGGAGGTGGAACCGGGGGAGAGTGTGCCGTCCTTCCAGGTGCCGACCTTCGCGAAGGGCTTGTCGAAGTGGGCGGTGAAATACAGCGTGTACAGGTCCTTGCGGTTGTTCGCGCTCTGCGGCCCGCAGAAGTTGCCCGCCGTGACCGAACCCGTCACGGTCCGCTCGGCCCGGTTGATGCGCACGGTGGCGCCGGTGCTTCCGGTCTCCGAGTTGGAGGTGCGGAAGAGCATGCTGGCGGGCTTGCCGGCGGGGAAGCCGAACTGCCCCGATCCGGTGCGGGCGGTGGTGGTGAGCGCAGCCGACGCGCCACTGGCCAGGCCGACCTCGTAGTAGCCGGCGGACGCCGTCTCGTCGTCGTGCGAGAAGTCGCTCGCGTACTTCGCGTCGGTGGTGTCCGAGGTGGGGGAGGAGTCCACGTCGCCCACGTACGGCATGATCGGGATGTCGCCGTTGGCGCCGGAGCAGCCGACGCCGTTGAGATGGGTGAGGCTGAAGCCGCGGATCTTCTTCGCGTCGTACTGGTAGCCGCCGGGTGCGGGCGTCGAGACCTGCTTGCCCCGCGAGTTCTGCGGACTCCACGCCAGCATGCCGAACGGCTGGACCGCGCCCGGGTAGGTGTTGCCGGCGTTCGACGAGCCGATGAGGGGGTCGACGTACGACACCGGGTTTCTGACGGTGTCCCCGCCGGGCGAGGCGGACGCGGGGGCGGCCGCGGCCACCAGGCCCATCACGGCCATGGCGGCGGCGGTGACGGATCCGACGGCCCGGATTCCGGTGTGCGTGCGACGGTTGTGCGTCTGTGGCACCGTTCCTGCCCTTCGTATGTGACGGACGGTCAACGCGGCGGGGAACGGGCGTCGTGGCCGCAGCGGAACGGCGTCGCCCCGACAACGTTGTCAACGACGTGAGGATGCTCCTCCTGTGGCTCCGGGGTGTCAAGGCTTCCCGGAACCCGTCCGTCCGGGCCGGGCTGTCCGCGTACAACAGCCCGGCCCGCGAAGCCGGTTGCCCGGCGGCCGTCAGCGCAGAGAGGCGGGAAGCGCCTCGCGGTGCACGATCCCCAGCCGCTGCGTGGCCCGGGTCAGCGCCACATACAGATCGCTGGTCCCGAACCGGCCGGGCTCCACGACCAGCACGTGGTCGAATTCGAGGCCCTTGGCCTGCCGGGGGCCGAGCAGGACCACCGTCCGGGTCAGATCGGGCTCGGCGCCGGCCGCGACCCCGTCCAGCGGGGCGGCGATCTCCTCGTGCAGCTCACGTGGCGCGATCACCGCGAGGCGTCCCTCCTCCGGTGTCAGCTCGGCGACCGCCCGCGCCACCGCGCCCGCCAGGTCGTCGCCGGCGTCCCGGACCCACGGCACCTCCCCGGTGGACCGCACCGAGCCGGGCGGCTCGAACGAGGGGTCGTCGGCCCGCAGCACCTTCGCCGCGACCGCCATGATCTCGGCGGGCGTACGGTAGTTGACCCCGAGCCGTACGTGCTCGAAACGATCGCCCACGTACGGATCGAGGATCTCCTTCCACGAGCCGATCCCCGCCTCCTCCGAGGTCTGCGCCGGGTCGCCCACCAGGGTCAGCGACCGGGTCGGGGAACGGCGCATCAGCAGCCGCCACGCCATCGGCGACAGCTCCTGCGCCTCGTCCACGATGATGTGCCCGAACGCCCAGGTCCGGTCGGCGGCGGCACGTTCAGCCGCGCTGCGGTGATCGGCCTCCTCCTGCCGCTCCGCCATCCGTTCGGCGTCGATGATGTCGTGCGCGGCGAGCACCTCCGACTCCTCGTCCTCGAACTCGAAGGACTCCGAGCCCCTGGACAGCTCCAGCACCCCCTGGGCGTACGCGATCCGCTCCTGGCGCTCGGCCTCGGCCGCCGCCCGCTCGGCGCTGTCGTCCACCCCGAGGAGTTCGGCCGCCTCGTCCAGCAGCGGTACGTCGGCAGGTGTCCAGCCGCCCTCGCCCGGCGCGCGCCGGATGGCCTCGGCGTCCTCGGCCGGCAGGTGGACCGGCTCGGCGAGGTAGTCGGCGAGGAAGCCCTCCGGGGCGAGGGGCGGCCACAGCGTGTCGATCGCGACGTGCACCTCCCGGCTGACGGCGACGCCCTTGCCGAGCTGGGCGATGTCGTCGGGGCCGAGGAAGTTGGGGCCGCCGTACGGGTCGGCGCCGATGCGCTCGGTGAGCTGCGCGGTCAGCGCGTCGATGATCCGGAAGGCGAAGTGCGGCCGGGCGAGGTTGTACGACAGCCGGGTGTCGCGCGCCGCCTGCCGGGCCTCGTAGGCGATCTCCCAGTCCAGGACCAGGTCGCCGTCGTCGTGCGCGATGACCAGCGGCGCGCCGGGCTCGGGCAGCCGCTGCCGGTCGCGCACGGCCAGGGCCAGCGCCTCGGCCATGGCCGCGCCGCCCTTCACCGCCGCGGCGCGGGGCGTGTCGGTGCCGCGGGCGTGGACCCCGGGGAACAGCTCGGCCTGGGTGGCGAGCAGGACACCGGTCTCGCCGAGCGCGGGCAGCACCTCGCCGATGTAGCTCAGGAACGCCGGATTGGGGCCCACGATCAGGACGGCGCGCTTGGCGAGCAGCTCGCGGTGCTCGTACAGCAGGAACGCCGCCCGGTGCAGCGCCACCGCCGTCTTGCCGGTGCCGGGGCCGCCCTCGACCACGAGGACACCGCGGTGCGGGGCGCGGATGATGCGGTCCTGCTCGGCCTGGATGGTCCGTACGATGTCGGCCATGCGTCCGGTGCGCGCGGAGTTCACGGCGGCGAGCAGGACGGTGTCGCCGCTCGGGTCCTCGAAGCCGGTGCGCTCCCGGTCCCGGACGTCGAGGATCTCGTCGTGCAGCTCGGTGACGGTGCGGCCCTCGGTGGTGATGTGCCGGCGCCTGCGCAGACCCATCGGAGTGTGACCGGTGGCGAGGTAGAAGGGACGGGCGACCGGTGCGCGCCAGTCGATCAGCATGGGCGTGTGATCGGTGTTGTCCTCGCGGATTCCGATACGGCCGATATGGTGCGCGGCGCCGTCCGAGAGATCGATGCGGCCGAAACAGAGCGAACCGTCGACCGCGTTCAGAGCGGCGAGCAGACCCGAGCGCTCGGAGACGAGCACATCACGTTCGAGCCGGGCCTGGAGGCCGTTGCCGACGGGCGTCAGGGCGTCCTGGACCCGCTCGGCGGTGACACCGCGCAGCACATCGACACGGTCGTAGACCCGGTCGACGAATTCCTGCTCCTTCTGCAATTCGGCACTTTCCCGAGTTGACAAAATTGCTCCCTGACGGCTAAGGTGTTTCTTAGTGGCCCCCCTTGAGGGGCCTTTTCTGTGGGCGCACAGAACCCCCCAATATAGTCGTGAAATTCCCCGGTCCGCAATTGCGGACCGGGGAATCTTCTTTGCGCGGGGGCGCTCGTGCTGCCCGCCGCCCGCCGGCTACGTGGACGCCACTACCAGGAGTTCAACGGCGGCCGCGACTCTCTGTGCAGGCGCACGGAACCGGCCGGCGGTCTGGTGGAGTCGCTGTCCCCGGGCACCGCCGTCCCCTCCTGGCCCGGTGCCGGGCGGGGACGGCGGCGGCGGATCAGGCGTCCGGTGCTGCCAGCCGCGCCGCGAGCACGGGAGCGATGACGTCGAGCTGCCGGTCCCGCATCACCTGCGCGTGGGTGCAGTCCAGGTCGTGGTTGACCACGGTGCCCGTCACATGCGCCCGCCAGGCCCGGTGGCTGAGCCAGTGCTCCGCGCGGGGCGCCGCCGCGGTGAAGAACAGCAGGTCGCCCTCGTACCGCCGGTGCGTGTGCTCACGCATCATGCGGGCGTGGTTGGGCACGATGTCGACGATCCGGGACAGCGTGTGGTCCCCGAGACCGGCCAGCGGACTGCCCGCCCGGCGCAGCGTGGCCAGGACATCGCCACGGGTGCGTTCACCACCGCGCTCGAAGCCCGCCATGCGCAGCACCGCCGTGAGGGCGTCGCCCTCCCCGGGCGCCGGGCGCCCGCGCCACTGCTCGGCGGGGAACGCGTCCAGCAGCGCCAGCAGTTCGACCTTCTGGCCGCTCTCCTGGAGCAGCACCGCCACCGCGTGGGCGAGCACCCCGCCGACCGACCAGCCGAGCAGCCGGTAGGGGCCGTCGCCCTGCACAGAGCGGATGCGGTCCACATGGCCGGCGGCCTCCTCCTCCAGGGTGCGCGGGAGCGGTTCGCCGCGGACCAGCCCACGGGCCTGGATGCCGTACACCGGCTGGTGCGGTCCCAGCCGGGCCGACAGACCGGCGTAGGCCCACGCGATGCCGCCCGCCGGGTGGATGGCGAACAGGGGAGCGCGGTCGCCGGTCCCGCGCAGCGGCAGGACGGCTCCCAGCGCGTCCCCCGACGCCGGCCCGGCGGCGTCGATCCGGGCGGCGAGCGCCTCCGGCGTGGACGCCTCGAACAGCGAACCGACCGTCAGCGCGGCGCCGAACTCCTCCCGCACCCGCGCCACGAGCCGCACCGCGAGCAGCGAGGTGCCGCCCAGGTCGAAGAACGCGTCGTCCGGGCCGGCTTCCGCCACCCCGAGCACCTCCGCGAACAGCGCGGTCAGCGCCTCCTCGCGGGTGCCCTTCGCCGGGCGCGCACCGGCACCGCCGGTGTGGACGGGGGCGGGCAGCCCCCGGCGGTCCAGCTTGCCGCTGGGGCCCAGCGGGAACGCGTCGAGCGCGACCACCGCCGCCGGCACCAGGTGCTCCGGAAGCTGCCGCGTCAGTGCGGCCCGTACGTCCGAGGGGTCGGCGGTCCCCGTCACGTACCCGACGAGCCGCTGGTCGTCCGGCCGGTCCTCGCGCACCAGGGCACAGGCGCCGTCCACGCCGGGGTGGGCGGCCAGGGCGGCCTCGATCTCGCCGAGTTCGACGCGCTGCCCGCGCAGCTTGACCTGGTCGTCGGTGCGGCCGAGGTATTCGAGCTCGCCCTCCTCGGTCCAGCGCGCCAGGTCGCCCGTGCGGTACATGCGCGCGGCGGGCGGTCCGAAGGGGTCGGCGACGAAGCGGGCCGCGGTGAGCGCCGGGCGGTTCAGATAGCCGTCGGCCAACTGCCGCCCGCCCAGGCAGAGTTCTCCCGCCACACCCGGCGGGCAGGGCCGCAGCGCGTCGTCCAGCACATACGGCCGGGTGTTCCACACGGGCCGGCCGATCGGCACCGGACCGGCGCCGTCCGGGGCGCACGGGTGGAAGGTGACATCGACGGCGGCCTCCGTCGGCCCGTACAGATTGTGCAGGGCGACCTGCGGCAGGGCGCGCCCGAAGGCGTGGGCCGTCTCCCGGGGCAGCTCCTCGCCGCTGGAGAACACGCGGCGCAGCCCCGCGCACCGGCCGGCGTCCGCACCGGCCAGGAAGGCCCGGAGCATCGACGGCACGAAATGGCAGACGGTCACGGACTGTTCGCGGATCAGCCGGGCCAGGTACCCGGGGTCCTTGTGACCCCCGGGCTCGGCGACGACGAGCGCGGCCCCCGCACGCAGCGGCCAGAACAACTCCCATACCGACACGTCGAACGACGACGGCGTCTTGTGCAGCACCCGGTCGCCGGGACCCAGCGGATAGGCGTCCTGCATCCAGCGCAGCCGGTTGTCGATCGCCCGGTGCGGGACGACGACGCCCTTGGGACGGCCGGTGGAGCCCGAGGTGTGGATGACGTACGCCGGGTGCGCGGGCGTCAGCGGGCGCGGCGGATCGGTCCACAGGTATCCGGAGACGTCCAGCCCCGCCAGGACCACCGGGGGAGTCCCCGTGTCCGCGGGGAGGCGGTCCGCGCGGTCCGTGACGGCGCAGACCGGCTCCGCGTCCCGGAGCATGTGCGTGATCCGCTCCGACGGGTGGTCCGGGTCCAGCGGCAGATAGGCGGCCCCGGTCTTCAGCACGGCGAGCAGCGAGACGACGAGCTCCGCCGAGCGGGGCACGGCCACCGCCACCACCGCCCCGGGCCGGGCGCCCAGGGTCCGCAGATGGCGGGCCAGCCGGTTGGCCCGGGTGTTCAGCTCCGCGTAGGTGAGCGAGACATCCCCGTGGACCAGAGCGGTCGCGTCCGGGGTGCGGACGGCCTGCGCCTCGACCGGGCCGATCAGGGTCGTCGGCGGCAGCTCGCGGCCGGTGCGGACGAACCGGTCGCGGACCAGCTCCAGTTCGGCCGGTGTGGCGATGCCGTGCGCGGCGAGCGGGGTGCGGGGGCCCGCGTCGGCCAGCCGCTCCACCAGACGCAGGAAGCGCTCCTGGTGTGCGGCGAGCGCCCCCTCGTCGTACAGCGCCGGATTGGCGTCGTGGTCGATGATCAGGCCCCGGCCGTCGCCGCGGTCGTAGATGTTGACGGTCAGGTCGTCCACCGGGCCGGCGGACAGATTGCGGGACCGGGCCCGCGCCCCGGCGAAGTCCACGTCGTAGACGAACGGCATCGCGTTGACGAGCGGGCCGACCAGCGCCCGGTTCTCGCCGAGCAGCCGCAGATCGCGGCGGATGTCCTCGTAGCGGTAACGCTGATGGCGGCGGACCGTCCGGATCCCGAGGACCACCTCGCGCACCAGCTCACCGAAGGCCGCCTCCGGCTCGACGGCCACCCGCAGCGGCAGCACGTTCGTCACCATGCCGGGAACCCGCAGCGCCACCGGGCCGACCCGGCCCATCATCGGCAGCCCGAGCACCACATCGCGGCGGCCCGTGGCCCGGGACACGTACAGCGCCTGCGCGGCGATCAGCACCTCGGGCCAGGTCGCGCGCAGTTGCGCGGCCAGCTCCCGCACCCGCCCGGTGGCCCGCGGGCCCAGATGGGCGGTGCGCCGCAGGGACGTACGGGAGGGCAGCGCGCCCCGGCCCGCGAGCCTCGGCGCCTCGGGCCCGTCGGCGAACGCGGCCGACCAGTGGGCACGGTCCGCTTCGAACGCGTCCGACTCCCGGTACGCGGCGTCCTGCGCGACCAGACCGGCCAGCGTGCCGAAGCTGCGCGGGGCGGGGGCCTCGCCCCGGGCGAGCGCCGAATACACCTCGGCGGTGCGCCGCACGAGGAGCGAGTGGCCGAAGCCGTCCACGACGAGGTGGTGGACGCGCTGGTACCAGAGCCAGCGCTCGTCGCCGAGCCGGAACAGCGCGTACCCGAACAGCGGCCCCGCCGCCAGGTCGCACGGCCGGGCCAGATCCGCCCGCATCCACGCCAGCGCCTGCCCCCGTCCGTCCGGCACCTCCCGCAGATCGCGCACGGTCAGGGGCAGTTGGACGGAGGCGGCGATGTGCTGGCGGGGCCCGTCGGGCCCGTCCTTCACACACACGCGCAGCGCGTCCGTCTCGGCGACGACCCGGCGCAGCGCGGTGGCGAAGACCCCGGGATCGACCGGCCCGTCGATCTCCAGGTACTCGGCGGTGTTCTGCGCCGGGCTCAGCGGATCGAGCGACTGCGCGTACCACATGCCCAACTGGGCCGCCGTCAGCGGCAGACCGCCCTTCGACGCACGGGCCGCCGTCCCGCCGGCGAGCAGGACCGTCATGAGACACCCACCCCCGGCAGCGGGGACCGGGCTTCGGCGCGGTGCCGCGCGTACGCGGTCGGGGCGGGAGCCACGGCGCTCAGACCTCCTTCAGAAGCAGATCGGTGGTCGTCACGACCGCGCAGCGCCCCGCCGCCCAGCGCAGCGCCATGTCGTGGTCCGCGCGCGAGAAGTCCGCGACGGCGTCGGCCACCACGAACGCCTGGATGTCCCGCATCCACGCGTCGGCCGCGCTCATCAGCACCCCGATGTGCGCGTACACCCCGGTGATCACCAGCTGGTCGCGTTCCTCCTTGCGGATCAGCGCCTCCAGATCGGTGCGGGCGAACGCGCTGTACTTCCACTTGGTGAGGACGGTGTCGCCGGGCGCGGGCGCGACCGCTTCCGGAGTCGCCAGAGCCTCCGGGTCATCGGCCACGCCCGGCCCCCAGAAGTCGAGCTGGAGCCCGCGCTCCTCGGGGGTCTGGCCGCCGCGCTGTGCCGAGTAGACGACCGGGATCCCGGCGCGGCGGTAGGTCTCGATGATGCGCGCCGTGTTCTCCAGCATGCCGGTCAGCGGCTGCTCGCCGGGGCGGTAGGCGCTCAGGAAGTGATTCTGCAGGTCGTGTACGAGCAGCACGGCGCGCATCGGGTCGACGGTCCAGCCGACACGGTTCACGGGGAGTTCGTCCGCGCCCGGCAGGGCGTAGGGGGCGATGGCGGGGAGTGCCATGAGGAGGCCTTTCGTGCCGCTCGGGGCGGGCTCAGTGCTGCTCGGCGGAGGGGGAGGCGGGCGCGGACGGGGCCGGTCCCGCGGGGGATTCGGAGCGCAGGCCCTTCTTGCTGACCTTGCCGATTCCGGTCTGCGGGAAGACGTCGACGAACTCGACGAGGTCGGGGATCTTGTACGCGGCGACGCCGCGCTCGCGCACATGCCGTTTCACGGCCAGGGCCCCGAGCGGTCCGGAGTCCTCGCGCAGGATCACATAGGCGAGGGTGCGCTCGCCGAGATACGCGTCGGCCACACCGACCACCGACACGTCGTGCACGGCCGGGTGGGCGAGGATGATGTTCTCGATCTCCTCCGGCGCGACCTTCTCGCCGCCCCGGTTGATCTGGTCCTTCGCCCGGCCCTCGACCACGAGATGCCCGCCCGGGGTGCGGCGCACGATGTCGCCCGTGCGGTAGAAGCCGTCCTCGGTGAACGCCGACCTGTTGTGCTCGGGAGCGCGCCAGTAGCCGCGGATCGTGTACGGGCCCCGGGTGAGCAGGTGCCCGAAGTCCCCCTCGGCCACCTCGTGTCCGGCGTCGTCCACGATGCGGATCTCGTCGTCCTCGGAGATCGGCCGGCCCTGGGTGGTGACCACGGTCTCCTGGTCGTCGTCCAGCCGGGTGTAGTTGACGAGGCCCTCGGCCATGCCGAAGACCTGCATCAGCCGGCACCCGAGCGCGGGCTCCAAGCGGCGGGCCGCCGTCTCGCTGTACTTGGCGCCGCCGACCAGGACCAGCTCCAGGCTGGAGAGGTCCTGCCCGGCGCCCGGGGCGGCCTCGGTCCACAGCAGGGCGAGCGGCGGCACCATGCCCGTCATCGTGACGCGCTCCCGCTCGACGAGGGGGAACGCCGTCGCGGGGTCGGGGCGCGGGCACAGGACGACCGTGCCGCCGGCGTACAGCGTGCCGAGCCAGCCGGGCGAACTCATCGGGAAGTTGTGCGCGGCGGGCAGGACGACGAGGTAGCGGGTGTCCGCGTCGACGCCGCAGATCTCGTTGGAGCCGCGCAGCGAGTAGATGTAGTCGTCGTGTGTACGGGGGATGAGCTTGGGGACCCCGGTGGTGCCGCCGGACAGCTGGAGGAAGGCCAGGTCGTGCGGCTCGGGGCCGTCCTCGGGCGCCGCGGTCTCCTCGCACGGTACGTCGGACAGGGCGGTGTGCTTCCCCGGGTCGCCGACGACGAACACGTGCTTCAGGGTGGGCGTTCGCTCCTGTACGGCGGTCGCCAGCGCGCGGTGGTCGAACCCGGCGTGCCGGTCCGGGATCACGTAGGCGACGGCCTCGGCGAACGAGCAGAAGTAGCCGATCTCCGTCTCCCGGTGGGCGGGCAGCGCGTAGACGGGCAGCGCGCCGATCCGGAAGAGGGCGAAGACGACCTCGGCGAACTCGGCGATGTTCGGCAGCTGGACGACGACCCGGTCGCCCTTGGCTATCCCGCGCGCCCGGAATCCGGCCGCGAGGCGGGCCGCGCGCTCGTCCAGTTCGCGATAGGTCCAGGCGCGGCGCTCGGGGGCCGGGTCGATCAGCGCCACGCGGTCGCCGTGGGCCTCGGCCCGTTCGCGCAGCATGCCGGAGAACGTCTCGCCGCGCCAGTGCCCGGCCGCCCGGTAGCGGGCGGCGAACCCGGCCGGCCAGGTCGGGGCGTCTTCGTGCGGTGCGGTGCTCACAGGGCGGCTCCCACGGCGTTGAGGAACGTACGGAACTTGGCGCCGGTCTCTGCGGTCTCGGCTTCCGGCGAGGACGCGGCGACCACCCCCGCCCCGGCGAACAGCCGCAGCGAGCGGCCCTCCGCCTCGGCGCAGCGGATCGTCACCACCCACTCACCGTCGCCGTCCGCGTCCTGCCAGCCCACCATGCCGGTGTAGGCGCCCCGTTCGAAGGGCTCGGACCGGGCGATGACGGCCCGCGCCACGTCGGTGGGCGTGCCGCACACGGCGGGCGTGGGGTGCAGCGCGGAGGCGAGGGCGAGCGAGGTGGTGGCGGGGTCGGTGAGGGTTGCGGTGACGGTCGTGGACAGGTGCCACATGGCCTCCGTCCGTACCAGCGTGGGCTGTTCGGGCACGTCCAGGCCGGTGCAGAAGGGGGCGAGGGCCTCGCGCACGGCATCGACGACGACGGCGTGCTCGTGGAGGTCCTTGGGCGACTCCAGCAGCGCGGCGGCCCGCCGCACGTCCTCGGCGAGGTCGTTGCTGCGGGGTGCGGAGCCGGCCAGCGGGTTGGCGGTGAGCCGGCCTCCGGTGCGGGCGACGAGGAGTTCGGGGCTGGCGCCGATGAGGGTGCGGCCGGGGCCGCTGGGCACGGCGAAGGTGTAGCCGCCCGGGTCGTGGCGGGCGAGCCGGCGCAGCATGGCGGGCAGATCGAGGTCCTGGGAGGAGGTCAGTTCCAGGGTGCGCGCGAGGACGACCTTGTCGAACTCGCCCGCCCGCATCCGCCGGACCGCCGCGTCCACCGCGGCACCGTAACCGGCCGCCGACGGGACCTCCCGGGTCTGCCAGGTGCCGGGCCCGGCGGCCGGGACGGGCAGGGCGACGAACGGGTCGTCGCGCAGGGCGGATGCCCGGCGCACGGTCTGCGGGACGGCCAGCGCGGCCGGTGCCTGCGGGTCGAAGGGCAGCGAACCCATGACGACCGGCGCCGCGTTCCCGGCCCGCCGGGCGGCGTCCAGGGCCTCCTGTACGCGGACGGCTGGCGGCCGGTCGTCGTGCGGGACCTCGGCGGCGGTGCCGGTGCCGAGCAGGGTGCGGCCGGGCGAGGCGAGGAAGCGGTCCGTGCCGGGCCGGTAGGCGTCCAGGAGTGCGGTGGCCGGACCGGATGAGGGGGAGTGCGGTGGGGCGGCCTGGGGCGGGGCGGAGGGTACGCGCAGTGAGGCAGACATCGTGGTGGTCTCCAGTGGGGGAGGGCTGCGAGCCGCTGTCAATGACGTGGTGCGTGCAGGTCAGGCCCGCAGGGTGGCGCCGCCGTCGACGTAGAGGTCGTGCAGGGTGATGTGGCGGGCGCGGTCGGACACGAGGAAGGCGACGGCCTCGGCGATGTCCGAGGGGTCGGCGATCCGGCCGAGCGGTATGCCCGTGCGGTAGCTCGCCAGGTCCCCGGCGATGACGCGCCGGGCCGCGGGCCCGTCGTCCCGCTCCTCGCCGGCCGGCCACATCCCGCGCTGCATGTCGGTGAGGGTGGAGCCCGGTGACACGGTGTTGCACCGCACGCCCAGGGGCGCCAGCTCAAGGCCGAGGCATTTGGTGAACATGACGGACGCGGCCTTCGACGCGGCGTAGGCCGCCATGGTCGTCCTGGGTATGCCCGCCGCGTTGGAGGCGACCGTGACGATGCTGCCCGCGCCGCGCCCTGCCATCCGGCGCGAGACGGCCCGCGAGACGTGGAACACCCCGTTGGTGTTGACGGCGAACGTCGCCGCCCAGTCCTCGTCCGTCAGCTCGCCGACCGGCGAACAGCGCAGTATCCCGGCGACGTTGACCGCGATGTCGAGTGCGCCGACGGTCTCCTCGGCATCGGCGACGAGGGCCTCCACGGCCGCCGCGTCCGTGACGTCGAGGACCCGCGCGACGACGCTCCCGCCGTGTTCGCGGGCGAGCGCGTCGATGCCTTCGCGGTCCACGTCGGTCGCCAGCACCCGGCAGCCGCGTTCGACGAGGACCCGCACGACCGCCTCGCCTATGCCGCGGCCCGCTCCCGTCACGAGGGCCAGCCGGCCGCTGAGTTCCTGGGCGGTGCTCACTTGACCATCGCCTTCCGGATGTCGTCGCGCACGGAGACGGCCGCCTGCGCGCCGCCGGGGCTCGTCCACCTGGTGCCGTCGATCACGGTCGCCTGGTGGACGCTCACCGCCGTTCCGGTCGCATCCGTCACCCGAGTCGTCGTCGCCTTGCCCGCGTGGGCGGACGCGTCCGGTTTGCCGGACGGCCCGCGGGTGCTCGGGGCGAGACCGCTGAAGCCGGCCGGCGAGACCGCCACGGCCGGGCGCAGGAGACGACGGGAGGAAGGGGTGGGATGCGGCGCCATGGCCTGGGATCTCCGTGTGTATGCGAGGGGCGAGTGGGTCCGGGCGGGCGTTCCGTAGCAACCGACAGGGGAGCGGTACAGAGCGATTGACGTCGTCTCAGGGCAGGGATGTGCCCCGGGAGCCGCCGAAATCCGCTCGGGACACTTAGGTTAGGCTAACCATATGTCGATCGTGCAAGGGGGACGGCCCAAATCAAGGACCCGCTCCAGTGAAATCCTGCTGAGGGAAGGGTGTTTCGTCCGCTGGGCGGCCATCGGGCTCGTACTCCCGCCGCCGCCCCTCGTTCCGCTCTCCCTCGTCATCGGCGCCAGCTCGGCCGGCGGCACCCGGCACCGCCTCACCGGCGAACCGGGCGCCCCGTCGTTGCGGACGTCGGTCGCGCCGTGCCCGCCGGACAGGCCGTCGCCGTCGTGGGCCCCAACGGATGCGGCAAGTCGACCCTGTTGCGCACCACCGCCCGGCTCCGCCGCCCCGCACCGGGCGCGGTGAACGCGTCGGCCGGCTCTCCGGCGGTCAGTGCCGGCGGTGCCGGCTCGCGAGGGTCCTCGCCCGGCGGACGCCGCTCACCCTGCTCGGCGAACCCACCGGCGCCCTCGGCCCCGGCCACGCCATGATGTCCCAATTGCCCACTTATGGATCAAAAGCCAAAAAGGGGCATTTCGGGGGTATTTAATGGTGCCTAAAGGTGTGAACACCGGGTAAATCGCCCCTTTCGGGCGCAGTGGCCAGCGTCACGTTTGTCATCCCTGACGCATGATCCGGTGTCGCGGTTCCCAGACGCGCCAAGAAAGTTGACTTCCGTCGGCGCCGCCGATGATGAGCATTTCCTTTGATTGATCTTGCAAAACAATTGTGATCACCAATTCCGGGCTTGTTCCGGCCGTCGTTTCTCGCTTACGGTCACCGACATCCAATCCGGATGGAACGCCGAATCCTGCCGCCATCCGGGAACCCGACCACTCACGTACGGCAGGAGCGGGGGACCCAGGTTTGCCGCCGGTCCGGTATCCGGAGCGGCTAGGGGTGAAGTCGCCATGTGCGGCCGGACATCTCCAGTCCGAACCCGACAGCTCACCTCGCAGGCGGCGGAGAGGAAATGCGCCATGCCCTTCCCGGGTAAGCACCGTCGTGCCAAGTCCACGTCCCTGACCCGCGGTTTCATCGCCGTGAGCGCGGGCGGAGCCGTTCTCGCGCTCCCCCTGATGACCGCCGGAACAGCTTCCGCGGCCCCCGCGAAGACCGCCGTCACCGAAAAGGCCGCCACCCCGACGTCCGTCGCGGGCAAGGAAATTGCTGTACGCAAGGCCACGCCCACCACCTATTCCGTGGTGTCCGGCGATTCCCTTTACAAGATCGCTCAGGGGCATTCCCTCAGCGGTGGCTGGGAGCGCCTGTACAAGGACAACCGGAACGTCGTCGGCAGCAACCCCGACCTCATTCACCCGGGTCTGAAGCTGACCATCGGTGCCACGTCGCAGGCCGCCGCACCCAAGGCCGCGACGAAGAGCGAATTCAAGGCGGAGACCGCCGAGAAGAAGGCCGACACCACCACGCGGACCGAGAGCGCCGACCGTGCCGACCGCTCGGAGCGCACGACGGTGCCCGTCGCCGAGAAGACCGCCGCGGCCACCGAGACGCAGACGGCCACCGCGTACACCGACGACCTCGACGGCTGGATCAAGGAATCCCTCGCCGTCATGGCCGAGAACGGCATCCCCGGCAGCTACGACGGGATCTACCGCAACATCATCCGCGAGTCCTCGGGCAACCCGTTCGCGATCAACAACTGGGACTCCAACGCTGTCGCCGGCACGCCCTCCAAGGGCCTGCTCCAGGTGATCCAGCCCACCTTCGACGCCTACCACGTGCCCGGCACCTCGATGGACATCTACGACCCGGTCGCCAACATCACGGCCGCGTGCAACTACGCCGCCGCCACCTACGGCTCGATGGACAACGTCTTCGGCGCCTACTGATCTCAGCGGCCCCGCGCTCGGGGCGGAGTCGTGAGCAGGGGTGGAAGGAAGCGACACGCTTCCTTCCACCCCTTTTCGCATGGCTGCCGGCGGGACCGCCCGCCCCGGGGTGCGGCAGCCGGGCAACGCGTGGATGCTGGGATGGTCAGCGTTCCAAGGAGGACAGTCATGAGCATGCTCGACAAGATCAAGGGCATGATCAAGGGGCATCCGGACCAGGCCCGCCAGGGAGTCGAGAAGGGCGGCGACTTCGTCGACAAGAGGACCGGTGGGAAGTACGGCAAGCAGGTCGATTCCGCCCAGAAGAAGCTCAATGACCAACTCGGTGACAGCCACCCGCGCAACGACGAGCGGTAGGCACCGGCACTCCTGAGCGGTGGACGCAGGATCAAGGCGTCCACCGCTCGGGCACGCCCCCGCATGCCCCGTGCCCCCGCCCGGACCGGACGCGTCCGACGTGCGCCGACCGGCACCCCGGGAGCATGCTGGCTGGGTGACCTGGTACGGCGCGGCCGGGCGGACGCCGCTCGGCCCGAGCGACGCCCCGTCCGGGAGACTGCGGGACGGCCGGGCACCGGACGATCTGTCGCTGGTGCTCGCCCAGTCCGTCGTGAACGCCGTCGGAGCCGTCGGCGGACAGGCCGGCGGTGTCTACCTGCGCTCCGGGACCCCCGGCCTGCTGCGGCTCGCCGTTCTGGCGGGACTGCCCGGCCCGCTCTTCCGCCCCTGGTGGCGGATGCACGTGAACCGGCCCTTCCCGGTCGCCGAGGCCTTCCGCTCGGGCAGCCCCGTCTACCTCTCGGACGCCGAGGACGCCATGCGGCGCTTCCCGCAGCTCATGGCCGGTCTGCCCTTCCCGTTCGGCTCCCTCTACGTACCCGTCCTCCGCGGCCGCGCACCCATCGGTGTCCTGGTCGTCCTGCGCGCGGCGACCGGGGACGAGCCGGTGCGGCCCGAGGACCTCCACCGGATCCAGGACATCGCCGATGAGCTGGGCGCCGCCCTGACCGGCCTGGCGGACGGCGGCACCTGCCTGGAGTGGGAGGAGGAGCCGCTGCCCGTCCAGCTGCCCGCCGAGAGCTCCCCGCCGGTACGGATCGGCCGCTTCGAGTGGAACCTCGACACCGGCGCCGTCAGGGCGGACGACGGCCTCGGCGCGATCCTCGGCACCGGCCGCGGCGGCTTCCCCGGCACCATCGAGGCCCTGGCGGCCAGGCTCGCCCCGGAGGACGTGTACGGCCTGTGGGCGCTCGCCCGGCAGGCGGCGGGCTCGGCGGGCCCCGTCGTCCGCAGGATGCGGCTGCGCGGCCCCGACGGGCGCTCCCACCTGCTGGAGGTCTCCGGGCGCCGGGACGAGGACGCCGGCCCCGGCGGGCACCTGACCGGCTTCCTGGTGGACCTGGGCATCGGCCCGGTCGTCCCCGAGGCAGCCGACCGGCTGCCGCGCGGCATCTTCTCGGTCGACCGCTACGGCCGGATCACCTACCTGAACCGGCTGGCCGAGGAGCTGCTCGGCCGGGCCCGCGCCGAACTGGTCGGGCGGGTGTTCTGGGAGGTCCTGCCCGCGTTCGCGAACCCCGCCTACGAGGACCACTACCGGGCCGCGATGATCTCCGACGCCCCGGTCCACTTCCTGGCCCGCCGCAATCCGCCGCCCTGGCTCGCCGTCTCCCTCTACCCCGGCCACGACGGGCTGACCGCCGTCCTCACCCCCACCGAGGAGCCGGCCTACGCCCCCGGCTCCGTCGCCTCGCCCGGCCTGGGCCTCGGCTCCCCGGCCGACCGGTCCGCCGCGCTCTACCGCCCGGTCGCCCTGGCCATCGCCCTCACCGAGGCCGTCACCGCCCGGCAGGTCTCCCGCGTGGTCACCGAGGAACTGCTCCCCGCCTTCGGCGGCCGGCAACTGGCGATCTACCTCCTCAAGGAGGGCCACCTCTACCTGGAGTGGGAGACGGGCTTCCCCCAGGGCTTCCTCGACCGGTTCGACGCCGTCGGCCTGGACGCCCGCATCCCCGGCGTGGAGACCCTCACCACCGGGCGCCCCATCTTCTTCGAGTCGATGCAGCACCTGGCCGCCGCCTACCCGGGCATCCCCATGGACGCCGACGTCGGCGCCCGCGCCTTCCTGCCGCTGATCGCCTCCGGCCGCCACGTCGGCTCCTGCATCCTCGGCTTCGACCAGCCGCGCGGCTTCAGCCCGGAGGAGCGTACGGTCCTGACCGCACTGGCCGGACTGATCGCGCAGGCACTGGAGCGGGCCCAGCGCTACGACGCCGAGGCCGCCCTCGCCCGCGGCCTCCAGGGCGCCCTGCTGCCGCACCGGCTGCCCGTCGTGCCCGGCGTCGGCACCGAGGGCCGCTACCTCGCCGGCACCCAGGGCATGGACGTCGGGGGCGACTGGTACGACGTGATCGAGACCGGCAGCCGGCTCGCCCTGGTCATCGGGGACGTCCAGGGCCACGGAGTCGCCGCAGCCGCGACCATGGGCCAGCTCCGCAGCGCCGTCCGGGCCTTCGCGCTCGGCGGCCACGACCCGCAGGAGGTCATGAGCGGCACCAACCGCCTGCTCATCGACCTCGACACCGGGCAGTTCGCGAGCTGCTGCTACATCGTGATGGACCCGGCCACCGGCCGCACGCACGCCGTGCGCGCCGGACACCCCCAGCCCGTCCTGCGCCACCCCCACGGCACCGCCGAGGTCCTGGAGCTGCCGGGCGGCATCGTGCTCGGCGTCGACGCCGACGCGTCCTACCCCGTCACCGAACTGCACCTGGAGCCGGGCGCCCTGCTCGCCCTGTACACCGACGGGCTCGTCGAGGAGGCGGGCATCGACATCGACATCGGCGTCGAGCGGCTGCGCGGCACGATCGCCGGCCTCGGCCCGGCCCCGCTCACCGAGACCGCGGACCAGGTGATCCGCCGGGCCCGACAGGCCCCCGACCGCCCCGACGACATCGCCCTGCTCCTCGCCGCCCGCTGGACCGGGCAGGACGGCGACGCCGATGCCGGCCGGGCGGGCCCGGCGCACACGGGCCCCGCGGGCGGCTTCGGAACCCCTTGACCGGCCCGAAGGCGCCGAGGGCGGCCTCGTACCGGCCACCCCGAGCGGCTGTGCCCCGAAGTCCCGCTCAGCGAGGCGGAGAAGACCTGGGGACGGCAACTGCTCGAAGTGCCCGGGGCGGACGTGTAGCCGGCCCGGCCCCACGGGGCGGTCAGCGGCGCCGGGGACCGGGGGCGGGGACGAGACGGACCGCCGTGTTCAGCACATGGTCGATCGCGTCGCGCGAGGGGTGCTGGGTGAGGTTGGTGAGGAGCCTGGCCAGGGTGTTGAGCAGGGCCGGTGAGCCCATCACGTAGCGGTTGAGCACCGGCTGGAAGCCCGAGCGGCTGAAGACCAGGTCGGCCGCCGTGTTGCCGAGCCGGTAGTAGCGGCCCCAGCGGCGGTTCATCTCGGCCGGATAATGGCGCAGCGCCCGCTCCCGCCTCGGGCCCGGCGGCAGCGCGAGCGCGAGCGCCGTCGTCTCGGCGGCGACCTCACCCGCCTCCATGGCCTGCCCGATGCCCTCGCCGTTCCACGGGCTGACCATGCCTCCGGAGTCGCCGACGAGCAGGAGCCCCCGCGTGTACAGGGGATGGCGGTTGAAGCCCAGCGGGAGGGCGGCACTGCGCACGGGTCCCTCGGCGTTCTCCTCCCGCAGCCCCCACTCCGCGGGCGTACGGGCCAGCCACCGGTCCAGCGTCGCGCGCAGGTCCGCGCTGCCGTGGCGGCGGTGGGGGAGCGCGCCGAGGCCGACGTTGACCCGGCCGTCGCCCATCGGGAAGATCCAGCCGTACCCCGGCAGATAGTGGTCGCTGCGGGGGAAGCGCAGATCGGCCCAGAGTTCGAGGAACTCCTCCCGGGAGCGCTCGGGGCTGCGGTAGTACCGCCGGGCGGCCGTCGCGATCTGCCGTCCGGGGTCCCGCTGGAGCCCCATGGCCAGGGCGATCCGGGCCGAGGCGCCGTCGGCGGCGATCACGACCGGCGCCCGGTGCGCCACCGGCCCGGCCTCCGACGCGGCCGTCACCCCGGTGATCCGGCCCGCCCGGTCGGTCACCGGCTCCCTGACCTTCACCCCGGTACGCAGCCGGGCCCCGGCGGCGACGGCGTGCCGGGCCAGGATGTCGTCGAAGTCGTGCCGGCTGCGGGTGAGCCCGAAATCCGGGAAGCCGCCCAGCGCGGGCCAGTCGATCTGCACCTGCCGGTCACCGGCCACCCAGCGCATGCCCCGCGACCGGGTCCACCCCGGGGCCTTGATGTCGACGCCCATCCGGATCAGCTGGTGCACCGCGCGCGGGGTCAGGCCGTCCCCGCACACCTTCTCGCGGGGGAAACGGGACTTCTCCAGCAGCAGCACATCGACACCGGCCCTGGCGAGGTGGTAGGCGGCCGACGAACCGGCCGGCCCCGCCCCCACCACGATCACCTGTGCCTCCTCGGCACCGCCGCCGGCGGTCTCCTCGTCCGACGGCGACCGCTCTGCACGCGTCTCCCGCATGGGGCTCCCTTCCTCGGTCGGCACCGCCGCCCGAGGACGACGGCCCAGTACACCGACATCCTGCCGGGTCACCCCGCTCCCCGGGAGGGTGATCAACAAGGTCCCGGAGAACGCCGCCCACGGGCCGCCGGGAATCGGAAGGGCATACGAGAACCGCCCGTCCGTCCGCCCGCGTGCGGCGGGCCCGACGACGGAGGGGCGGCGGTGCGACGCGGTCAGTAGGGCAGTGGGCGCCCGGACGGCGTGCGCAGATCGAGGGGCGGCGGACGTTGCGGAAGCTGAGGACGCCGGACGACTCTGATGCGGCCCACTGCCACCACCTCCTGTCGGTAACCGGACCTATGCCCGGCCCGGAGCCGTTCACACGTCACCGGGCCGGCCGGCGTGGTCCGGCGGGCCGCACACCGCCGGCGCACCGCTCAGCCCCGCGGCCCGTGACCCGCGTCGGCGAGCATCCGCTCGATGCGGTCGAACCGCTCGTGCAGCAGCTGCTCGGTCTCGTCCCGCATCGCACGCGCGGCGTGCTCGGCCTCGCGCGCGAGCCGGTGGCGGCGCCGCTGCTCGTGCCCCACGAACCAGGTCGCGAGGGCCGCCGTGACCATCCCGTACGTCGTGATGCCGACGCCCATCACGGCGACGGCGACGATCCGCCCCCACAACGTCACCGGGAAGAAATCGCCGTAACCCACGGTCGTCGCGGTCTCCGCCGACCACCACAGCGCCTTGGGGTACGAGGTGATGGTGGCGTGCGGGGCGTGCCGCTCGGCCACCAGCACCACCCACGAGCCCACCAGCACGGTCAGGGCGAGCAGCACCGTCGCCCAGCCCGCCGCCTTGAGGTGCAGCGAACGGTTCTCCCGGCCGAGCAGCAGCTCGACCGCCTTGGTCAGGAATACAGGCACCATTTCGCCGATCATGCGGCGCGGGCGGCCCCCGGGGCGGACGGGCGCGCGTCCGTCCGCCCCGCGTCACCCGATCGCACCGGCCGGGCCCGCCCCCGCCCGGTCCGGGTCGCTCACGCCGATCGCACTCCGGTAATCCGTGTTAAACCTGAATACGTGGGTGGTACAGGTCGATTCCGGGCGTGGTCTCACCGCTCCGCCCGGCGGCCGCATCGACACGATGGCGGCCGCCCAGGCGGTGACGAACCCGCGCCCTCCGGGCCGCCCCACGTGCGGACCCCGCCAGGGCGCCGGCTGCGCGCCCTGTTCAGTGTCCGCACGGTGGCGGGCCAGTTCTTCGTCCTCATGCTGAGCATCGTCGTCCTGCTCGTCTCGGCGGCCGTCGTCGCCCTGGTGGTGCAGGGCAGGCGCGACAGCATGAGCGCGGCCCGTGCCCAGTCGCTGAGCGTCGCGCAGGCCTTCGCCCACGCGCCCGGCGTCGCCGCCGCGCTGGACAGCAAGGACCCCACCAAGGTCCTCCAGCCGCGCGCCGAGGAGATCCGGCAGAGCACCGGCGTGGAGTACGTCATCGTGGCCGGCACCAACGGCATCCGGTACACCCACCGCGACATCGCGCTCATCGGCAAGAAGATCCCCGGCCCCTACGAGGAGGCCCTGGCGGGACGCTCCGTCACCCGTACGGTCTCCGCGAGCCGGGGCAGGTCGGTCGCCTCCGCCGTACCCGTCCGGCGCAGGGACGGATCGGTGGCCGGACTGGTGGCCGTGGGCATCAGGGTCGAGGCCGTGAACCGGTTGGCGTACCCGAGCATGCCGCTCACCATCGGCGCCGGAGTGGCCGCCCTCGCCCTCACCACGGCAGGCGCTGCCCTGGTGAGCCGCCGCCTGCGCCGCCAGACACGCGGCCTGGGCCCGGCCGAGATGACCCGGATGTACGAACACCACGACGCGGTGCTGCACGCCGTGCGCGAGGGCGTCCTCATCATCGGCGCCGACCACCGGCTGCTGCTGGCCAACGACGAGGCACGGCGCCTGCTCGACCTGCCCGCGGACGCGGAGGGCCGCGCGGTCACCGACCTCGGCCTGGACCCCGGGACCGGCGAACTCCTGGCCTCCGGACAGGTCGCCACGGACGAGCTGCGGCCCGCGGGGGACCGGCTGCTCGCCGTCAACCTCCGCCCCACCGAGGAGCGCGGCGGCCAGCCCGGCATGGTCGCCACCCTGCGCGACACCACGGAACTGCGGGCCGTCACCGGACGGGCGGAGACCGTACGCGAGCGGCTGACGCTGCTCTACCGGGCGGGCGCCCTGATCGGCACCACTCTCGACGTCACCACCACCGCGCAGGAACTCGCGGACGTCGCGACCCCCGGATTCGCCGACTGCGTGACGGTCGACCTCGCCGACTCCGTCCTGCGCGGCGAGGAGCCGCGGCTGCCCGTCGGCGACGTCATGAACCTGCGCCGCACCGCCGTGCGCAGCGTCGGCGACGACCATCCGCTCTACCCGGCGGGGCAAGTCATCGGCTTCGTTCCGACCACCCCGGAGTCCCTCGGCACCACCGTCGGGCACACCTGGATCGTGTCCGACCTGACCACCTCCCAGCGGTGGCGCGACCCCGACCCCGAGCACGCGGCAGACATCCTGGAGCACGGATTCCACTCGCTGCTCTCCGTCCCCCTGCGGGCCCGCGGTGTCATCCTCGGCGTGGCCAACTTCTGGCGCGCGCAGAACGAGTCGTCCTTCGACCTGGACGACCTCTCCTTCGCCGAGGAACTGGTGGCCCGTGCCGCCGTGAGCGTCGACAACGCCTGGCGCTACACCCGCGAGCACGAGATGGCCGTCACCCTTCAGCGCAGCCTCCTTCCGCGCGGGCTGCCCGAGCAGAACGCCCTGGACGTCGCCTACCGCTACCTGCCGGCACAGGCCGGCGTGGGCGGCGACTGGTTCGACGTGATCCCGCTGTCCGGCGCACGGGTCGCCCTCGTCGTCGGCGACGTCGTCGGACACGGCCTGCACGCCGCGGCCACCATGGGCCGGCTGCGCACCACCGTGCTCAACTTCTCGACGCTGGACCTGGCACCCGACGAACTCCTCGGCCACCTGGACGAGCTGGTCGTCAGGATGGACCAGGACGAGGGGACGGGCGGCGGCGCGATCACCGGCGCCACCTGCCTGTACGCGATCTACGACGCCGTCTCCGGACGCTTCACGATCGCTCGGGCCGGCCACCCGGGGCCCGCGCTCGTGCTGCCCGACGGCACGGTGAGCTTCCCCGAGATGCCGGCCGGGCTGCCCCTCGGGATCGGCGGCATGCCCTTCGAGATGACCGAGTTCCAGGTGCCCGAGGGAAGCCGTCTGGTCCTGTACACGGACGGCCTGGTGGAGCGCCGCGACCGCGACATCGACGACGGCCTCGAACTCCTGCGCCGCTCGCTCACCGACCGCGACCGGACACCGGAGGAGACCTGCGACGACGTGCTGGACGCCATGATGCCCAGCCACCCCGGCGACGACGTCGCCCTGCTGGTCGCCCGCACCCGCACGCTGGACCCGTCCCGGCGCATCCAGTGGGACGTCCCCCCGGACCCCGCCGCCGTCGCGGGCGTCCGCAAGCAGGCCATCCGCTGGCTGTCCGACCAGGGTCTCGACGAGGAGGGGTTCGTCACCGAACTCATCCTGAGCGAACTCGTCACCAACGCCATCCGCTACGGCTCCGAGCCCATCAAGGTCCGGCTGCTCCACGACCGGTCCCTGATCTGCGAGGTGTCGGACTGCAGCAGCACCTCCCCGCACCTGCGCTACGCCGCCACGACGGACGAGGGCGGCCGTGGCCTCTTCCTGGTCGCCCAGTTCGCCGAGCGCTGGGGCGCCAGGTACACCGACCGGGGCAAGGTCATCTGGTCCGAGCAGACGCTCGGCGGCCCGCCCCCGGCCCAGTGGCCCCTGTGACGGCGACGCGGGGCCCGGCACACCGCCGGGCCCCGCGCCGTTCACTCACCTCGTACACCAGGTGTCATGCGCCTTCCGTCACGGGAAGGAGACGACCTGCGACGGAATGGTGTCGGTCCCCGAGGTGGGCGACCCTGTGCTGTTGATGACGTGGTTGTACTGTCCCTGGCCGCCGAGGGAGACGACGATCAGGTCGTGGAACTTCACGCCGGGCTTGACCGGGGCTTCGAAGCCGTGGTCCTGGCGGATGCTCGGGTCGACGTTGAAGTAGCAGTAGCTGCCGAGTCCCCAGCCCTCGTGGGTGGTGACGGAGTCGTCGACCTTGTAGGCGGCGAAGCCCTTGGTGTCACCGTTCTGGATGGCGTCCTGGTTGGGAACGTCGTACGCCTTCTCGTTCTGGAAGAAGATCGTCCTGCCGTTCTCGCCGGACCAGCGGACGTCGTACTTGTTGAAGTGCTCCACGAAGAGGCCGGTGGCCAGGACGTTGTCGCCGTTGACCTGGAGGCCGTAGTCGGACCGGTTGGTGTCCCAGCCGATGCCCTCGCCGTGGTCGGCGCGCCACAGCCAGGTGTGGTCGATGATCGTGTCGTTGCTGTTGATCACCATGCCCGTGGTCGCCTTGCCGGCGCCCGCGCCGCCGACGCGGATGAAGACGTCCTGGACGCTGGTCGGGTTGGCCGCGTGGCCGGCCGACGCGCCGTCGGGGCCGACCTGGACGAGCACCTGGGAGTTCTGCGGACCGGCGTCGACGAGGAGCCCGGCGAGCTTGACGCCGTCCACGTCACCGACCTTGATGGCGGTGACCCCGTTGTCCGGGATGATCGTGGCGAGGCCGAGGCCGAGCACGACGGTGTCGGCGCGGTCGATGTTGATCGTCTGGTCCACGTGGTAGATGCCCGGCGTGAACAGCAGGTGCAGGCCCTGCTGGACGGCCGCGTTGATGGTGGCGGCGGAGGCACCCGGCTTGACGACGTAGAACTGGCTCAGCGGGATCGAATCACCCTGCGGGGTGCCGTTCCAGGAGACACCGCGCGCGTTGGTGCGCTTGGCCGGGACGAAGACCTTGTAGTCGTTGCCGTCCAGGTAGAGGAACGGCTTCTCGCGGGAGACGGGGGTGGTGTCGAGCGTGGTGTAGGGAGGCTCGGGGAAGCTCTGCGCGGGGGCGCCCTCGACGCCGGAGAACGTCATGTTCCAGACGCCGTTGCCCCAGCTGCCGATGGTGCTGTCGCGGGTGTACCACTGCTGCTGCGAGTACGGTGCGACCTGGCCGTCGATCTTGCTGTCGGCGATGTACCCGCCGCTCGCCCAGCCGTAGCCGTCGGGCGCCAGGTTGAGCCCGCCCTTGACGTGCATCCGGCGGAACGGAGCCGCCTGCGAGACGGCCCAGCGGTCGGTGCCGTTGACCGGGTTGAGCGCGAGGTTCTCGGCCGAACGCCAGAAGTTCTGTGTGGCGTTGCCGTCGAACCAGCCGGCGTCGACGGTGACGTCACCGTTGAACGTGGTGTCGTCCGGCTTGAGACCGAGACCGGCGATCGAGGTGTAGAAGCCGATCTGGGCGTTGATGTTGTTGTACGTGCCGGGCTTGAACATCAGCGCGTAGCGGCCGGTGCCGAACTGCGCCGACTCCTGCTGGTGGAAGATCTCGTCGACCTTGCCCTGGATGTTGGGGGTCGACGGGTCGAACACCAGGACGTTCGGGCCGAGATCGCCGCCACCGGGGATCTGCTGACCGCCGTCTCCGCCCGTGGTGCCGAACACCTGGAATTCCCAGAGCGAGTAGCCGTACTGGGTGGCGCGGGTGGTTCCGGTCAGCCGGACGTAGCGGGCGGTGCCGGAGACGTTCAGCGTCTCGTCGCCACCGGGGCCCGTGGTGGTCGAGTAGGCGGTGCTCCACGTGTTGTCGTCCGTGGAGAACTCGATGCGGTAGCTCGTGGCGTAGGCGGCTTCCCACTTCAGCGCGATCTGGCTGACCGACGCGGAGGTGCCCAGGTCGACCTTGAGCCACTGCGGGTCGGAGAAGGCGCTCGCCCAGCGGGTGCCGTTGTCTCCGTCCACGGCGGCGGTCGCGGGGGTACCGGCGCCCTCCTGGCTGGAAGCGGTCACCGTCTTGCCCTGGGAGAGCAGGGAGGGGGCCGCGCTGGCGTCGGTCGACGGCACGAAGGCCAGGAGCGAGACGACGAGACCGGCGACGGCGGCCAGCACGCCGGTACGTCTTCTTCCGGACGAGGACGCGGGTCTGTGGAGCAAGGGGGGTCCATACATGGGGCAATGTCTCCTGAGTCGCGGAACGGGTGCACGACACGAAGCTGGAGAGCGCTCTCTCCGGCAGTTGGGGATACTTCTCCCTCGCTCACCCGGCGTCAATAGGTGTGCAACAACCGCTTTTTCAAGCGTCGTTGAAGACAACAGTTGACGACGGGTACGCGATGAGTATCCGTATTCGGGCCGCCTTGAGGCTGGTTGGCCGTAGGGGTGGCCGCGCCGTCGATTCAGGGGATGACGGAGCGTGTACGGGGAGTGAGCGCGGCGGAACGAGCCGTTGCCACCGCAATCACGCGACGCGCGCGGCGGGGCCGCGGCCCCGGACACCGCCGGCCGGCGCGGCTGTTACCGGACACGTGACCGCCGTCCCGGGGACAGCGGGCCCCGAGGGTCGCTATCCTCCGGTGCATGAGCCGTGAGTGTGGCGCACAGCGCGCCGCTGACCAGGCACGACGGGGTTCCGGATGAGCGCGGCGACGGGCCCCGTCGCGGCGGGGAGCCGGAGCGGGCAGGCATGGCAGGCGTTCGGCGCCCGGCTGCGTCACTGGCGCTGGCGGGCCGGACTCACCCAGGCCCAGGTGGGCCTCCGGGTCGGCTACGACCACACCGCCATCAGCAAACTCGAACACGGCAGCCGCAGGACCCCGCTCCCGCTGGCCCGCCGCCTGGACGACCTGCTGGCGGCCGGCGGAGACCTCCTGGCCGCCTGTGAGGAGGCCGAGGCGCGGGAACGGGCGGAGGCCGCGCCCGCCGAGCCGGGCCCGGTCCGGCAGGGGCCGCTGCCCGGCGAGCCCGCGGGCGGAACACTCACGGCGATGCTCCCGCCCGGGACCGTCCTGCCCACGCGGCTGCCCGCGTACGGCCTGGTCTGCCCGGTGCACGGGCGGGACGGCTGCGCGGTCCCGGCGCTGCCCGACGTTATTGCCCTGCACGCCCGGTTCTGCGCCATCGGCCCGGACACCTCGCCCCACCCGGCCCTGGACACCGACACCGTGCACGCGCTGACCGCGCTGCTCGCCGTCTGCCTGCGCGCCGACGAGGAGCACGCCTGGCCGGGGGCGACCGCCGTGGTCGAACGCACCCTGCACGCGATGCTCCGCTGGATGGCCCTCCCGGCCGGCTCGTACCGGGGCCGACTCGCGCCGCTGGCCGCCGAGTACGCCCAGTCGGCGGGCTGCCTGCGGCTGCTGTGGGGGCGTAACGGGACGGCGATGGCCTGGCTCGACCGGTCGCTGCTGTGGGCGGCGATGGCCGGCTACGTGGGGGCGCAGGTGGCGGCCCTCAGCGACATGAGCACCCTGGCCCGGCTGGAGGGCGACGGGCCCTCGGCGCTCGCATACGGCGAAGCCATCCGGAGGGTCGCGGCGGACCGGCCCTGGGCGGGCGCCATGAGCGATCTGTACCAGGCGCGCGGCCACGCGGTCCGCGGCGACGCCGACCGCACCCTGCACCACATCGGCCGCGCCTGGGCCCGGATGGACCGGGCCGGCGAGCGCGACGAGGCGGAGGCCCCGTGGCTCTCCGTCGCCTCCGTGCGCCTGCGGGTGGAGTCGGGCGCCGCCGGTGCGCTGCGCGATCTCGCCGCGGCCACCGGGGAACGGCGCTTCGCGCTCCGCGCCCTCGACGCGGCCGGTACGGCGATCAGGCTGCTGCCGCCAGGCATGCACTCGGCCCGGCTGCTGTTCCTGGCGCGGACGGCCGACGCCTACGTGTGCGCGGGCGAGCCGGCCGCCGCCGCGGCCGTCGCCGGGCCCGTCCTGGAGAACACCGAGGTGCACCCCTCGACCCTGCTCGGCCAGGAGCTGCGCGGGCTGTACACCCGGCTGGCCGGCCGCCCCGGCGACCGCTCCGAGACCGACGACTTCGTCCGCAGACTGGCCGCGGCGGTCCGCTGAGGGCGCACGACAGCGGGGGCGGGACGTGTGGACCACGCCCCGCCCCCGCCCCCCCGTCGCCGGATCAGCTCACATCGAGGGCCACATCGTCCAGCACGAAGCTGGTCTGCAGGTAGGCGTCCTCGTTACTGGTGAACCCGAGCGTCAACGTCTGACCGGCGGCCGAGCCGACGTCGAAGGTCTGCAGGACATAGCCGTTGCTCGCGTCGAGATTCGAGTACGTGGCCAGCGTCCGGGACCCCAGCTTGACGGTGAAGGTGTCGTACGCCTGTCCCCACGCCGACTCAGCGGTGTCGGTGCGCAGGTAGAACGACAGCCGGTACGTCGAGCAGCCGGCGGGCACGGTCACCGACTGCGTGGCGGTGTCGCTGTGCGTGCTGCCCCAGCCGCCGAACCATGCCTGGTACGCACCGCTGTGCGCGGGCTTCTCGGAGGTCCGGTTGTTGATGACACCGGCCGTCTGCGTCCAGGGCGCCGTCCCGTTCTCGAAGCCGCCGTTGGCCACGACCTGCCGCGGCTGGCAGCTGCCGCCGCCCCCGACCACGAGCGAGTACGTGGTGGTGTGGGTGGCGGTGCCGGTACCCGTCACGGTGAGCGTGTACGTACCCGCCGTGGCCTGCGCTCCGGCCGATACGGTCATCGTGGACGAGGACCCCGACTGCACCGAGGACGGCGCGAAGGAGACCGTGACACCGCTCGGCGCGCCCGTGGCCGTCAGCCGCACGTTCTGCGCGGAGCCGCTGGTGGTGGCCGTGGACACGGTGGCGGTCGCGGACCCGCCCGGCTGGACGTTCCCGGAGACCGGGTTCACCGAGACGGAGAAGTCGTCGGCCGGGGCGGTGGTGCCGACCGCTGTCTTCCACAGCGTGTAGGCGATCCCGTCGGCGCTGCGGTCGAGCGCGGTGGCGTTGATGTTGGAGGTGGTGTCGCAGGACTGGTGGTAGCAGGGGTCGTAGGAACGGCCCGCAGTGCCGCCCCACTTGGCAGCCTGGGCCGAGGTCTTGGTGTCACTGGCGCCGGTCGCGTACCCCGAGGTGGCGATGCCGCCCTGCTGGAAGGAGTAGTCGTCGGAGCGTCCCTGGCCCTCGACGTTCTCCTCCGGGGCGAGCCCGAGGGAGGTCCAGTACTCCTTCATCGGGGCGGAGGCGGAGGAGTTCAGGTTGTTGATGAAGTAGCCGCCGTTGGTCGAGGCGACCATGTCGAAGTTGTAGTAGGCCTTGATGGCACTGCGCTGGGCCGAAGTGAGCTGCCCGACGTAGTACTTGGAGCCCTGGAGGCCCTGTTCCTCGCCGTTCCACCAGGCGAAGCGGACGTGCTTGGTCATCGTGGGGTTCTGCTGGGCCAGCGCGAGGGCGTTCTCCAGCAGGGTCGCGGAGCCGGAGCCGTTGTCGTTGATTCCGGGCCCGGCGGACACGCTGTCCAGGTGGGCGCCGAACATCACGGTGCTGTCGGCGGGGCCGCCCGGCCAGTCCGCGATCAGGTTGTTGCCCGGGTAGGAGCAGGTGGTGCAGGTCTGCTCGCTGACGGTGTAACCGGCCGCCTGGAGCTTGCCCTTCACATAGGCGAGCGAGGCGGTGTAGCCGCTGCTGCCGGCCCGCCGGTTGCCGCCGTTCTGTGAGGCGATGGTCTGGAACTGGGCGAGGTGGGCCTGCACTTGGGCGACGCTGATGTCGGGCGGTGTGCCGCCGGGGCTGCCGCCTCCGTCGGTGACGGTCAGCGTGTACTGGGCGGTGTGCTCCTGGGTGCCCGCGCCCTTCACGGTGAAGGTGTACGACCCGGGCGCCGCGGCGGACGTGGTCGAGACCGTCATGGCCGACGTCGAGCCGGACTGAACGGAGGAGGGGCTGAAGGAGACGCTGACGCCGCCGGGCAGACCGCTCGCGGAGAGGTTCACCGTCTGGGCGCTGCCGGAGGAGACGGTCGTGCGCACGGTGGCGGTGACCGCGTTGCCCGCCTTCACCGAGCCGGAGGCCGGGTCGAGGGAGAGCGAGAAGTCGTTGTTCGCGCTCGGTGTGCAGGCCGGGTCACCGCTCTGGGCGGGGACACTGATCGCGTCCCACGCCGCCTTCGTGCGGCTGTGCAGCACACAGGTGGCGTCGAGGTTCTTGGCCGCGGTGAGGGTGGCCGTGCGGTAGCGCTTGTAGGTCATGCCGCTGGTCTTGAGGAGCATCCCGCCGTAGAAGACCTTGCCGGCGCTCTGGATGCCCACGCCGGTGACCGTGGAGTTGTTGCAGGTGGGGCTGGAGGGCTTGCCGCCGCCGGGGTTCGAGCCCTCGGCCAGCAGGTAGAACCAGTGGTTCAGCGGACCGGCCGCCGCGTGCTCCTCGGTGTTGGGTATGGAGGCGCTGTAGCAGTTCGGGTCGCCGATCTGGCCGGGGTTGTACATGATCCGGATCGGCCCGTTGCCGACGAGGTTGATCTTCTCGCCGACGGTGTAGTCCGGGTCGTCGTAGGGGGCCGGCTCATTGGTGTACGCCTCGGTCAGCGCGCCCATGATGTCGCCGGTGGCCTCGCCGAGCCCGGACTCGTTGTTGGCGCCGCCCGGTGTGTACTGGTCGATGCCGTGGCCGAACTCGTGGCCCACGACGTCCATGGCGCCGATCCACTGGTTGGCCTGGTTGTGGCCGATGGAGATGGAGGAGCCGTTCCAGTAGGCGTTGATGTCGTTGAGGCCGACCTTGACGGGCCAGCTGCGGCCGTTGCCGTCGTGGCCGTTGCGCCCGAGCCAGTCGCGCAGCATGTCCCACTCGTGCTGGGCCGCCCACATGACGTCGACGCAGCCGGTCTCCTTGCTGGAGGCGCTGCCCGTGCCCCAGGAGTCGGTCGACTTGGTGAAGACGCCGCCGGTGCTGTAGTCGGCGCAGCTCAGCCCCGGGCGGCTCGGGTCACGCAGTGAGTAACTGCCGCCGGAGTTCGTGGTGTTGATGGAGAGCGGGGAGGGGCCGTTCCACTGGCTGTTGCCCGTGCCCGCCTTGACGTCGTCGTAGCTGTCCAGGACCGCCCCGGTGCCCGCGTCGACGAAGACGTGCAGCCGGCTCGGCGCCTTCTCGCTCCGGCCGGTGAGCACGGTCTCCCAAGCGAGCCGGGAGCGCTTGCCGGTGGCCCGTACGACGAGCCGGTGGCTCTCGACCCGCTCCACCGAACGCAGTTGCTTGCGGGAGGTGGCCTCGGCCGACTTCGCCGAGACCGTCGCGGTGGTGGGCACGTTGATGCGCCGCGACAGGGCCGACTGCGAGCCGCGGACCCGGCCCTTGGCGTCGGCCACCACGACGGCGTCCCCGCCGACGACCGGCAGGCCGCGGTAGGTGCGCTCGTACGCGACGGAGTAGAGGCCGTTGATCCACGGGGTCACCGTGCGGCGCTCGTAGCGCTCCTCCGGGCCCTTGGCCAGGGTGTCGAGACCGCTGTCGGCCGCCCGGTCGGCGGCCGAGACGGCGGTGGTGAGCGCTGTGGGAACCGGGGGCGGTGACGGTTCCGCGGATGCTGACTGGCCGCTGACGGCGACCAGCATTCCGGCGAGGACGGCCAGGGTTGTCCCGGCCGTCAAGGGTCTGCGTTTCATCGAGGCTCCTCGTCTTCGTGGGGACCTCGGTCACGGGCAGTGGCGTGGGGAGACGCGCCCGCCCGTGCGGCAGCGTGGGCCGTCCGTCCGGGTGGTGTCCGTGAGCGAGCGACCGAACACTCACATGCCGTCATGACCCCGTCAACGAACTGCGGGCGCCTGGAAGGGAGTTGGCAAGTCTGGTCAAGTCGCCCCGCGACAACGCGCGGAAACCCGCGCGACTGCACGTCTGCGCGGGGGGTGTTGGTGCGGGGGTGGACAGGCGGCGAGGCGGACGTTATCCTGCACTCTCACCAAATCGGTGATCAACACGCGACTGTCGAGGCGATCGTATCGCTGAATCGGCAATTACGCAAGCCGTCCTGGCGACCCCTCATACGGTGGCCCCTCGGCCCCTCTCCACAAGGAAGGCATCAGCCTTGACCTCGCACTCCCTCGGCGCAGCGGCCGCAGGCACCTGGCGGCTCGGCGACCTGACCGTCAACCGCATCGGGTTCGGCGCCATGCGGCTGACCCAGAACGGCGCGGCCTTCAGCAACGAGCGCACCCCGCACGACCGGGACCGGGCCGTCGCCGTGCTGCGCCGCGCCGTCGAACTCGGCGTGAACCACATCGACACGGCGGCCTTCTACTTCTCGCCCCTGCGCTCGGCCAACGAGCTGATCAACCGGGCGCTCGGCCCCTACCCGGACGACCTGGTCATCACCACCAAGGTCGGCCCCGGGCGAGGCCCCTCGGGTGACTGGCTGGACTGGGCCCGGCCCGAGCAACTGCGCGGCCAGGTCCAGGAGAACATCCGCCAGCTCGGCCGCGACCACCTCGACGTGGTGAACCTGCGGATGAACGGGCCCGCCCCGATCGGCGACCGGTTCGCCGCCCTGGCCGAACTGCGCGAGGAGGGACTCGTCCGCCATCTGGGCCTGTCCAATGTCTGGCCCGAGCAGATAGCCGAGGCCCGCGCCATCGCCCCGGTCGTCTGCGTGCAGAACCGCTACGGCATTGGCGAGCGGCGCCCCGACTCCCAGGAGGTGCTGCGCATCTGCGCCGAGCTGGGCATCGCCTTCGTCCCCTTCTACGCCATCGCGGGCGCCGGCCGCGAGTCCGGGGCCACCGCCGCCGAGCACGAGGCGCTGCTCGACGTCGCCCGTGCCCATGACGCGTCGCCCGCCCAGGTCCGGCTGGCGTGGACCCTCCAGCAGGGCCCGCACGTCCTGGCCATCCCGGGCACCGGCGACCCCGCCCACCTGGAGGCCAACGTGGCGGCGGGCACCCTGCGGCTCACCGACGATGAGATGCGCCGGCTGACCGCGCTCGGGCAGCCCGCCGGACACGGACACCCGTAGCATGATCCCCATGGAGCAGCGCGAACTGGGCAGGACCGGACGGGACGTATCGGTCGTCGGACAAGGAACCTGGCAACTCGGCGGGGACTGGGGTGAGGTCCGCGAGGCGGACGCCCTCGGGGTGCTCGACGCGGCCGTCGAAGCGGGTGTCACCTTCTTCGACACGGCGGACGTGTACGGGGACGGGCGGAGCGAACAGCTCATCGGCCGCTATCTCAAGGAGCGGCCCGATGCCGGGGTCTTCGTCGCCACGAAGATGGGACGCCGGGCCGATCAGGTGCCGGAGAACTACACCCTGGACAACTTCCGTGCGTGGAACGACCGTTCCCGCGCCAATCTCGGGGTCGACACCCTCGACCTCGTACAGCTGCACTGCCCGCCCACCGCGGTCTACGCGTCCGACGAGGTGTACGACGCCCTCGACACGCTGGTGGCCGAGCGGCGGATCGCGGCGTACGCGGTGAGCGTGGAGACGTGCGCCGAGGCGCTGACGGCCATCGCCCGCCCCGGTGTCGCGAGCGTGCAGATCATCCTCAACCCGTTCCGCCTCAAGCCGCTGGACGAGGTCCTTCCGGCGGCGCGGGCAGCCGGAGTCGGCATCATCGCCCGGGTGCCGCTCGCCTCCGGGCTGCTGTCGGGCAAGTACACCGCGGACACCGTCTTCGCCGCCGGTGACCACCGCACGTACAACCGGCACGGCGAGGCGTTCGACCAGGGCGAGACGTTCTCCGGCGTCGACTTCGAGACCGGTGTGGCCGCCGCCGCGGAGTTCGCCGGGCTCGCTCCCGAGGGCGCGACGCCGGCCCAGACAGCGCTGCGCTGGATCATCCAGCAGCCGGGCGTCACCAGCGTCATCCCCGGAGCGCGCTCCACGGAGCAGGCACGGGCCAACGCGGCCGCCGCCGCGCTCGACCCGCTGCCGCAGAGCACGCTGGACGCGGTGCGCGACCTCTACGACCGCAGGATTCGCGCGGCGGTCCACGGCCGCTGGTAGGAGGCTCCGGTCACTGCTCGGCCCCGGGAGTCTCCGGCGCGCCGGACGACGTGCCGCCGTCCGGCTTGGTGGCCGACCCGGTGTCGGGGGCGAACAGGCTCATCCCCAGGTACACGGCGGCCAGGAAGGCGATCACGCCCGCGATGGCGCTGGCCACCCGGGGCCGGCGCCGGATCGCCTCACCGGCGGTGCGCCGCTTGGCGTTTCCGGCCCGGGGGGCCGCGCGCCGGCCGTGCCCGGAGGCCTGCGGCAGCCGGTACGTCGTCGGGGCGCCGGACTCCGCTCCTGCGGCCGGCGCGGCGGGGCGCGGGGCGGGCGGCGTCTGGTAGGCGGCGGGGGGCGGCGCCAGGGCCGGGGCCGGCTGATGCAGCGGCAGGGCCTCGGCCCGGCCCCGCCAGGCGTCGCCGTGGAACCAGTCGGCGACCTGCTGGGCGGTGGGCCGGTCCTCCGGCTGCTTGGCGAGCAGACCCAGGAGGTAGGCGTCGAAGGCGGCGGATACGTCGACGCCGCGCTGCCGCAGCGGCACGGGCGGCGTGTCCACGTGCTGGTAGAGGGTGGCGGTGGCGGTGTCCGAGCGGAACGGCGGCTGCCCGAGCAGCAGTTGGTAGATGACGCAGCCGAGCGAGTACATGTCGGACGCGGCGTCCGCCGTGCGGCCGAGCGCCCGCTCCGGGGCGAGGTAGAGGCTCGTCCCGACGATGTGGCCCGTGGTCGTCAGCGCGGCGGAGGGGTCGTCGACGAACTGGGCGATGCCGAAGTCGCCGATCTTGACGGTTCCCTCGCCGTCCAGCATCAGGTTCCCGGGCTTGATGTCGCGGTGGACGATGCCCTGCCGGTGCGCCGCGGCCAGCCCGGCGGCGGCCTGCCCGGCGATGCGCGCGGCCTGCTCGGGGCCCAGCCGCTCCTGGGCCAGCAGCAGATCGGCGAGGCTTCTGCCCTCGACGAGTTCCATGACGAGGAAGAGCCGGTCCTCCCAGGCCCCGAAGTCGAAGACCGCCACCAGATGGGGGTGGCTCAGCCGGGCGGCGGTCTGGGCCTCCAGCCGGAACCGGGCGGTGGCCGACTCGTCGGCGTGTTCCCCCAGCAGAAGCTTCACGGCGACCGCACGGCCGAGAACCTCGTCGGTGGCCCGCCAGACCTCACCCATGCCGCCCCGGCCGATGGCGGATATCAGCCGGTACCGACCAGCAACCAGCACCTGTGCACACCTGTCTCGAATAGTCGGGCCTCTCGGGCAGCCCGGACGGAGGGCCGCTTCGACTGCCGCGGCGGCGGCCTCGTCGGGGACGAGGGCGGGGTGGGGGGAGCGCGGCAAGATCAGGATATCCGGCGCGCGGAGCGCCGACGACCGGCGGTCACCGCCTTGGCCGGGGAGGCGCGGTGACGGGCCGCCGGGGCCGGGTCCGCCAGGTGCGGCCGGCGGGGGGAGTCCGGTGACGGGCGGTCGTCACCGGCCGCCGGCCGCGGCCCGGCCCACGGACTCGACCAGGGGCAGCAGCCGGTGCGGCACGCGTTCGCGCAGCGCCACATCGGTGCGGGTCCTGACCACGCCGGGCAGCCGGATGAGTCGCTGGATGACGTCCTCCAGGTGCCCGTTGTCCCGCGCGACGACCCGGGTCAGCAGGTCGCCGCCGCCCGTGGTCGAGAAGGCCTCGACGATCTCCGGCACGGCGGCGAGCGCCTCGCCGACGTCGTCGAGGTGTCCCTGCGTGACCTCCAGGTGCACGAAGGCCAGGACCGGGTGGCCGAGCGCGGCGGGGGAGAGGAAGGGACCGCTCCCGGTGATCACACCGTCCCGTTCCAGCCGGTCGATCCGGGCCTGCAGGGTGCCCCGGGCGATGGCCAGGATGCGCGCGTACTCGCGCACGCTCGTCTGCGGCTGTTCGATGAGCAGTCGCAGGATACGGGTGTCGAGTGCGTCCACCGCCATGCTTCGCCGGCCTCTTTCGGTGTCGTTCGGGCCAGCGACTGTACCAACGGCCTATGTGTGCGCCAGGCCGCCCTGCCGTTGTCTCGGCCGGATGTGCCCCGCGCACGGGCGGGTGGCGCGGGGCACGGGCCGGACGTCAGAACTGGACGTCGGAGCAGGCGTAGAAGGCGTTGCCCGTGTCGGAGATCGTCCAGACACCGAGGATCAGGTGCTTGCCGGACTTCTGCGGCAGCGTGCCGGAATGGCTGACCGTCGAACCCGGCAGCTTCCCGCCGAAGGGCACGGTCAGGAACGGCTGCGGCTCCAGGTCGGCCCGGGTGAGCGGCTGGGTGGGGTCGTAGCCGTCCTTGGTGATGTAGTAGCGGAAGTCGGTCGTGGCGTGGCGGGCCTCGATCCGCCAGTTGAAGGTGTAGTTCTGACCGGCCGTGACCTGCGTGGCGGGCCAGGCTCCGCCGCGAGGGTCGTCCAGTTCGGAGAAGCGGCCGATGCCGCCCGAGCAGATGTGGCCGTCGGCCGGGCCGCGGGTGGGGAACCCCTTGGGACCCTCGACGCTCGGCGGCTCCCACTGGATCTGCCCGCAGTGCTTGACGGTGCCGATCCCGCAGAGCTGCTGACGGCTGATCGGGGAGTCGGTGTAGCCGTGGCTCTGGGCGGTGCCCGAGGTGGCCAGCAGGGCCGCGCCGACCAGCCCCAGGCCGGCCAGTAAGGAAGTGATCTTTCTGCGCATACGTCGCTCCTGGAGATGTGGGGTGATGTCCGGAGAGTGCTGCGGTCTAGACCAAGGGTGAGCGTAGCGATGGCAACTTGACATGTCTAGACCAGAGGCGCCATCGGGCTCGCCCCGTGCGGTCAGGGCGTCACTCCCGCCACGACGGCCGTCGCGGGACGGGTTGCCCCGTCCCGCGACGGTCCGCCGCGTCCCCGGTGGCCGGCGGACGGAGCCGGCCGCACGGACGGGTCCGCACGGCGGCCGGCTGCCCCGCATCTCGGACCCGGCGGTGTTCTACCGGCGGGACGCCTTGACCTTCCAGGTCAGCCGCTCGGTGGCCTCGGCGAGGACCTTGGGGTCGCGGATCGACTTCGTACGGTCCACCGACTCGACGGTGACCGTGTGCGTCCTGCCGTCCTTGGGCACGCCCAGCTGGGCGGGGGCGGCGGTGAGGCCCTGGGCGCGCTTCACCCGGACCCCGTCGACGTACCAGCGCAGTTCCGGCGCCGCCAGTCCGGTGAGCGCGGCCCGCGTCACCTTGATCCGGTCGGTCCTGAGGACCGTGGAGCCCGTGGGTGTGCTGCTGCTCAGCACGTTGGCCTCGCGGTAGAAGCCCGCGATCATGGCCTCGCGCCCGGGGAGGTTGAATTCGCTGACGTCCAGGGCCCGCATGATCGAGTTGGCGGTCGGGCGGTAGATCCCGAACGGGTAGTAGCTGCTGCCCTCGTACGTGCCGACGGTGCCGCCCGTGGGATCGGCCTCGCCGAGCCATCGGTACCACTTGCTCCGGCCGGCGGCCATCTGCCCCGCGGTGAGAATGCTGGAGTTGATGTCCGGGAGCTCGCCGCCCGTCCAGGTGCCGTAGCTGTCATAGGTGTACTCGTCCGCCAGCAGGCCCACCGAATGGGCCATTTCATGCGCGGCGATCATGCTCGACTGCTCGTTGTCCGACGACAGGGTCGAGACGCCGTCGAACGGGTAGCCCTCGGCCTCCAGGCCCGAGTAGCCGGCGCCGCCGTACTTCGTCGAGTGGGAGACGACGACGACCAGGTCGGCGTCCGGCGCCTTCGCCGCGTACGACGCGACCTTGTCGATGTCGGCGCAGATCAGCCGCTCGGTCTGCGAGCACCAGAAGTAGCTGCCGAGAGCGGTGTCCTTGACGACGTCGGCGGTGGGGTCCCCGCTGATGCCGGACTCGGCGGAGACCGCGTCCACCGTCCACACGTTCATCAGGCCCTGGTAGCTGGCGTAGGGCTCGATGGCGGTGATGTCCGCCCACTTGGCGGCGGCCGCGGAGTGGAAGGCGTCCTGCTCGCCGGCCGTGTAGCCGTCGCCGACGATCACCACGTCGAGCCGGTCGTCCGAGGAGCCGGTCACGGACAGCCGGCCGACGGCCCCGTCCGTCGTCGAAGCGGCGGGCGCCGTGCTCCGGGCCGCGGACGCGCCCCGTCTCCGTGCGGAGCGGGACCTCGGTCCGGTGCCCCGCGCCGCCCGGCTCGGGGAAGTACTCGACGCCGACGCGCGGTTCCCTTGTGGGCTCCGGGTCCGCGGCCGACGCGGGAGCGGCGAGAGCCGCCCCCAGGGCGGCCATGAGCGCGACGCTCATGGATATGGCGGCCGTCCTCTTTGTGTGCATGTCAATCCTCACTCTGGTGTCCGGCTCGGAAGTGATGCGGGGCGGGCGACGGCATGCGGACGGGCAGGGGGGCTCTCGTCACGGGCGAGCCGGAACGGCCGGTCCGGCGCGATGCGGCCATCCGCCGAGACCCGCCGTGCCCGAACTCGGCGCCCCCGCACCCGTTCCGAAATAAGTCCTGGGTTCAATATGCTTGATGCGCCGTTTAACTTAGGTTCTGCGAAGGGAGCCGCACAACGGGGCAGGGGGTGCTCGGGAGGTTGCATTTGGGTAACTGGCCGTGCCGCGACCGATCGGACGGGGGCGCCGCTCCACGGTCCCGGCGGGCGCCGGCGCCTATGGGAATATGCGAGTCGCCGCGGGCGGTGAGTCCGGACACCGGACGGGGCCGATCCACCGGTGGACGAGAGACGAGAGGCTGTCATGGCGCGAGCCGACGGAGTATCGGTCAACAGTGACGGAACGACCCGCTCCGAGGCCGGGCGGCCGGAGGAGCCGAGGGACCCCGCGGCGATCGGCCGGCGGGTGAAGCGCCTGCGCAAGGAGCGTCGGCTGACCCAGCGGCAGCTTGCCGAGCCCGAGTACACCGCCGCGTACGTCTCGACTCTGGAGGCCGGCAAGGTGCGGCCCTCCGAGGCCGCTCTGCGGCACATCGCCGAGCGGCTCGGGGTCGCCGAGGAGGAACTCGCCACGGGCCGGCCCACCCATCTCGTCGCGGACCTGCGTGGCGGGCTCGCCGACGCGCAGCGGGTGCTGGCGGTGGGCGACGCCGCGGACGCGCGGGCCGCCTACGAGGAGATCCTGCGCAGGGCCGACGAGTACGAACTCGCCCTGGAGCGGGGAGCCGCGCTCACCGGCCTCGGGGAATGCGCCCTGGAGACGGGCGAGCTCGCCGAGGCCGTCGGCCGGTTCGAGGCGGCCGAACTCGCACTGGCCCGCGAACCCCTCCCGGCCCGCGCGCGTGCGGTCCGGGGCAGGTCGATCGCGCACTACCTGGCGGGCGAACTGCGCTACTCCTGCTATCTGCTGGAAAGCGCGATCGACGAGCTGAACACATCGGGGCTGCACGATCCGGGCGCGCTGCTCCAGCTGTACACGGCCTCGATCGCCCCGTACATGGACATGGGCGCCCACGCCCGAGCCGCGCAGGCCGCCGAACTCGCGCTCGCCCTGGTGCCCCAGGTGTCCGACCCCGCACTCGTCGCCGGCATGCACCGCACCGTGGCCCGCACTCTGATCGCCGAAGGCAGGGCCGACGCCGCCCAGACCTCGTTGGCACGGGCCACCGAGCTCTACGAACAACTGCAGATCCGCACCGAACTCGCCCACTGCCACTGGATGCGGGGCTACGTCTGCGCCCAGGACGGCGACCTCGTCCAGGCGGAGGCGGCGCTGCGGACCGCCCGCTCGATGCTGGTCTCCAAGCGCGCGGCCCTGTACGTCTCCCAGGTGGAGGTCGAACTCGCCGACGTCCTGCGCAGGAGCGGGAAGTCGGCGCAGGCGGCGGAGCTGCTGGGGAGCCTGCTGGTCGGCCTCCAGCACGGCCGCGGCGCGCTGCACGCCGGCGGGGCCCACCGATTGCTCGGGCTGATCGCCGAGGAGGCCGGCGACGCCGAGTCCGCCGAGCTGCACTACGCCACCGCGCTCTCCCTGCTCGAACAGACCGGAGCCGCCGGAGACCTCGCGGACATCTGCCGGCTCCTCGGCGACCTGATGCGCCACGAGGGCCGTACGGAGGAGGCGCTGAACGCGTACCGGACCGGGCTCGGACACCGTGCCGAGCCCGGGACCACCACGCTCGGCCCCGCTCCCGCCCGCCCGCCGTTCACCTCCTGGACCTGAGGGGCCGGGCGGGCCGGCTGCCGCGGCTCCGAGGCGGCGGCCGTTCGCGCGGCCGTTCGCGCGGGGCTGGTCCGTTGGCTCTGCCGCGGCCGAGATGGGCCACCGGATTCTGTGCCATTGGTTCAATGAATCGGGCCCCGTTTGAACCATTCGCCCGTCAGATGCTCAGATATGTCAGTCAATGGCGCTGCGGGTCCCGAGAGGACCCATGCGGCGCCTTTCTCATGTCTGGGCTGGTCCAGGTGCGAAGAAGGGGCGGGGCAACTTGCTGAAGAGGGCGTTCGTGGCACCGGATCCGGGGCGGATCCGGCTCCGGTTCGCGTCCCGGGCCGTACTCGGCATCGGGCTCGCCGTCGCGCTGTGCGGGGCGGCCGGGCACTCACTGGTGGCGGCCATCGCCGGTGGCCTGGCCGCGCTGCTCGCGCTGTTCACGGTGACCGACGCGACGGTGCGCGGGCAGGCGGCGACGACCGCGCTTCTCCCCGTCGTGGGCTTCCCGGTGCTCGCGCTCGCCGCCGTACTGCACGATCTGCCCGTCGCCCGCGGCCTGGCGTTCCTCGCTGTCGTGGGGGCGGGTGTGTACGCGCGGCGGTGGGGACCTCGCGGGCACTCGCTCGGAGTGTTCGCCTTCATGTCCTACTTCTCGGCCCAGTTCCTGCACACCGTGCCGGGCCGGCTGCCCGAGCTGTACGCGGCCGTACTGCTGTCGCTGGCCGCGTCGTCTGTGGTGCGGTTCGGTGTGTGGTGCTACGAGCGGCGGCTCGCGGCGCCCGTGGCCGTCGCCCCGCCCACCGGGGGAGCGGGGCTCGGGCGGATCACGACGCGGCAGGCCGTGCAGGCGACGTCGGGGGCCGCGTTCGCGCTGATGGCGGGCCAGGTGCTCTCCGACCAGCGCTGGTACTGGGCGGTCGGAGCCACCTGGTGGGTGTTCGTGGCCACGACCTCGCGGGGCGAGACCATCGTGCGCGGCTTCCGGCGCTTCCTGGGGACGGTCCTCGGGATCGGCCTGGGCTTCGCCGTCGCGGTGCCGCTGCACCACGAGCCCGTCGTGGCCGCGCTGGTCGTGGCGCTGAGCGTGTTCGGCATCTTCTACACCGCCGCGGTCTCCTACACCTGGATGATGCTGGCCGTGACCGTGATGGCGAGCATGCTGTACGGGCTGCTCGGCGTGCTCGACACGGATCTGCTCGTCCTGCGGGTGACGGAGACGACGGCCGGGGCGGCCGGCGCCCTGCTGGCGGTGATGTTCGTGCTTCCGGTGACCACGCACGCGGTGACCGAGGCATGGGTGGAGCGGGCGCTGCGCTGCGTCCACACCTGCACGGCGCGGGCCGCCGCCCGGCTCGCCGGGAGCGCGGACGCCGACCCGCACCGGAGCGTTGCCGAACTGGAGGCGATCCTCGGCAGGGTGCGCCTGTCGCTCGCCCCGCTGGTGCACCCGCTCAACCCGCTGCGGGCCCGCAAGCGACGGGCACGGCACGTGCTCGCGCTGCTCGACGACTGCGCGCGCGAGGTACGCGGACTGGCCTTTGTCGCCGCCGACCCGGAGGCCTCGCACGATGCCCGCCTCGCCGCCGCCTGCTGGCGCGTCGAGAGCGCGGTGGAGGCGCTGACCGCCCCGGGGCGGCCCGCCCGCACCACGGTCGCCGCGGCCCTCCCGGCGCACCCCGCGGTGACCGAGCCCGCCCTCGCCCACCTGCACGGCCTGGAGCGCGCGCTCGCCGAACTCGCCGCCCCGCTGCACAGCCCGCCGCGCGCGCCCCTGGGCGCCACCGCCTGATCCGGCGGCCCGAGGCGTCCCACGATCCGGCACCCTTGGTCTGGACCACGCCGGGCACTGCTACCGTCGCGGCGGAAGATCACGACGGCCGGGACCGCCGTGATCAGTCGGCGGAGAGGAGCAGTGCGGTGGACAGCAGCAACGGCGCGGGCCGGGCCTTCATCGGGTCGTTCACCTCGGCGGGCGGGCGGGGTATCACCGTCGCCGCCGTGGACGAGGAGACCGGGGCGCTCACGGTCCTCGGCGCGACGGACGCCGTACCCGACCCCTCCTACCTGGCGCTCGGCCGGGGCGTAGGTCCCGGCGGCACCGTCCTCTACACGGTCAGCGAGACCGAGCCCGGCGCGGCCGCCGCTCTCGACATCACCGGGGACGTCCCGCGCCCGCTCGGTGCGACCCGGCCGGTGGACGGCGACGGCCCCACCCACCTCGCCCTCGCGGCCGGCCGCCTGATCACCGCCAACTACGGCTCGGGCAGCGTCAGCGTCCTGCCCGTCACCGACGACGGCGCGCTCGGCCCCGTCGCGGCCGTCCTCGCCCACAAGGGCAGCGGCCCCGTCGCGGACCGCCAGCAGGGCCCGCACGCCCACCAGGTGCTCCCCGACCCGTCGGAAAACTGGGTGCTCGCCGTCGACCTCGGCACCGACTCGGTGCGGATCTACGCGTTCGACCCGGCCACCGGCGAACTCCGCCCGCACGGGGAGACGGCGCTGCGCCCCGGCACCGGCCCCCGCCACCTGGCGTTCCACCCCTCGGGCCGCCACGCCTACGTGCTGAACGAGCTGGAGCCCACCCTCACCGTGTGCCGGTGGGACGCCGCCACCGGCGTTCTGGAACCGGTCGGCGAGACACCCGTCCTGCCCGACGGCGTGACCGGCGCGAGCTACGCGTCCGAGGTCGTCGTCGCCCGTGACGGCCGCTTCCTGTGGGCGGCCAACCGTGGCCACGACAGCATCTCCGTACTCGCGCTCGACGCGTCCGGCGAGCAGGCGTCCCTGGTCACGACCGTGAGCTGCGGCGGGCACTGGCCCCGCGACCTCGCGCTCGACCCCACCGGGCGCCGGCTGTACGCGGCCAACGAGCGCAGCGGGAACATCGCCTGGTTCACCGTGGACCCGGAGACCGGCACCCCCGTCCACGGGGGCTCCCTGGACGCCCCGGCGGCCTCCTGCGTGATCTTCGCCTGACCGGCCCTAGGCCCCGGTGGCGGACTGCCGTCCGCCACCGGGGCCTCACACGTCCATGGGATCAGCGGGCCTGCGCCCCCTGCGGCACCGGGGGAGCGATACCCAGGGCCGAGGTGTACATCGACAGCACCAGCTTGCCGATCGCCGGGTACGCGCCCAGCGGCTCGGCGCTCGCGCAGCCGGCCTCCTTCGCCGCGGCGTCCAGCAGGCCGTCCGCCAGCTCCGGACCCACCAGGTACGGAGCCACCGCCAGCTGCAACGAACCGGAGCCCTTCAGCTGCTCGGCGATCGCGGCGACCGAACCCTCCACGTCCAGCGCGGCGGCCATCACCGGCACCGCGAGCCGGGCCGCCAGCAGCATGCCCGTGATCCCCGCGGCCTGCACGGCCTCCTCGCCGCCCACCGTGGCGAGCACGATCCCGTCGGCGGCCGTCGCCACCGTGAACAGCCTGGCCCGGTCCGCACGGGCGAGCCCGGCCTCGGACAGACGCACATGCAGCGCCTCGGCCAGCAGCGGGTGCGGACCGAGCACGTCGGTCAGCTCCGCCGGGGCCTCGCTGTCGGTGATCGCCAGACGTATCCGCTGCACCAGCGCGCTGTCCGGACCCGCGAGCAGCGGAACCACCACGGCGGCCGGGCCCTCGGGCTCGGCGACCTCACGGCCCACGGCAAGCGCCTGCTCGTAGCGCGCGGTGCGCTCGGCGGCGGAATGCGCGATCACGGAGGTGAGAGCCGGGTACTCGGCGTCGTCGCCGTCGACATAGCCGATCAGGGCGTTGAGGCCGGGCAGCTCGGAACGGGCGATGCTGATGACCTCTTCGGCCAGACTGCGGCTCTCCGAGGAAGGGGTACCGGGAACGGCGAGAACGAGCGCGGCAGCGCCCTCGGGTGCGACCACGGGCTCCGGGCGGCGGTGCCGTCCGGACTGGCGAGGTCGCGGCATTCGTACAGGCAGGCCGGAAGCGGGCCCAGTGGGGGTGCTCATGGCGCCGCATGCTACTGGTTTTGGATACGCCTCCGCGCGGGGAGGGTCCGGTCGAGCGGCCTCTGTCCGTATTTATCCGATCAGCGGCTTACCTGGCAACTGTCCTGATCTGTCGTCAGTGGCCCGGTCACCGTTCCCCGAGGTCACCGGCACGGTGCCCCGGCAGACAGAGCAGCGTCGGATGGTGCGGGAGCCGCAGACCGCCGGTGGCCAGCCCCTGGGCGATGCGCAGCGCACCGATCAGGGGATCACCCGAACCGGGGACCGCCCGTGCCCCCGGCAGCAGCCGCGCCAACTCCTCGCGCAGCGGCACGAGCAACGGCTCGCCCATCCGGAACAGCCCGCCCGTCAGCGCGACTTCGTACCCTTCCTCGTCCGCCGCAGCCTCGGGGCACACCGCCGCGGCCGCCTCCGCGATGTGTGTCCCGGCGGCCCGCAGGATGCCCTCGGCGACCGGGTCGTGCGCCGCGCACCCGGCCACCTCCGGGGCGAAGGAGGCCAGCACGGCGGGCCGGTCGGCGCGCGGGTAGAGCAGTCCGGGCAGCTCCGGCGGCGGGCCGAACACCGCCTCCAGCCGCTCCAGCAGTGCCGCCGAGCCGCCGCGCCGCCCGTCGTGGGCCCGCATCGCCGCGTCGAGCCCGGCCCGCCCGATCCAGGCGCCGCCGCCGCTGTCGCCCAGCAGATGCCCCCAGCCGTCCGCCCGCCGCCACCGCGTCAGATCCGTGCCCAGCGCGATCAGCCCGGTGCCGGCGGCCACCACCGCTCCGGCCCGCTGGCCGACCGCTCCGGCGTACGCGGTCACCGCGTCGGCCGCGAGCGCGATCCGGCGCACCCCCAGCGCTTCCTCCAGGGCGGCCGGCAGCTCGGCGCGCAGCCGGTCGCCGAGCGTGGTCATGCCCGCGGCGCCCACCGCGGCGGCGGTGATCCGGCCGCCGCCGCCGTGCCGGGCGAGCAGCTCGCGGGCCGCGGGCAGTGCCTGCTCCAGCAGATGGGCGGCCTCGATCCCGCCGGCGCCGGTACGCACCGGCTCGCCGCACACGACGGTGCCCAGCGGGGCGGCCGCGTCCGGGCCGGCCAGTGCCACCCGGAGTCCGGAGCCGCCCGAGTCCACCCCGAGGACGTACGCGCCGGGTGCCGCGGCCGCGTGCCCGTGTGACGTCATGGACCGGCTCCCGGGAGACGAAGGGGAAGGACGGCAGCACCCTATCCCCGGGGCACCGCGTTGCGCCGGTAGGGTGATCTTCCGTGACAGCAAGACCGTTGAACGAAGTTGTCGAGCCCGGCTGGGCCGAGGCCCTTGCCCCCGTGGCGGGGCGCGTCGCCGCGATGGGCGATTTCCTGCGCGCGGAGGTCGCGGCAGGCCGCACCTATCTCCCGTCCGGGGCGAACGTGCTGCGCGCGTTCCAGCAGCCCTTCGACGAGGTGCGGGTGCTGATCGTCGGTCAGGACCCCTACCCGACACCGGGCATGGCCATCGGGCTGAGCTTCGCCGTCGCCCCCGAGGTCCGCAGGCTCCCCGGCAGCCTGGAGAACATCTACCGCGAGCTCAACACCGACCTGGGGCTGCCCCGCCCGTCGAACGGTGACCTGACGCCGTGGACGCGCCAGGGCGTGCTGCTGCTGAACAGGGCGCTGACCACCGCGCCCCGCTCGCCCGGCGCGCACCGAGGCAAGGGCTGGGAGGAGGTGACCGAACAGGCCATCCGCGCCCTGGTCGCCCGGGGCAAGCCGCTGGTGTCGGTGCTGTGGGGGCGCGACGCCCGCAATCTGCGGCCGCTCCTCGGTGACCTGCCGGCCATCGAGTCCGCGCACCCCTCCCCGATGTCCGCCGACCGCGGGTTCTTCGGGTCCAGGCCGTTCAGCCGGGTCAACGAACTCCTGGTGGCCCGGGGCGCGGAGCCGGTGGACTGGCGGCTTCCGTAAGGGGGAGACCTCACACCTCGACGGCCGCCGCCCGCACGCACAGCACGTCCGGCAGGTGGGAGGCGAGCTGCCGCCAGGTGTCCCCGTCGTCCGCGCTCGCGTACAGCTCGCCGTTGCGGTTGCCGAAGTAGACGCCGGCCGGGTCCGCGTCGTCCGTGCAGAGCGCGTCGCGCAGCACCGTGCCGTAGTGGGCGCTCTCGGGCAGGCCCGTCGACAGGGGCTCCCAGTGGGCGCCCGCGTCGGTCGTCCGGAAGACCCGGCAGCGGTGCTCGGCGGGCACCCGGTCGGCATCCGCGTTGATCGGGAAGACGTACGCCGTGTCCGCGCGGTGCGGGTGTGCGGCCACGGCGAAACCGAAGTCGGAGGGCAGGCCCGCGCCGATGTCCGTCCAGTGGCCCCCGGAGTCGTCGCTGCGGAAGACGCCCCAGTGGTTCTGGAGGTAGAGGCGGTCGGGGTCGACGGCGTCCCGGCCGACCTTGTGCACGCACTGGCCGAACTCCGGGTCCTGCTCGGGCAGGAAAACGGCCGAGACCCCCTTGTTGGCCGGGTCCCAGCTCTCGCCGCCGTCGGTGGTCCTGAACACCCCGGCGGTGGAGACCGCGACGGTCACCGAGCGGGCGTCCCGTTCGTCCGTCAGGATCGTGTGCAGCCCCTCGCCCCCGCCGCCCGGCACCCACCGGGAACGGGTCGGGTGCTCCCAGAGCGGGCGCACCAGCTCGAACGACTCACCGCCGTCCCCGGACCGGAACAGGGCGGCCGGCTCGGTGCCCGCGTACACGACCCCCGGCGCCTCGGGTCCCGCCGGCTGCAACTGCCACACCCGCTCCAGCGAGGCGCCCGTGAACTCCGGGAACCTCACGGCCGGCTTCCTCGGCTCGGCCCAGCTCGCGCCCAGGTCGTCGGAGTGGAACACGGAGGGGCCCCAGTGCGCGCTGTCCCCGCCGACGAGCAGCCGGGGCGTGCCGCCCCTGGTGTCGATGGCGACCGAGTAGATCGCCTGCGCGTTGAAGTGCGGCCCGTCGAACTCCCATGTGCCGCCGCGTCCGCGACCGATGAAGAGCCCCTTGCGGGTGCCCACGGTGAGCAATACCCCGGTCATGACCGAACCTCCCGAAACGCCGTTGTGCCGGATATCCGCCAGTCTGCACCGGGGTACTGACAGGGGCGTGGACGACGGCTCGGGGTGTTGGCGGTCCGGGCGTCAGCGGCAGGGCGGCGCCGTGCTGCTGCGGACCACCAGATTGGTGGCGAGATCGACACGGGTCGTCGCGGGCTGCCGGCCGCGGCCGAGGTCGAGGACCAGGCGGGCCGCGGTCTCGGCCATCTCGATCAGGGGCTGGCGCACCGTGGTCAGCGGCGGCCCGATCCACCGGGTGAGCGGCAGATCGTCGAAGCCGACCACGCTCAGGTCCTCCGGAATGCGCAGACCCAGCTCGCGCGCCGCCTCGTACACGCCGAGCGCCTGGAGGTCGTTGCCGGCGAAGACGGCGGTCGGCCGGTCCGCCGAGCGCAGCAGCTCCATGCCCGCCGCGTACCCCGCCTCGTGCTGGAACTCGCCCTCGCGGATGAGCGAGGGGTCGATCGGCAGGCCCGCCGTCTCCAGGGCCGCGCGGTAGCCGTCCACCCGGGCCCGGCTGCACATCATCCGCGACGGGCCGCTGACGACGCCGATCCTGCGGTGCCCGAGCCCGGTGAGGTGGCGGGTGGCGGCGAGACCGCCCTGCCAGTTCGTCGTCCCCACCGACGGGATGTCGTCGCCCGGATCACCGGCCGGGTCGACCACCGCGAAGGGGATGCTGCGGCTGGTGAGCTGGGCGCGCTGGGCGGCGGTGAGGTCCGAAAGGACCAGGATCACCCCGACCGGCCGGCGGGCCAGCACCCCGTCCACCCAGGTCTGCCCGGGGCTGAGGCGGCCCGCGCTCTCCGAGAGGACCAGGCTCAGGCCCTCCTCGCGCGCCACGTTCTCGACGCCGCGCACGACCTCCATCGCCCAGGAGCTGTCCAGCTCGTGGAAGACCAGGTCGATCAGTTGCGACTGGGTGGTGGAGCCGCGTCTGCGGCGGTAGCCGTGCAGCAGCAACAGCTCCTCCACCTTGGTGCGCGTGCTGGGCGCGACATCGGCACGCCCGTTCAGCACCTTCGAAACTGTCGGAGCCGAGACTCCGGCCGCTCGGGCGATTTCCGCCAGCGTGGCGGCGCCGTCCGACGACGCTCCGGTAGGCGCATTCTCCTGATGTGACTGGACGTTTGCGGGGCTCATACAGCGAATCGTAACCGCCGGACCCCCGAAGAGAGGGGCGGGCCCCTCGGGAAAATTCGCTCCCCCCGACCTCTTGACTGGCCCGAAACCCGACCGTACGGTTCCGGCAACATTCGCAAGCAACTCCGAAACATTCGACAGAGGTGCGGTCATGCGGTCGGGAACTTTCACTCAGGGCAGGCGCGCGGCGAGATGGACCGCGGCCGGTGTGGCCATGGTCATGGCGGGGGTACTGGCGGGCTGCGGATCGGACGACGACGGCGGCACCCTCACCGCGTATGTCTACGGCGACGACGCCGTCAAGATCCAGGAAGCGGCGGTCAAGGAGTTCAACAAGACCTCGAAGGTCAAGGTCAAGCTGATCCCGGTCCCGGGCACCGAGTACGTCAACAAGCTGCGCAGCGCCATGGGCTCGCCCAGCGCCCCGGACATCTTCTACAACTGGGGCGCCGGCTCCATCAAGCCGTACCGCGACGCGGGCCAGCTGGTCGACCTCACCTCGGCCGTGAAGAACGACGCCGTCCTCAAGGACGGCTTCCTCCCGTCCATCGTCGAGGCGGGCAGCCTCGACGGAAAGATCTACGGGGTGCCGATGCGCGGCATGCAGCCCGTGATGCTCTTCTACAACAAGACCCTCTTCGCCGAGAACAAGGTCGAGGTCCCCAAGACGTGGGAGGACCTGCAGAAGGCCATCACGACCTTCAAGAGCAAGGGCATCACCCCCTTCGCCCTCGGCGGCTCGGACAAGTGGCCCGAGCTGATGTGGATGGAGTACCTGCTCGACCGGATCGGCGGCCCCGACGTCTTCCGGAAGATCCAGAACGGCGACCGCTCGGCGTGGGGCGACCCGGCCGTCCTCAAGGCGGCCCAGACCGTCAGGCAGCTCGTGGACGACGGAGCGTTCGGCAAGAACTTCAACTCCGTCGACTACGGCAACGGCGGCGCCCCCACCCTGCTCAACAAGGGCAAGGCGGCCATGCACCTGATGGGCTCGTGGGAGTACTCGACCCAGCTCGGCAAGGCGCCGAAGTTCGCCGAGGAAGACCTCGGCTGGGCCAACTTCCCGACCGTGGCCGGCGGAGTCGGTGACCCGGCCGACGTGGTGGGCAACCCCACCAACTACTGGTCGATCAACTCCCGTACCAAGTACAAGGACGAGGCCATAGCCTTCCTGAAGACCATGGCCTCCAAGTCCTACGCCCAGGCCCTGGTCGACAACGGCGACGTGCCCACCACGTCCAACGCCGCCTCCATGCTGAGCGGCTCGCCCAACCCCCAGTTCGCCACCGACCAGTACGAGATGGTCCAGAAGGCCCCGAGCTTCACCCTCTCCTGGGACCAGGCGCTGGAGTCCAAGTACGCCACCCCGCTGCTCACCCAGATCAGCAAGCTGTTCGCCGGCAAGTCCACGCCCGAGCAGTTCGTCGCCGCGATGAAGGCCGTCAAGTAACGATGCCCCACGTCTCTTCGTACACAAAGGTGCGCGGAGGAAGGAAGGCGGCCGCCGGAAACGTCGGCCGCCCCCCGGTCGCCTGGGCCCTGCCCGGCATCGTCTTCTTCGCCCTTTTCGCCATCGTCCCGCTGGCGATCGCCGTCTATCTCTCCTTCTGCCACTGGGACGGGCTGAACTCCCCGACCTCCGTCGGCACGGCCAACTGGACCCGGCTCTTCAAGGACCCGGAGTTCCGCCAGGCCGCCTGGCTCAGCCTGCTCCTCACCACGATCAGCTGGGCCTTCCAGACCCCGGTGGCCCTGCTGCTCGGCGTCTGGGCGGCCGGCCGGCAGCGCAGCCGCGCCGTGCTCTCGGCGGTCTTCTTCGTCCCGCTGCTGCTCTCCACCACGGCCATCGCGATGCTCTTCCACGCGCTGCTCGACCCGAACTTCGGTGTGATCAAGGAGATCGGGCCCTGGTTCGGCATCGACCCGAACGTCCTCGGCTCCTCCACCGGCGCCCTGCTGACCGTGGCCTTCGTCGGCGGCTGGCAGTTCATGCCCTTCCACACCCTGATCTACCAGGGCGGCACCCGGCAGATCCCGCAGGTCCTCTACCAGGCCGCCGAGATCGACGGCGCCGGCATGTTCCGGCAGTTCTTCCACATCACCCTGCCGCAGCTGCGCAACACCATCACCACCTCGTCGGTCCTGATGATCGTCGGCTCGCTGACCTACTTCGACACCGTGCTCATCATGACCAAGGGCGGCCCCGGCACCGACACCACCGTGCTGCCGTACCTGATGTACCGCACCGGTTTCCAGACCTACGACCTCGGGTACGCCGCCGCGATCGCGACAGCCCTGGTCGTCGTGGCCACCGCCCTCTCGCTGATCCTGGTCCGCTTCAGCGGCTTCGGGAACATGCGCTCCACCCGGGAAGGTATGTGACGAGATGTCGATCGACACCCGCCCCGAGGCGCGCCCCGCACAGCCCGTGAACCGCCCCCGCCCGGCCGTCGCCCGGCGCCGCCGCACGTGGGGCAACCCGCTGGCCGGGCTCGGCTCGCTGGTCTGGCTCGTGCTGGTGATCGTCCCGCTCTACACGCTCGTCTCCTCCTCGCTCATGCACCAGGACGAGGCGCTGAACGGCGATCCGCTGGCCTTCCCGACCAACCCCACGCTCGACAACTACCGCACGGTGCTGGACAGCGGCTTCTCCACGATGCTCACCAACACGGCGATCGTCGCCGTGGCCACGGTGGCGATCGTGCTGGTGCTCGCGGTGCCCGTCGCCTACGTCGCGGTACGTACCCGCAGCCGGCTCTCCGGCCTCGCCTTCCGCACCTTCCTGCTCGGCGTCGCCATCCCCGCGCAGGCCGTGATCGTGCCGCTCTACCTGCTCATCAGCAAGATGGGCCTGTACGACAGCCTGCCCGCGATCATCCTGCCGACCGCCGCCTTCGCGATGCCCGTCGCGGTGCTCATCCTCAGCGGCACCATGCGCGACGTCTCCGAGGAGATGTACGAGGCGATGGCGCTCGACGGCGCGTCGCCCCTGCGGATGCTCTGGCAGCTGGCGATCCCGATGTCCAAGGCGGGCATCAGCACGGTCGCCATCTACACCGCCCTCCAGGCGTGGAACGGCTTCCTCTTCCCGCTGATCCTGACCCAGTCGGAGGAGAACCGGGTGCTGACCCTCGGTCTCTTCAACTTCATGTCCCAGTTCGGGGTCAACATCCCGGCCGTGCTGGCCGCGATCGTGCTCTCCGTCGTGCCGATCTTCGCCGTGTACCTCGTGGCACGCAAGGCACTGGTCAACGGACTGATGGGGGTGGGCGGCAAGTAACGCACCCATGCCGCCGCGTACCACCGCACTCTTGAGAGGAATCCCCGCCGCCATGGCAAACCCCCCTGTTCCGCACGCCCGCAGCACCGAAGCGGCCACCACCGTCGACGGTCCGTGGCAGGACCCCGCGCTCGCCCCCGAGGAGCGGGTGGCCGATCTCGTCTCCCGGATGACCCTCCAGGAGAAGACCGCCCAGCTCTACGGAATCTGGGTGGGCGCCGACGCCGACGGGGACGGGGTCGCCCCGCACCAGAACGAGATGGTCGGCGCGATCGACTGGGACGCGCTGATCCCGCGCGGCCTCGGCCAGCTGACCCGCCCCTTCGGCACCGCACCCGTGGACCCCGCCGTGGGCGCGATCTCCCTGGCGCGGGCCCAGCAGGCCATCGTGGACGCCGGACGGTTCGGCATTCCGGCACTCGCCCACGAGGAGTGCCTCGCCGGATTCACCGCCTGGGGCGCCACCGCCTACCCGGTCCCGCTCTCCTGGGGCGCGGCCTGGAACCCGGAGCTGGTCACCGAGATGGCCCACCGGATCGGCAGCGACATGCGGTCCGTCGGCATCCACCAGGGCCTCGCCCCGGTCCTGGACGTGGTGCGCGACCTGCGCTGGGGCCGCGTCGAGGAGACCATCGGCGAGGACCCCTACCTGGTCGCCACCATCGGCACCGCCTATGTGCGGGGCCTGGAATCCGCCGGCATCGTCGCCACCCTCAAGCACTTCGCCGGGTACGCGGCCTCGGCCGGCGCGCGCAACCTCTCACCGGTCAGGGCCGGAGCCAGGGAACTGGCCGACGTCGTCCTGCCGCCCTTCGAGATGGCACTGCGCGAAGGCGGGGCCCGCTCCGTCATGCACTCCTACACGGAGATCGACGGAGTGCCGTCGGCGGCGGACCCCGCCCTGCTGACCGGACTCCTCCGCGACACCTGGGGCTTCGAAGGCACCGTCGTCGCCGACTACTTCGCCATCGGCTTCCTGGAGACCCTGCACAAGGTCGCCGAGGACCGCGCGGACGCCGCCCGCCTCGCGCTGCGCGCCGGAGTCGACGTGGAGCTGCCCACCGTCCGCAGCTACGGTGACGAGCTCGCCGCCGCCGTGCGGGCCGGTACGGTCCCCGAGGAACTCGTCGACCGCGCGCTGCGCCGCGTGCTCCTGCAGAAGTGCGAACTCGGGCTGCTCGACCCCGACTGGGCCCCGCTGCCCGCACTCCTGCGGGACGGCGACCCGGAGCAGGCGCGCGAGACCATCGACCTGGACCCGCCGCGCAACCGGGCCCTCGCCCGCGAACTGGCCGAACAGGCCGTGGTGCTGCTCGCCAACCCCGGGAACGTGCTGCCGCTGGGCGGCAGGGGACGGATCGCCGTGGTCGGGCCGCGCGCCGACGACGCGCTGGCCATGCTCGGCTGCTACTCCTTCCCCAGCCACGTCGGCGTCCTGCACCCCGAGACCGCCATGGGCATCGACATCCCGACCGTCCTCGAATCGCTGCGCGGTGAGTTCCCCGGTGCCGAGGTCACCGGAGCACCCGGCTGCGACGTGGACGGCACGGACACCTCGGGCATCGCCGCCGCGGCGGACCTGGCCGCGGACGCGGACGTCTGCGTCGCCGTGCTGGGGGACCGGGCCGGACTGTTCGGGCGCGGCACATCGGGGGAGGGCTGCGACGCCGACGACCTCGCGCTGCCGGGCGTCCAGGGCGAACTGCTCGACGCGCTGCTGGACAGCGGCACCCCGGTCGTCCTGGTGCTGCTGACCGGCCGCCCGTACGCGCTCGGCCGCTGGGCGGACCGCACCGCCGCCGTGGTGCAGGCGTTCTTCCCCGGTGAGGAGGGCGGCCCGGCCCTCGCCGGCGTGCTCTCCGGCCGGGTCAGCCCCTCCGGCCGGCTCCCGGTCGGCGTCCCGCGCCACCCGGGCGGCCAGCCCTGGACGTACCTCCAGCCGCCGCTGGGCCTCGCCAACGGGGTCAGCAACCTGGACCCGACGCCGCTGTACCCCTTCGGCCACGGACTGACGTACACCTCCTTCGCCTGGGAGCCCGGCGCCCCGGCCCCCGAGGAGATCCCCACGGACGGCGGCGTGGACCTCGCGCTGACCGTCCGCAACACCGGTGACCGTGCGGGGGTGGAGGTCGTGCAGCTGTACGTGCACGACCCGGTCGCCCAGACCACCCGCCCCGACAGCCGGCTCATCGGCTATGCCCGGGTCCCGCTCGACGCGGGCGAGGAGGCGCGCGTGCGCTTCCGGTTCCACGCCGATCTGGCCTCCTTCACCGGCATCGGCGGCCGGAGGGTGGTCGAACCCGGTGCGCTGGAGCTGCGGCTCGCGGCGTCCAGCGGCGCCGAGGACATCCGGCACACCGTGCACCTGCGCCTCACAGGCCCCGAGCGCACGCTCGACCACGGGCGCCGGCTGGTGTGCGAGGCCGTGACCGAACCCGTGACGGCCGCCGCCCCCGTACGGGGCTGACGGCCCTTCACCCCCACCCCCGGAGCGGGGGCCGTGCGGCGCTCACCGCATTCCGCCGCCGCTCCACGCCGGGCACCTTCCCGCGCCCGTGCCCCCGGCCCTTTCGCCGGATGTGCGGGGAGGTGCCCGAAACTTTCGAGAAAGAGGGCGCGGCCAACCTCTTCGACGGGAACCACCAGGCCAAGCCCCCCTACAGCGCCCTGCGCGACGGCCTGCCGCTCGCCGCGGGCCGGCACTGAGCACCGGACAAGGAGAGCAGGATGGACAACGACACCCCGCGGCCCGCCAGCCGCCGATCGGTCCTCGGACTCGGTCTCGGGCTCACCGCCCTCACCGCGACACCGCTCGGTTCCCTCGTCGGCCTGTCCGCCGAGGCATCGGCCACCGGGCACGGCCCCGCAGCCCGGCCGACCGACCCCGGCGCCTACATCTCGTTCACCGCCGCGCGCGGCAGCTTCCCGCTGGTCCGGAACGGGCGCGCGACGCCCGTCCTGGTCAGCGACCACGACTGGGCGGGCGTCGTCCGGGTCGCCGGCGACCTTTGCGACGACATCGCACGCGTCACCGGCATCCGCCCCGCCCTCGCGCACGGGGCGGTCCCGAAGGCCCGCGAGATCACGATCATCGGGACCGTGGGCCGCAGCCCCCTGATCGACCGGCTGGTCGCCGACGGCAGGCTCGACGTGTCCTCGATCCGGGGCAAGTGGGAGACCAGCCTCCAGACCGTCGTGGACCGGCCGCTGCCGGGCGTGGACCGCGCGTTCGTCATCGCGGGCAGCGACCAGCGCGGCACCGTCTTCGGCGCGTACGACGTCTCACGCGGGATCGGCGTCTCCCCCTGGTACTGGTGGGACGACGTCGTCCCCGTACACCGCGACGAGATCCACGTCCTGCCCGGGCGGCACACCCAGGGCACCCCTGCCGTGAAGTACCGGGGCTTCTTCATCAACGACGAGAACCCCGCCCTCGGCACCTGGGCGCCCGCCCACTTCGGCCCCGGCAAGGCGCCCGGCTTCGAGGGCGGCTTCAACGCCGACTTCTACGCCCGGGTCTTCGAGGTCATGCTCCGGCTGAAGGCCAACTACCTGTGGCCGGCCGTCTGGGGCCGCGCCTTCGCCGAGGACGACCCGCTCAACCACGCCACCGCCAAGGCGTACGGCGTCGTCATGGGCACCTCGCACGAGGCGCCCATGATGCGCGGCATCGAGGAGTGGAACCGGCACGCGGTCGCCGCCGTACGCGACAGCGAAGGCAACATCACCACCCCCGGCCACGACCCGTACGGCGGCACCGGCGAGTGGTCCTTCCGCCGCAACGCCGAAGCGCTCAAGGCGTACTGGGCCGAGGGCATCCGGCGGATGAAGGACGAGGACTTCGAGGGCGTCGTCACCCTCGGCATGCGCGGCAACGGCGACGTCAGCCTCCCCGACGGCGACGGCATCGAGCTGATGACCGAGATCATCGCCACCCAGCGCGGGATCCTGGCCGAGGTGTCCGGCAGGGACATCACCACGATCCCGCAGGTCTGGACGCTCTACAAGGAGGTCCAGCACTACTGGGACCGGGGGCTGCGGGTCCCCGACGACATCACGGTGGTCCTCACCGACGACAACTGGGCCAACATCCGCAAGCTCCCCGACCTGGAGAACGACCCCAGGGAGGGCGGCTACGGCCTGTACTACCACTTCGACTACGTCGGGGCGGGCCGCAACTACAAGTGGGTGGACACCTCCTCCCTGCCCAACATGTGGGACCAGCTCCACCAGTGCGCCGCCTACGGCAACCACGGACTGTGGGTGACCAACGCCGGCGACCTCAAGGGCAACGAACTGCCCACGCAGTTCTTCCTGGAGTACGCCTGGAACCCGGAGCGCTGGTCCCTGGACCGGCTGCCGGAGTGGGAGGAGGCCTACGCCCGGCAGAACTTCGGCGAGAAGCAGGCCGCCGGGATCGCCTCCGTGCTGCGCGACTACGCCCGGCTCCAGTCGCGCCGCAAGCCCGAACTGCTCAACCGCCGGATCACCCTCGACCCGGCCAAGGACCCGGCGACCGACGAATCGGCGGTCGTCAACGACGACCAGGCATCCCCCTTCAGCCTCGTCCACTACCGCGAGCTGGAACGCGTCACCGAGGAGTGGCGGCTCCTCGGCGAGCGGGCCGGACGGATCGGGCGCCGCCTGCCGGCCTCTGCCCAGGACGCCTGGTACGAACTCGTCGGCTACGAGGTGGAGGCCACCGCCAACCTGTACGCGCTGCGCGAGGCGGAGTTCACCAACCTCCACTACGCCGCCCAGGGCCGGGCCCTCACCAACGACCTGGCAGCCACCGCCGAGGCGCGGCTCGCCGACGACCTCGCCCTGGCCGACCGCTTCAACACCCGTATCGCCGGAGGCAAGTGGCAGGGCTTCCAGACCCAGCCGCACATCGACTACGGCGACGTCGAGCGCTACGGCCCCAACGCCCCCTGGCAGCAGCCCGAGATCGACAACGTCGCACTCAAGGACGTGCTCTTCCCGGCGGTCAAGCGCATCGACCTGCCCGCACGGGCCGAGCTGGGCGTGGCCGTCGACGGTTCCACGGCCTGGTGGCCGCACGAGCGGACCCGCGCCGTGCTGCCGGTCTTCAGCCCGTACCAGACCCGGCCCGCTCAGTACATCGAGGTGTTCAACCGGGGCCGCGCCCCGTTCGACTACCGGGTGCGGACCGGGGCGCCCTGGCTGAGCGCGGACCGGGTCCGCGGCCGGGTCACCGCCCAGGACCGGATCACCCTGCGCGTCGACTGGGACCGGGCGCCCAAGGGCGTCACCGAGGTACCGGTGACGGTCACCGGACCCGGCGGCGCGAAAGTCGTGGTCACCGCGGTCGTCGACCGTCCGGCCCTCTCCCGCGCCCGCCTCGACGGCTTCGTGGAGGCCGGCGGATACGTCTCCATCGAGGCCGACCACTACAGCCGTGCCGTCGGCGGCCGGGGCATCAGCTGGCAGCGCATCCCCGGCATCGGGCGGACCGGCGCCGGGATGGAGCCCTTCCCGGTCACCGCCGCCCGGCAGACACCCGGCGGCCGGGGCCCGCGGCTGGAGTACCGGGTCAGCCTCTTCACCACCGGACCGCTCACCGTCCACGCCCACCTCTCACCCCGCAACAACCCGCTGCCGACCGACGGCCTGACGTACGCCGTCTCCTTCGACGACACCACCCCGCAACGGGTGAACGTCACGAAGGCCACGGGTGCCGACGACGGGACCATGAACGCCCAGTGGGCCCGCAACACCTCCGACAACGTCAACATCACCAGCACCGTCCACCGCGTCGCGACGCCCGGTGTGCATGTGCTGAAATTCTGGATGGTCGACCCGACGGTGGTGCTCCAGAACCTGGTGGTCGACACCGGCGGCCTCGAACCCAGCTACCTCGGCCCGCCGGAGAGCCTCCGGCTGCGCTGAGCCCGGGGGTCCGGGCCGGTCCCGCCCGGCCGGTGCGTGCCGGGCGGGACGAGGGAAGAGAGAGCGGATCGATGACGAGCGAGAACGCGGACACCGGGATCCGGGAGATCGCCCCCGCCGGGGCGGAGGTCGGGATCACCGTCGCCACGCCGTCCGGGGAGCACTCCTTCCGGTGCACTCCGGCCCGCGCCCGGGAGCTGGCCACCGCCCTCGGCCTCGCGGCGGACGAGGCCGAGAGCGGTCCGGCGGACCCCGTCACCGTCAGGGCTGACGAACTGCGCCGGGGCGATGTACGCGACGGCGACCGCGTCATGACGGTGGAAGCCGTCCGGACCGACGGGGGCACCGCCCACGTCACCTGGACCTCGGGCGCCGGGCGCAGCTGGAACCAGACGTACGGCGCGGACGCCCGCATCCCGCTCCGCCGCCGGGGCCGCCTGCCCGGCGCCTGAGCCCGCGCGAAGCCCCGGGAGCCCGCCCCGCCCGGTCGCGCGTCATCACCGCGGCGGGCGCACCCTGGAGAGGAGACCTCCGGAGGTGAGAGCCATGACACGAACCGCTGTCGGATGGCACATCGAGCTGGAATTCGAGGAAGACACCCACCGCACCCGCGCCGCCGCCCTGGTGCGGCTCTCCGACGGTCAGGAGGTACGCGCCCACGGTTACGCGAGCCGCCATCCCTCCGACGCGGAACAGCCCCGGGTGGGGGAGGAGGTCGCGGGAGCGCGCGCACTGAACGAACTGGCGATGAAGCTGCTGACCAAGGCCCACGACGAGATCGACGAGGCCTCCGGCCGCACCTCGTACCCGCTGACCTGACGGCGCCGGCCCGACGGCGGCACCACAGGCGGGCACGCGTGCACGGCTCCTTGTACGAAGGACGTCGTAATTTGACGGCCTTCGTAGTACGGGATGTATCGTACTAGCGATCCTTCCGTACCGGCGAAACGGAGTCCGTCGTGAGTGCCCTCTTCGAGCCCTACACCCTCAGGTCGCTTGTCGTGCCCAACCGGGTGTGGATGGCACCGATGTGCCAGTACAGCGCCGAGCCGGTGGGGCCCGGGGCGGGCGTGCCCACGGACTGGCATTTCGCCCACCTCGCGGCCCGCGCCACGGGCGGCACCGGCCTGATCCTCACGGAGGCGACGGCTGTGAGCCCCGAAGGGCGCATCAGCCCCGCCGACCTCGGCATCTGGAACGACACCCAGGCCGCCGCGTTCCGCCGGATCACCGACTTCGTCAAGGCGCAGGGCTCCGCGGTCGGCATCCAGCTCGCCCACGCAGGCCGCAAGGCGTCCACCGCCGCGCCCTGGACCGGCGGGGGGCCGGTCGGCGCGGACGCCCACGGCTGGACCCCGGTCGCCCCCAGCCCGTTGCCGTTCGACACCGGCCACCCGGTGCCGCACGAGCTGACCGCCGACGAGATCCGGGGTGTCGTCGACGACTTCCGCGAGGCCGCCCGCCGCACCGTCGAGGCGGGGTTCCAGGTCGCCGAGGTGCACGGCGCGCACGGCTACCTCATCGGCCAGTTCCTCTCACCGCACAGCAACCACCGCACCGACGAGTACGGCGGCAGCTACCAGAACCGCGTCCGCTTCGCCCTGGAGGTGGTCGACGCGGTGCGCGAGGTGTGGCCCGAGGACCTGCCCGTCTTCTTCCGTATCTCCGCCACGGACTGGCTCACGGAGAACCCCGAGGACGAGCGGGAGGGCTGGACGGCGGACGAGACCGTGCGCCTGGCCGGGGAACTCCGGGCCCACGGCGTCGACCTGCTGGACGTCTCCACCGGAGGCAACGCCCCCCGCGCCCGCATCGCGACCGGCCCCGGCTACCAGGTCCCCTTCGCGGAGCGGGTGAAGCGGGAGACCTCGCTGCCCGTCGCGGCCGTCGGCCTCATCACCGACCCGCAGCACGCCGAGAAGATCCTCACCGAGGGCCGCGCGGACGCCGTGCTCCTCGGACGCGAACTGCTGCGCAATCCCTCGTGGGCCCTGGGCGCGGCCCGCGAACTGAGCGGCACGGTGCGCGCCCCCGAGCAGTACGGATACGCGATCTGACCGCACCGCCCCGGCGGTCCCGTCCGCGCCTTCCGCCCCTCTCCGCCCCCTTCGCACCCATGGTGTGCGAAGGGGGCGGTCTGCGTGGACCTCCCGGCGGCCGCCCCGGCCGCCGATTTCTATCGTTGAAAAATCCCCGTGCACGACTGTTGTTTTGCGTTTGATGCTGTGGCTCAATGTTCGATTGTGTGCTGTGCCTCACAGGTTCGAGGCACTTCAGCTCTCTCGACAGGACGACGCCTTGAGACGACAAACGCCCCGCCCCCGCGCTCTGTTCAGGTCAGCGGCCTGCGCTGCCGCGCTCCTGATCCCCCTCGGTGCCACCCTGGTCCCGGCCGCCGCGGCCGCGCCCGCGGCTGCCGCCGGTACCGCCTCCGCGACCACCTTCAAGGCCGGTGACCCGGCCACCACCGTCCACGGGCTGAAGGGCGAGTACTTCAGCATGTCCGCGCCCGGCGCGCGGGACTTCGACAAGCTCGGCGGCGTCGCCCTCGACCCGCAGATCAACTTCCCCGGTCTCACGGGCACGTTCGAGTCCACCACCGGCCGCACCGAGAACACCACGGCCCGCTGGACGGGCAACATCACCGCGCCCGAGGACGGCGACTACACCTTCTCCGCGATCGGCGACAACGGCTTCCGGCTCTTCATCGACGGCGAGGCCGTCATCGACCACTGGGAGCCGGACTGGGACAACGAGCAGACCAGCGAGCCGATATCGCTCAAGGCCGGCGAGCCGCACACGTTCAAGCTGGAGATGTTCCAGGACATCGGCGGCGCCAACATGTTCCTGCGCTGGTCCAGCGCGAAGCTCGCCAAGCAGCTCGTCCCGGAGTCCGCCTTCACCCCGCCCGCCGACTTCGAGGTCTACCCGGTCGGGCTCGGCGTCGCGGACGACGGCCAGAGGCTCCGGCTGGCCTTCGAGGACAAGGTCAGCGACTACGCCGGCCTGAAGGACCACCTCACCATCGAGGCCGACACCACGCCGATGCCGGTCAAGTCCGTCAAGCGGGCCCCCGGCAACGCCAAGCAGCTCGTCGTCACCCTCGCCGCCGCCGTCCAGAAGGACCAGCGGGTCACGGTCGCGTACGACGGCGAAGCCGGTCTCAAGTCCGGCCGCGAGACCGTCCCGGAGATCAACCGCACGGCCACCAACCTCTCCACGCACCGCCTCACCACCACCTGGGGCGACAAGGTCGACCGCAACAACCCGTTGCCCGAATACCCCAGGCCGCAGCAGGTGCGCGACGCGTGGAAGAACCTCAACGGCCCCTGGGAGTTCGCCGGGGCCAAGGCGGGGGAGAAGCCCGTCTTCGGCAAGAAGCTCGGTGAGCGCATCACCGTGCCCTTCCCGGTCGAATCGCAGCTCTCCGGCCTGGAGCGCCACGAGGACCACATGTTCTACCGCAAGCTCGTCACCGTCCCGAAGAACTGGGCCGTCAAGAGTGACAAGCACGGCAAGGGCAAGGGCAAGAGCAACCGGCTGAAGCTCAACTTCGGCGCCGTCGACTACGAGGCGACCGTCTGGGTCAACGGCAAGAAGGTCGCCGAGCACACCGGCGGCTACACCGCCTTCAGCGCCGACATCACCGACGCGGTCAAGGGCAGCGGCCAGCAGGAGATCGTGGTCGCGGTCACCGACACCACCGGGGCCGACCAGCCCACCGGCAAGCAGTCGGCGAACCCCGGCGGCATCTTCTACACCGCCTCCTCCGGCATCTGGCAGACCGTCTGGATGGAGCCCGTCGCCCCGGCAGCCGTCGACTCCCTGACGACCACTCCCGACATCGACAAGGGCCGCCTCGCCCTGACGGCCAACTCCGCGGACGCCTCGAAGTCCGCCCAGGTCACCGCCGTCGCCCGGGACAAGAAGGGCAAGGTCGTCGGCAGGGTCACCGGCCCGGCCAACCGCGAGCTGAGCCTGCCGGTCGCGGGGCAGCACCTGTGGACGCCGGACGACCCCTACCTGTACGACCTGGAGGTCACCCTCAAGGACGGCAGCTCCAAGGACACCGTCGACAGCTACTTCGGCATGCGCTCCTTCGGCGTCGCCGAGGTCGGCGGCTACCAGAAGCTCGTCCTCAACGGGAAGCCGTTCTTCTCCCTCGCCCAGCTCGACCAGGGCTTCTACCCGGACGGCCTGAACACCGCGCCCAGCGACAAGGCCCTCGTCTTCGACCTGAAGGCGCAGAAGGACCTCGGCTTCAACTCCGTCCGCAAGCACATCAAGGTCGAGCCCGCGCGCTGGTACTACCACGCCGACCAGCTCGGTCTGCTGGTGTGGCAGGACTTCGTCTCCGGCAACCTCACCGGCGAGAAGGGCCACAAGGCCTTCCTCGACCAGGGCGCCGAGATGATGACCCAGCTGCACAACTACCCCTCCATCGGCGCCTGGATCGTCTTCAACGAAGGCTGGGGCGAGTGGGACCGCACCGAGACCGGCAGGATCACCGAGCAGGTCCAGGCCGCCGACCCCTCCCGTGTCGTCAACGCCCACAGCGGAGTCAACTGCTGCAACTCCAAGGGTGACTCGGGCAAGGGCGACATCATCGACCACCACGACTACAACAACACCGACCCCGCCTTCCCGGACGCGAACCGCGCCGCGATGGACGGCGAGCACGGCGGCTTCACCCTGCGGATGCCCGGCCACATGTGGCCCGGCGCGCCCACCGCGATCTACAGCGGTGTCGCCGACAAGGCCGCGCTGACCGCCAAGTACGTCGAGAACACCCGCGACTACTACCTGGAGGCGGCCGGCGCCGAACTCTCCGGCTCCATCTACACCCAGGTGACCGACCTGGAGAACGAGCTCAACGGCCTCTGGACGTACGACCGCCGCGAGATCAAGGTCGACGCCGCCCAGGTGCGGAAGATCAACCGCCAGGTCATCGCCGCCGGCGCGGCGGCCGGCACGAAGACACCGGTCAAGGGCGGCGCCGCCTGGTCCCTGGACGAGAACAAGGGCACCAAGGCCGCCGACAGCGGCCCGAACCACAAGAACCTCACCCTCTTCGAGGGCACGTCCTGGACGGCCGGGGTGCACGGCTCCGCGCTGAAGTTCGACGGCGAGGGCCAGTACGCCGAGACCGACGGCCCGGTCGTCGACACCACCGGCGACTACACCGTCTCCGCGTGGGTGTCCCTGGACGCGCTCCCGGGCAACTACGCCACCGTCGTCAGCCAGGACGGCCGACGCCAGGAGAACCCCTTCTACCTCCAGTACGGGCAGGGCGCGTTCGCCTTCTCCACCCCCGGCGCCCACCGGGCCCGGCTGGAGATCACCCCCGAACTCGGCCGGTGGTACCACCTGGTCGGCGTCCGCAGCGGTGACGAGATCAAGCTGTACGTGGACGGCAAGCTCGCCGCCACCGCGCCGGCCGGGTCCGCCGACGTCAGCAGCGGCGCCCTCTCCCTCGGCCGCGCCAAGTGGTCGGGCGGCAACACCGACTTCCTCAACGGCTCCGTGGACCAGGTGCGGGTGTACGACAAGGCGCTCACCGACCAGGAGGTGACCGCTCTGCACGACGGCGAACAGCCGTAGGGCCCCGGCCCCCGGGACCGCTCCCGGCGGTGCGCGGCGACAGCCCGCACCGCCGGGAGCTTCCGCCTGCCCCGGAGCGCTCTACCCGGCGGACGCCGGGCCCCCGGAGCTCTCCCGGACCAGCAGCCGGTGCGGGACGACGATCCGGCGCGCGGGCAGCGCGGCCAGCCGGCCGAGCACGCGCTCGCTCAGGCACTGCACCGCCCGCTCCGCGATCTGCGCCCGGTCCGGGGCGACCGTGGTGAGCGAAGGGGTGGCGAACAGCCCGTCCTCGATGTCGTCGAACCCCACCAGCGCCAGCTCATCGGGCACCCGCACCCCCTGCTCGGCGGCCACCCGCAGCGCCCCGAGCGCCAGTTCGTCGCTGAAGCAGAACACCGCGTCCGGGCGCTCGGGCAGGAGCAGCAGTTCGCGCATCGCCCGCGCCCCCTCGCCCCGGTGCAGGTCGGCCACCTCGGCCTCGGCGGCCGGGCTCAGCCCCGCCTCCCGCAGCCCCAGCCGGAAGCCCTCGGCCCGGAGTTCGGCCGTGCCGTGCCCCAGCGCCGACTGGAGCCCGATGGCGGCGATCCTCCGGCGGCCCAGAGCGACGAGGTGACGGGCGGCGTCCCGGGCCGCCGCCACGTTGTCCAGCGCCACGTGGTCGATGGACCCCAGCGGGTCCAGCTCGCCGAGGACGACCAGCGGCAGACCGCCCGCGAGCGAGGCCAGCTCGGCGGGGGGCGTCGACCACGGGCTGACGATCATCCCGTCCACCTGGTGCCCCTCGGAGCCGTCCAGCAGCCGCCGCTCCAGCTCCGCCCGGCCCCCGGTCCGCTCCAGGAGCACCGTCCAGCCGCGCTCCTGGGCCGCGTCGATGAGGAGCCCCGTCAGCGCGCCGAAATAGGGGGAGTGGATCTCCGGGACGACCACGCCGATGAGCCCGGTGCGGCCCTGCCGGAGGTTGCGGGCGGCCAGGTTGGGCCGGTACCCCAGCTCCTCCACTGCGGCCAGCACCCGGGCCCGGGTCGCCGGCGCGACGGCGGCCGCGTTGCTCACGACGTTGGAGACGGTCCTGACGGACACGCCCGCGAGCGCGGCGACGTCCTTGAGTCTCGCTGCCACGGTCGCTGCTCCTGCTCTCGGCCTGCGGGGCGGCGGGCCGCACCCTTTGCGCAGTGACCGTAACAGGTGGCGCCGAACCCGTCCGCGCAGACTCTTGCCACGTTGGTTGCAACGTTGCAATATGGCGTTGCCACACCGCGCCCCGCCCGACGGAAGGACCACGCCATGCATGAGGCCGCGACCACCACCGCCCCGTTCCCGCACCCCGAAGCGGCGGTGCGGGACCTGTACACGGCCGGGATCACCGCGTGCCGGGGCGCTTTCAGCCCGCGGTGGGCGGACCGGATGCGCGAGGACATCGACGCCGCCTTCGCCGAGGCGCGCGGCCGGGAGGGCGGCGCCGTGGGGCGCGGCCCGCACCGCTACTACGTGGAGATCCACCCGGAGCAGCTGCGCGGCTTCGTGGACCTCGTGGACCACCCCTGGGTGCGCGCCGTCAGCGAGGCGGTCCTGGGCCCGGACTACCGCATCGTCGAGCTGGGTTTCGACGTGCCGCTGGCCGGAGCGGTCAACCAGCCCTGGCACCGCGACTTCCCCATGCCCGGGGCCACGCGCGAGGAGCGCCGGCTCACCTCGCTCGCCTTCAACCTGACCGCCGTCGACACGCGGGAGGACATGGGCCCCTTCGAGATCGCGCCCGGCACGCAGTGGGACGACGACGCCCGCTTCGGGCACGCCATGTTCCCGCGCCGCGAGGACTACCCGCGCTACGAGGCCCTGGCCGAGCGCAAGTACCCCCGAAGGGGCGATATCTCGGCCCGCTCGGCCCTGACCGTCCACCGGGGCACGGCCAACCGGTCGGACGACCCCCGCCCGGTCCTGGTGCTGGGTGTCGACGCCCCGGGCGCGGGCAACGACGGTCACCACGACATGGCGGTCACCCGGGAGTTCTGGGCCGCCCTGCCCGAGCGGGTCCGGGCGCACCTGGGCTGCCCGGTGGTCGACCGGCTCACGCCCATCGTCCAGAAGCACACCATCGAGGGACTGGTCATGGGCGACGCATGACGGTGCCGGGGCCCGGCGGCGGACCCGCCCGGCCCCGGCACGCGCCCCGCTCCGGATCAGGGGGCCCAGGGCGCCTCCACCGCCCACGTCGTGTCCTCGGTGAAGGTGGCCGGGTTGTCCCAGGCGTGCCCGCCGCCGGGGGTGGCCAGCCATACCTCCGACTCGATGTGGCGCAGATAGCTGCCCGGCAGATTCGCGCTGGTCAGCCGCACACCTGCGGTACCGGCGACCGCGCACCAGGTGGCGTCGGCCCGGTAGAGCGCGGATCCGTCGTTGGCCTCGCGGCGGACCCGGAAGTCCCGGTGGCGCAGGTATTCGCCCGGGTAGTTGCGCGACTCGAACGAGTAGCAGTTGCCGTTCGCCAGACCGGGGACGATTTTCCACGTGGCGTCGTTCTTGAGCAGCGCGCCGCTGTCGTCGCCGACGACCTCGGTGAAGGCCAGCGAGTCCTGGTGGCGCAGATACTTGTCGGTGTAGCCGGGGGTGGTGACCCGCAGCGACTTGTACTGCCCGGTGGGCAGGGCCACCGGAGGGGCCGGGTTCCTGGAGGCGTCGATGAGGGCCCGGTTCGCGGCCCGCACCCGGGCCGCGTCCACCTTGACGACCTGGCGGTCGTAGGTGAGCAGCCCGTTCGCCTCGTTCTCCACGTCGGTGATCTCCGTGTAGACCGAGGCGGACAGGCCCGCCGGGAGCTGGCCGACGCGGATCGCGTCGATCAGCCCCACGAACCGGTCGTTCAGCGCGGAGACGCTCGGCTGGTCCTCGTAGCTGAAGCCTCCGCCGGGGAACCACTCGTGACCGGGGACCTTGTAGCCCAGGCCGCCGAACTCGCCGAGGACGGCCGCCCGGGTGGCGGTCGGCGCGGTGTTGCCGGGGCCGACATAGACGTGGTTGTCGATCACGTCGCCGTTGCCGCCGTCGACCGAGCCGCAGCAGTTGACCCCGCTCATGTTGTCGACGAGCCGGGTCGGGTCGTACGCCTTCACCTCGTCGGCGATCCTCGCCTGGTCGTACTGTCCCCAGCCCTCGTTCTGGTCGACCCACATCACCAGGGAGGGCGAGCTGCGGTGCTGGTCGATGACCGCGTGGAACTCGCTCTCCCACTGGGTGCGGGCCGCTCCGTCGGGGCTCTTTCCGGTGTCCATGGCCGGCATGTCCTGCCAGACCAGCAGTCCCAGCTTGTCCGCCCAGTAGAACCAGCGCTGCGGTTCTACCTTGATGTGCTTGCGGACCATGTTGAAGCCGAGGTCCTTGTGCGCCTGGAGGTCCGACTTGAGGGCATCGTCGGTCGGCGCGGTGTAGATGCCGTCCGGCCAGTAGCCCTGGTCCAGGGTGCCCGTCTGGAAGACGAACTCCCCGTTGAGCACCGGGCGCATCACGTTGTCGACCTTCGCGACGGCGATCGAGCGCATACCCGTGTAGCTGCCGACCGAGTCGGTCACGGCGGTCCCGTCGAGCAGGTCCGCCTTCACGTCGTACAGGAACGGGTCGTCCGGACTCCACAGACGCGGGTCCGGCACCGGTACGGCGAAGGCGGAGCCGGCCGGTCCGGTGGCCGTGCCGACCACGGTGCCGCCGCTGGAGACGGTCACCCTGGCCGTACGCCCGGCCGCCGACGCGGCCCGCACCGTCACCCGCAGGGTGCTGTCATCCAGGTCCGGGGTCATGTCCAGGCGGGTGATGTGGGCCTCGGCGACCGGTTCCAGCCAGACCGTCTGCCAGATGCCGGAGGCCGCGGTGTAGAAGATCCCGCCCCCGTCGTGCGGCTGCACATCGTTGACGCGCTGTTTGCCGACGGCCTGCCCGCCGGTCTGCGTCGGGTCGTAGACGGAGACCACGACCGTGTTCGTGCCGCCGTTCAGCTGCGGGGTGATGTCGTACGCGAACGAGTCGTACCCGCCCTTGTGCGCGCCCACCTGGGTGCCGTTGACCCAGACCGTGGTCTGCCAGTCGGAGGCGCCGAAGTTGAGCTCGACCCGGCGGCCGTCCCAGTCGGAGGGGACGGTGAAGGCGCGCTTGTACCAGAGCTTGTCGTTCTCGGTGATCCTGCGCTGGATGCCCGAGAGCGCGGACTCGGCGACGAACGGCACCCGGATCCGATCGGGGAACGAGTCCGGCTGCCCGGCGTCCCGCCCGGTCACCGCGAAGTCCCAGATGCCGTTGAGGTTGGACCAGTCGGGCCGGGTCAGCTGCGGGCGCGGGTACTCGGGCAGCGGCTTGTCGACCGGCACCTGGGCGGTCCAGGGTGTCGTCATCGGCGGGGCCTTGGGCGACCAGGACGCGGCACCGGCCGGCGCCGCACCGACCCCGACCAGCGCGGAGGACACCAGCGCCAGCAGCCCGGTCGTCGCGATCGTCCGTCTCCACCACGGCCTTCGGCCGGGCTCACGTAAACGGCTCACAGGTTCGTCTCCTTGATTCGGTTGGGCCCCCGGGGACGGGAGCGGCATGGGGGGAGTGCGCGGGGCACCGGGAATCAGACGAGCTGCCAGAGGTGGTCGTCGGTGCCGTTGTCGGCGAACTGCACGACGTGGGCGCTGTCGGCGGTGGACATCCCGTCCACCCCGAGCACCTTGCCGGAGTGCCGGTTGCGGATGCGGTACCAGCCGTCGCCGTCCGGGACGAGCTGCCAGAGGTGGTCGTCGGTGCCGTTGTCCTCGAACTGCACGACGTGGGCGCTGTCCGCGGTGGACATCCCGTCCACACCGAGCACCTTGCCCGAGTGGTGGTTGCGGATGCGGTACCAGCCGTCGCCCTCGGCGACCAGCCGCCAGTCGTGGTCGTCGGTGCCCGTGTCGCCGAACTGCACGACGTGGGCGCTGTCCGCGGTGGACATCCCGTCCACACCCAGGACCTTGCCGGAGTGCCGGTTGCGGACGCGGTACCAGCGGTCGGCGAGCCAGGGCCGCCCGTCCGGGGCGGCGGTGGGGAACGACGTGATGCGCAGCCTCGCCGCCCCCATCGGGACGAGCGTGACGTCCTGGACCGGTTCGCCGCTGCGCGCCGGGGAGTCCTGGAGCGGGGCGACGACCCGCTCGTCGTCCGCCGTCCATTCCGGGACGCGGCGGGCCTTCGCGGTGATCGTCAGGGGGGTGCCGTCGAGCGTGAAGGGGTTGTCGTCCCCGAGGCGCCGGACCGTGCGGGGGCGCAGGGAGGCGGCCGGATCCTCCGCGTCCAGGACGAGCCCGTAGTTCCACGGCCCGGTGGCGTGGACCGCGTACTGAGGGAACCGGTCGGTGCCGCCGATGCGCTCGTACCTCTCGCCGATGCGCAGGGAGTACGTGAGCGGGCCCCGGTCCACGCTGACGGAGCCGCGGTTGTGTTCCCAGGTGCGGACGGTGGTCCGCTGCGGGAAGCGCAGGGTGACCCGGTCCCCGTCCGCCCAGGTGCGGTCGATCCGGGTGAAGGCCGGGCCCGCCGGAGCGTCCACACCCTGTCCGTTCACCGCGATCTCGGGGGCCTCGCACCAGGCGGGTACGCGCAGCACCAGCGGGAAGCCCAGCGGCTTCGGCGCCTTCAGGGTCAGGGTGACCGTCTCGGTGAAGGGGTAGCCGGTCTCCTCGGTGAACGTGACCTCGGTGCCGTCGGCCACCTTCGCGGTCACCTCGCAGGCGGCGTACATCGCGGCGGCGAGACCCCCGTCGGGGGTGGCGAGCCACAGCTCCCCGGTGAAGTACGGCCAGCCCATGCCGTAGTTGTGCGGGCAGCAGCGGTACTGGTCGACGCCGGGCAGGAACGCCTGCATGGCGAAACCGTTCTGGAACTGGCGCCGGGACTTGGGCACGTCGTCCAGGTCGACGCCGTTGGCGCTCGTGATGTAGTGGACCGCCTTGCCCGAGGGGTCCAGCGAGGCGGGCAGCGAGTTGAACGCCAGCTCCTCGCAGCGGTCGGCCCACAGCGGGTCGCCGGTGATCCGGGTCAGCAGCTGGTGGCTGGCCATGAACTCGACGATGCCGCAGGTCTCGAAGCCCTGCCGGGGGTCGCCGTGCCCGGGGCGCGCGTTCTCGTCCCCGGCGAAGCCGCCGCCGGGGAACTGGCCGTACTGGTCCATGGCCCTGCCGTACGTCCCGTACGTGTCCCGGGTGCCCTGGGCCGAACCGCTGCGCAGCGCGTACTGGGCCGGCTCGCGGAAGCCCTGCGCGATGTTCACGTTGTGCGCGTCGACCAGGTTGTCGCCCCAGTCGGCACCGTACGCGTGGATCTTGTCCGCGAGGTCCAGCAGGAAGGTGTCACCGGTCCGGTTGAACAGCCAGAACACGCTGTCGAGACCATCGCCCCAGCGCAGCGCGATCCAGCTGGTGTCGAAGGCGCCGGGGCCCTGGGCGTTCATGTAGCGGAAGAACCGGCTCAGGAAGGGGATGATCCGGTTGTCGCCTGAGTACTCCTGCCAGGAGCGCAGGGCCTGCACCAGCGGCAGGAACGGCCAGAAGTCCGGGCCGCCGTTCAGCGACGTGCGCAGTGCTTTCGGGCCGAAGAACCCGTCGGACTGCTGGGTGGCGAGGATCGCGTCGAACCAGCGGCGCACCGCCGCCAGGGCCGTCGCGTCGCCCGTGACGATCGCCAGGTCGGTGTAGCCGCGCAGCCAGTACGGCACCTCCTCCCAGCCGCCGAGGTCCGGGCGGACCCAGCCGGTGGCCGTGAAGTCCAGGAAGTGCGAGAACTCCTCGTAGCGGCCGCACAACCCGTCGAGCTGGAGTTTCAGCTGTCCGGCGAGCCAGCCCCGCGCGGTGACCCGGCCGGGCGGGAGCCGCAGGAAGGCGGTCGGGTGCAGGGGAGCGGCGTTGGGGGAGTAGTGGCCGCCGCGGGCCGGGTCCACCCGGTGTCCGGCGGCCGTCGCGGTGGACGACCAGCGGCCGGCCGCCGTGGTGGCGGCGACGGTGGCGAGGGCGCCGGTCATGAGTTGTCTGCGGTTCAGGGGCATGGGGGAGGGCTCCTGCTCTGCCGGGCATGGGGCTCCGGCTCAAGAAAGGCGCATCAGACAAGGGGGGCCGCCACGGCGCAGCGGTCCGGACCGGCTGCGCGCACGACGAAGAGCGCCGTCGCGATCCGGGGAGGGCGGGGCGGCACTTTCTATGCAACGTTGGAAAATGGGGTTCCGGCGGTATGACAGCACGCCGCCGAGCGGCTGTCCAGGGGCCCGGCAGTATCCCGTGGGCCGGGGCGGTCCGGGCGGGACGGGCGGCTCCGACACATTTTGGAAACGCATCGACAACGCTCTTGCCGCCCGTGCCGCGCCGCCTATATAACGTTGTAAACCGAGCCGCCGAGAGGCCGCGCAGGCTCTCACGACCACAGTTTGTGCAGCTAGGGGCCGTCTCCTAGCGGGGCCGTGAGTGCAGTGACATCAGCCGCCGTGCAGCGGCCGATGCATCGTCCAGCCATGACCGACCGCACGCCCCTCGGCGTGCCGTCATCCCGCCAAGGAGCTCCCGCGCATGATGATCCAGCGCCGATCCCGTACCCTCGCCGTGGCCTGCCTCCTCGCCGCCACCGCCACGCTGGCCGCCTCCGGCTGCTCCAAGTCGGAGTCCTCGGACTCCGCGAACGCGGACAGCAGCCAGGGCGCCCAGGCGGCCAAGACCCCCGAGTCCTCGTCCGGTTCCGGCTGCTCGCTGGAGGCGTACGGGGCACCGAAGCTCGACCTGAAGAACGCGGTGGTCGGCTTCTCCCAGTCGGAGAAGGAGGCCAACCCCTTCCGTATCGCCGAGACCCAGTCCATCAAGGACGAGGCCAAGAAGATCGGCGTCAAGAAGCTGCTCACCACCAACGCTCAGTCGCAGCTGTCCAAGCAGATCAGCGACATCCAGGACATGCTGTCCCAGGGCGCGCAGTTCCTCATCGTCGCCCCGCTCAACTCGGACGGCCTGGAGCCGGCGCTGAAGGCCGCCGCCGCCAAGAAGGTCCCGGTCCTCACCATCGACCGCAAGCTCAACTCCACCGCCTGCAAGGACTACGTGGCCTTCCTGGGCTCCGACTTCGTGGAGCAGGGCAAGCGCGCGGCGGACGCGATGATCGAGTCCACCGGAGGCAAGGGCAAGGTCGCCATCCTCCTCGGCTCGTCGGGCAACAACGTCACCACCGACCGCACCAAGGGCTTCGTCGACCAGCTCAAGGCCAAGGCCCCCGACATGGAGATCGTCGCCCAGCAGACCGGTGAGTTCGCCCGTGACAAGGGCCAGCAGGTGATGGAACAGCTCATCCAGTCCAAGCCCGACATCACCGCCGTCTACGCGGAGAACGACGAGATGGGCCTCGGCGCCGTCACCGCGCTGAAGGCCGCGGGCAAGAAGCCCGGCAAGGACGTCAAGGTCGTCTCCGTCGACGGCACCCGCAACGCCGTCCAGGCCATCGTCAACGGCGACTACAACGCCGTCATCGAGTCCAACCCGCGCTTCGGTCCGCTGGCCTTCGCGACCGCCCAGAAGTTCTACGGCGGCGAGGAGATCCCGGAGAACGTCATCATCACCGACCGCGCCTACAACGAGGCGAACGCCAAGGAATCGCTCGGCGGCGCGTTCTGATCCGACCCGGCCCCACCTGTCCGTAAGGGCGTGTCCCGGACACGCCCCGGCACCACCGGGCGCCGGCCCGCGGGCCGCGCACCCGGCCCCGTCGGCCCCACCGCCGCCGTGACGCTCCCACCCGTCACGGCGGCGACCGGGCCCACACCCTTGGAAGAGCGGAAGGCCAAGACCAGCCATGGCACCACCCGAAGCAGTACCGCAGCCGCCGGAGCCGGCCGCCGGCGTGCGGGGGACCACCCCGCCCGCCGCCGCCCTTGTGAAGGAGGCCGACCCGGCGCCCGCCGTCCTGGAGGCCCGCTCGGTGAGCAAGCGGTTCCCGGGCGTCGTCGCCCTCGACGGCGTCTCCTTCTCCCTGCGCGCCGGCGAGACCCACGCCCTGGTGGGGGAGAACGGAGCCGGGAAGTCCACCCTCATCAAGGTGCTGACCGGCGTCTACCGGCCCGACGAGGGAGAACTGCGGCTGGCCGGCGAACAGATCGCCTTCGCCCGGCCGTTCGAGGCCCAGCAGGCCGGGATCTCCACGATCTACCAGGAGGTGAACCTCGTCCCGCTGATGAGCGTGGCGCGCAACATCTTCCTCGGCCGCGAGCCCAGGAACCGGCTCGGCCTGATCGACTTCGCCCGGATGCACCGCGAGACCACCGGACTCCTCGACGGCTTCGGCGTCCGCGTCGACCCCAGGCGGCCGCTGCACACGCTGGGCATCGGCACCCAGCAGATGGTCGCGCTGGCCCGCGCCGTCTCCGTCAACGCCCAGGTCGTCATCATGGACGAACCCACCTCCTCGCTGGAGCCGCGCGAGGTCGAGACCCTCTTCCGGGTCATCGAGGACCTGCGCGGACGCGGCATCGCCGTGCTCTACGTCAGCCACCGCATGGACGAGCTCTACCGGATCTGCGACCGGGTCACCGTCCTGCGCGACGGCCACCACATCCACACCGGCGACCTCGCCGACCTGGACCGGATGCAACTCGTCTCGATGATGCTCGGGCGCGATATGGCAGAGGTCCGCCGCGAGGGGCTCACCCACTTCGACTCCGAGGGCCACGAGGTGGCGCGCACCCCCGTGCTCACCGCGACCGGCCTCTCCCGCGACCACCAACTGCACGACATATCACTGGAGTTGTACGCGGGCGAGGTCCTCGGCCTCGGCGGGCTCCTCGGCTCCGGGCGCAGCGAGACCGCGAAGGCCCTCTCCGGCGCGCTGGGCCTGGACTCCGGCGAGGTGAGCATCGGCGGACGCACCCTGCGCCGGCTCACCTCCGCGGCCGCCATCCGCTCCGGCATCAGCCTGCTGCCCGAGGACCGCAAGGCCGAGGGCATCGTCCCGGGCCTTTCGGTCCGCGAGAACATCGTGCTGGCCGCGATGCCCCGCCTCTCCCGCGCCGGCATCGTCTCCCGCGCCAAGCAGGACCGCATCGTCGACATCTTCATGAAGCGCCTCCGGATCAAGGCGGCGAGCCCCGAGCAGAAGGTCGGCGAACTCTCCGGCGGCAACCAGCAGAAGGTCCTGCTGGCCCGCTGGCTCTGCCTGGAACCCAAGGTCCTGCTGCTGGACGAACCCACCCGCGGCATCGACGTCGGCGCCAAGGCGGAGGTCCAGAGCCTCATCGACGACCTCGCCCGCGAGGGCCTCGCCGTCCTGCTCATCTCCTCCGACATCGAGGAACTGATCGAGGGCGCCGACCGCATCGTCGTCCTGCGCGGCGGCGCGGTCGCGGGCGAACTGGCGGGCGACGAGGTGGCCGAGAGCCATCTGCTCGAAGTGCTCGCCGACCACTCTCCGGCACCCGAGGACAAGGCGCCGGCCGCCAAGGAGGACCCCCGATGACCCAGGCCGCAGTCTCCACCCCCGCAGCCCGGCCGCTCGCCCGGCTGCGCGACCCCGCCTGGTACCAGGAGTACGGCGTCTACCTCGCCGTCGCGGTCGTCCTGCTCTTCAACGCGCTGTTCACCGAGCACTTCATGACCGTGGACAACCTCCGCACCCAGCTCGTCCAGGTCGCCCCCATCGTCATCGTCGCCCTCGGCATGGCGCTCGTCATCGGCACCGAGGGCGTCGACCTCTCCGTCGGCTCGACCATGGCCCTGGCCGCCGCGCTGCTGCCGCTCTACCTCGGCTACGGACTGGTGCCCGCCCTCGTCATGGCGCTGCTGGCCGGCGCCCTGGTCGGAGCGGTCAACGGCACCCTGGTCTCACTCGTCGGCCTCCAGCCCATCGTCGCCACCCTCGCCCTGTTCGTCGGCGGCCGCGGCCTCGCCCTGGTCATGGCGGACAGCCAGCTCAAGCAGATCGTCAACCCCGACCTGCTGTCCCTGGGCACCGGCTCCTTCCTCGGTATCCCGCTGGTCGTCCTCATCGCCGGCGTCCTCGCCGGCGCCGTGGCCTTCCTCGTCACCCGCACCACCTTCGGCCGCCAGGTCGTCGCCATCGGCGGCAACCGGTCCGCCGCCGCCCTGGCGGGTCTCCCCGTACGACGGGTGCTCATCGGTGTGTACATGCTCTGCGGAGTGCTGGCCGCCCTCGCGGGCATCCTGGCCACCGCCAGGCTCACCGCCAGCGACCCCTCCTCGCTCGGCACGCTCATGGAACTCTCCGCCATCACGGCGGTCGTGGTGGGCGGCACCCCGCTCAACGGCGGCTCCATCCGCGTCCTCGGCACCGTCGCCGGCGCCCTGCTGATGCAGCTGCTGCGCGCCACCCTCATCAAGCACGACCTGCCCGACTCCACCGCACAGATCGCCCAGGCGGCCATCATCATCGCCGCCGTCTACGTCGCCCGGGAGCGTCGGTCCCGATGAACGAAACCTCACCTGCCCCGGTGGCCTCCGCACCGGCACCGCGCAAGACCCCCGCGACGGGCGGCGGCAAGCCCGCCACCAAGGCCGCAACGCGGTCCCTGACCGGCCGGCGGATCGCCGAACTCCTGCAACGCCAGGGCGTGCTGGTCGTCCTGCTCACCGTCGTGATCGTCGCGTCCTTCATCTACCCGTCCTTCCACACCCTGGACAACGCCCGCGGAGTGACCGTCCAGGCCTCGTTCCTGGCCGTGGTCGCGCTCGGGATGACCATGGTCATCATCACCGGGGGCATCGACCTCTCCGTCGGTTCCGTCTTCGCGCTCGGCGGGGTGCTCGCCGCCTGGGCCTCCCAATGGGGCTTCCTGCCCGCCCTGTTGACGCCACTCGTGGTGTGCGGTGCGATCGGCCTGCTCAACGGATTCCTGGTGGCACGCGCCGGAATGGCGCCCTTCATCGTCACCCTCGCCACCCTGCTCGGGGCGCGCGGCCTGCTCCTCGCGATCACCGACGAGGGCGCCACCACCTACCTGGTCCCCAAGGACTCGGCCTTCGCCGAGCTGGGCCAGGGCAGCGTCTGGGGCTTCGGCTACCCGATCCTGGTCGCCCTCGCCCTCTTCGGCGCCGGCGGACTCCTCCTGCAACGCACCTCGTTCGGGCAGACGATCTTCGCCGTCGGCGGCAGCAGCGACGCGGCCACGCTGATGGGGCTGCCCGTCGCGCGGACCAAGATGCTCGTCTACACGCTCAGCGGACTGCTGGCCGGGCTCGCCGGCGCGCTCAACGCCGCCCGGCTCTCCTCCGGGGTCACCATCCTCGGCGTGGGCATGGAACTCGACGCGATCTCCGCCGTCGTGATCGGCGGCACCCTCCTCATCGGCGGCGCCGGATCGATCAGCGGAACGCTCTGGGGCGTCCTGCTGCTCCAGGTCATCCAGAACCTGATCAACCAGATCGGCACACTGAACTCCTCGTACCAGTCGGTCGTCAGTGGCGGGTTCCTTATCGTTGTCGTCGTGGCCCAGCGCTATCTGGCGCGCGGCCGCAGAACCACCTGAACCGGTGCCGGGGCCGCCGCCGCGGCCCCGGCACCGTTCGAGCCGATCGAGCCGAACCGGCACAGCCGGGCCACCGCGCGACACCGCGCGACAAGTCGATTCAGGGAGTGCCGTGGGCGTCAGCCTCAAGGACGTTGCGCAACGGGCGGGCGTGTCCATCAAGACCGTGTCCAACGTGGTGAACAACTATCAGCACGTCACACCGAAGATGCGGGCCAGAGTGCAGCAGGCCATCGACGAGCTCGGCTACCGGCCGAACCTCACCGCCCGCCATCTGCGCAAGGGCCGCACCGGGATCATCGCGCTCGCCGTCCCCGAGTTCGGCAACCCCTACTTCGCGGAGCTGGCCGGCGCCGTCGTCGATGCGGCCGCCCGGCACGACTACACCGTGCTGGTCGACCACACCGGCGGACTGCGCGAGAAGGAACTGCTGGTCAGTCAGGGCTTCCGGTCCCATGTCATCGACGGGCTCATCCTCAGCCCGATCCACCTGGAGACCGAGGACCTGATGGCGCGCGCCGACACCGCGCCCCTCGTCCTGCTCGGCGAGCGCGAGTACGAGGCCCCGTACGACCACATCGCGATCGACAACGTCGCGGCGGCGCGCGAGGCCGTACGCCACCTCTTGGGCCTCGGCCACCGCCGGATCGCCTTCCTCGGCTCCCGCACAGGACGCGAACGCCAGCCCGCCCATCTGCGGCTGCGCGGCTGGCGCGAGGAGCTGGCCGCCGCCGGCGTCGAGCCGGACGAGTCGCTGGTCGTCGTCACCGACGGATACGGCCGCGAGGACGGCGCCTCCGCCATGGCCGCGCTCCTGGACCGGGGCGAGCGGCCCGACGCCGTGTTCGCGTACAACGACCTCATCGCCATCGGCGCGATGCGCACCCTCACCGAGCGCGGCCTGCGCATCCCCGAGGATGTCGCGGTCGTCGGTTTCGACGACATCGAGGAGAGCCTCTACGGGGCCACGACGCTGACCACCGTGGCGCCCGACAAGGAGGCCATCGCCCGGCTCGCCGTCGACAGCCTGGTCGAGCGGCTCTCCGGCGACCAGGTCAGCGAACCCCGGCGGCCCCGGCCCGGCTACCGGCTCGTCATCCGCGAATCCACCGTTCCCCGGCCCGCCGCCGGCCGGGCCGCGCCGTAGACACCGCCCGGACTGCCCGCCACCCCTGGGGAGTCCGGCGCATACGTCCCCGGTCCGCCCGTCCAGCCGCTTCGGCCGTCCGATCGCCCCAAGGATCCTTGATGCCTCGCCCCACCGTGAACCGCAAACCGTTCGGCGCCCATGGGCCCACGGACGTCGACGTCCTGACGCTCGACTCCGGCACCGGAGTCCGGGCCGAGATCCTTACCTACGGCGGCATCCTGCACCGTCTCACCGTGCCCGACACCACCGGTGACCCCGCGTCGGTCGTGCGCTCGCTGCCGTCCCTGGACGACTACACGGGCAAGAACCCCTTCTTCGGCGCGCTCGTCGGGCGCTACGCCAACCGCATCGCGCACGGCAGGTTCACCCTCGACGGCACGGAGTACCAGGTCCCCGCCACCGACCGGGGCCACGCCCTGCACGGCGGCCCCGACGGATTCCACACCCGCGTCTGGGAGGCCGCGGCCGACGCCACCGACGAGGCAGCCACCGTACGGCTCACCCTGCACAGCCCCGACGGCGACATGGGGTTCCCCGGCGCGCTGGACGTCACCGTGACGTACACCCTCGACACGGCCGGCACCCTCGCGCTCGACTACGAGGCGACCACCGACCGCGCCACCGTCGTCAACCTCACCAACCACGCCTACTTCGACCTCGCGGGCGAGGGCGACATCCTCGGCCACACCCTCCAGGTGGACGCGGAACGCTACCTGCCGGTCGACGAGGACGGCATCCCCGAGGCTCCGGCCGCACCCGTCCGGGGCACCCCGTTCGACCTGACCGCACCGCGGACCCTCGCGGAACGCCTCGCGCTCCCGCACGAGCAGCTGCGCCGGGCCGGCGGCTTCGACCACTGCTGGGTCCTCAACGGCCCGGACACGCCCGCCGGACCGCGCCGCGCGGCCCGCCTCGCCGCACCCGGCGCCGGACGGGTCATGGAGGTGTGGACCACCGAACCCGGCATCCAGGTCTACACCGCCAACCAGCTGGACGGCACCCTGGCCACCGCCGACGGCGGCCGCCACGACCGGCACAGCGCCGTCTGCCTGGAGACCCAGCACCTGCCCGACTCGCCCAACCGCCCGGACCACCCCGGCACGGTCCTGCGCCCGGACGAGACCTTCCGCAGCCGCACCGAGTTCCGCTTCCCGCACCTGCGGGACCTGCCCGGATGAGGTGGGCCGGGCCCGTCAGGTGACCTTGCGGCCCTCGGCCATGGCGGCCACCGCCCTGCGCAGCCGCGCCTGCCTGACCTCGGGCGTGGACGCCGTCATGAGGCGCAGCAGCACCAGATAGCGGTCGGACCTGCCGAGCCGCCCGAAGAAGTCCCCCGCCGCCTCGTCCGCCGCCAGCGCGGCGGCGAGATCGGCGGGAACGGTGGCCAGGCTCTGCGAGGGGTACGCGGCCTCCCACCGCCCGTCCGCGCGCGCCGCCTCGACCTCCGCGAGGCCCGGCGCGCGCATCCGCCCCGCCTCGACGAGCGCCTCCACCTTCTCCACGTTGACCAGCGACCAGACGCTGCGCGGACGGCGGGGCGTGATCCGCTGGAGGTAGTACACCTCGTCGCAGGACTTGCGCTGCCCGGTGATCCAGCCGAAGCAGAGGACGGCGTCGGTGTACTCGTCGGCCGTCACCGACGCCACGCCCGAATTCCGCTTGGCGACCTTCAGCCAGAGGCCCGGCCGGTCGGCATGATGCTCCTCCAGCCACGCTTCGAGGTTTTCGGCACACGCGAAGGTCCGGGCGTTCTCCGGGGTGTCGGCCGTGCTCGTCATCCTGCTGCGCCTTCCGCTCGGCACCGGACCCGCTGCCCGGCCACCCATGCCACGCTAGGCAGCCTTTAGGACAGATTCCGTCCTCTACATCAAATTACGATGAGCCTCGTATTATGGGAGTCCCGGACGGAGCGACGAGACGGAGAGCCACCGTGACCTCTGCCAGCACCATGGCCCCGGCGGCGGGCGCGCGCACCCTGGCCCACCCCGCGCGCCAGGAGATCAGGCTCGAAGCGGTCCTGCACGCCCTCTCGGACCCGGTACGGCTGTGCGTCGTCCGGGAACTCGCGGCGGCCGAGGGCGAGCTCACCTGCTCCTGTTTCGACCTGCCGGTCACCAAGTCCACCACCACGCACCACTTCCGGGTGCTCCGCGAGAGCGGCATCGTCCGGCAGACCTACCGGGGCACCGCCAAGATGAACGGGCTCAGGCGCGACGACCTGGAGGCGCTGTTCCCCGGTCTGCTCACCGGCATCCTCGAAGCGGCGGAGCTCCAGGCCGGCCGCCTCGGCGGGAGCTGACCGGGCGCGCCCGCATCCCGCCCCGGGCTCCGCACGGGCGGAGCCCGGTAATTCATTGACCGATCAGCCACGACGGGACATGCTGTAGCCCCGCCCGGCCCGCCACCGCCCGCAGGCGCCCTTCGGGGCCCATGCGCGGCCGTACCGGCCGGAGTGCCGTGCCCCGGTTCCGGCGACGCAGGGGATCGCCGGAACCGGCGCGCGCCTCAGGCGGCGGACCTGGAATTGCCCTTGGTGGCGGCGGCCCACTCGACCAGCAGACGCTGGTACTGCTCCTCGTCCTCCGGGGACAGGTGGCCGCCCGAGCGCCGCCACAGGTCGCGAATGTCTTCATTCACCACTGCGGCTGAGCGTACGGAGCTGGACGGGCACGAAGTCGGGGACATACCTACCAGGCTACGGCCCCGATGTGACAATCCGACCCATTGCGCGTCAGGGACATCTCTCACATCTCTGTCAGGCAACCATCGCGGTCAGTCCGAGCTCCCGCAGCCCGTCGGGCCGCTCGTCGACCGGTGCATGCTGCACGAACCGCACCTCGCAGCCCAGTGCGGCGGCCCCACCGTCCGCCACCCGGTCGTCGCCGACCATCACCACATCCGTCGGATGCTGTCCCAGAAGTGTGCAGGCCGTGTGAAAGAGGCGCGCGTCCGGCTTCTGGACGCCGTGCTCGAAGGAGAGGACGTACGCGTCCACGTACGGGTCCAGGCCGTGCGCCCGGAACACCGGCCGCAGGTCCCAGCCGATGTTGCTGACGACCCCGATCCCGGCCCCGGCCTCACGCAGCCCCTCCAGCACCTGTGCCGCGTCCGGGTAGGGGCGCCAGGCGTCCGGCGACAGATGGCGTTCGTACAGGACGTCGTACAGCCCCGGGTCGGGCAGGGCGACCTGGCGGGCCAGACCGGTGTACACCGCGCGGTGCAGCTCCGCGTTCTCGTCGCGGTGCGCCCAGCCTTCCGCCAGCTCCTCGGGCATCCGCCGCGGACTGGGGCCGCCGGGCAGCGCGCCGGCCGCCTCCAGCTCCGTCGCGTACCGCTCGAAGTCCGCATCGGTCACGCGTACCCCCCGCTCGGCGAGGGCCCCGGCGAGCCAGGAACGGACGGATTCGATCCGGAACAGCGTCCCGGAGAAGTCGAAGAGCACACCCTTGATCGGCATGGCACCGATCCTCGCCCACGGGGTGGAGGCGGGCAAGAGGCCCTGTTCAGGCCACCCGGCCGGGGCCGGAACGGGCGGCGTACCGCTCGAAGCCGCGGACCGCGAGGGCCACCAGCGCCGCTCCCAGAAGCCACCCGCCCAGCACGTCGGACGGCCAGTGCACCCCCAGATACACCCGGGTGAGACCGACCCCGGCCACCGAGACGGCCGCCGCTCCCACGGCCGCCCGCCACAGCGGGCCCCGGACCCCGGACCGGTGCAGCAGCCACAGCAGGAGACCGCAGCTCACCGTCGCCGTCATCGCGTGCCCGGAGGGGTAGGCGGCGTACGTGGCGGAGTCCACCGGGTCCGGCCACCGGGGGCGGTCCCGGCCGACCGCGGCCTTGACGCCCTGCTGGAGGAGCGAGGAGAGCACGGTCGTGGCCGCGACCCAGACCGCGAGCGGCCGGGCACCGCGCCACCACAGGGTCACCACCGCGACCGCGACCAGGGCGCGCATCGTCCACGGGTCCCACAGCCAGTCCGTCAACAGCCGGTTGACATGGACGAGGCCGGGCTCGGCCACCGCCCGCCGGTGCAGCGACCGGGCGACCGAGCGGTCCAGGTCCATGAGCGGCTGCCACCGGGCCACGACCAGGGCCGTCAGCGCCCCGGCGAGCACCGTGCAGACGGCCCCCGCGCGGGCGACCGGCGAAGAGGCGCGGGCGCGGTCCACGAGGGAGCGCGGCGACACATGCATGGCACGATCCTCGCCGAGCCCGCCACCCGAGTCCATCCCAGCACGCTGGACGGCACACGGTTCGGCCCGGCCCGTCGGGGATCACACCCGGCTCGCCGGACACCCAACGGCCCCGCTCACCGGCCCCCGCTCACCCCAGCGCGCTGAGCCCCGGCACGAACGCGACCAGCAGCGGCACCACGGGTACGAAGGCCGCCGCGGCGGTCAGCCGCAGCCGGCGGGCGGCCGTGAGCCGGCCCGCCGGGGCCAGCAGCCGGTTCACCCGCAGCGGCAGCTCCGCGTCCCCGGCCGGGCAGGGGCCGAACACACCCCGGTCCTCGTTGAGTTCGACCAGGGCGAGGGCGATCGTCAGCCGGCCGAAGCGCCGCGAGGCCACATCGTCGGCCGCCAGCTCGACCAGCCGGTGCATCTCGCCTCGGAACGCCGCGAACACCGGGACCTGCGGGAAGCCCGAGGCCAGCGCCTCCGAGCAGTTGAGCAGCCAGTCGTGCCGTGCCTGCGCGTGGCCCTGCTCATGGGCCAGGACCGCGTCGAGCTGCCGCCCTTTCAGGCGCCCGAGCGCGGCCGTGGTGATGACCAGCTGGGGCGCGGCCCCCGGCAGCCACCAGGCGTCCGGGCGCTCGCCCTCAAGGACCACGAGACGTCCGCTCCCCGGCTCCTCGCCGGGCATCAGAGGGGCGCGCACCAGGAGTTCGGCCCGCCGCTGCCTGCGCCGCAGGTGCGCCCGGTGGATCTCCCGGGCCAGCATGGCCGCCGTCCACACCCCGCCGAAGGCCAGCAGCACCGCCATCACCGCCGACCACGGCCCGTCGTCCGCGAGCGCGTACGCCTCGACGACGCCGTGCGGCGCGGGCGCGAAGACATGGCCGCGCACCGCCTGCCACGCCGCGGCGGCGCTGAACGTCATGGACAGGCCGAACGACAGCAGCACCCCGGCCACCACGCACTGCCAGACCCACAACGCCACCACGGGCTCGCGCTCGGGCCACTCGGCCCGCGCCATCAGTCGCGGAGTCACGACGGCGGCCAGTGCACCGAGCAGCAGCAGCGCTAGGGAGACCCACATGGCGTCAGCCTATGAGGGCCGCGCCACACACGGGTACGGCTGCGCGCGCCAAGTGACGCACGCCACGATTGCTCCCGCCCGCCGTCTCACAGAGTGAGCAGCATCGCGAACATGGCTATGCCCATGGTCAGCCGGCAGGCCGGTGCGAGCTCGGGCGCCACCCCCCACGCGGGCGCCGGCCCGCCGCCCGCGCCCACGGAGGCCGCGGTGGCCATCGGTATGAGCCGGGCGCCCGAGCGCAGCACGTACACGGCGTAGTAGACGAGGAGCAGCCCGGTCAGCACGGGTATGCCACCCGCGGCGGCCATGCCGTGCGAGCCCATCGTGTGCGCGCCGTGGCCCGAGCCGCCGGCCCCGGCCATCACGACGGCCATGTAGACCATCGCCGATGAGCCGACCAGATGGTGCAGGTGGTGGCCGTCGCGCCGGGAGAACCACAGGGCACGCAGGGCCGCCACCCCGAACAGCACCGCGTACACGCTCCATCCCCAGGCGGGCGGGGCGACCGCGGCGGCCGGAATCGCCATCGCGGCCATGCCGAAGCCCATCAGCGCCTCCGCCCGCGCGGTTCTGCGGTCCTCCGCACTGCCCGCCCGGGTCCGCAGCAGGCAGTACGCGCCCGTCACCGCGCACAATGTCATCAGCAGCCATCCGGACACCGCCGGTCCGTGCACAGCGCCCTCCCCCCGAGCGAATCGACATGCCGTCGACCAGAGGATGCCCGGGGACGGCGGCCCGTATGCGGCTCACGGGAGTGCGGGGGAGCGCGCGCCGGAGGTGTTCTCGCGATACGCATGGTGCCCGCGCCCCTCGCACCGCCGTGGTGAGCCCCGTGAAACCGCCCGGGGACGGATATGGCCCCGGGCGTTACGCTTCTGCGGCACCGCCCTTGCAGAGAAACCGGAGAAGCCCCCGCCATGGACACCGCACCGCCCCGGGAATCGGGAGAGCTGACCTTCCGCGACGCGACGGACGCGGACGTCACCGCGCTCGTGGAGCTGATCGAGTCGGCGTACCGGGGCGACAGCAGCCGCGCCGGATGGACCACCGAGGCGGACATCCTCCAGGGCCGGCGCACCGACCCGCAGGGGGTGCGCGAGGTGGTGGGCGGCTCCGGCAGCCGGCTCCTCGTGGTGGAGCGCGACGGCGCTCTGATCGCCTGCTGTCAGCTCGAACACCGGGGCGAGGCCGCCTACTTCGGTATGTTCGCGGTCCGTCCCGCGCTCCAGGGCGCCGGCCTCGGCAAGGTGATCATCGCCGAGGCCGAGCGCACCGTCCGGGAGACCTGGGGCGTGCGGGAGATGCACATGACGGTGATCTCCGTACGCGAGGAGCTCATCGCCTGGTACGAGCGCCGCGGCTACCGCCGCACGGGCGAGCTGACTCCGTTCCCCTACGGCAACGAGCGCTTCGGCATCCCCCAGCGCGACGACCTCGTTTTCGAGCTGCTCATCAAGGAGCTGCCGCGGGAGGTCTGACGCGTGCCTACGCGGTGAAGCGGCCCGCTGCCTACGCGGTGAAGCGGCCCGCGCGGCGGATCTCGGGGTGGTCGGTGGTCACGCCGTCGAGCCCGAGCCCGCGGGCCAGCCGCAACTGGTCCTGCGTATTGACCGTCCAGCCCACCACCGTCAGCCCCTCGGCGTGAGCCTTCTCCACCAGCTCCAGGGTGATGCGCCGGATGTTCAGCACCAGCCGGGTGGCCCCCACCGCCTTCGCACGGTCCACCAGGTCGCCGCCCCACCTGCTGGCCACCAGGGCTGTCCGCACCCCCGGAACCAGCTGCGCGATCTCGGCGATCGCCTCGTCGTGGAACGAGATCACCTCGACGCGGGCGACCAGATCACGTTCCCGCATGACCCCGGCCAGCGTGCGCGCGGCGGCCACGTCCTTGATCTCCGCCTGGATCGGGGAGCGCACGGCGTCCAGGACCTCCTCGAAGACCGGGACGCGTTCACCCTGACCCGCGTCCAGCGCGCGCAGCTCGGCAAGGGTCTTCTCCGCGATGGGGCCCGAGCCGTCGGTCGTCCGGTCCACCTCGGCGTCGTGCATGACGGCCAGCGCGCCGTCCTTGCTCAGATGAAGGTCCAGCTCGATCAGGTCCATGCCGGCCTGCTCGGCGTGCACGAACGAGCGCAGAGTGTTCTCCGGCTCGACCCCCGCCACCCCGCGATGACCGATGGTGAGAAAAGACAAGGCACGCTCACTTCCGTCGACGCTTGCTTCCCGCGCGCTGCTGATACCGCACGGCGCGGCGCCATGGCCGCATCGGCAGCCTAATGTCCCGGGCCCGGCTCGCGGCGGAAGGGCGCAGGCTCTCCGCCCCAGGGCGTGTGCCCACCGAAGAGGCTGTCGAAGCGCCGTGCGGCAGGAAAAACAGCGGTGACCATGGGGAATCACGGGATATTTTCCACAGCTCCACTTGTCCTGGAGAGTCGCACATGGATACGGTTGACAGACGCGAGGTTCTCCCGTGGAGGAAGTGTTATGACGGAAATTCTTGTGCACGAAGCCGCATCCGGCGGCATAGCTGCCGCACCGCGGGTGGTCGAGCACCCGGCCTGGCCCGCGCTGAAGAATGCCGTGGAGGAGATCCGCCCCTGGCAGTCGAAGGACGGTTCCATCGACTTCGAGGCCGAGGGCGCGCCCACCGAGGCGCTCGCCGAGGCCGCTGTCGCCCGGGTGACAGCCGCGGTCGAAGAACTCTCCCCGCTCCTGCCGCACGACGCCGCCTACCACCGCGCGCTCGTCACCGACCTGCGCCGCTGGGCCGCCGACGGCTTCGGCGTACCCGACTTCCTGGACTCCCTGCTGGCCTTCCAGCCGGCCAGGGACCGCGCCGACGGGCTCCAGCACCTGGTCGTCTTCGCCATGTACACCCAGAACGGCAACCCCGACCGCAACCTCGAAGCGGTCGTGCTGCGCATGGTCTGGCCCGAGTGGCTCGCCGACCTGGAGGCCACCCGCTACGACAACCCGCTGTTCTGCGGCATCACCTTCGAGGACTTCACCTCCGGTTACGACACCAACTCCGCGGTGCTCTTCCCGGAGACCATCGCCGTGCGCGAGGCCCCCGAGCGCTTCAGCTGGGGCGGCATCTTCTGCGACCGCGAGGCCGCCCGCTTCCGCCGTGTCACCGAGGCCTCCGTCGATCTCCTCGGCGTCGAGCTGCCCGACGACATCCGCGCGATGATCGACGACCAGCAGCGCTGCGAGCAGGCCTTCGTGCTCTGGGACATGGTCCACGACCGCACCCACAGCCATGGCGACCTGCCGTTCGACCCCTTCATGATCAAGCAGCGCCAGCCGTTCTGGATGTACGGCCTCGAAGAGCTGCGCTGCGACCTCACCGCCTTCAAGGAGGCCGTGAAGCTGGAGGCCGAGGGCAACGCCCACGGCCGCGACGTGCAGTACGCCGTGCTCTTCGACCGGATGTTCCGCTTCCCGGTCACCGGCGAGCGCGTCCGCAACTACGACGGCCTCGGCGGCCAGCTCCTCTTCGCCTACCTCCACAAGCACGACGTCGTGCGCTGGACCGACAACACGCTCAGGATCGACTGGGAGCGGGCCCCGCAGGTCACCAACCAGCTCTGCGCCGAGATCGAGAAGCTCTACCGGGACGGCATCGACCGCCCCAAGCTCGTCCACTGGTTCGCGGCGTACGACCTCGTCTCCACCTACCTCGCCCCGCACCCCGGCTCCCGCTGGGCCAAGGGCCCGGACGCGCTGGACCTCTCCCAGCCGCCGCGGAAACTCGTGGACGACGTGCTTCCCGACGAGTTTCCCCTGAGCATGTTCTATGAGGCCCTCTCCAAGAAGCTGAAGAACGTGATCGCCTCCACCAAGGGCATCACCGCCTCGGACGCGGGGAAGGCTGCCGCGTGAGCACAGGTCACAAGGAGGCGGAGGCCATGAACGGAACTAGCACGGGCGATGCGAACGGTGCGCTCGAAGGCGCCGTGGTCGCCGTCGCGGGAGCGGCGGGCCCGGCGGGCCGGGCCACCCTGCTCAGGCTCGCCGAGGCGGGCGCGGTCGTCGTCGCGGCGGACTCGCACCCCACCAGGCTCGCCGAGGCCGTCGACGCGGCCCGCTACGCCCACGGCGGGGCCACCGTCACCGGCGACACCGTCGACCTGCTCGACCTCGCCGCCACCCGCGAGTGGGCGGCCAAGACCGAGAAGGAGTTCGGCCGGATCGACGGAGTCGTCCACCTGGTGGGCGGCTGGCGCGGCAGCGCGAGCTTCGCGGAGACCGACCCCGCCGACTGGACGCTGCTGGAGAAGCTGCTGATCCGCACGGTCCAGCACACCTCGCTCGCCTTCTACGACGGTCTGGCGCGCAGCGACCGCGGCCGCTACCTGCTGACCAGCGCGGCAGGGGCCGGCAAGCCCACCGCGGGCAACGCCGCGTACGCCGCCTCCAAGGCCGCGGCCGAGGCGTGGACCCTCGCGCTCGCCGACGCCTTCCGCAAGGCGGGGGGCGAGGACGGCCCCCGCAGCGCGGCTGCGATCCTGGTCGTGAAGGCACTGGTGCACGACGCGATGCGCGCCGAGCGCCCGAATGCGAAGTTCGCGGGCTTCACCGACGTCAAGGAACTGGCCGATGCCATCGTCGGCGTCTGGGACCGGCCCGCCCCGGAAGTGAACGGAAAGCGCCTGTGGCTGACCCCGCAACCGTAAAGACCGACGCGCGTCGCCACCACGACCCGCGGGTACGCGGATTCGCCAGCGACAACTACGCGGGGACCCACCCGGAGATCCTCGCGGCACTGGCCCTCGCCAACGGCGGTCACCAGATCGCCTACGGCGAGGACGACTACACGGGCCACCTCCAGCGGGTGATGCACAGCCACTTCGGCCCCACCGCCGAAGCCTTCCCGGTCTTCAACGGAACCGGCGCCAACGTGGTGTCGCTCCAGGCCATGACCGACCGCTGGGGCGCCGTGATCTGCGCCGAGTCCGCCCACATCAACGTCGACGAGGGCGGGGCGCCCGAGCGGGTCGGCGGCCTCAAACTGCTGACCGTCCCCACCGAGGACGGCAAGCTCACCCCGGAGCTCATCGACCGGCAGGCGTACGGCTGGGACGACGAGCACCGCGCCATGCCGCAGGTCGTCTCGATCACGCAGAACACCGAGCTCGGCACCGTCTACACACCCGACGAGATCCGCGCCATCTGCGAGCACGCCCACGGGCACGGCATGAAGGTCCACCTCGACGGGGCCCGCATAGCCAACGCGTCGGCGTCCCTGGATGTGCCGATGCGCACGTTCACCAACACCGTCGGCGTTGACGTCCTCTCCTTCGGAGGAACGAAGAACGGGGCGATCTTCGGCGAGGCCGTCGTCGTCCTGAACCCCGAGGCCGTCCGCGCGATGAAGCATCTGCGCAAGCTGTCGATGCAGCTCGCCTCCAAGATGCGCTTCGTCTCCGTCCAGCTGGAGGCACTGCTCGCGGGCGACCTGTGGCTGCGCAACGCCCGGCACGCGAACGCGATGGCCCAGCGGCTCGCCGAGGGCGTGCGCGCGGTGGGCGGCGTGGAGATCCTCTACCCCGTCCAGGCCAACGCGGTCTTCGCGCGGCTGCCGCACGCGGTGAGCGAGCGGCTGCAGAAGCGCTTCCGCTTCTACTTCTGGGACGAGCAGGCCGGCGATGTGCGCTGGATGTGCGCCTTCGACACCACCGAGGAGGACGTCGACGGCTTCCTCCTCGCGCTCAAGGAGGAGCTGGCGGCCGCGTAGCGGCGGAGTACGCCTCCGGGGTGCGGACGGTCGTCCGCACCCCGGAGTGACGTTTCGGCGACCCGCGCCGTCAGCTGCGCTCGCGCACCTCGGCCGGCGTCGGAGCCGTACCGCCCAGGTGGGCGGGCACCCACCAGGTGTCACTGGCGTCCTTCGGGCGCACCGGATAGGCGCGCTGGGCCGCCTCCAGCAGCTCCTGCACGCGCTCGCGCAGCCGCCGCGTGATGGCGCCCGCGTACTGGTCGGTGGGGGCCTCCACGGGCTCGCCCACCCGCAGGGTCACCGGGATGTGGTTGCGCTTGAAGTTGCGCGGCCGGCCCTTGGTCCACAGCCGCTGCGTGCCCCACAGCGCCATCGGGATCAGCGGAACCCCCGCCTCCTGCGCCAGGCGCGCCGCGCCCGACTTGAAGCTCTTCAGCGTGAACGACTCCGAGATCGTCGCCTCGGGGAACACTCCGACGATCTCCCCGGAACGCAGCGAGGCCAGCGCGTGCGCGTACGCGTCCTCGCCCTGTTCGCGGTCCACGGGAATGTGCTTCATGCCGCGCATCAGCGGTCCGGAGACCTTGTGCCGGAAAACGGATTCCTTGGCCATGAAGCGGACCAGCCGCTTCTGCGGGAGTGCCGCGAGTCCGGTGAAGATGAAGTCCAGATAACTGATGTGGTTGCTGACCAGAACAGCGCCGCCGGTCTTCGGGATGTGCTCCGAACCCTGAGTGTCGATCTTCAGGTCGAGCGCCTTGAAAAACGTGCGAGCGGCGCCGATGACCGGTCGATAGACGAGTTCTGCCATCTGGGGAAGACCCTTTCTTCAGCGCCTGTGGAGGGTTCTCCCGGCGGAAGTTACGCAGCCGTAGGTTTTCGGCATTGGCCCGATCGTGCCCCATGCGCGACGCGGTGGCCAGTCTCGGCGGGCCCGGGGCGCGAGATTCTCGTCACGTGGCGCGGCCGGGGAATGTCCGGGCGGCCGGAGACGCTGACCCTCTGCGTAGAACTCTGACAGGAGGCCATGGTGGACGGGCAGGCGCATGCGGACAGGCTGGACGCGGCCCAACTCGGCGCGGAACTGGGGGAGCGGGCCACTCTCGTCCAGTTCTCCACCGCCTTCTGCCAGCCCTGCCGGGCCACCCGTCGCACCCTCGCCGAGGTGGCCGGGATGGTCGAAGGGGTGGCCCATGTGGAGATCGACGCGGAGGCGCATCTCACGCTCGTACGCGACCTGGACATCAGCCGGACCCCGACCGTGCTGGTCCTCGACGCCGGCGGCCGCATCGTCCGACGGGCCGTCGGGCAGCCGCGCACCGCCGATGTCGTCGCCGCGCTCGGGCGGGCGATGTGACGGCCCGTGATGCTTCTCCCACCTCGTGGGACGCCCTTGACTGCACCGCCCATGCATCGTCACTCTGACGCTATGCCGTCAGAACTCCTGCTCCATGGCCGGGTGCACATCGACCTCGTCCGCACCGCCGGCGCCTGCTGTCCGGATGCCTGAACATCCACGGCCCCGCATCCCTGACGTGCATAAGGATCTCCCCATGACGGCATCACCCGGGCTCGGCGAGCCCCGCACCGCGTCCCCGGATCTCCTGCGCTCGGTGTTCCGCCGGCATGCCGCGGGAGTCGCCGTGATCACCGCGGCCGGCGACCGTCCGGTCGGCTTCACCGCCACCTCGCTCAGCTCCGTGGCCGCCGAGCCGCCCCTCGTCTCCTTCGGCGTCGGCACCTCGTCCTCCAGCTGGCCGGTCATCGCCGAGGCCGAGCACGTCGGCGTGCACATACTCGGCGAGCACCAGCGGGAGCTGGCCGCCACCTTCGCCCGCAGCGGCGCCGACCGCTTCGGCCCGTCCACCTTTTGGCGCAGCGGCCCGGAAGGCGTTCCGCTGCTCGACGGCGTGCTGGCCTGGCTGGTCTGCCGGGTGGTGGCCCGGGTTCCGGCGGGTGACCACCGCATTGTGATAGCGCAGGTCGTCGAGGGAGATCCGGTGGGCGGCGGTGACCGGCCGCTGGTCTATCACCGGGGCGCGTTCACGGCTCTGCGAGACTGAGGGCACCCGGCTGGTTCCCGGGCGTCGCGCGTTGGGCAGATCACAGTGCAAAGCGCTTGCTCATTGGGTACACGCTGGGTGTACTGGCGAGTAATATTACGGTCGGAGCGTCGGTCGCCCCGACCGGAAATCGCCCCATCAGGCGCCTATGCTGCGTGCAACAAGGCAGCCCGGAAATGACGATGCAGTAGGAGAGCCGGCGTGAGCTTGAGGATCGTTGTCTGTGTGAAGTACGTGCCCGACGCGACCGGTGACCGGCATTTCGCCGATGACCTGACGTTGGACCGTGAGGATGTCGACGGTCTGCTGTCGGAGCTGGACGAGTACGCGGTCGAGCAGGCGTTGCAGATCGCGGACGCGGCGGACGATGCGGAGGTCACCGTGTTGACGGTGGGTCCGGAGGATGCCAAGGACGCGTTGCGCAAGGCGTTGTCGATGGGTGCGGACAGGGCGGTTCACGTCGAGGACGACGATCTGCACGGTTCGGATGTGATCGGTACGTCGCTGGTGCTGGCGAAGGCTGTCGAGGAGACGGGTTACGACCTGGTGATCTCGGGGATGGCGTCGACGGACGGGACGATGGGTGTGGTTCCGGCGCTGCTGGCGGAGCGGCTGGGTGTGCCGCAGGTGACGTTGCTGTCGCAGGTGTCGGTGGAGGGCGGTGTCGTCCGGGGCCGGCGTGATGGTGACAGTGCGTCGGAGGAGCTGGAGGCGTCGTTGCCGGCGGTGGTGTCGGTGACCGACCAGTCCGGTGAGGCCCGGTATCCGTCGTTCAAGGGGATCATGGCGGCGAAGAAGAAGCCGGTGAAGTCCCTGGACCTGGACGACCTGGGTATCGACGCGGACGAGGTGGGTCTGGCGGGTTCCTGGACCGCGGTCGACTCCGCGGCCGAGCGTCCGGCCCGCACCGCGGGCACGATCGTGAAGGACGAGGGCGAGGGCGGCAAGCAGCTGGCCGGGTTCCTTGCGGGCCAGAAGTTCATCTGAGCCCCGGCTGTTGCCTCACCATCCCCGCCTACCTCGCACACGCAGGAGATTGAAGTCCCATGGCTGAAGTTCTCGTCTATGTCGACCACGTGGACGGTGCCGTCCGCAAGCCCACCCTGGAGCTGCTGACGCTCGCCCGCCGCATCGGTGAGCCCGTCGCCGTCGCCCTGGGCAACGGTGCCGCGGACACGGCCGCCGCGCTCGCCGAGCACGGCGCGGTCAGGGTGCTGACCGCCGACGCCCCCGAGTTCGCCGACTACCTCGTCGTGCCGAAGGTGGACGCGCTCCAGGCCGCCTACGACGCGGTGTCCCCGGCCGCCGTGCTGCTGCCCTCCTCCGCGGAGGCCAAGGAGATCGCGGCCCGCCTCGCGGTCCGTATCGGCTCCGGCATCATCACCGACGCCGTCGACCTGGAAGCCGGCGATCAGGGCCCGGTCGCCACGCAGTCCGCGTTCGCCGCCTCGTTCACCACCAAGTCCCGTGTCTCCAAGGGCGTTCCGGTCATCACGGTCAAGCCGAACTCCGCCGCGGTCGAGGCCGCTCCGGCCGCCGGTGCCGTCGAGGCCCTCACGGTCTCCTTCTCGGAGCAGGCCACCGGCACCAAGGTCCTCTCCCGCACCCCGCGCGAGTCGACGGGGCGTCCGGAGCTGACGGAGGCCGCGATCGTGGTCTCGGGCGGCCGCGGTGTCAACGGCGCGGAGAACTTCGCGGTCATCGAGGCCCTCGCCGACTCGCTCGGCGCTGCCGTAGGTGCCTCGCGCGCGGCGGTGGACGCCGGCTGGTACCCGCACACCAACCAGGTCGGCCAGACCGGCAAGTCCGTCTCGCCGCAGCTGTACATCGCCTCGGGCATCTCCGGCGCGATCCAGCACCGGGCGGGGATGCAGACCTCGAAGACGATCGTCGCGGTCAACAAGGACTCCGAGGCCCCGATCTTCGACCTCGTGGACTACGGCGTCGTCGGCGACCTCTTCGACGTCGTCCCCCAGCTGACCGAGGAGATCAACACCCGCAAGGGCTGACCCTCAGGACAGCGCGTGAACGACGGCCCGGGGCCGCACGGTGAACCACCGTGCGGCCCCGCGCCGTTCCCGGTCACCGTTGACGCCGGTCCGCCGTCCTTATAACTTCACTATACGGATTGTTGATTCCGGGAAGCGGAAACTGTAGAGCGTGGAGGGTGCGGACATGGGTCAGCAGGAGAAGGTGGCGGCGAGCCTCGCCGGTGCGGTCAGCGACGGGATCAGTGCCTCCCTCACGGCGGTGGACGCCGAACTCGCCCGCCGCTACCCCGGCGACCCCGGCACCCGCCAGCCCGTCCACACGGTCTACGTACCGGGCGACACCTTCACGGCCGGCACGCTGCGCACCTGGGGCGACGAAGCGCTGAAGGCGCTCGACGAGCACGCCCCCGACGCGGCCGCCCTCGCCGCGGTCCTCGGCATCCCGGACGAACTCGCCGGGCCGGTCCACGACCGGGTGCGCGCCAAGCTGGAGCGCGAGCCGGTCGAGGACCTCCGGATCGACTTCGAGGACGGCTACGGGCCCCGCTCCGACGCCGAGGAGGACGAGACGGCGGCCCGCGCGGCCCGGCTCGTCGCGGATGCGTACGCGCGGGGCACGGCGGCCCCGTACATGGGCATCCGGATGAAGTGCATGGAGGCCGCGGTGCGCGACCGCGGCATCCGCACCACGGACGTCTTCCTCACCGGCCTGATCCGGGCGGGCGGCCTGCCCGAAGGGCTCGTCCTCACTCTGCCCAAGGTGACGTACCCCGAGCAGGTCACCGCCTTCGTCCAGCTGCTCGAAGCCTTCGAGCAGACGCACGGGCTGCCGTCCGGACGCATCGGCTTCGAGATCCAGATCGAGACCAGCCAGTCCATCCTCGCCGCCGACGGCACCGCCGCCGTGGCCCGGATGATCGACGCGGCCCAGGGGCGCGCGACCGGTCTGCACTACGGAACCTTCGACTACAGCGCGTGCGTCGGCGTCAGCGCCGCCTACCAGGCGAGCGACCACCCGGCGGCCGACCACGCCAAGGCCGTCATGCAGGTGGCCGCCGCGGGCACCGGCGTCCGCGTCAGCGACGGCTCGACCAACGTCCTGCCCGTCGGCCCCACCCCCCGCGTCCACGAGGCGTGGCGGCTGCACTACGGCCTCACGCGGCGCGCCCTGGCCCGTGCCTACTACCAGGGCTGGGACATGCACCCGGGCCACCTGCCCACGCGTTACGCGGCCGTCTACACGTTCTACCGCGAGGGCCTGGAACAGGCCGCCTCCCGGCTCGCCGCGTACGTGGCCAAGGCGGGCGGTGACGTCATGGACGAGCCCGCCACCGCCAAGGCGCTCAGCGGCTATCTGCTGCGCGGTATCGACTGCGGCGCCCTGGACACCGCGGAGGTGGCCCGCCTGACCGGCCTGACCCGCGCGGACCTCGACGCCTTCGCCTCGCCCCGGCGCGGCACCCTGACGGTCACCGCGCCCTGAGAAAGCGCCGCTCAGGCCGGCGGCAGCTCGCCCGAACCCCGCGCGATCAGCCGGGTCGGGAGCTCCACGCGCGCCGGCGTGTGGTCCGCCCCGTCGAGACGCCGGAAGAGGTGCTCGGCGGCGGTGCGGCCCACGGCCGCGGCGTCCTGGGAGATGACGGTGATGCCGAGCAGGTCGGCCAGCTCGATGTCGTCGAATCCGACCAGGGCGGCCCGCCGCTCGCGCTCCGCCAGGACGCGGACCGCGGTCACCGTCACCCGGTTGTTGCCCGAGAAGAGGGCCGTCACGGGCTCCGGGCCGCCGAGCATCTTCTCGGCGGCCGCGCGGACCCGGTCCGGCTCCGTGGAGCCCAGCGACACCCAGGATTCCTCGACGGTTATCCCGGCGTCCGCCATCGCGGCGTGGTAGCCGCGCAGCCGCTCGGTCGCGGTATGGATGCGCGGCTGGTCGCCGATGAAACCGATCCGGCGGTGGCCGTGCGCGATCAGATGGGCGACGCCCTCACGGGCGCCGCCGAAGCTGTCCGAGAGCACCATGTCCGCCTCGATCCGCCCGGCCGGGCGGTCCACGAAGACCGTCGCGATCCCGGCCTTGATCTCCGGCTCCAGGTAGCGGTGGTCGTCGGCGGCCGGAATCACGATCAGCCCGTCGACCCGGCGCGCGCACAGGGCGAGGACCAGCTCCTGTTCCCGCTCCGGGTCCTCGGCGCTCGAACCGTTGATCAGCAGGGCGCCGTGCGCGCGGGCCACCTCCTCCACCGCGCGGCTCAGCGGTCCGTAGAAGGGGTCCGCCAGATCCTCCAGGACCAGGCCGATCGAGGCGGTGCGGCCCTTGCGCAGCACGCGGGCGCTGTCGTTGCGGCGGAAGCCCAGCGCGTCGATGGCCTCCTGGACCCGGCGCTCGGTGTCGGGCGTGACGCCCGGCTCGCTGTTGACCACCCGCGAGACCGTCTTGAGGCCCACCCCGGCTCGGGCGGCCACGTCCTTCATGGTGGGCCGGTTGCCGTAACGGGGCTCGGGATGACGGGTGGTCTCGGCCACGGTGCGCTGTCCTGTCGTCGGTGCGGGCGGTCCGGCGGGGCCGCGACGGCTGCCGCGGAGGGGTCCCGGAGGGTGTGGCGTCGAGCATAGGCCCTGGACAACGTTGTCAAGGGAATGGAGACTGGGCAGACTGTCTGCTTGAGCCGCAGGTCCCGCCCTCACCACCCGGAGCCACACCGATGCATACCGACCTCGTCGCCGCCCTCGATATCGGAGGCACCAAGATCGCCGGTGCGTTGGTGGACCGGGACGGCACGCTCGTCGTACGGGCACAGCGTCCGACGCCCGCCCGGGAGAGCGGCGAGCGGGTCATGGAGGCGGTGAACGGCGTCCTGGCCGAGCTGGCCGCCTCGCCGCGCTGGGGCGAGGCCACGGCTGTCGGCATCGGCAGCGCGGGCCCGGTGGACGCGGCCGGCGGGACGGTCAGCCCGGTCAACGTGCCCGGCTGGCGGGGCTTCCCGCTGGTGGAGCGGGTCGGCGACGCCACGGGCGGCCTTCCGGTCACGCTGGTCGGCGACGGGGTGGCCATCACCGCCGCGGAGCACTGGCTCGGCGCGGCCCGCGGCCACGACAACGCGCTGTGCATGGTCGTCTCGACCGGTGTCGGCGGGGGGCTCGTCCTCGGCGGCGCCCTCCACCCGGGCCCCAGCGGCAACGCCGGCCACATCGGGCACATCAGCGTGGACCTCGACGGCGACCCGTGCCCGTGCGGGGCGCGCGGCTGCGTCGAGCGCATAGCGAGCGGCCCCAACATCGCCCGCCGCGCGCTGGAGAACGGCTGGCGGCCCGGCCCGGACGGGGACGCGTCCGCGGTGGCCGTCGCGGCGGCGGCACGGGCGGGCGACCCGGTCGCCGTGGCCTCCTTCGAGCGCGCCGCGCAGGCGCTGGCCGCCGGGATCGCCGCGACGGCGACCCTGGTCGATGTCGACATCGCGGTGATCGGCGGCGGCGTGGCCGGCGCCGGCGATCTGCTGTTCGCGCCGCTGCGTAGCGCCCTGCGCCGGTACGCCACGCTGTCGTTCGTGCAGCAGCTGACGGTGGCGCCCGCCGTCATGGGCAACGACGCGGGGCTGGTCGGCGCGGCGGCGGCCGCCCTCGCCACGCGCACGGGCGCGGGCATACCGGCCAGGGCCCACTGAGGACGGGGCGCCCGGCCGGCCCCTCACGGCCGGACCGGGCGCCCCGTCATCCGGGCGGCGGGGCGCGGCCGTCACCCACGCCCGCCGGGTTCAGCAGGTGATGCGCAGGTCCGCCCAGTCCGCGTGGTCGGAGTCGACGCCGTCACCTCCGTCCGTGACCACCAGGCGGACGACCTGTGCCCCGCTCACGTCCGCCGAGAGCGACTGGGGCGCCATCGCGTTGGTCAGTACCCCGGTGGACGCGGCCTTCGTGCCGTCCGCCCAGATCTCGAACGTCACGGTTCCCGCGGCCCCCTTCTCGTCGTCGACCCCGACCTGGGCCGTCACGGTGGGGCACGCGCCGCCCGCGTAGTACTCGACGCTGCTGGCCGCGTGCACCCCGAGCCCCTTGGCGAACCCCTCGCCGCCGATGGTCAGCGGGTGACCGTCGCCCGCCGCGCTCTCCCCGTTGCTGGTGTCCTTCTCGACGGGCCCGTAGCCGTTGGACGCGCTGAGCTGCGGCAGATCGCTGAGGTGGCCGCCGCCGGCCGGGGGCGCGACCACCACATGGGCACGGACCGGAACGGAGGAGGCCACCCGCTTCCCGGTGAGGGAGCGGTAGCGCGTGGTGATCGTGAGGTCGTAGCCGCCGGGCGGCGCGTCGGCCGGAGGTGTCACCCGCCAGCGGGTGGTCAGCGCCCGGCCCGTGGGCAGGGCCGCCGTCCCGGTCGCCGAAGCCGCCTTCACCTGCCAGCCGGCCGGCCCGGTGAGCGCGGCCGACACCGTGAGCGCGGGCGTGCGGCCCAGGTCGGTCACCTCGGTCGTCAGCGTGGCCGTGCGGCCCGCCTGAACCAACGGGCTTCCCTCCAGGGCGAGTTCCACGGCGGGCGGATGGGCGGCCCAGCGGTGGTCGGCGGCCACGCGCAGCAGCACCGTGCCATGGGCCGGCACGGTCGCCGAGAGGCTGCCCGCCGTGTTGCGGGTGGTGTGCTCCCACAGGTCGCGCACGGTGTACGCGGAGGCCTGCGGCAGGCCCACCGCGGCGGCCGTCGTGGAGACGCGCTGGGCGCTGTCCGTCTCGTTGAACAGCGCCACCACCCGGCTGCCGTCCCGCATCTCCTTGGCGACGACCCAGCGTCCGCCGTCCGATGACAGCACCTCACCCTGTCTGCCCAGCGGATCCTGGTCGACGGCGATGACCTCCTCGTTGGAGAGGATGTCGAACGTCTCCTGCGTGGCCGTGCGCAGATCGGAGCCGATGAGCAGCGGGGCCGCCATCACCGACCACATCGAGAAGTGGGTGCGGTACTCGGTGTCCGTCATCCCGCCGTTCCCGACCTCCAGCATGTCGGGGTCGTTCCAGTGGCCGGGGCCGGCCGCGGCGGCGAGCGGGAGGTTCTGCTTCATGATCGACAGCATGCTGCCCCAGCTGTCGTTGATGTCGCCCGTGGTGCGCCAGAGGTTGCCCAGTCCGGCGGCCCACTCCCAGGGCTTGTTCTGGCCCCATTCGCAGATGCTGTAGACGATCGGACGGCCGGTCGCGGCCAGCGCGTCCCGCATCGTCGTATAGCGCTCCTTCGCGTCCACGCCCTGGTTGTTGCAGTTGTCGTACTTCAGATAGTCGACGCCCCAGTCGGCGAACTGCTGGGCGTCGCTGAACTCGTGGCCGAGCGCGCCGGGGAGGCCCACGCTGTCGCAGGTCCTGGTACCGGCGCTGGTGTAGATCCCGAGCTTGAGCCCCTTCGAGTGGACGTAGTCGGCGACGGCTTTGATGCCGTTGGGGAACCGCACCGGATCGGCTTCCAGCTTGCCGTCGGCATCGCGCTGCGGTACGGCCCAGCAGTCGTCCAGATTGACGTACTCGTATCCGGCGTCCTTGAGCCCCTTCTCGACGAAGATGTCGGCGATGCCCTTGACCATCGACTCGTCGAACTCGGCGCGGCAATGCGTGGAGTTCCAGTTGTTGAACCCCATGGGCGGGGTGAGGGCGAGCCCGTTCGCGGCCTGTGCGCCGGCCGTCGCCGCGGGGGCGGGGGAGTGCGCGGCGGCGGGCACCACGGCTCCGGCCGTGCACAACAGGCCCGCGGTGAGGGCTCCGAGGATTCTGTGGCGGCTCGCGCGGGTGGGACGGCTTGGAAGATGACGCATCGTTACGTTCCTCCGTACTCGTGCCGGATCATGTGGCGACATGTGCATGCCAGGCGAGCGATTACGTTAGAGCGTGTTGAAGTCTGTTGGAAGGGGGTGGGTGCCGATGGTTTGTATCTCGTCAAAGCCCTTGACTGTGTCCCTTGATGAGACCGGGATCCAATCGCACGTTCGGTTGTGTTCGCTTGCCTCGGGGGCCGGGATCGTCACGGCGTGCTCGTACGACGGATCGGATCTGCCCGGCGGGTTCGCGGGGCGTCGGATGTCCCGTCGGAGCCGGCAAGGGGTGACGGGGAGCCCGGTCCTGCCGCCGGCGGGCGGTCGGCGGCAGGACCGAGAGGCGATGGCGCCCGGAACGCGCGGGTCCCTGCCCTATTCGCAGGCGACGCCGTCCCCGTCACGGTCGAGGTGGCGGCCGTAACCGGGCTCGCCCCGGTGGATGGGGGCCGCGCCGGCCGTGCGTACGGCGGTGCAGTTCGCGTAGTACGGGGAACTGCCGCCGCCCGAGCCGGAGCCGCCCGAGCCCGGGTCGTCCGCGCTGCCGGCGGGGTCCTCGGGTGCGACGGTGACCTCGATGGTCCTGGTCTTCGTGACGGTGGGCGCCGGCTTCGGGCTCGCCGTGACGGTCTCGGTCACCGCGGGCTCGGGCGCGGTGGTGCGGGTCACCGTGGCGGTGACGGCCGGCGCGGGCGACGACTTCGCCGCCGCCTCGGCGTCCGAGCCGGAGCTCTGAGCGGCGCCGCCCACGCCGATGCCGATGACGAACACGACGGCGGCGGCCGGAAGGACGATACGTTTCCGCGCCCAGCGGGGTGCGCTGCCGGCGGGCGCCGGGCCTAACGGCGTGGGCTGCGGCGGCTGCCCCCAAGGCGGCGGCTGCGGAGGCGGGTTGTGCGACATGGGTCCCCCCAGGAGATATATGGAGAGACGACCGTAGCCAGGCCGCAGGACGCAGGGGAGGCAGATAATCCGCTAGTGATGGAGTTGTGACCGAAGGGTGAAGCGCATGGGCCGCCACGGCCCGCGTGCCGCCGTCGATGTCAGTGGCGGGTGCGATCCTGCATGCATGGACGAGATCATGCGACGGCGGGTGTACGGCGCCGACCACGACGACCCCGACCCCGGCCCCCGGCCCGGCAGGGAGTACCGGGAGCTGGTGGGCGGGCCGCTCGACGGCCTGCTCCTCGACGTGACCGGCTGGACGCCGGTGGCCCTGGCCGACGGCTCCGCCCTGGTCACCGAGATCGGCGCGTACGGGCCGGGCGGCCGCGCCGAGTACGGGCCGCGCGCCGACGAGCCGGGCAAGTGGGACTGGCGCGGCGACACACCCTGAGTCCCGGCCGCCCCGCCGCTCCCGGGCGCGCGCCGACGGCGCCGTGCGTCCCGGGCCTCAGCGGCCCCGGTCCGACGCCTGCTGCGGCACGACCACGAGGAACGCGTCCTGCTCCAGGTCCATCACGACCTCGGCCGCGACCCCTTCGCCACGGCGGGCCGCCGCGAACTCCTCCGCGGGCCAACTGCCCCGGGGACCCCCGGCGGGGAACTGCTCAAGCACGGTGCGACGCATGGTCCACCCCCTGTCGTTCCATTTCTGCTGTCCGCTCCAACGACGTGCGGCCCCCGCCGTTACGGCCGGGGAGGCGGTCCGGTGTCCGGTTCGGTGTCCCGTTCCGCAATGCATCGCCTCCACCGTGTTTTCGCGGCGGGGTGTTGCGGGCAAGCCACAGGGGGCTACGGAAGAGGGGGAACCGTGATCATCTGGGTCAACGGTGCGTTCGGCGCGGGCAAGACCGGCGCCGCGCGTGAACTGATCGATCTGATCCCGAACAGCACCTTGTACGACCCGGAACTGACCGGGACGGGGCTGCGGAATCTGCTGCCCCAGAAGAAGCTTGCCGAGGTGACCGACTTCCAGGACCTGCCGATCTGGCGGCGCCTCGTGGTGGACACAGCGGCCGCCCTGCTCGCCGAGATGGGCGGGGTGCTGGTGGTGCCGATGACGCTGCTGCGACAGGAGTACCGCGACGAGATATTCGGCGGGCTCGCCGCCCGTCGCATCGCGGTCCGCCATGTGCTGCTCTCACCTGCCGAAACGATTTTGCGTCAGCGCATCGCCCAACGGGCCGAATTCCCCGGCGAAGCGGAGGGCGTGGACCCGACCGGCCGCTGGGCGTACGACCGCATCGAGCCGTACCGCTCGGCCCTCGACTGGATCACCGGGGATGCCCACACCATCGACAACAGCGCGCTCACACCGCGCGAGACGGCGGAGCGCATCGCGGAGGCCGTACGCACCGGGGCGGCCCCGGCCTGTGGCATCGTGCAAACCCCCGACCCGACCGCGGAGACCGTCGCGGCCGGGGTGCTGCTCTTCGACGAACACGACCGGTTCCTGCTCGTCGACCCCACGTACAAACCGGGCTGGGAGTTCCCCGGCGGCGTGGTGGAGGCCGGCGAAGCCCCCGCCCAGGCCGGGATCAGGGAGGTGGCCGAGGAGATAGGCATCCACCTCGAACGGGTCCCCAAGCTGCTCGTCATCGACTGGGAAGCGCCCGATCCCCCCGGATACGGAGGGCTGCGGCTGCTCTTCGACGGCGGACTGCTGCCGCAGGCGGACGCCGCACGGCTGCTGCTGCCCGGCTCCGAACTGCGCGGCTGGCGGTTCGTCACCGAGGCGGAGGCGGCGACCCTGCTGCCGCCCACCCGTTACGAACGGCTGTGCTGGGCGCTCAGGGCCCGTGAGCGCTCAGCCGTGCTCAACCTGGAGGCGGGCGTCCCGGTCGGCTGAGGCCCGCATGACCGCAGCGGCGTCCTCGGTGAGCGGATCGCCGTGGCCGAAGCAGACCGTGGCCGCGTCCAGCTCCGCCAGCCGCCGGAACGAGGCCATGGCCTGCTGCCGGTCGATGTTGAAGACGCCGAGCATCACCTGCCCCACCCCGGCCACGCAGTCACCCGTGAACAGCACGCCGTGCCGCGGCAGATGCAGACCGATGGACCCCGGGGTGTGGCCGGGGGAGTGGACCACCCGGGCTCCGCCCGCGAAGGGCAGCACCGCCCCGTCGGACAGCTCGGTGCCGACCCGGGTCGGCGGAGCCGGTGGCACCGTCAGCGCGCGCTCGTACAGCGGGCGTTCCCAGTCCAGGAGCACCGGTTCACCGATCTCCTCCTCGCCCCGGATCACCGGTGCGTCCAGCCGGTGCGCCAGGATTTCGGCGCCGTGACGGCCGGCCAGCTCCTGGGCCGCGCCGTAGTGGTCGCGATGGCCGTGGGTGATCACGATGCGGGCGATGCGGGCGGGGTCGTGGCCGAGCCCGCGCACCGCCTCCTCGATGGCCGGGGCCGCGTTCACGTCGCCCGCGTCGATCAGGGTCAGTTCCGCCCCGTCGCGCCAGAGGTACGCCTGACCGATCGGGAAGCGGAACATGTGCAGCTGGGGGAGCACCTCGACGAGATCCATGCGGCGAACGTACGCGGCGGTGTCCGGCCGCCGCACGGATCTACGCTCTCGGCGAGCTTCGCTCAGCGCGTAGCCCGCGCCCGGGGGTCAGACGGCCTTGGAGGCCGCGTAGTTGCGCAGGAACAGCGCCTCGGTCACCGAGAGCCGCTCCAGTTCCCCGGGCGACACGCTCTCGTTCACCGCGTGGATCCGGGCCTCCGGCTCGCTCAGCCCGATGAGCAGGATCTCCGCGTCCGGGTACAGCTCGGCCAGGGTGTTGCAGAGCGGGATCGAGCCGCCCATGCCGGAGGACTGCATCTCCTGGCCCGGGTAGGCGATCCGCATGGCGTCGGCCATCGCCGTGTACGCCGGGCTCGCTATGTCGGCGCGGAACGGCTGGCCCTGGCCGACCTGCTCGACGGAGACCTTCGCGCCCCACGGGGCGTGCGCCAGGAGATGGGCGGTCAGCAGCTTCGTCGCCTCGTCCGCGTTGTGGCCGGGTGGCACCCGAAGGCTGATCTGCGCGCGGGCGCTCGCCTGTACGGAGGGCGTCGCGCCGACCACGGCGGGGCAGTCGATCCCGATCACGGTGACGGCGGGACGCGCCCAGATCCGGTCGGCGACCGTGCCCGTGCCGATCAGGCCGACCCCGTCGAGGACCTGGGCGTCCTTGCGGAACTCCTCCTCCGGGTACTGCAGACCGTCCCACTCCGTGTCCGCGGTCAGGCCGTCGACCGTGGTCGAGCCGTCCTCGGCGCGCAGTGAGGCGAGCAGCTGGATCATCGCGGCGAGCGCGTCGGGGGCGGCGCCGCCGAACTGCCCGGAGTGGAGGTTGCCCTCCAGGGTGTCGAGCTGGACCCGCAGCATCGTCATACCGCGCAGCGTCGAGGTGACGGTCGGCAGCCCCACCCGGAAGTTGCCGGTGTCACCGATCACGATGGTGTCGGCGGCGAGCAGTCCGGGGTGCGCCTCGGCGTACCGCTCCAGACCGCCGGTGCCCTGCTCCTCGGAGCCCTCGACGATCACCTTGACCGAGACGGGGACCCCGCCGTCCGCCTTGAGGGCGCGCAGCGCGAGCAGGTGCATGATGAAGCCGCCCTTGCAGTCGGCCGTGCCCCGGCCGAACCAGCGGCCCTCACGCTCCGTCAGCTCGAACGGCGGCGAGAGCCAGGCGGACTCGTCGAGCGGCGGCTGCACGTCGTAGTGCGCGTAGAGCAGCACGGTCGGCGCGCCGGCCGGGCCGGGCAGGAAGCCGTAGACGGACTGGGTGCCGTCGGGGGTGTCGAGCAGGGCGACGTCCTCGAAGCCCTCGGCGCGCAGGGCCTGCGCGACCCACGCGGCGGCCGCCTCGCACTCGCTCTTCGGATACACTGCGGGGTCCGCCACCGACTGGAAGGCCACCAGCTCGGTCAGCTCCGCCTTGGCGCGGGGCATCAGCGAGGCGACGGTCTCGGGAATCGGATGGCCGGTCATGGGGCACGCTCCTGGTAGGTGCGACGTTATGTGTACGTTTCCGGGTACTTGCCCGCCTGGAGTGCGGCGTTGCGGGTACGTCGGAGACTCGGGCGATCCTCCCACAGCGGGGGTCGGCCGCAACGCGCCGTAGGATGCCGTGAGCAGCTTGGGCCACTGGTGGGATCGGGAGCAGAAGCACATCGTGAGCAGCGAGAACGCAGACGCCGGACATGAGCACGAAGAGTCGTCCGTGTGGGACGTCGTCGTAGTCGGCGCCGGACCGGGGGGAGCCTCCGCGGCATACGCGGCGGCGGTAGCCGGCCGCAAGGTACTGCTCCTGGAGAAGGCGGAACTGCCCCGCTACAAAACGTGCGGCGGCGGCATCATCGGGTATTCGCGCGACTCGCTGCCGCCCGGATTCGAACTGCCCCTGCGGGACCGCATCCACGCGGTCACCTTTTCGCTCAACGGCAGGCTGGCGCGCACGCGCCGCTCCCGGCGGATGCTCTTCGGGCTCATCAACCGCCCCGAGTTCGACGCCGGACTGGTCGAGCAGGCGCAGAAGGCCGGTGCGGAGCTGCGCACCGGGGCGACCGTCAGCCGTGTCGAGCAGCACGGCGCCGCGGTGCCCGATCGGCGCACGGTCGCGGTCGTGCTGTCCGGCGGCGAGACCGTCCTGGCCCGCGCGGTGGTCGGCGCGGACGGCAGTGCCGGGCGGATAGGAGCACATGTCGGGGTGAAGCTCGACCAGGTCGACCTCGGCCTGGAGGCGGAGATCCCGGTCCCGCCGACGGTCGCCGAGGACTGGGCAGGCCGCGTCCTGATCGACTGGGGCCCCATGCCGGGCAGTTACGGCTGGGTCTTCCCCAAGGGCGACACGCTGACGGTCGGTGTGATCTCCGCCCGCGGCGACGGCGCCGGCACCAAGCGGTATCTGGAGGACTTCATCGCGCGGCTCGGCCTGGCCGGCTTCGAGCCGAAGATCTCCTCCGGTCATCTGACGCGCTGCCGCAGCGACGACTCGCCGCTCTCGCGCGGCCGTGTGCTGGTGTGCGGTGACGCGGCGGGCCTGCTGGAGCCGTGGACCCGTGAGGGCATCTCGTTCGCGCTGCGCTCGGGCCGGCTCGCCGGTGAGTGGGCGGTGCGCGTCGCGGAGTCGCACGACGCGGTGGACGCCCGCCGCCAGGCCCTCAACTACGCGTTCGCCATCAAGGCCGGGCTCGGCGTCGAGATGAGCGTGGGGCGGCGCATGCTGAAGCTCTTCGAGCGGCGCCCCGGTCTGCTGCACGCGGTGCTGACGGGTTTCCGCCCGGCGTGGAACGCGTTCGCCGGCATCACTCGCGGTACGACGTCGCTGGCCGAGCTGGTCCGTTCGCACCCGCTGGCCCAGCGGGCGCTTTCCGCGCTGGACCGGTAGCGGCCACCGGGGGCTGACGCGCCGGCCGGTGCGTCAGCCCGCCCTGGTGATCCGGAAGACGGGGTGGTCGGGGCAGGCCGCCAGGATCTCGGCGTCCGTGGACTTCGCGGTGACGCCCTTGAAGTACTGGTTGACCTCCCAGCCCCAGCGCTCCAGGTAGGCGCGGACGACGGCCGCCTTGTGCGCGTCGTCCGCGATCTCCACGGCCGTGAAGGCGTGCGTTTTGCGGCCGGCGCGCAGCTCGCCGCCGCCGGCCGCCCGCATGTTGCGCACCCACTGGGAGTGGCCCCGGGCGGAGACCAGGTACTGCGTGCCCTCGTAGGTGTGGGGGTTGACCGGGATGCGCTGCATCCGGCCGCTCTTGCGGCCCCGCACCGACAGCTCCTGCGAACCGAGCAGGCTGATTCCGTGCCGCGCGAGCCAGCCGACGACGCCGTTGAAGCGGACGTTGAGCGGGCTGCCCTGCAGGTAGTACGGCTGCGACTGCGTCATGTCGATGACCCCCACGGTTTTGGAGAGCGGTGCTCTCGCTTGAGATCAGTGTGCACGGAAGTGGTGCTCAAAAGCAAGAGCACTGCTCTCGTTATTGGTCGCTGCTCTGATCGCGTGGCAGAATGGTCCCCATGAGCGCTATCCGAGGAGCCAGGGAACGGGCCCGCATCGAAGTCACCGCCGCCATCAAGGACGAGGCGAGGAAACAGCTCGCCGCCGAGGGCGCGGCAAAGCTCTCGCTGCGCGCCGTCGCGCGCGAACTGGGCATGGTCTCCTCCGCCCTCTACCGCTACTTCCCCAGCCGCGACGACCTGCTGACCGCCCTGATCGTCGACGCGTACGACGCCATCGGCGAAGCCGCCGAACGGGCACACCGCACCACCGCCGGCACCACGGACACCCCCGCGTCACCCGGCACCGGCCTGGCCCGCTGGGTCGCCGTGGCCCGTGCCGTACGCGACTGGGCGCTGGCCCACCCCCACGAGTACGCGCTGATCTACGGTTCGCCCGTGCCCGGCTACACGGCGCCGCAGGACACCATTGCCCCCGCCGCCCGCGTCGGCCTCGTGCTCATCGCCGTCGTTGAGGAGGCCCGCCACGCGGAGGGCCTCGCGCTCCCGCCGCTCGCCGACGAGCTGCGCCCCGAGGCCGAACGGCTGGCCGCCGAGCTGACCGCCGACCTGACGCCCGGCCTGACCTCGGGCCTGGCCCCCGCGGTCGCCGCCCCGCTCGTCGCGGCCTGGGCGCAGCTGTTCGGGCTGATCTCCTTCGAGGTCTTCGGCCAGTTCAACCGGGTGGTGGAGGCCCGTGAAATCTTCTTCCGGCACGCCGTCACGGAACTCGCCCGTACGGTCGGCCTGCTCGGCAGGCGCGGCTGAGGGCGCGGCCCCGGGCGTACCGCACCCCTTCGCCGTACTCCCCGGGGAGTACGGGTGATCACCACGCCCGGCGGACGCCCGCACGGCGGTCCGCCGTCTAGCGTGGACGGTATGGAAGAGCAGCGCCCCATGACAGGCGGCGGACCCCGGGGCATCAGGCACCGGGGCGGCCCGCCGCGCCGGTTCCACCGGGGCGGGCCGCCGGGCTGGGTCACCGCCGGGCGCGGGCGGTCCGCCGCCCGGCTGCCCTGGCCGTCGACGCTGCTGATCGGTCTGGTCGTCATGATCGGCTCGAACGTCGTGTCCCGCGGCCAGCTCCACGACAAGGTCCCGCTCGACCTCCTCGGCCGGCTGCTCCTCCTCGCCGCCGTCGCGGTCCTGCTGCCGCGTCACCGTCATCCCGTCGTGGCCGTCTTCGGCGCCTCGGCCGCCACGACGGTCTACCTCGCCGCCGGATACCCCTACGGACCGGTCTTCCTGACGGTCGCCGTCGGCTGCTTCAGCGCCGTGGTCGCCGGGCACCGCAAGGCGGCGTGGACCGCGGTCGGCATGATCTGGGTGGCACACCTCCTGGTCGCGCACTGGCTCTACCGTTGGCTTCCGCCCGGCGACGACACCGCGTCCCGGTGGGGGCAGGAAGTGGGCGTCGCGGCCTGGGTGGTGGCCGTCGTCGCGGCCGCCGAGTTCGTCCGGGTGCGCCGCGAGCAGTGGGCCGCCCAGCGCGCGGAGCGCGAGGCCGCGGAGAAGCGGCGGGCCGACGAGGAGCGCCTGCGCATGGCCCGGGAGCTGCACGACGTACTCGCGCACAGCATCTCCGTCATCAACGTCCAGGCGGGCGTCGGGCTCGCCCTGCTCGACACCGACCCGGAGCAGGCCCGCACGGCGCTCACCACCATCAAGGCCGCCGGCAAGGAGGCGCTCGGCGAGGTGCGGCAGGTCCTGGACACCCTGCGCGCCCCCGGCGACGCGCCCAGGTCCCCGGCCCCCGGGCTCGACCGGCTGCCGGAACTGGTCGAGCAGGCGGCGAGCGCCGGCCTCACCGTCACCGTGGAGAGTGGCGGCGCACGCGGGGCCGTACCGCCGGGGGCCGGCCTGGCCGCCTTCCGGATCGTCCAGGAGGCGCTGACCAACGTGGTGCGGCACTCGGGCTCACGTACCGCACACGTACGGATCGCCCACGAGTCCCGGCGCCTGGTGCTCCGCGTGGACGACGAAGGACCGGCCACCGGCACGGACGCCGGGGGCAGCGGCAACGGCCTGGCCGGGATGCGGGAACGGGCCGCCGCGCTGGGCGGCACAGTGGAGGCGGGAACCCGGCCCGACGGGGGTTTCCGGGTACGGGCCGAGCTGCCGCTGCCCGCGGCGGGTGAGGGAGCCCGGAGCGACGAGGGGACATCGTGATGCGTGTACTGCTGGCCGACGATCAGCTGCTGGTCCGGGCGGGGTTCCGGGCGCTGCTGGACGCCCAGCCGGACATCGAGGTGGTGGGCGAGGCCGCCGACGGCGCCGAGGCCGTCCGCCTGGTGCGGGAACTGCGGCCGGACACCGTGCTGATGGACATCCGCATGCCGCACCTCGACGGCCTCGCCGCCACGCGCGCCATCACCGGCGACCCCGCGCTCGACTTGGTGAAGGTGGTCATCCTCACCACCTTCGAGCTGGACGAGTACGTCTTCGAGGCGATCCGGGCCGGTGCTTCCGGCTTCCTGGTCAAGGACGCCGAGCCGGACGAACTGCTGCGGGCCGTGCGGGCGGTGGCCGCGGGTGACGCGCTGCTCTCGCCGAGCGTCACCCGCCGGCTCATCGCCGAGTTCGCCGCCCGGTCCAAGGAGCCCGCCGCCGCGACCGCGCTGGGCGAACTCACCGAACGGGAGCGGGAGGTGATGGCGCTGGTCGGCATCGGCCTGTCCAACGAGGAGATCGCCCGCCGGCTCTTCGTCAGCCCCCTCACCGCGAAGACACATGTCAGCCGGACCATGGTGAAGCTCGGCGCCCGCGACCGGGCCCAACTGGTGGTGCTGGCTTACGAGTCGGGCCTGGTCCGGCCGGGCTGGCTGGGCTGACGGGCGGCGGCGTCAGCCGTCAGGACCAGGTGATCGAGGAGTTGTCGCGCCAGATCCGCGCCGCCTCACCGTCACCCGCGACGGTGAGGCCGGTGAGCGGCAGCCGGTTCCAGAGCGCCGGGTAGAGCGTCCCGGCCGGGGCGCTCAGCTCGCAGTCCACGGGCGTCGAGGGGGCCGGCCCTTCCTCGCGCACCGCCGAGGGCGGCCCGGCGGAGAGACGTACCGTCCATACGGTGTCCGTGTCCGTCGCCCGGATCCGCAGGGTGCGCGGTGTTGTGGTGCGCACCCTGCTCTTCGGGCGGGCGTGCATGCCCAGCAGCAGTTCGTCGATGCCGTCCAGCGCGTGGGCGGGGGCGATGGGGGAGAGCGGGCCGCCGCGCGCGGACTCGGCGTCCACCCGGTGGATCGTCGTCTCGTGCGCCTGGCGGCGGGCCCAGAAGGCGAGCGGGGACGGGGCGGAGAGGAACGTCCAGCACTCCAGGTCCCGCGGCGCGTCGGCCAGCGTGTCCACGAGGAACCGGTGGCCGTCGCGGAAGCGGTCCAGCAACTCCGGTCCGTCCAGCTCCGGTTCCCCGGCGTCGGGAACGTACGAGGTGTGCCCCTCCGCGACGAAGGCGGCGGCCCAGGCGTGGACCATCGCGGTGTGCCTGAGCAGATCGCGCACCTGCCAGCCCGGACAGGTCGGTACCGGCGCCTCCGTACCCGCTTCCTCGGCCGCGTCCGCGAGCAGGCGGCCCTCGGTGGCCAAAGCCTCGATGTGCTCCGTGATTTTCATGGCACGGGATTGTGCCAGCAGATCAGGCGCCCTGGGCGTGGACCGTACGGCTCCGGCCGGAGCCGCCGCGGACGAGCCGCGCGAACCAGCCCACCGCGAGCGACTGCACCAGCACGGACACCGCCAGCGCCAGATACATGAACCAGGCGGGCCCGAACGACTCCGCCCCCGCCATCGAGCCGCCGAGGAGGAAGACGAATATGGTCGGCGCCGCCAGGAGGAACAGCCAGATGCCCGCGAACGAGGCGTCCTCGTGTGTGACGAACAAGGTGTCCACCAGGACGAACACCGCCGTCGCGGCGACCACGCCGAGGTAGACGAGCGAGGCGGCGTTCTTGAAGGTGAGCCGTGCGAGCGTGCTGAGGTGGCGGTGGTTCATGGTGGGCCTGTTCATTGCGTGCTCCCCGTGGACGACTGTGTCTCCATCGTGCGTCGGGGGAGCCGCGCCTGCCTGAGTACCGCTACTCATTCGATCAGGTGTGCGCCGTCTTGCGGGCGCCGTACCCCAGGGCCGCCGCCGCACCGGCCAGTACGGCCACCGTGGTCAGGGCCACCGGCAGGGAGAACCAGTCGGCCAGGAAGCCGATCGCGGGCGGCCCGAGCAGCATGCCGCCGTAGCCGAGCGTGGAGGCGGCGGCGACCCCGCTGGGGCCGGCCAGCTCGCCCGCCCTGCCGACCGCCACCGGGAAGATGTTGGCGAGGCCGAGACCGGTGACGGCGAAGCCGAGGAGCGCGAGCCAGGCGGTCGGGGCGAGCGAGCCCAGGAGCATGCCGGCGCCCGCGGTGACGCCGCCCGCCACCAGCGTGCGGGTCTGGCCGAGCCGTTCCAGGAGGGTGGTGCCGCTGAGCCGGCCCGCCGTCATGGCGAGCGCGAACAGCGAGTAGCCGGCGGCGGCCACCCCGGGGCGGGCGTGCAGGTCCTGCTCCAGGTGGAGCGCGCCCCAGTCGGCCAGGGCGCCTTCACCGTACGCGGTGCAGAGCGCGATCACGCCGAACAGGAGCACCACCTTGCGGGCCCGTCCGGTCAGGCGCTCGGCGGGCTTCCCGGCACCGGCCGGTGCCGGATCGGCCCTGTGCGGCGGGTGTTGGAGCAGGACCGGGCCCGCCAGGGCGGTGACGACCAGTCCGATTCCGGTCAGGAAGAAGAGGTGCAGGGCGGGCGAGAGGCCGCCCGCGACGAGCCCGCCGAGCCCCGCGCCGATCATCCCGCCGAGGCTGAACGCGGCGTGGAAGCCGGGCATCACGGGGCGGCGCAGGGCGGCGACCAGGTCCACCGCCGCGCTGTTCATCGCCACGTTCATGCCGCCGTACGCGGCGCCGAAGACCAGCAGCACCAGCCCGAGGGAGAGGGCGGAGTGCGTCTGGGCGGGCAGCGCGATGCTGAGGGACAGCAGGACACCGCAGACCACGGTCACCGCATGGCTGCCGTACCGGCGGCAGAGCCGGCCGGTGAGCATCATGGTGATCACGGCACCTGCGGATACGCCGAGGAGCGCGAGGCCGAGGGTGGAGGCCGAGGCGCCGGTCTGGTGCTTGATGGCCGGGATGCGGACCACCCAGCCGGCGAAGAGGAAACCGTCGAGGGCGAAGAACACGGTCAGCGCGGTACGGAGACGGGCCGGCGGGAGTGGAGCGGTGTTGCCGCCCGGTCCCCCCGGTAGTGCCGTCCGCAGTTTGTTTAGTTGCGGCACAAACTCAGCATAGGGGCCCGCCGACAGCCGGCGCAAGACAGGTGTCCCGCCCGGCCCGAACCGTGCGGCCGCCCCGCGCGGCGTGGCGTCGCACCCGGGGCAAGTCGGCCACCACGGCGTCGGAACCACCCCGGGATCATGGGAGACTCGCCCCCATGAACGGCAAGGTGACCACCACCCGGACGAAGTTGGAGAGGGGCCGCAGCGCGCTCGGACCCGCCCTGGAACTAGTCCATACCGGACGCGCGCCCACGCGCGCCGTCCTCACCTCCGAGCTGGGGGTCACCCGGGCCACGGCGGGCGCGGTCGCCGCGGAGCTGGAGGCGCTCGGCCTCATCCGGGTCGATTCGAGCCCCGGTTCGGCGGCGGGCTCCCAGGGCCGGCCCTCGCACCGGCTGGCGGTACGGGAGTCCGGGCCGGTGGCCGTCGCCGCCCAGGTGCACGCGGACGGCTTCCGCGCCGCGCTCGTCGGACTCGGCGGCCGGCTCGTCGCGACCGCGCCCGGCAGCGTCACCATCACCGCCGACCCCGCCCAGGTCATCGGTGAGGTCGTGGACGACTGCGCGCGGCTGCTGCGGGACAGCGGACTGCGGTGCGTGGGGGCCGGACTCGCGGTGCCGTCCGCCGTCGCCGAACCGGAGGGCAACGCCCTCAACCCGCTCCACATCGCCTGGCCCGCGGGCGCCCCGGTCAGCGAGATCTTCGCCACATGCGTCCGTGAAGCGGGCATCGAGGGACCGGCGTTCACCGGAAACGACGTCAACCTCGCCGCACTCGCCGAACACCGCCACGGAGCCGGGCGCGAGGCCCAGCACCTGCTGTGCGTCGCCACCGGCCACCGCGGTGTCGGCGGCGCGCTCGTCCTGGACGGCCGCCTCCACACCGGGAGTTCGGGCCTCGCCCTGGAGGTCGGCCATCTCACGGTCAACGCCGAGGGCCGCCCCTGTCACTGCGGCGGCCGCGGCTGCCTGGACGTCGAGACCGACCCGCTCGCCTTCCTCACCGCGGCCGGGCGCACCCCCGGCCCCGAGGAGTCCCTCCTCAAGCAGTCCGGTGACCTGCTGCGCAACGAGTACGAGGACCCCGCGGTGCGCAACGCCGCCGAGGAGCTGATCGACCGGCTCGGCCTGGGACTCGCCGGTCTCGTCAACATCCTCAACCCGGACCGGATCATCCTCGGCGGGCTGCACCGCGCGCTGCTCGACGCCGACCCGGAGCGGCTGCGGGCCGTGGTGGCCGACCGCAGCCTGTGGGGGCGCAGTGGGAGCGTGCCGATCCTGCCCTGCACCCTCGACCACAACAGCCTGGTCGGGGCGGCGGAGCTGGCCTGGCAGCCGGTCCTGGACGACCCGCTGGGCGCGCTGGCCTGAGACCTACCACTGACGTCCCGTCCCGAGCCGGTCCGCTTCAGGCCGGCTGATGTGCAGCACCTGGTAGCGGTCGCCGGGTGCGTCGGGCGCGGGGTGGTCCCAGAGCGTGAAGTGGAGGAGTTCCCAGTGGCGGGGGTCGGCGGCCAGGGCCGTGGCGACCGCGCCGGGAGCCTTCGCGAGCCGCCGGCTCTCCGTCAGGGCGGCTTCGACCGCGTCCGCCGGGGACGCCGAGGGCGGCATGGGGGAGCGGCGGCGGGTCGCCGTGCGGGGGAATGCGTCCGGGACCGGACCCTCCTCGTACGACAGGCCCGTCCAGTGCTGTACCTCCGGGCGCCCGAAGTCCTGGACGACGCCCTGGAAACCGGGTCCCCAGAGGAAGGCGTTCATGCCCTCGGGCCGGGACCACAGGTAGAAAGGGGCGTACTGGTTGACCGGCGAGTCCCCGCCCCGCTCCCGCATCAGATATGCCTTGAGGCCGAGCCCTGGGAAGTCGTCCAGGAGGTGGCCCCTGGTCGCCACCCGGTGCCGGATGACGCCCATGTCGTAATCGGCGGGCAGGGTGATCTCGTACTGCATCGCGTGCATCGGGGGCTCCTCAGATGTGCAGGACGGGTTCGACGGGCGGTCCCAGGAGGGCGAGCAGGCCGCGGACGCCCGCGTCGAAGGCATCCGCCGAGCCCGAGGCGCGGGCCAGCACATAGCCGCCCTGAACCGTCGCGACGATCGTCGCCGCGAGGTCGTCGGGCGTGATGCCGGGGGTGAACTCGCCCCGGTCCAGGCCCTCGCGGACGATCGCGGCGAGCCGTTCGCGCAGCCAGGCGATCGTCTCGTCCACCGGCGCCCGCAGCTCATCGCTCGCGATCACCTCCGGATCCATCGTCAGCCGACCCACCGGGCAGCCGCGCAGGACATCGCGCTCGCGCAGCAGATAGGCCGAGATCCGCTCGTACGCCGACCCGGGCGCGTCGAGCACCCGGCCCGCCGCCTCCCGCATCTCCTCGGCCGTGCGGCCGATGGCGGCGAGTGCCAGGTCCGGCTTGCCGGTGAAGTGGTGGTACATGCTGCCCTGGCCCGCGCCCGCGTGCTGCTGGATGGCCTTGGGGCTCGTCCCCACGTATCCGCGCTCCCACAGGAGCTCCCGAGTGGCTTCGATCAGACGGTCCTGAGTGCCCATACAAGGAGTGTACATACTAGTAGGTACAGATACAGGTGCAGAGCCTGGAGCGGGGCCGCGGCGGTACTCCCTGCGCGGTACGCGCACCGCCGCCCGGTGTACGACGACGCGCGGCCCCCGCCGCGACAGGCTGGAGAGCGACGGAAGAGATGTGAGAGCGAACCGAGGAGCTGACCGAGATGAACACCCTGGCTTTCGACGGCGGACCCGGGCCCTGGATCCTGTTCGTCCCGCTCGTCTGGGCGGCCGTCGTCCTCACCGTCGTCACGGTCCTGCGCCGCACACTGCCGCGCGGCCGGCGCGGTCCCTGGCAGACGCGGGCCGTGCCGGAAGGGCCGGCCGGACACTCGCCGATCGCCGTGCTCGGGCGGCGCTTCGCCGCCGGGGAGATCGACGAGGACGAGTACTGGCGGCGGCTGTCCGTGCTCGACGAGCAGTTCGGCCCCCGCGCGGGCGGCGCCGGGTGACCGGACGGTGTGACGGACAGGAGCGGGGCACCCTCGTGGGGGCGCCCCGCTCCTGTCGTGTCAGCCCATCACGGCCGACCGTGCCGTCGAGGGTGGCGCCCCGTCCGGCATCGTGAGGCCGCTCAGATCGAACGGCCCGTCGGTCGTCGCCCCGTACAGCACATGTGACGGCTGGGTGAGCCGGGAGGGTGTGGGAAGCGTGAACCAGACGGCCTTCCCCGCCCCGTCCCGGGGGCGGACGCCCCAGCTCTCGCTGACCGCGGCGATCAGTGCGAGTCCGCGCCCCGACGTACTGGAGTCGTCGGCCTCGCGCACGGTGGGCATCCGTGGGTCGTGGTCATGGACGGACACCGTCAGCCGTTCGAGCAGCAACTCGATCTCGACGGTGCATGATTTGTCCGGCTGCGCATGCCGGTGGACGTTGGTCAGGAGTTCGGTGACGCCCAGCGCTGTCTGGTCGATGAGAGAATCGAGATGCCAGTAGCGCAGCTGCGCCGAGATGATTCTGCGGACCTGACCGATCCGCGACGGCAGGGCTTGGAGCTCCACCGTGCAGTGCCTGCTTGGCTCGCTGATCACGGCTGCGACTCCCCGAAATAGGTCCGGAAGAAGACGAAGGAACGGATCCAGCACATGGCTCGCTGCTGAGTCCGGGCCCGGCGGCCTGGGTCACAGTGTCACCGCCGGTACACCATGAGTGACGTGACTCCAATGTCGCTCAGCGCATACCGGTCCGCAACTCGCGGTTTCCCCGCGGGCCCGCCCCGCTCCGCCCCGCCCCCGCTCCGTCAGCCCCGCCGGCCCCCCGCGCTGTACAACGCCGCCAGGAACCGGTGTGCGGGAGGCTCGTCACCGGGTTTGCCGTCGGGCCGCCGCATCGTCAGCCGGTACCGCGTCCCGTTGACCCGCGCCACCGTCGCGTCCGCACCCGCGAACCACGGTCTGCCCGCGCTCACCGTCCCCACCGGCGCACTGTCGATCTCGCGCCCGTAGCTCGTCAGAAGGGCCACCCGGCCGTCCTTGACGGTCACCTGCCCGGCCCTGGTGACCGAGCGCGCCCAACGGTCGATACGTACACCCGTGGCACTGAACTCCGTTTCGGACATGGCCCCTTCGCCCCCTTCAACATGCCTCTGAGACGAAGTGTGCCCATCTCGGACCCGGTGCACCAGAGCGGGACCGTGGATAAACGGCGTATTCGCGCCGAGTGGCACCGCCTGCGCCCGCCCGTGACACCAAGGCAGCCCTATGGACCATCAAAGTCAACGTTTGCGCAGGTGGGGGGCATATCGTGGGCCCCGCCCAGACCGGGTCGCACGAGGAGAGGCGCGCAGATGGACACCAGCGAGCACGGGCACGGCGGCGACGCCGTGGCAACCGTCGACATCGACCGATCCGACCCGGCCTACCGCGCCTGGCTCAAGGAGGCCGTCCGCAAGGTCCAGGCCGACGCCAACCGCTCCGCCGACACCCATCTGCTGCGTTTCCCGCTGCCCGAGACGTGGGGTATCGACCTCTACCTCAAGGACGAGTCCACCCACCCCACGGGCAGCCTCAAACACCGGCTGGCGCGTTCGCTGTTCCTCTACGGGCTCTGCAACGGCTGGATCCGGCCGGGCAAACCGGTCATCGAGGCATCGAGCGGTTCCACCGCCGTCTCGGAGGCGTACTTCGCCAAACTGATCGGGGTGCCGTTCATCGCCGTGATGCCCCGGACCACCAGCCCGGAGAAGTGCCGGCTCATCGAATTCCACGGCGGGCGCTGCCACTTCGTCGACGACTCGCGCCTGATCTACGAGGAGTCCGCACGGCTCGCCGCGGAGGGCGGCGGTCACTACATGGATCAGTTCACCTACGCCGAGCGGGCCACCGACTGGCGGGGCAACAACAACATCGCGGAGTCGATCTACCAGCAGCTGAGGCTCGAACGGTATCCGGAGCCCACCTGGATCGTCGCCACCGCCGGCACCGGCGGCACATCGGCGACCATCGCCCGCTACGTGCACTACATGCAGCACGACACCCGGATCTGTGTGCCCGACCCGGAGAACTCCTGCTTCTTCGACGGCTGGACCCACCACGACCCGCTCGCCACCAGCGACTGTGGCTCACGCATCGAGGGCATCGGCCGGCCGCGCATGGAACCGAGCTTCGTTCCCGGCGCCATCGACCGGATGATGAAGGTCCCGGACGCGGCGAGCGTCGCGGCCGTGCGCGCACTGGAGCGGGCCATCGGGCGCAAGGCGGGCGGCTCCACCGGCACCGGGCTGTGGAGCGCGTTCAAACTGGTCGCCGAGATGGTCGCCCGGGGCGAGGGAGGCAGCGTCGTCACCCTGTTCTGCGACCCCGGCGACCGCTACCTCGACAAGTACTACTCCGACTCCTGGCTGGCCGCGCAGGGCCTGGACATCGCCCCGTACACCCGGACCATCGACCACTTCCTGATCACCGGAAGCTGGCCGGAGGCCTGAACACCGGCGGTCAGGCGGGCGCCGCCGCCAGCCGCCGGCCGAGGTCGCGCACCGCGTCCCGGAACGAGCGGCCCACTGCCCGCCGGGCCCGCCGCAGGACGAACCGGAACAGCGGCGAGCCGTCGGCGGCGAACGTCCACCGCACCTGGGTACCGGTACCGGCGGGGGTCAGCCGCCACTCCTCCACCAGCGCCTTCATCCCGGGGGCGTTGGTGGTGTCCACCCGGTACGCGTACCGCTCGCCGGGCTCCGTCGCGATGACCGTCTCGCGGAACGTGATCCCGCCCCGCAGCCGTACCTCGCGTCCTGCCCCCGCCTCCACGGGCACGGCGGCCGTCACGGCGGTGAACCAGGCCGGCCAGCCCTCGACATCGTCGGCGAGCGCCCGGTACACCACATCCGGGGGAGCGGACACCTCGGCGGTGAAGACGAGCCGCACCGGAGCGACCCGGGCGAAACCGAGGCTCTCGGAGCGAAGACGATGTGCCATGGATCGCACCTCCCGAACGGCCGACGGCAACGGCGCACACCATAGCTGGCTACCCGTCAGATGTCCTTACCCGTACCGGACATGTGCCGATCCCGGACCGGTGCCGGGGCGGCCGTGCACCCTCAGCCGTACCGCCCGGCCGGCTGGTCCAGTACGGAGTCGAGCACCCGGCCGAAGACCCGGCGGCCCGCACCGGCGATCACCGGGTCGGCCCAGCGCGGCAGCAGCCGCACGCTCATCTCCTCCACCCACACCACATGGGAGCCGGCCCGGTTCGGATACACGTCGATCGACGCCCGGCCCAGCACCACCCGGCCGCGCTTCTCCAGCCGGCACATGCCCGCCCGGCCCCCGGCCGGCGGCGACCAGCGGACCACTTCCATCGGATCGTCGAACGCCAGCGGCCCCACTCCGGTCCGCGCCACGAACACCGTCCCGACCCGGTTCGGCAGCCCCGTCGGCACCGTGATCGACGTCAGCGGCACCAGCGCGGCATGCCTCTCCCAGTCCGTCACCCGGCGCCAGGACTCGGCTGCGGGCAACGGGGTGAAACGCTCGATCCGGAAGACGGCCACACCACGATCCTAGGCCGTGACAGGTCCGTCGCGAGCGGAGCGGAATCCCGCGTCCTCAGCCTTCGGCGGGCTCTTCGCTCCCGCCCCGGCCCGCGACCAGCAGACCGGGCAGACGCTCCTCGATCTCCTCGCGGGCGCCCGCGGACAGGCCCGCGTCCGTCACGAGCGTGCTCACCTCGTCCAGCGAGGCGAACGAGCTGAGCCCCACCGTCCCCCACTTCGTGTGGTCGGCGACCACCACCACCCGCCGCGCCGACTGCACGAACCGGCGGTTCGTCTCCGCCTCCGCGAGATTCGGCGTGGACAGTCCCGCCTCCACCGAGATCCCGTGGACGCCGAGGAAGAGCACATCGAAGTGGAGCGAGGCGATCGCCCGGTCCGCGACCGGGCCGACCAGCGAATCGGACGGCGTACGCACCCCACCCGTGAGCACGACCGTCGCCGCCCCCGGCCGGCCCCCCGGGCCACCCGGCCGCTGCGCCGCGTGGAACACATCGGCGACCCGCACCGAATTCGTCACCACGGTCAGCTCCGGCACGTCCAGCAGATGCTGCGCCAGCGCGTACGTCGTGGTGCCGCCGGACAGGGCGATCGCACTGCCGGGCACGGCCATCGCGGCCGCCGCGCGGGCGATGTCCTCCTTGGCGGTCAGCTCCAGCGTCGACTTCGCCTCGAAACCGGGCTCGTGCGTGCTCGCCTCGACGACCGGGACAGCACCGCCGTGCACCTTCTCGATCACACCCTGCCGGGCCAGGGCGTCCAGATCCCGGCGCACGGTCATGTCGGAGACGTTCAGCCGCCGGGTCAGCTCATTGACCCGCACCCCGCCCCGCCGGCGCACCTCGTCCAGGATCAGCGCACGCCGCTGCTCCGCGAGCAGATTCTGATTCTCGCTCAACGCCGGGCCTTGCCCTTCCCTCTGGCCGTACAGGAGTCCGTATCGACGGTGTCATCCTGCCACGCGGTGTCGCATGGCGGCGCACGGGGGAGATTCGGTAGGAAGGACGCGGCCACCCGGGCCCCGCCGCGAGCGCGGTGACCGGGCATCAGCCGCCTTTCCCCCTGCGAGAGCGAGTCGCCGTGCCACCTCCCACCGAGCCCCCACGTGCCACCGGGCCCGCACTCGAATTACTGGTACACGGGGTGGGCGGCACCGCCCCCCAGGAAATGCTCGTCGAGCCGCGCACGGTCCGCGTCACCGGGGACACCACCGCGGCCATCTACCGGCGCTCCGCCGACGTCGACGCCGAACAGCACCCCGAGCGGTACCGCGAGGAGCCCATCGCGGAGGCCTACTGCTGGTCCAACCTCACCTCGGGCAACGGCTCCCGCGCGCTGTGGCTGCTGCTCCTGCCGTTCATGGTGGTCAACCTCGCCCACTGGATGCGCCCCACCGCCCGGCGCCGCCCCCGCGCGATCCGGCTGTACGGGGTCCTCGTGCGGCTCATCGCGCTCAGCCTCACCGTGCTGCTGACCGCCGCCGCCTGCGAAGTCGCCCTCGACCTCACCGCCTGGCAGTGCGCGGGCGTCCCCGACTGCTCCGGCCGGCGGTCCTGGCTGGGCTTCCTCTCCGCGGCGCAGGGCGGCTGGTGGTCCCAGCCCGGCCGCCGCCTCGCCCTGGCCGCGCTGGTGCCCACCGCGCTGGTCGGGCTGCTCTGGTTCCTGTCCAACCGGACCTGGAGCGCCTACGAGTCCCAGCGGCCGCTGACCGAGCCCGACCCCGACGACGACGGGACTCCCGCCCCGGAGCCCATGCGCCCCGCACTGGGGCGGCCGGGATTCTGGTACGGCCGCAGGCTCGTCGCCCGGCTGCGCGCCGCCCACACCGCCGCCGGCTTCCTGACCGTCACCGCCTCCGTCACCGGCGCCGCCGCCCGTCACGACCGCGCGGTCACCGGACCCGTACCCGCCGTGTTCGGACGGCTGATCGAGGCGGCGCTCGTCCTCGGCGCGATCGTCGTGCTCTGGGTGATCTGCCGCAGGGGCCGCAGCGAACGGCGCCTCGACAACCGGCTCGACCGGGCCGTCATCACCTGCCTCCCCGGCACCGCCCTCGCCCTCCTCGTGCTCGCCGCCGTGCACGCCGCCTGGTCGCGCCCCGGCTGGGCCTCATCGGGCACGCTCCCCGGCGACTTCACGTTCCCCGCGGTCACCCTCGCCCAGGGCGTACTCGTCGTCCTGCTCGCCGTGGTCTCCCTCGACCTGTACCGGCGCTGCCCCGAGCCCCGCACCGTGATGCGCGGCCTCGGCGGACCCGCCGTCGCGATGCTCGCGTGCGCGCTCGGCGGTGTGATGACGGGGGGTGTCGCCCAGCGCGTCGCCGACTGGCTCGACGGACCCGGCAGCCCCGGCATGGGGCGCGGCGCCCTCATAGAGGGCCCACCGGTCCTGCTCAGCTGGCAGGCCTCCGTCATCCCCGTCCTCCTCGTACTGCTCCTGGTGCCGGCCCTCGTGCTCGGCGTACGGACGTGGCTGGCCGCCCGCCGGCTGGGACCGGTGATCGACGAGGAGTACGGGGAGACATGCCCCGACCCGTCGCGGACCGAGCGGATCGCCCGCATCCGGGCCACGGCCGCGCTCACCGACTCGGCGCCCGGCATGGTGGGCCTGGTCTCCGGCGCCACCCTGCTGCTCGGCGCGGGGGCCGTGGCCGGGGCCTGGGCCACCGGAGAGGTACCGGGGCTCGCCCTGGACGGCAGTAGCCCGTTCGTGGAATCGGTGGCCGAGGCGGCCCAGTCCACCGGCTCCTGGCTCGTGGGCTTCGGCTTCCTCGTCTTCGTCGCCTGCGGCCGGCGCGCCTACCGCGACGCCTCCGCCCGGCGCACGATCGGCATCCTCTGGGACGTCGGCACCTTCTGGCCGCGCGCCGCCCACCCCTTCGCCCCGCCCTGCTACGCGGAGCGCGCAGTGCCCGACCTGGCGTCCCGCATGTCCGGCTGGACCGCCCGCACCCGCGGCCGCCTCGTCATCTCCGGCCACTCCCAGGGCAGCGTCCTCGCCGCGTCCGCGGTCTGGCAGCTCCCCGCCAGGACCCGCGCCCAAGTCGCCCTGCTCACCTACGGATCACCGATCGAGCGCCTCTACGCGCGATGGTTCCCCGCCTACTTCGGGCCCGGACAGCTCCACGGGCTGCACCGCTCGGTGCACTGCTGGCGCAATCTGTGGCGGGCCACCGACCCCATCGGCGGCGAGATCAGGCTCGGCCGGGAGTCCGGTCCCGAGGTGGACCGCGGCCCGCTCAAGGACCCGCTGGTCTACGGGCGGACGCCCGAGCACCCGCTGCCCGAGCCGGTGCTCGGCCACGGCGACTACCAGGCCGACCCCGTCTTCGCCGAGGAACGCGCCGCGCTCCTGGAACGGCTCGGCCCCGTCCTGCCCCACCAGGCCGACCAGCCGCGCGAGGACGTCAGGGCAGCTCCGGGAGGTCCTCCGGATACAGCAGAGTGAGATCGTCCGTGCTCGGATCGGCGAGCTGGGCGACCCGGCCGGCGTGCCGCTCGACCATCGACTCGAAGGTCTGGCGAGCGGTGCGCCCGTTGCCGAAGGCCGGGCCCTTCGGCAGCTCCGAGAAGTACTTCAGCAGCGCCTCACCCGTCCCGGACGCCAGGCTGTACTCCTGCTCCCGGGTCTGCTGCTCGACGATCCGCAGCAGCTCGGCGGGGTCGTAGTCGCTGAAGGTGATGGTCCGGGAGAAGCGGGACGCCACCCCGGGGTTGACGGTGAGGAACCGCTCCATCTCGTGGGTGTACCCGGCGACGATGACGACCACGGCGTCCCGGTGGTCCTCCATCAGCTTCACCAGCGTGTCGATGGCCTCCCGGCCGAAGTCCCGGCCGGAGTCCTCGGGGGACAGCGCGTACGCCTCGTCGACGAACAGAACCCCGCCGCGCGCCCGGTCGAACGCCTCCTGGGTGCGGATGGCGGTGGAACCGATGTGCTCACCGACCAGGTCGACCCGGGACACCTCGACCAGGTGTCCCCGCTCCAGCACCCCGAGCGAGGCCAGGATCTCGCCGTACAGCCGGGCCACCGTGGTCTTGCCGGTACCGGGGGAGCCGGTGAAGACGAGATGGCGGCGGACCGACGCCGCCTTCAGACCCGCCTCCCGGCGCCTGCGCCCCACCTCGATCATGTCGGTGAGGGCCCGCACCTCGCGCTTGACGCTGTCGAGCCCGACCAGCGCGTCCAGCTCGCCCAGGACCTCCCCGGAGGTGCGCGAGGGCTCGGCCGGCGCCGCCACCGCGGGCGGTTCCACGGGGCGCGGCGAGGGGACCGATCCGAGCAGCCCCGGGGTCGACTGCGTCGCCGTCAGGACGGTGGCCGGCGGGGGAGTGGCGGTCCGCAGACCGCTCTCGTCGCTGGTGCAGTCCTCCACGGCCGGACCGCCCCCCTGCCCCGTGTTCTCGGGGAACTCGTAGCCGCCGCGGGCGCAGCGCTCGGTGCGGCACCGGGTCAGCGTCGTCCGGCAGCCCTCCATCACATGGAAGCCGTACCCTTCGCTGCCCGTGACCCGGCAGCCGTTGAACGTGCCCCGGCCCTCGGCCGAGACATAGAAGCCGGCCTCGGCGGGCGAGGTCACCGTGCAGCGTTCGATCACCGGGTCGGCGCCCTTGGTGACGATCACGCCGGTCTGCGCCGCGTCGATGGTGCAGTTGTTGAGCGTGCCGCCGCTTCCGTGGTCCCGGAACCAGGCGCCGGTCGACGCCTCCCGGATGCGGCAGTCGTCGAGCTGCGCGGTCGCCCCGTCGCTGACCGACACCGCCGTGTTGCGGACCTGGGAGAGATCGCTGTCCACGACATCGGCGCGCGAACCCCGGTCGAGGACGAACAGGGCGTCCGGCACGTCGTGGACGCGGCAGGAGTCCAGTATCACCGTGGCCCCGTCGCTGACCCAGACCGCCGGGTAGTCGCCCGTACTGTCGTGGATCTCGCACTGGTTGGCGTCGACCCGGGTGCCGGGGTCCCAGACGGAGAGCCCGTTGCGGCCGAAGCGGCGCACCGTCGAGCGGGTCAGCGTGAGCACCGCCCGCGAACGCAGGTCCACCGCGTTCTCCGGGATGTCGTGGATGTCGCAGTCGGCCAGCGTGAGCACCGCGTCGGTGTCCAGCGTGACTCCGTCCGCCGATGTGCGGTGCACCGTGCAGTCGGTGAGATGGGCGTAGCCGCGGGCGGTCACCTGTATCCCGCTGCCCTTGATCTCGTAAATCTCGCAGCCCACGGCCTCCAGGGCACTGCCCTCGCCGGTGACGGACAGACCGGCGCCCGAGGCGTGGTGGACCCGGCAGCGCTCCAGCCGGGGGCGCCCGCCGTCGCGCACGGCGAACCCGGACTGACCGGCCGAGACGACCTCGCACTCCTCGAACACCCCGCCGGCGCCGTCGAGTACGGCGATGCCGACGCCCGCCGGATTGTCGACCGTGCAGCGGCGCACGGAGGGCCGGGCGGCACCCCGCACCTCGATACCGGCGGCCGAGCGGGTCACGATCCGCACGTCCGCTATCTCCGGGGCGCCCTCCTCGATCAGCAGGGCGGGGGCTGCGGAGTCCTGTCCCTCCACATGGAGGTCCTGGACGACGGCGGAGGCGCGCAGCGTCAGCGGCACCCCGTCGACGGGGGCGATGCGCACCGAACCGACGGAGCCCTCGGGACCGCGCAGCGTCACGGCGCGGGCGATGACCAGATTCTCCCGGTACGTGCCGGGGGCGACGGTGAGCACATCACCGTCCGCCGCTGCTTCCAGCGCAGCCGTGAGGGAGGCGTATTCGCCCGTGCGGCGCCGCCACCGCGATGTGCCGGTGTGCGTCACCTGGACCGTGCCCTGTGCCATGGCGCTGTCGTGCCCCCGCCTCGTGCGTGTGTGTTGCCCGTGTCACCGGCCTCGCGGCAGCGACCAGCCGGGGTCCGCCGGCCGGAGAGCGACGGGCGGGCCGGTCCACCGTAGCGCGCGCGGCGGGCGGGAGTTGACCCGATCCGCAGGTCCCGGCATCCGCCCGGCGGACTTTGCGGACACGGCATAGGGCGTTTCGTTTGGATCCAAACGACCCGCCCTAGCTTCCGGCGCCGGTTCTTCCCCAGTCGGGGCCGACCGCTGCCCAGGCCCGGTCGAGCTCCGTACAACGCCGCCGGGTCATGCGCCGGACGATCAGTCGCCGGCCGCACTCGATCAGCAGGGCGGCCAGCATCGCGGCGCCGAAACCGGCCAGCACGGCATGGGTGTGCGCCGTCGGCGCGTCCATCGGCCGCAGCGCGGGGCTGCCCTTCCGGTCGGTCCAGACGCGGACCTTCGCCCCCGGCTTCGCGTCGCGCGAGTCGGTCGAGACCACGGTGCTGCGCGTGGTCCCGTCCGGTGCGTGCCACCGGGCGACAACAGCGGTCTGTGCGACGCGGCCGCTGGATATCTCGGGGTCGGCGCCGAGACGGGAGGCGGCCACCCGGCGCACCACGACAGCGGTGGTGAGATGGCGCTCCGCTCGCTGGGCGCGCACCGCCGCCTGGAGCGCGCCGTCGGTCCGCGCACCGCAGAGCCAGCCGAGCGCCGGCGCCGCCACCACCAGCAGGAGAAACGCCGTCAGCGCCAGCCACGCCTCGGCCCGGTCCGTGGCACGGCGCAGCGGATTGTGGCGCCAGCGCCAGACACCGGTCATCGCTCGCACGGTCCCGCACCCCCTTCCGTCCGTATCGGCCCTGCCCCGTACGGTGCGGCCCACACGTTGGGGCCGCGAGGAGCCCGTGGCCCCACTCCGACCAACGCGCCGCCGGCCGCCGTGGGTTCCCGGCTCCGAGGACGTAATCGGCCGGGCGCGGAGCGGGTCGCCGTGCGGCGGCAGGCCGGCCGCGCGCCAGAGGGTCGGCGGGCGGACGCAGAGCGGGGATGCGGGCGTTGCGTGACGACCGTGACCCCGGCGCCGACCAGCATCCCGCGGCGGCCCCCGTCGAGTCCCCATGGCTCGACGACGGCCTCACCCTCCGCGTACCCGGCCGGCGCTTCGACCGGGTGGACGCGGACGGTGCTCAGCACGGGGCGGAGGGAGCGCCCCTTCGGCAGGGGTCCCCGGGCCCGGCCTGACCCGGACGAAAGGCCCTAGTAGCCCCGGCCGCCCTGGTAGGGGCGGCCGTACGGGTCCTCGTACGGCGACTGCGCGGGGGCGGGCCGCGGCGCCGCCGGGCGCATCGACTCGTAGCCCGTGCCCGGGGCCGGACGCTGCTGCTGCGGGGGCGCCTGGTACATCCCGCGGCCGCCGGCGGGCTGCTGCGGAATGTAGGGCGCCGGCGCGTGCTGCAGCTGCGCGGGCTGCATCGGGGTGTAGCCCTGCTGGGCCGCCGGCTGGGGGTAGCCGTACGACTGCTGGGGCTGGGACGGCGCCGCGGGAAGCGCCGGGAGAGCCGCGGGAAGCGCCGGCAGGTAGCTGTTGCCGGTGTCGTACGCGGCAGGCACTCGGATCGGTGCGATCTGAGGGGTGCCCCGCTCCGCGACCAGAGAGTCGTAGATCGGAGTATCGGGGAACGACGGCGCGGCGTAGTATCCGCCGCCGTAGGTGGAGCGGGGGGAGGTCATGCCTCCTAAGTTAAGCCCACGATGTGCCAATTGGGGAGTCCCAATTTCCCGGTCATCGGATTTACTGAGTTTTTGACTGTCTGAGCTGCTGAAACCCCGGCGGTGCTCCCTTTGTCGGAGCCCTTTCCGCGGTAACGCCCGCGGGCCCCGATACCGACTCCGAAGATCGCACTCATTCGGGCCACCGGGCGCGCGAGGACAACACGTGGACGGCAGAGTGGGGCGCACCACTGCCGCAGCGCCCTCCAAGGCGTCCACCAGGAGGTTCCGTGCACGACAAGCCGCTCCTCAAGAGTGCCGGTGAACTGTTGCGCCGACGACACGGCTCCTCGCGCACATCTGTGAAGGAGCCGGACAGATTCGGAGTGGACATGCCACTGGTGGGCGGATTCCTCTCCGGCACCCTCACACCGGACGAAGAGGCACGACTCGCCGACGAAGTCGCCGAGTTGCTGCCGCACCGCTGGGACCTGCCCAACAAAACCGTGGAGAGGCTGACCCCTCTCATCGATCACCTGGGCGGCCAGAAAGAGCTGATGGTCTGGCTCGACCGCCATCCCGGTCTGCCCCGGCACATGGCGCGGATCTACGTACTCATGGGCAACCTGGACCGGTACAGCGACGACCCCGCCGTCCTTGACGCGGTACGCCGGGCCAGGGCCCGGACCCCGTACCCGGAGGGCCTGCGGGAGCACCTGACACCGGCCACCACGGACGCCACGCTGGCCGGACTGGGCTCCGCGATCGAGGGCCTGCTCAGCGACGGGCGCGAGGACGACGCCACCGCACTCGCCCTGGCGACCGCCGACTGGCTGCGCGGTGCGGTGCGGGACACGGAGAACCCCGGCGCGGAACTGCGCGAGGTCGGCGAACTCATGGACCACCTCTACCGGGACATCAGCGAGTCCGGCGCCCGCTCCTGACCGGCGCCGCGGGGCGCTCGAACGCCTGGGCGATCCCGGCGGCGCAGAAGCACGCGGAGCCCACCGCGCTCGCCCAGTTGGCGACCCCCGCGTCGATCGCCCGGTCCGTCGCGTGGCAGACGTAGGCGCCTGCGGCGGACACCGCGAACAGCACCGAGCCCGTCTGGTTGACCACGACGATCCACCACCCCAGATCGTGCGGCAGCAGGCGGGCCCTGCCCCGGCAGACCTCGATCAGCGAGAGGTGCCCCGAGATCAGGAAGAGCGTGCATCCGATCGCGTCCGGCGCCCAGACGAGCCGGTCGGACTGCGCCGACGACAGGTGCCGCAGAAAGGCGTCCGCCAGGCCGACGCCGAACACCACGGTCCCGGCCAGCAGCGCGAAGGTCGCCAGCCACCCGATGGAGAGCGGATCGTAGGACCACCAGCGCCAGGCACGGACGGCGGCTTCGCCCGGCGCGGAGGCGCCGGTGAGGTCACGGGCGTTCACAGCTTGCAGGAACGAGGCCCAGCCTCCCGCCACGAACACGACGCCGCCGAGCAGGTAGATCACGCCGCACGTCAGGGGCGCGAGCGCGCGCGTCTGCGAGAACAGCGCACCGGCCATGAAGAGGGCGCCTCCCGCCGTGAAGGAGAGCGACACCACGACGTTGAGCAGACGCAGCCGCCGGCGCAGGTGTTCCGGCCCCGTGTGCAGCAGGGGCTGCCCCTGCTGCGTGGCACCGACCACGACGAAGCCCCGCTTGCGGGCGTGCCGCGGTGTGTCCCAGGCCAGTTGCGGGGCGAAGGCGCCGGCGAGCGACGTACGGCGGACGTGCGGCTCCTTTGCGACCATGACCCGACCCTACGGAGCCGGGCCCCCGGGGCCGGGGAACCCGCGCACCCGTTTTCACACCACCGGCGTGGACTCCGGCGGATGGCTGACGAGGAGACCGTCGTGCGTCGCCGCCAGCAGCCGCCCCGCGTACGAGGCGAGGGCTCTGGCGGAGGGGAAGGGACCGGCCGGGGTGAAGGGGGCGTCGGTGGTGACCGGCGGGCGGGTGAGCAGTCCGTCGGGACCGGCGGCGTACAGGCGTGCGTTGAGCACGGTCAGCGAGGACGCCTTGCCCGCGGGGCCCAGCGCCGTCCACCGCGCGTCGGGGCGGAGCGCCGGACGGTGGTGCAGGGTGTCGTCGTGCGAGGTCACCGCGAACAGCGTGTTGTCGCACATCGCCAGGGCCGTCGTCCCGGCCGGGACCCTCCCCGCCGGGGTCCAGGGGGCCGGCACGGACACCGGAGCGCGTACGAACAGCCGGTCGTCGGCGCCGACGGCCAGCAGGGCCAGCGGCGTCGGGTGACACGCCTCACGCGGGGCGGCCAGACACCGGATCTCGGGCGCGGCACCCGGGGCCGCGGGGCAGACGGACCACGGCAGGTTCTGGTCGGACGGCTCACGGTGGAGCAGGGTCCTGCCGTCCTCGGCCACGGCGAAGAGCAGCCCCTCGCAGGCGGCGAGCGCCCGCAGCCGGGGCGCCTGCCCGACGGTGTGCCAGGAGGGCTGCGGAGTCCTGCCGCCGAGCCGGTCCAGCACGTTGCGGGTGATCCGGTCCACGACCGGATCGGCCAGCGCACGCCCCCAGTTGATGGTGGCCGCGTTGAAGACCGTGCCGGCGCCCAGCCGGAAGACCCCCATGGTGGCCCAGCCGCCCTGCCCGTACGTGCGCCAGTGACGCAGGTCGGCGGTGGCGAGGACGGCGAAGGAGCGCGGGGTGCCGTCGCGGCCCGTGGCGCGGGGCACACCGGCCGACCAGTCGAGTTCGGCGGCGTCCGTCTCGTACCCGAGGGCGCCCCGGGCGAAGGTGTCCCCGTCGCGGAGCCCGGTCCCTTCGAAGACCCAGTGACCGGCGAACCGCACCGTGTAGGACTCGCGGCCTATGAGGCCCATGCCCTCGCCCCAGGAACCGGCGCCGTTGCGGAAGCTGACGCCGGTCATGGAGTTCTCGGGGCGGTCGACGGGCGAGCTGGACCACTCGACGGTGGTGCGGCGCGGGTCCAGGGCGCGGACGGGGTCGGCCGCGGCGTCGCGGTGGCAGACCATCGTGCGGCCCCCGTCCTCCAGGCGCATCTGCCACCAGGCCGTATTTCCGGCGAAGAAGGCCAGGTTGCCGCCCTTGCGGGCGAAGGTCTCGACGCTGTCGCGCATCCCGGCCGACCAGTACTCGTCGTGCCCGTTGACCACCAGTAGCCGGTAGGAGGACAGGAGTTCGCCGCCGTCGTCCAGATCGAGGCCGGAGCAGAACTCGACCGGGTATCCCGCCCCGGGGAGCCAGCGCAGCAGCGGTTCCTCCCAGCGCTCGGGCGGCGGACCTCCCCCCGGATCGGTGAAGGACACCCGTGCGGCGCGGCCCGGCTCCTCGGCGTAGTAGAGGCTGCGGCCCGGCTGCCCCGCGCGGTGGTAGGCACGCCAGGTGGCGAAGGGGATGGAGACGAGCACCGACGAGGTGGCCGCGGGCCGCGCCGCGCGGACGACGAACCACACCTCGTGTTCGGCGTCCCGCTCGGGCTCCGGCTCCTCGGGGCGGTCGTCGTGGAAGCGGGCCACGTACAGCGAACTGGGCCACTGCCGCGGGATGTCGAGCGTCCACTCGGTCCCGCGCACCACCGCGCGGGCCATCGGACGCCCCGCGACGGCGTCGGTCACGACGACATGACCGGTCAGCGGGGTGCCGTCGCCCGCGGTCACCCCGAAACGCATGCTCCCGCCCTGGACACAGGACGTCGTGTCCGCGTGGGCCGTCGGACGCGGGACGAGGGGCGTGCTCATCGGACGGCTCCCTCGGCCGCGAGGAGCCCAGGCAGCTCCGCCAGCAGGGGCGGCTCTCCGGCCGACGCGGTCACGACGACCTCCTCGATGGCGCGCAGATGGGCATGGATGGTGTCCGGCGGCAGGAACGCGGTGTCGGCGGTCAGGGTGACGGTGAGCGCGCTGTCGTCCCCGCTCACGTGCAGGCAGTACCGGCAGGCGACGCGGTCCTGGGTGGCGGGGAAGTCGAGGACGCTGCGGCGCCGGAGCGCGGCGAGTTCGTCCGGAAGCGGCGCCCGGCCGGGCGCCGCCGGGCGTTCCACCAGACGCATGTCGTTGAAGCAGCAGTACGGATGCACCTCGGTGCCGCGCTCCACGGCCGCCCGCTCCAGCAGGGCGTCCCAGTCGGCGGGGTCGTACGCGGCGGCCCGGTACCCGGCGAGCGCGGCCGGCCAGGCGCCCGCCAGAAGATCGGTGAAGCCGGCGCCCGGGCCCGCCACCTCGTCCATGCGCAGCACGAACAGCGCGTCCTGGGACAGCGTGGTGACCAGGGTGCGGTGGCCCTCGGCCGCGCGGTTGCCCGCGATCGGCATGACCGCCGCGACCGGGTGCCCCTGACCGGCGGCGACCAGGGCGGCCGAGGCGGTCAGGAGCACCGTCGAGCCGCTGACCCGGTGCGCGGCGGCCAGCGCGTCGACGGCCCGGGGGAGCGCGGCGGAGACCAGCCGGCCCGTCCAGAAACGGGGAGTGCGCGGCTCGGCGACCGGGGTGGGGAACATCGTCGGGGGCGCCGCGCGGAGCCCTCTCTCCCAGTGCGCGAGTGCCGCCCGGCCCGAGCGGCGGCCGGCCGGGGACGCCTGATGGTGCGCGAGATCGAGAGGGTTCCCGGCGCGGGCGGGACCGGCCGACCCGCGGCGGGCCAGCAGCCGCAGATCACGGACCAGGACCTCGGCGGCGTGCCCGTCGGCGGCCAGATGGCACAGCGCCAGCACCACATGCGTGATCCGCCCCTCGTGGCGTACGGCACCGAACCGTACGGGCCACTCGTCCGCGTAGTCGAAACGGCGGGCGACCAGGGACGACAGCAGGGCATCGGCCGCCCCCGGGGCCTCGGCCGGTTCGGGCACGTCGTGGACGCGTACCTCCAGCAGCCCCTGGGAGTAAAGGCGTTGGCGCGGCTCTCCGCCGTCGCCGGACGCGATCCGGGTGCGCAGCGCCTCGTGGCGGACGACGAGCGCGGCGAGCGCGCCCGTCAGCCGGTGCAGGTCCACCACAGCGCCCCGGTCGGCGAGCGGCAGGACCCGGCCGATGTTGAAGTAGTGGTCGTTGGGCGCGGTGCGCCCGATCGCGTGCCAGATCGCACGCTGGCCCCAGGTGAGCGGGGCGTCGCCGGTCCGGCCGCCCGCGAAGGGGACGGCGACCGCCGGGTCCGGGACGAGCGTGTCCCCGGCCGCCGCCGTCACGGCGTGCCCCCGGCGGCCAGACTCCGAACCCGCTCGGTGAGCCCGGCGAGACCCTCGGTGTACAGCGCCCGGTCGCCGAGGTCGATGAGCACGCCGTACTCGGACTCCAGGCTGTCGGCGAGCCGCAGCAGGGAGAGCGAGCTGACGCCGAGCGCGGCCAGGGGCTCGGTGGAGCCGACGAGACCGGCGGCGTCGATCCGGCCGTCCGTCGCCCGCTCGACGAGCCGGGCGATGTTGTACGGGGTCGGGGCGGGCGCGGTCACCTGGCACCGCCCGCCTGCCGGGCCGCCTCGTCGGCCAGACGGCGGCGCAGGCTGAGGGGCCGGATGTCCGGCCACACCCGGTCGACGTGCGCGACGCACTCCTCCTCGGTGCCGCTGAAGCCCTCGGCCCGCCAGCCCGCGGGCAGTTCGGTGCCTTCCTGCCAGAGGGCGTGCTGCTCCTCGTCGTTGACGGCCACGAGGTAGCGGATCTGATCCGTCATGGTGTTACTCCTTGCGCAGGGCGGTGACGGCGGCGGCGACGCCGCGCACGGTGGGGGCGTCGAAGAAGACGTCGAACGGGAGGTCCACACCCAGGGTGCGGTGGATACGGGCGGCGATCGCGGTGATGGTCAGGGAATGGCCCCCGAGGTCGAACAGGTCCTCGTCGGGGCCCAGATCGTCCAGCTCCAGGACCTCCCGCCAGATGGCGAGCACCGCGTCGGCGGCGGGGCCGGAGCAGGGCCCCCCGTCGTCACCGGCCGTGGGCCCGCGCTCCGGGACCGGCTCCGGGAGCGCGGCCCGGTCCAGCTTGCCGTTCGGTGTGAGCGGGAAGACCTCCAGCACCGTGTAGGTGGCGGGCACGGCGGCGGCGGGGAGCGCGGCGGCGAGATGGGCGCGCAGTTCCTCCGCCGTGGGCGGCGGGCCGGCCGGGACGACATAGGCGCTCAGCCTGCGGTCGCCTTCCGCCCCGTGGACCGCGGCGGCGGCCCGCGCGACCGAGGGATGCGACGTCAGCCGCGCCTCGATCTCGCCCAGTTCGATACGGTGGCCGCGCAGCTTGATCTGGGTGTCCGAGCGGCCGAGGCAGACGAGGCCGCCGCCGGGCAGGCGCCGGACGAGGTCGCCCGTGCGGTAGAGGCGGGCCCCGGGCGGACCGTACGGGTCCGGGACGAAACGTGTGGCGGTCAGGCCGGGACGGGCCCGGTAGCCATGGGCCAGGCCCGCGCCGCCGAGGTACAGCTCACCCGGCAGCCCGTACGGGACGGGGCGCAGCCGCTCGTCCAGGACGTAGGCGCGGGTGTTGGCGAGCGGTTCGCCGATGAGGACCTCTCCGCCGTCGCTCACGGCGGGCTCCGCCAGGGTGGACCAGATGGTCGTCTCGGTCGGCCCGTAGACGTTCACCAGCCGTTTGCTGACGGCGCCCAGGTCCGTGGCCAGGGCGGGCGGCAGCGCCTCGCCGCCGGTCAGCGCCGTGAGCCCCGCCGCGTGCCCGCCGAGACCCGCGTCGAGGAGCATCCGCCACCCGCTGGGCGTCGCCTGGACGTGCGTGACCTCCTCGCGGCCGATGAGTCCGAGGAGCGCGGGCCCGTCGCGGTGGCCGCCCTCCGGCACGAGGACGACGCGGCCTGCGCTGATGAGGGGCAGGAGCAGTTCGACGGCGGAGATGTCGAAGGACAGCGAGGTGAGCCCCAGCCAGCGGTCATCGGGCCGGGAGCCCAGATGGTCGCGCAGGGCGCCCAGGACGTTGGCGAGCGCGGAGTGGGGCACCTCCACGCCCTTGGGCCGCCCGGTCGATCCGGAGGTGTAGAGCACATAGGCGGGATGGCCGGGCGTCGGGCCCGACGGCAGCGCCGGGGTGTCCGGGCCGGCGGGTGCGAGAGCGGCCGGGGCGAGGTCGCCGGGGCCTTCGGGGCGCGTCGTGACGCGGAGCGCGAGGCGGGAGTCGGACCTGATGAACGCCAGCCGCTCGGCCGGGTAGCCGGGGTCGAGCGGCAGATAGGCGGCCCCGAGGGCCAGCGAGGCGAGGACGGCCACCAACTGGTCGCGCCCGCGCGGCAGCTCGATCCCGACGAGCGTGCCGGGGCCCGCACCGTGGCGGGCCAGCGCGTCGGCCGCGTGCGCGACGAGCGCGGAGAGTTCACCGTAGGTCAGGGTCTCGTCGCCGCAGACCACGGCGATCGCGTCCGGACGGGCCGCCACCGCCTCGGCGAACAGCTCGGGCACGGTGCGCCGGGCGAGTCCGGGGCGCGGCTCCGGCGCGGCCAGCTGCGCGGCCCGCTCCCGGGGCGCCAGCAGGGGCAGGTCGGCGACCGGCGTCCCCGGCTCGGCCAGCGCGCCGTCGAGAAGGGTCGTCCAGTGGTCCGCGACGCGTCGTGCCCCGTCGGCGGTGAGCGCGGCGGCGCGGAACTGGAGACTGACCTCCACCTCGGAACCGCAGTCGACGAGCTGGAGGTGCACGAGGTTGCGCGCGGTGCCGCAGAAGCCGAGCAGGCGGACCTCGGCGCGCACCCCGGCACCGAAATCGGGGCGCGGCCGGGAAGCGGCCAGGCGCCGGTAGCTGAGCGAGAGCGGGGTGAGCGCGGTGCGCGGGGTCAGCCCGCGCACCGAGCGGCCCAGCGGGACGGTCCGGTGCCGGTACAGGGCGCGCAGCTCGGCGCGCACCGTCCGGGCCCAGACCGCGAACGGCGCGTCGAGGTCGGCCGTGGTGAACAGGGGCAGCTCGTTGACGGCCGGCCCCACGCCCCGAGCCGCGCCGGGCTGACGCAGCGACAGCTCGATGGCCGTCACCGGGGCGGGGTCGCCGTAGCGCGCGAGCAGCGCGTGCCAGGACGCGGTGAGGAGTTCGAAGCGGGTGAGCCCGAGCCGCCCGGCCGTCGCGCCCAGGCGCGCGGCCCGGTCGGGCCCGAGGCTCCACGCGGTCTCCGCGCCGGGCGCGGGCGCGGTGCCGGGCACGGAGGAGACCACGAGCCCCGGCAGCGGGGGCGCGGCCGGGTCGTGCCAGCGGGCCGCCCAGTACGCCTCGGCCTCCGCGAGGGCGTCGCGGGACGGAGCGCCTTCCGGCAGCGGGGCGGCAGGGGCGAGCGGACCGCCCCGGTAGGCGGCGGCCAGGTCGTCGATCAGCCGGTCCTTGGACTCGCCGTCGAAGACGAGGTGATGGACGGTCAGGACCAGGACATGCCGTACGGGGGACAGCCGGACGAGCAGGAAGCGGTGCGGCGGACCGTGGACGAGGTCGAAGGGCAGGGCCCGTTCCCGGGCGAGAAGCGCGTCGAGTTCACCGGCGGCGCACTCGGCGGTGCGCGGGTGCGACGGTCCGGTGCCGGGCCCCGGGGTGCCGTCGGCGGCGAACACCGTGGTGAGGGCCGGGTGATGGGCGGCGACGGCGGAGCAGGCCCGGACCAGGCGGTCGGCGTCCAGCGGGCCGTCGAGGTGTACGGCCAGGGTCAGGTGATAGGCGGAAGCGGTGTCCAGGGTGCGCTCGGTGAGCCAGACGCCGTGCTGGGCGGAGCTGAGGGTCGCGTTCACAGGATGGCCTCGGAGTCGTCTTGGGCGAGGATGCGGCGCAGTTCGCGCTTGAGGACCTTGCCGGCCTCATTGCGCGGCAGGGCGTCGCGGAACAGCACGGTGGCGGGCAGTTCGTGGACGGCCAGCAGGTCGAGCAGGAAGGCCCGCAGGGCGCCGGCGGTCAGGCCGTCGTCGTCGGCGACGACCACGGCGGCGACGACGCTTCCCAGCACCGGGTGCGGCACCCCGAAGGCGGCGGCGTCGCGGACCTGCGGATGGGCGTGCAGGGCGTCCTCCACCTGGAGGGTGGAGACCTTGTGGGCGCCCGACTTGACGACGTCGCGCTCCCGGTCGAGCAGACGCAGGAAACCCTCCTCGTCCACCCGGCCCAGGTCGCCCATGCGTATCCAGCGCCCCTGGAAGACCTCGGCGTCCGCCTCACCCACGTACTCCCGGGGGGTCGCGGCCGAACGCAGCCACAGCTCGCCCGGCTGCCCCGCCGCGACCGGCGCGCCCCCGGGCGTGGTCACCCGCAGGTCGGCCAGCGAGGCGGGACGGCCGGGCGAGTCGGGGCGCGCCGGGTCGAACAGCAGGGTGATCTGTGCGGGCGCCGCCTCGGTCGAGGTGTAGTAGTTGACGATCTGCGCCTTCGGGAAGGCCCGGCCGAGGCCGAGCGCGACCGGCTGGGGCAGGGCGGCGGCCGTGGAACCGACCAGGCGCACGGCGTCCCGCGCGCCCGAAGATCCCGCGTCGGCGAGGGCGGGCGACGCCAGCAGTTCGATCGCCATCGCGGGGACGAGGAAGACGCTCCCGATGTCGTGCTCCGACAGCAGGCGCAGGAAGCGGGCCGGGGTGAACTGCGGGGCGGTGACACAGGCGGCGTACGCGTTCAGCGCGTTGACCAGCATGGTCTGGCCGGCGTTCGTGCCGACCGGGAAGGCGTGCAGGAAGGCGGACGAGTGACGCAGCGGCCGCCTGCGCTCGTCCGAGGTGCACCCGTACGCCAGGTTGGAGTGGCGGGCGCCGACCGCCTTCGGGGTGCCGGTGGTGCCGGAGGTGTAGAGGATCTGGGCGAGGTCACCGGGCGCGGGTTCGGGCAGGTCCGGCCGGGAGGGGTGGCCGTCGGCGTCGGACTCCGTCAGCACGGCGGTCCCGCCGGGCAGCGCGGGCAGGGGGTCCCCCGCGCCGTGCAGCAGGAAGCGGGCCCCCGTATCCGCGAGCACGTAAGCCGTGGTGGCCGGCGCGGACCGGTCGGACAGCGGGACGGCCACCCCGCCCGCGCGCAGCACCGCGAGGAAGGCGACGGCGAAGTCCGTCCACCGTCCCGTGCCGTGGTGGAGCACCACGCGGTCCCCCGGCCGCACGCCGGCGGAGCGCAGCGCGGAGGCGTACGCCCCCGAACGGGCCTGCCAGGACGCGAAGTCGAGCCGGTCACGGCCGGTGACCAGGGCCGTGCGCTCCCCGTGCGCCGCGGCACGGTGGGCGAGGAGGGCGGGCAGCGTGGCGACCGCTGTCGGTGTCATGTCCGGATCTCCTTCGCGCGGCGGGCGGCGGCGATACGGGCACGCTCGCGCAGGCCGACCAGATCGTCCGGCTCCGCCTCGGGCACGTCCCGGTCGAAGCGCGCCAGTACCGGAAGGCGCAGGCCGAGCGCGACCAGGCCGAGCATGGCGCAGCCGAACAGCACGTACATCAGGGCGATGCCGCGCCCCGGCCCGGTGCCGATCAGGGGGCCGAAGACGGGGGCGAGCGCCCCGCCCGGCTCCATCAGGGGCCCCAGCACCGAGGAGCCCAGCGGGGCGATGACGCCGTGGCCCAACGGCAGGGTGGACCAGGCGACCAGGGTGTTCAGTGCGAAGACGCGGCCGTGGAAGCGCTGCGGCACCTTGACCTGGACGATCGTGGAGTAGACGCCGTTGACGAGGGAGAGCGCGAACGACATGCCGAACGCCCCGGCGGCGATCACCCAGAGACCCGCGTGCAGCCCGGTGACGGCTCCGGCCAGCGCGAGGAGCGCCGCGAGGCCGAGCATGCCCCGCAGCCGGTGGCGCCGGGGGCCGCCCCAGAACCCCATGACGATGCCGCCCAGGATCGCCCCCGCGCCGCCTGCCACCGCGACCCGCGCCGCGCCCTGGAGGTCGTCGAAGGCGAGGACCATCGGGGTGATGAGCAGGAAGAGCGGGGAGAGGAAGATGTTCAGCCCCGCGAACCACAGCAGCATCGCCCGGAAGCCCCGGTTGCGCCAGGAATGGGCGAAGCCGTGCCGGATCTCGGAGACCAGCGACTCGCGCCGGGTCCACGGCAGCGTCCGGGGGAACTTCACCGCCAGCAGGACACCGATGGCCAGGACGTAGCTGGCCACGTCGATGACGAGGATGCCGCGCAGACCGATCGCCGCCATCAGCGCGACGGCCACCAGAGGGACGACGAACTGGGCGGTGCCGAAGGCGAGCTGGACGATTCCGTTGGCGTGGCCGAGGTACTGCTTGGGTACGAGCTGCGGGACCGCGGAGGCGTAGGCGAGCCGTTGGAAGGTCAGGGCGAGGGAGAGCACGCCGAGCAGGACGTACACCTCCCAGGAGTGCAGGTTCCCGGTGAGGAGCAGGGCCAGGAGCCCGGCCTGCGTGGTGCAGGCGGTGATGTCCCCGGCCAGGAGCACGGTGCGCCGGTCCATCCGGTCGACGAGGGCCCCCGCGAGCGGGCCGACGAGGATGCCGGGGACCATGGCGACGACCGCGTAGAGCGCGTACCGGGTGAGGGAACCGGTGTTCAGCAGGATCCAGAGGGGCAGTGCGAACTCGGTCAGCGCCGAACCGGTGATGGAGACCAGCTGGCCGCTCGCGACCACGAGGAACCGGCGCATGCTGGGCTCGGGTCCGGCGTCGGATTCCGTGCCCCCCGAGGGCGTTTCGGCACCGGCCCCGTCGTCCGCGGCCGCGACCGGCCCGGTGTCCCCGTGGAACCACCACGAGTGCAGCGGATCGCGGGCGGGCAGCTCGCCGGTCGCCCCGTCGCGCACCGCGAGGTGCACGGAGGTGACCGCGTCGGCGACCTCGGTGGCCCGGTACTTGAGGAAGAAGTGTCCGCCCTGGTCGAGCACGGCCACGGCGGAGCGCTCGGCCAGCAGCAGCCACTCGCGGTAGCGCTCCTGGTAGAAGTCGGCCGCCGGGTCCTGGTCACCGATCAGGCAGATGAGCGGGGCGCGCAACCGAGGCGCGCCGGCCGCGACTTCGGCGATGGCCCGGGTGAAGTAGTCCTCGGCGGCCTGCGTGTCGCGGCGCATGTTGCCGATGATGAAGGCGGCCTGCTCCTTGTCGAGGTCGGAGGTGTTCACGCCGAGCCCGATCAGCCAGTTCGCGTAGACCCGGTCCCCGAGCAGCGGTTCGAGGGAGGCGACGCGGCTCAGCGCGTTGAGCACCCGGCTGCGCGGCCGGGCGAAGGGGAACTGGGCGCCGGCGTAGACGGCCTCCAGGGGGTGCCCGGCCGCTTCCAGCAGCCGGGAGACGGCGATCGCCAGGGCCGTACCGACCGCGCAGTGGCCGTAGACCACGACGGGACCCCCGGTCCGCTCCCGCACCTCGGCCGCGATGCGCCGGGCCAGTTCGTCGAACGGCACGGACTCCTCGGTGACGCCGACGTCGTGGCCCGGCACGGCGACCGCCCACAGCTCGACGTCCGAGGGCAGCGCGTCGGCGACGGGCTGGTAGACGACGGGGCTGCCGCCGCCGTAGGGCACGCAGACGAAGGTGCGGGCGCGGTGGGCGGCGGACACGGGCGGGGTGAGCCGGTGCAGCAGCGGCCTCGGGGCGTCGTCCCGCTCGTCCCGGGCGGCGACGGCCGCCAGGTCGCGGACGGTGCGGTGGGTGAAGAGGTCCATGACGCTGACGGGCCGCGCCCCCGCCTCGGTCAGCCGGGTACGGGCCCTGGCGACGACCTGGGTGGCGAGGAGCGAGTGGCCGCCGATGTCGAAGAAGTCCTCGTCCGCGCCGACCTCCGTCAGGCCGAGCACCTCGCCCCAGACGCCGGCCAGCAGGCGCTCGACCTCGGTGGCGGGGCGGGCGGCGCCGGAGGGGCGCCGCAGCTGGGGAGCGGGCAGGGCGCGGCGGTCGAGCTTCCCGTTGGGGGTGAGCGGCAGGGCGGGGACGACGGCCACCACCGAAGGCACCTGGTGATCGGGCAGCAGCCGCTTCAGGGCCGTACGCAGCCGGGCCGGCTCGGGATCGTCCGATCCGGCGGCGGCCACGACGTACCCGACGAGGCGCTTGTCGCCCGGCCGGTCCTCGCGCAGGACGACGGCCGCGTCGGCGACCCCGGGCTGGGCGCGCAGCGCGGCCTCGGTCTCGCCGGGTTCGATCCGCAGCCCGCGCAGCTTGATCTGCTGGTCGACGCGGCCCAGGTGCTGGAGGGTGCCGTCCGGGAGGCGGCGGGCCAGGTCCCCGGTGCGGTACAGCCGGGAGCCGGGCGGGCCGTACGGGTCGGGCACGAACCGGGCCGCGGTCAGCCCCGGCCTGCGGTGGTAGCCGAGGGCCACCGCGGTGCCCCCGATGTGCAGTTCGCCGGGGGCGCCGGGCGGCACCGGGCGCAGGGCGGCGTCCAGCACGTACAGCCGGGTGTTGTCGATGGGCCGCCCGATCGGCACCGTCTCCAGGGGGCCGGCGCACTCCCAGGAGGAGACGTCGACGGCGGCCTCCGTCGGCCCGTACAGGTTGGCGAGGGCGCAGTGCGGCAGCCGGCCGGTCAGCTCGCGGGCCGTGTCGGGCGGCAGGGCCTCCCCGCTGCTGATCACGCGGCGCAGTGCCGTGCACCGCTCGACGCCCTCCTCGGCGAGGAAGACCGTCAGCATGGCGGGGACGAAGTGCGCGACGGTGACACCGGCCGTGGCGATGAGGTCGAGCAGATAGCCGGCGTCCCTCTGGCCGCCGGGCCTGGCGAGGACGATGCGCGCTCCGGTCGCCAGGGGCCAGAAGAACTCCCAGACCGACACGTCGAAGCCGACGGGGGTCTTCTGCAGGACGGCGTCCTCCGGGCCCAGACGGTAGGCGTCCTGCATCCACTGGATGCGGTTGGCGATGGCCCGGTGGGTGTTGGGCACACCCTTCGGGCGGCCGGTGGAGCCCGAGGTGTAGATGAGGTAGGCGGGATCGTCGGGGCAGGGGCCGGCCGGCCGGCGGCGCGAACGGGGCGGCTCCACGGGATCGTCCAGCAGCATGATCTGCGCGGTGCAGCCGTGCGGCGTGGGCAGTCCGCGCTGTGTCAGCAGGACGGGTGCGTCGCTGTCGGCGAGGAGGAAGGCCAGGCGTTCGGCGGGGTAGCCCGGTTCCAGCGGGGCGTAGGCGGCGCCGGTGCGCAGGATGCCGAGGAGGCCGGCCACGAGGTCGGGGGAGCGTTCGGAGCAGATGGCGACGAGGCCGCCCGGCCCGATGCCCTCGGCGGCCAGCCGGGCGGCGATCCGGTCGGCCCGCTCGTCGAGCTGCCGGTAGGTGAGGGCGGGCCGGCCGTCGAAGGCCACGGCGACCGCGTCGGGCGTACGGGCGATCTGCTCGGCCACCAGGGCGGTGAGGGTGGTGGCGGGGCGGTCCACGGCGGTGTCGTTGAACCGGCGCGTCTCGCTGTCGCGTTCGTCCGGGGTGGGCCCGGCCAGGCCCGACAGCGGCGTCCCGGGGGCATCCGCCACGGAGCGCAGGAGTCTGCCGAGGTGGTCGGCGAGACGCGCGATGTCGGACGCGTCGAAGAGGTCGGTGTTGAAGTTGAACGAGCCGTGCAGCCCGTCGGGCCACTCCTGGAGGAAGAGTTCGAGATCGAAGCGGGTCCCGCTGGCCCGCACCCCGAACGGCTCGGCCGTCAGCGGGCCGTCCGATCCCGCGTCGCGCTGGGTGGCGTAGTTCTGTACGGCCAGGACGGCCTGGAAGACGGGCGGGCGCGACACGTCCCGCGCCACCTTCAGCTCGCTGACCAGCTGTGCGAACGGCAGCTCCTGGTGCGCGTAGGCGTCCAGGCAGGTTTCGCGGGTACGGCGCAGAAGCTCGGTGAACGACGGGTCGCCCTCCAGCCGGGCCGGCAGCGCGATCACGTTCACGAACATGCCGACCAGGGCTTCGAGTTCCGGTTCGGAGCGCCCTGCGACGGGGGAGCCGACCGCGAAGTCGCGCCGGCCGCTGAAGCGGGCGAGAAGGATCTGGACGGCGGCCAGGAGCACCATGTGGACGGTCGCGTCGTGGAGCCGGCCGAGCGCCGCCAGCCGGTCCAGGAGTGCGCGGTCGACGAAGAACGCGTGCCCGGCGCCGTCGAAGGTCTGACGGGGCGGCCTGGGACGGGAGAAGGCGAGCTCCAGCGGTTCGACCCCGGCCAGTTCACGGGACCAGTGGGCGACCTCGGCGGCCAGCCGCTCACCGCTCAGCTGCTCACGCTGCCACAGCGCGAAGTCCCCGTACCGCACGGCGAGTTCCGGCAGCGGGTCGGGTTCGCCCGCGACCCGGGCGGCGTAGCCGCGCAGCACCTCGCCGAGCAGGACCTCGCTGGACCAGCCGTCGCTGACGCTGTGATGGACCACCAGGAGCAGGACGTGGTCGTCGGGGGCGAGCCGGATCAGCAGGGCCCGCAGCAGCGGGCCCCGCTCCAGGTCGAAGGGCACCGCCGACGCCTCGTCCACCAGGCGTTCGGCCTCGTCGGGGGAGCCGGCCGCGGCCTCGGTGAGGGCGGCCGGGCCGGGCGGGTCGATGACCAGCAGCGGGCGCCCGTCGTCGGTGGCCGGGTAGCGCGAGCGCAGCGTCTCGTGCCGGGCGACGGCCGTGTCCAGAGCGGCGCGGAGCACGCCGGCGTCCAGCGGGCCGCGCAGCCGCCGGACCACCGGGATGTTGTACGCGGCGGTCCCCGGGGCGAACTGCTCCATGAACCACAGGCGTTCCTGCGCGAACGACAGCGGGACGGGCGTGCCCGGGTCCCGGCGGGGGATGGTGGCGCGGGCGGCGGGGCGCGCGGCCAGGCGGCGGCGCAGCAGTTCCTTCTTGGCGGCCGAGAGCCGGGCGGCGGCGGGATCTGCCGGGCGGGCGGCGGCGGGTTCTGCCGGGCGGGCGGTGTCGGCGCTCATGAGCGGGGCCGGCTTCCTTCCAGTGCGTCCTGCGCGGCCAGCAGTTCTTCGGCGGCCGTGTCCGACAGGGCGTCGATCTCGGCGGTCAGAGCGGCCTCCACGGCCTCGGCGAAGGCGGCACAGGTGCGGTGGGTGAACAGGGTGCGCAGGGGGACGGCGAGGTCGACGGAGGCACGGAGACGGGCGATGACCCGCGTCGCGAGGAGCGAGTGGCCGCCCAGGTCGAAGAAGTCGTCGTCCGCGCCGACCGGTCCCGTGCCGAGCACCTGGCGCCAGATGTCCGCCACCAGTTCCTCCGCCTCGGTCCCGGGCGGCACGAAGGCGGCCCGGCCGGGCGACGCGGCCCCGGGGTCCGGCAGGGCCGCCCGGTCCACCTTGCCGTTGGGGGTGAGCGGCAGACGGTCGAGCACGGCCCAGGCACTGGGCACCAGGTGCGGCGGCAGCGCGGCGGCCAGTTCGGCGCGCAGCCGGGCCGGGTCCGGCGGGGCCGTGTCCGGGGCCGGCACGACGTGGGCGACGAGCCGGTCCTCGCGGGCGGACACCACGGCCTCGGCCACCGAGGGCAGGGCGGTGAGCGCGGCCTCGACCTCGCCCGGCTCGACCCGGAAGCCGCGCACCTTCACCTGGCCGTCGAGCCGGCCCAGGAACTCCAGCTGCCCGTCGGCCCGGCGCCGGACCCGGTCGCCGGTCCGGTAGCGGCGGGCCCCCGGCGGCCCGTCCGGGTCGGGCACGAAGGCGCGGGCGGTGACCCCGGGGCGGCCCAGGTACCCGTCGCCGACCCCGGCCCCGCCGATGACCAGCTCGCCGGGTGTGCCGGGCGGCACCGGCGTGCCGTTGCGGTCCAGCACGGCCAGGGTGGTCGCGCCGATGGGGCGGCCGATGGGCGGCCTGCGCAGCCCGTCCGCCGCGCCCAGCTCCGCCGTGGTGGCGATGACCGCGGTCTCCGTCGGGCCGTAGGAGTTCACCAGCCGTACGGTGTCGCCGAACCGGGCCCGCCAGGCGGCGACCGCCTCGGCGCGCACCTGGTCGGCGCCCAGGACGACCAGGCGCAGGGTGTCCGGCCACGGGGTCTCACCGAGGTCGGCGACGAGATGGTGCCAGTACGGGGTCGGCAGGTCCAGGACGGTGATCCCGGCCGCGTACGGCTCGGCCAGCTGGTCGCCGAGAGCGGCCCCGGGCCGGGCGGTGACGAGGACCGCGCCCGATGCCAGGGCCGGGAAGATCTCCTCGGCGCTGGTGTCGAAGGAGAGCGAGGCGCTGTGCAGGACCCGGTCGCTCTCGCCGAGACCGTACCCCTGGCGCATCCAGGCGACCCTGGCGGCGAGCGCGCGGTGCGGCACGAGGACGCCCTTGGGCGTGCCGGTGGAGCCCGAGGTGTAGATGACGTACGCGGGATCGTCCGGGCCCGCCTCGGTGCCGGGACCGGGGAGCGGCCCGGCCGGAGTCCCGGGCCCGGGGGCGGCGGACAGGACGGGGACATCGGAGGTGAGGCCCGTGACGGGCTCGCCGTCGGCGGTCAGCAGGACCGCCGCCCCGCTGTCCCGCAGCATGAAGTCGAGCCGGGCGGCCGGGTATTCCTGGTCCAGCGCGAGGAAGCCCGCGCCGACGCGCCAGGCGGCGAGCATGGCCACGACCGGCCGCGGGCCGCGCGGCAGGCAGAACGCGACGAGGCCGCCGCGGCGGACACCGTGTGCCAGGAGCCGGGCGGCCAGCGCGCGGGAGGCGTCCGCGAGCTCCCCGCGGGTGAGGCTTTCCCCGGGCCCGACGAGGGCCGGGGCGCCGGCGGTCAGGGCCGCCCGGTCGATCGCGGCGAGGACCGTCGGCGGGTACGGCGCGAGAGCGGGTCCCGCCGCCTCGTCCCGCCGCAGCGCCGACTCCCGCTCGTCGAGCAGGGGCAGCAGGTGCACGGGCGTACCGGGCGCCTCCAGGGCGGCGCGCAGCAGGACCTCGAAGCGGGCGGCGAACCGGGCGGTCTGCTCCGCGTCCAGGAGATCGGTGCGGTAGCCGAAGACGGCGTGCAGATCGTCACCGTCCGGGCGGACGTCCAGGCTCAGTTCGGACTTGGCGGCGGTGTGGCCGCCGTCCCCCTCGGCGCAGACGAGATCCGCGAAGCGGTGCTCCCCGAGGGCGCCGCCGCTCTGGGTGTGCACGGTCAGCAGGGTCTGGAAGACGGGCGTGCGGCCGGTGTCCCGGTCCTGCCGCAGCTCCTCGGTGAGCCGTTCGAACGGGACGCGGCCGTGGGCCAGGGCGCGGAGCCAGTCGCCCCGGATCTGCCGCAGGACGGTGTCGAACGACCGGGTGCCGGAGAAGTCGGCGCGCAGGACGAGGGTGGAGGAGAAGTAGCCCACGGTCCGCTCGCTGTCGACCGTCGTCCGCGCGGCGGTGGGGACGCCCACACAGAAGTCGTCCTGGCCGGTGCAGCGGTGCAGAAGGGTCTGATAGGCGGCGGCGATCACCATGAAGGGGGTGAGCCGCCGCGCGCGGGCGAAGGCTTCGACCGCGCCGCCCAGGCCGCGCAGTACCCGGGTGTGGTAGGCGCCCCGGCTGCTCGGTACTTCGGGGCGAGGGCGTTCGAGGGGGAGCGCCAGGGGCTCGGCGCCGTCGATCAGTTGGCGCCAGTGGCCGAGTGCGGCGGTGGCCCCGGCGCCGTCCAGCCAGGCGCGTTCCGCGGCCGCGTGCGCCAGGTAGGACGGTGGCTCGCTCAGCTCCGCTCCGCCGCCCGAGCGGTACGCCGAGTAGAGCGCGGCGAGTTCGGAGCGCAGCAGGCCGAGCGACCAGCCGTCGGCGACGATGTGGTGCACGACGAGACAGAACGTGTACGCGCTCTCCCCGGTGCGCAGCAGCGCGGCGCGCAGCAACGGCCCCTGCGCCAGGTCGAACGCCCGGTTGGTGAACTCGCCGGTCAGCGCGGCGGCGTCGGCGTCCGTACACCCCCGCAGATCACGGCTGTCGAACGGCACCGGGGCCGGCGGGCCGACCACGACGTACGGGCGTCCGTCGGTGGCGGGGAACCGGCTGCGGAGCGCGTCGTGCCGGCCGGCCACCGCGTCCAGCGCCGCCCGGAGGGCCTCCGGTGAGAGGGGGCCGGTGAGCCGGAGCACGAGCGGAATGTTGTACGCCGGGTCCCCCGGCTCGAACTGGTCCAGGAACCAGAGGCGTTCCTGCCCGACGGAGAGAACAGCCGCCGCGTGGGTCCCGGCCGGCGGCCCGGACACTCCGGGCGCCGACGGGTGGGGCTGCTGGTCCGATGCGGGCATGACGCTCCTGGGGGCCGGGTCGTGGACGGTCCGGCCGAACTGGCTGAATCCGTATGCGTGCACGGCCTGAGGGTGACGCGTGAGGGGAGGGGGACAGCTGCCCCGGGAGGGTGCCGTGATGCCGCAGATGCTAGAGAGCGAGCGAACGGCGGGTCAATGGTCTGGACCAGAATATCGAGGGTCCCGCTCAAACGTTCCGCTGCCCCGGATCAGGGGAAAACGGCTGAAACCCGCTCCCGGACGCCCGCACTCCTCGGGGATCCGATCCTCCCCTCAGGCCGGACGGTCCGCGGGTTCCACGGCCTGAGGCGCCCCTTGCGGGCCGGTGGCCCCGGCGCGGGGCTGCGGCACTCCGGCCGGTGGCCGCGGCTGCCTGCCGTACGCCAGAGCGAGGAAGCCGCCCGCGATCAGACCGAACCCCTGGACCGTCAGCAGCGGGATGATGCCGAGCCGTTCGCCGCCGGTCGCGCCGATCGCGATGCCGGCGAGCATCGAAGCGGCCTCGGCCGCGCCCAGCACTCCGAAGACGCGACCCCGCGCGGCGTCGTCCGTCGCGTCCTGGATGACGGTCATCAGACCGGTGAACATCAGCGCGGCGGGCAGCCCGACCACGACCACGCAGACGATCGCGGGCCCCACGCCCGCGTCCCGCAGCGCCAGCGGGTAGCAGAAGATGACCAGGTCGATCAGTCCCGTGAGCAGCGCGCCGACGGTCCACAGCCGGGCCGGACGGAAGCGGTCGCCGATCACGGCCGTGGCCAGGCCGCCCGCGATGCCCCCCACCGCCTGGGCGGAGACGACCGTGCCGTAGGCGGCGCCGCTGCCGTGGAGCACATCGACGACGAAGGGGGCGAACAGCGTGCTCATGATCCCCTGCCCCACTCCCGTGAGCACGATGAAGCCGAGGACGACGCGCAGCGGCCGGTGCTGCCACGTCGGGCCGAGGGCGGCGGAGCACACCGACAGCAGACGGCGCACGGGGCCCGTGGCGGCACGCCGTTGAACGGGCCGCTCCCCGCGCGGGCGGCTCCGTTTCCCGCTCCGCTTCCCGTCCCGCGCGGCCACCCGGGTCAGCAGGAGCGCCGAGAGCGCGAAGGTGGACACATTGAGCAGGGTGAGCGCGCCGATCCCGCCCCGGGCCGCCGTCACGCCGCCGAGCGCCCCGCCGATCAGCCGGGCGATGTCCGCGTTCTGGGCGTTGAGGGCGTTGGCCGTGATCAGCTGACGGGGTTCCACCAGCAGGGGAACCAGGGCCTTCTCGGCGGGCTCGAAGAAGATCTGGACGGTGCCCTCCCAGAACATCACCGCGTACACGATCCAGATGCGGTCGGGGCCGTCCACGAGCAGCAGCGGCAGCAGACCGGCCGCCAGCAGCACGTTCGCCGTGATCATCGTGCGCAGCCGGTCCCACCGGTCGACCAGCGCGCCGGCCGTCGACCCGAGCAGGACCTGCGGCAGGAACGACGCCAGCAGCATGCCGCCGGAGGCGAGCGTGGAGCCGGTGATGTGGAAGATCTGGTACGCCAGCCCGGTGCGCAGGACCCAGTCCCCGGTGAGGGAGATCAGCCCGGCGGACAGGACCAGGCGGTAGTCGCGCTGCTGGAGCAGGAGTTGCCGTAAGGCACCCATGTCATCCCTCCGGAGGTTCGTCGGGGTCCGCCGCGCGGGCTTCCACGGAGACCAGGTACGTCAGGTCCACGAGCGCGCTGCCCTCCGGGTGCGTGGCCGGGTCGTCCATCGGGCGCGACTCCACGTACGGCTTGATCAGCGCGTCGATCGCCTCGACCAGGCCGCGCAGTTCGTCGCCGGTCAGATGCACGCTGTTGAAGCCGACCCCGGCGGTGTCGCGCCAGCCGGGCTCCGAGGCCCCGCGCTCCCCCTGCCAGGCCAGATAGCGGTTGACGGCCGCTTCGATGAAGACCTGTTCCAGCAGGTCGGCCGCCGCCGCGCCCTCCTCGGTCGAGCCGGCACCGCGCCAGCTCATCGAGTTCGACACGGCCCGCCAGGGGTGCTCGCGGTTGTCACGGCCGGGGGCGCGGGTGAGGAAGCCGTGGCGGGCCAGCTGCCGGATGTGGTGGGAGGCGAGCGCCTGGCTGACGCCGAGCCTGCGTCCGGCCTCGGCGGAGGTGAGCGGCCCCTCCCTGCCGATGAGCGCGTACAGGTCCACCCGCAAGGGGTGGGCCAGGGCGCGGATGGTCCGGGGATCGCTCAGGACATGCGTCCTCGGATCGGGCGGCGGCTTTTCAAAGGACATGCTTTGAAAGTGAGGGGTGGGGGTGCGAATGTCAAGCGATTGCTTTGAGTTCGCGGACACGGCCAACAGCCCCTGTCCCGGGGTCGATAGAGGCGGGAAGCCCGGCCGATAGCCGCCCGGAGCACGGTGACGCCACATCAACCGCGTACCGAGGGAGGTCCTGGTGGACGTGGGCCGTGAGACGACGGACGGGCCTCGAAGGCTTCGCACCGCACCCGGCGGACCGGGCGGCGTCGGTGCCCTGTTCGAGGCATGGGCGCGACGGACTCCGGACGCGGTGGCGCTCGTCCGGCGGCACCGGCCGCTCACCTACCGCGAACTCAACGCGCGGGCCAACCGGCTGGCGCACCTCCTCATCGACCGGGGCATCCGGGCCGGGGACCGGATCGGGCTCGCCGTGCCCAGGTCCGTGGAGTTCGTCGTGGCGATGCTCGCGGCGGCCAAGACCGGCGCGGGCTACGTACCGCTGGACCCGGGGCAGCCGGCGGACCGGCTGCGGATGATGGCCGCCGAGAACCGCGTCGCCCTCGTCCTCACCGGGCCGGCCGCCGACGGCGCCCTCGGCCCCGGGCTCTTCGGCGCTCCCGTACTCGACCCGGCCGCCGCCGGTCCGGGCACCTGGCCGGAGACGGACCCGGGCGTCGCCGTCGGCCCCGAGGACGTCCTGTACGTGCCCTACACCTCCGGGTCCACCGGCACGCCCAAGGGCACCGAGGTCCCGCACCGGGCGGTGACCGGCTTCTTCGACGGTGAGGACTACGCCTACTGGGGGCCGGGAGCCGTCGCGGTGCACCACTCGGCGCTCTCCTGGGACGGCCACATCCTGGACCTCTACCCCGCCCTGCTCAGCGGCGGCACGGTCGTCGTGTGCGAAGCGGACGCAGGGGACCCGAGGGCCGTCGCCCGGGAGGCCGCGGCCCACTCCGCCACCGTCCTGTGGCTGACGGCCGCCGCTTTCAACACGCTCGTGGACATCGACGCCGGCCTGCTCGGAGGGCTGAAGTACCTGCTGACCGGCGGCGAGGCGCTGTCGCCCGAACACGTCGCCCGCGCGCTGCGGGCCCTGCCCGGCACCCGGATCGTCAACGGCTACGGGCCCTCGGAGTGCACGGTCTTCAGCACGGTGCACACCATCGGGCCGGCCGACACCGCACGGCCGGCCGGCATCCCCGTCGGCCGCCCGGCCGGCGACCGCACGGTCCATCTGCTGGACGAGGAGGGCGCCCCCGTCCCGGACGGCACCCCCGGCGAGCTGTATGTCGGCGGACCCGGTGTGGGCCACGGCTACCTCGCCCGGCCCGCGCTCACCGCCGAGAAGTTCCTGCCGGACCCCTTCGGCACGGTGCCCGGTGCCCGCCTGTACCGGACCGGAGACCTGGTGACCAGGGGACCGGACGGCCTGCTCGGCTTCGTCGGACGCATCGACGACCAGGTCAAGATCCGCGGATTCCGCGTCGAACCCGGGGAGGTGGCGCAGCGGTTGCGCCGCCACCCCCGGGTGTCCGACGCGGTCGTCGTGCCGCGCGGCGACGAGCGGGCCCGGTGCGCCGGACTCACCGCGTACGCCGTGCCGGCCGGCCCCGACGAGCCCCCGGCACCGGCCGAACTGCGCGCGTTCCTGCGGCGCGGCCTGCCGCCCGCCATGGTCCCGGACACCGTCGTCCTGCTGGCGGCCCTGCCCCTGACGCCGAACGGCAAGGTGGACAGGAAGGCGCTGCCCACCCCCGAGAGCCCCGGCCGGTCCGAGGACCGCGCGTACACGCCGCCGGCCACCGCGACCGAGCGCCATCTCGCCTCCGTCTGGGAGGAACTCCTGAAGTCCGACGGCGTGGGCCGGGACCACGGCTTCTTCGACCTGGGCGGGCAGTCCCTCCTCGCCACCCGGATGACCGCCCGCATCCGGAGCGAGTGGAGCGTCGAACTGCCGCTGGCCTTCCTCTACCGGCGGACGTCCACACTGGCCGGCGTCGCCGCCGAGGTCGACCGGCTGCGGACCGAGGAGCCCGCGGCGGCGCCCGTGCGGGCCATCACCCGGGTCAGCCGCGTCGCCCGCACCACGCGCCGCACCGCTCCCGCCACGGCCCCCGACGGCGAGCCGGCCGCCGACGCCACCGTCCTCGGCCGCATCCGCGCGTACTACACGCACGTCGACGCCGGCGATGTCGAGGGCCTGCTCGCCCTGTTCGCGCCGGACGCCCGCTACCACCGCCCCGGCTACGAACCGCTGGTCGGCCACGACGACCTGCGGCGCTTCTACCGGGGCGAACGCATCATCGCCGAAGGCACCCACACCCTGACCGGGACCGTGGCCGAAGGGAACCGGGTCGCGGTGCACGGCGAATTCCACGGACTGCTGCGCAGCGGGGAGCGGGTGGGACTGCGGTTCGCCGACTTCTTCACCCTGACGCCCGAACTCACCTTCGCCACCCGGGACACCTACTTCTTCGCCCCGCTCGTGTAGCCCCCGCGGCCCAGCCGCCGAACCGAGGAGCCGCCATGACCGAGTCCGCCGTCGAGCCCGAGGCGGGCCACGCCCCGCCGCAGCCCGCCGCCCCCACCCGTTTCGCCTTCGGCGAGACCTTCACCGGCCACATGGTCACGGCGGCCTGGACCGTCGACGGGGGATGGGAACCGGACACACTCCGGCCGCGCGCCCCGCTGGCCATGGACCCCGCGATGGTGGGACTGCACTACGGGCAGGTGGTCTTCGAAGGGCTGAAGGCCCACCGCCAGGCCGACGGCACGCTGGGCGTCTTCCGCCCCGAGGACCACGCCCGGCGGTTCCAGCGCTCGGCCCGGCGCCTGGCCATGCCCGAACTGCCCGTCGGGACGTTTCTGCGCGCGGCGGACGACCTCGTGCGCGCCGACGCCGGCCTGCTGCCCGACGACCCCGCGCTCAGCCTGTACCTGAGGCCCGTGCTCTACGCGTCGGAACCCGTGCTGGCCCTGCGGCCGGCCCGGGAGTACCGGTTCCTCATGATCGCCTTCCTGACCGGGGGCTTCTTCGCCGACCGGCCCGACCCGGTCTCCGTCTGGGTCGCCCGGGACCAGAGCAGGGCCGCCCCGGGCGGAACCGGCGACATCAAATGCGCCGGCAACTACGCCCCCGGCTACCCGGCCCAGCAGCGCGCCGCGCTCGCGGGCTGCCACCAGGTCATCTGGCTCGACGCGGCGGAGCGGCACTGGGTGGAGGAGATGGGCGGCATGAACGTCTTCTTCGTACGGGGCACGGGCGCGCGAAGACGCCTCGTCACGCCGCCGCGCACCGGAACGATCCTGCCCGGCATCACCCGCGACAGCGTCTTCGCCCTCGGCCGGCGCCTGGGCCTGGACACCGCCGAGGAACGCCTGTCGGCCGACGAGTGGCGCCGGGCGTGCCGCAGCGGTGACCTCACCGAAGCCTTCGCCTGCGGCACGGGCGCGGGGGTCACCCCCATCGGCACGGTGCACGACGGAGACGACCGCTGGGACGTCGCGGACGGCGGACCCGGGCGGGTGACGCTGGCCGTGCGCGAGGCCCTCGCCGCCGCGCAGCAGGGCAGGACACCGCACCTCGCCCACTGGATACGGCGCGTGCCCGGTACGGCCCGGACCCACTGACCACCCACGCCCGACAGGAGACCCCTCACATGACCACCGCCAACGTCGCCGGGCCGGCACCCGCACCCGCACCGGACGGCGAGCAGGAGTTCGTCGCCGCGGCATCCTTCGCCCAGCAGCGCCTGTGGGTCATGGAGCAGATGGAGGACAGCGCCGCGACGTACAACATCCAGATGGGGCTGCGGCTGCACGGCTCCCTGGACACCGGGGTGCTGCGGCGCGTCCTCGGCGAGATCCTGCGGCGCCACGAGGTCCTGCGCACCCGGCTGGTCCTGGAGGACGGCGAACTCGTCCAGCTCATCTCGGCCGCGGCGGTGCTGCCGCTGCGCGAGGCGGACCTGACCCGCAGCGCCGACCCGGAGAGCGCCTGGCGGGTCGAGGGCGAACGCGAACTGCACGCCCCCTTCGACGTGTCCGCGCAACTGCCGCTGCGCGCCGTCCTCTTCAGGACGTCCGCCGACCGGCACGTGCTGCTCCTCACCCTCGACCACCTGGCCTGCGACGCCCGGTCGCTCCAGATCCTGCACACCGAACTGGTCGCGCTGTACCCGGCCCTCGCCTCCGGGGCCGCCTCGCCCCTGCCCGAACCGCCGGTCCAGTACGCGGACTACGCCGACTGGCAGCGCGAATGGCTCGCGGGCGAGGAACAGCGCGGGCAGCTCGCGTACTGGCGGGACCGGCTCGGGGGAGAGACACCACGCCTCACCTTCCACCGGCGCCAGGACACCCAGGGCGCCCCCACGAGCCTGTCCCGGTCGCACGGCCTCCCCGACGCCCTGGTCGGCGAGCTGGAGGCGCTGGCCGTCCGCGAGGGCGCGTCGCTGTTCTCCGTGCTCCTGTCGGCGTTCGGCGTACTGATCAGCCGGTACGGACGCCAGCACGACGTCGTGGTCGGCTCACTCCTGTCGGGGCGCACCCGGCCGGAGCTGGAGGACCTGATCGGATTCTTCGTCAACACCGTGGGGCTGCGCCTCGACCTCAGCGGCGGCCCGTCGTTCGGGGAGCTGCTCGCCCGGGTCCACGCGGTGACGCTGGGGGCGTACGCGCACCAGGACGTGCCGTTCGAGCAGGTCGTCCAGGCGCTCGCCCCGGACGACGAACAGGGGCGCGGCCGGCCGCTCTTCGACGTGATGTTCCAGCTCGCCGACCTGAACCGGCCCGGCGCGGCGACCGACGGCCTGTCGTTCGAGCCCCTGGTCATGGCCAGCGCGCCCGCGCCCGTCGGCCTCGTGGTCGCGGTGCTGCGCGAGGAGGACACGTACAACTGCGTCTGGGACTTCCGCACCGACCTCTTCGGCCCCGCCGGGATCGAGCGCATGCAGCGCCAGTACGTGGAACTGCTCCGTGCCGTCGTGGCCGACCCCGACCGGGCCGTGGCGGAACTCGCCAGGACGGTGCCGCGGGAACCCGATGGCGTGGGCGAGGCCGCCGGCGACGCCCGGTGGACCTTCGCCGGGCACTTCGACTCCGTGGCCCGCAGCCGTCCGGACGCCACGGCGCTGGTGGCCGGCGGCCGGCGGCTGACGTACCGCGAACTCGCCGGACGGGCCGACCGCCTGGCCCACGTCCTCGCCGCCCACGGGGTGGGGCCGCGCACCCTCGTCGGCATCCACCTCGAACGCGGCCTCGACCAGGTCGTCACCGTCCTCGCCACCCTCAAGACGGGCGCCGCCTACCTGCCCCTCGATCCGTCCTACCCGGCCGAACGCATCGGCTACATGACCGACGACGCCGCCCCCGGCCTCGTCATCACCGCCGGCCACCTCCCCGGCCCGGCCCGGCCGGCGACGACCGCGCTGATCGAGGACCTGACCGCCGAGGCGGCCAACGCCCCGGACACCCCGCCCGCCGCCCCGGACACAGGGGCCGACGACCTCGCCTACGTCATCTACACCTCCGGCTCGACCGGCCGCCCCAAGGGCACGGGGGTGCCGCACCGGGGCCTGCGCCTGGTGACCGACGCGATGGGCTCGGTGCTCGGACTCACCGGGGACGACCGGGTGCTGCACTTCGCGTCCGCGAGCTTCGACGCGTCCGTCTTCGAGATGCTGATGGCCTTCGGCGCCGGAGCGGCCCTGCACCTGGCCCCCATGGACCGGGGCGTGCCCGTCGATCTGACCGCGTTCCTCCGGGAACAGGAGATCACCGCCCTGGTACTGCCGCCGTCCGCGCTGGCCGCGCTCGTCGCGGAGGGCGGCCTCCCGGCGCTGCGGACGGTCGCGGTCGCCGGCGAGGCGTGCCCGCCCGCACTGGCCGCCCGCTGGGCCGGGGGCCGGCGCTTCTTCAACCTCTACGGGCCGACCGAGGCGACCATCTGGTCCACCTGGCACCGGGTCACCGCCGACGGGACGGCGGGCGTGCCCATCGGCCGCCCGGTGCCCGGCGCCGCGGTGCACGTCCTCGACGAGGAAATGCGCCCGGTCCCCGAAGGCGCGCCCGGCGAGCTGTGCGTCGCGGGGCCCACGGTCGCCCGCGGCTACCTGGGGCGGCCCGCCCTGACCGCCGAGCGCTTCGTGCCCGACCCCTTCGCCCGCGTACCGGGCCGGCGGCTCTACCGGACGGGCGACCTGGTCCGCCGTGACGAAGCGGGCGCACTCGAATTCCTCGGGCGCCTGGACGACCAGGTGAAAATACGCGGGTTCCGGATCGAACTCGGCGAGATCGAGCGGACGGTCGCCGCCCACCCGGGGATCCGGGAAGCGGCGGTCGTGGTCCGCGAGGACACCCCCGGCACGCGGACGGTCGTCGCCTACGCGGTCGCCGAGGCCGGCGCCGCGCCCGTCCCGGACGAACTGCGCGAGCTGTGCGGGCGGAGCCTGCCGCACTACATGGTGCCGTCCCACGTGGTGCTGCTCGACCGGCTGCCGGTGACCGGCGCGGGCAAGGTCGACCGCACGGCGCTCCCGGCGCCGGAGCGGGCGCACGGCGCCGACGCCGTGGCCGAGGCCCCGGACGGGCCGCTGGAGGAGGCGGTCGCGGAGATCTGGGCCGAGGTGCTCGGCACCGAATCCATCGCCAGGACCGACGACTTCTTCGCGCTCGGCGGCAACTCCCTGAGCGCGACCCAGGTCATCGTCCGGCTCCGGCAGGACTTCGACCTCGCGCTGCCCGTGCGCACCCTCTTCGACAGCACCCGCCTCGGCGACTTCACGGAGGCGGTACGCGTCGCGGCCACGGCAGAGGACTGAGCCCCGGGCCGCGGCGGACCTGCCCCCGCGGCCCGGCTCCGTCGGCTGCGGGGGCCGGGCGGAGCCTCTTAGCTACGCGCGTCGCATTTTTCCCCTGCGGATGGGTAAGTTGTCGCTGGTTCACCCTGATCTCAGGGGGAACCGGGCAATCACGTGCCGGGCTGAGATCCAGACCGGCCCGGACTTCTGCCGCCGGCCCATCGGCCGGGCAGGAGAGTGAGTCATGGTTCGGGGGGAATTGTGCCGGCCTTGGTCAACGAGGGTGACGCCGCTGAACCGTCGGTCCGGTTCCGGGTCCTGGGGCCCGTCGAGATCCTGATCCGGGACAAGCCGGTCCCTCTGCGGGCGGGACGTCAGCAGACCGTCCTGTCGATGCTGCTGCTGGAGGCCAACCACGTCGTCGGCACCGATCGCCTGATCGACGCGGTCTGGGGCGACGACCCTCCGACGACGGCCGGCAGCCAGATACAGATATGCGTCTCGGCGTTACGCCGCATCCTGGCCGAGGCCGGCGGCATCATCGAGACCCGCGCGCCGGGCTACCTGATCCGGCTCAGCCCGGACCAGCTCGACATGCAGGTGTTCCAGGACACGGTGACCGAGGCCGGCCGGGTGTCACGCGCCGGGGAGGTGGCCGAGGCCGCCGCCCTGCTGCGCGACGCACTCGCACTGTGGTCGGGCAACGCGCTGGCCAGCGTCACCAGCCGGCTCGTCCGTGCCAAGGCCGCCCGGCTCGACCAGACCAGGCTGAGCGTCTACGAGGAGTGCCTCGACCGGGAACTCCAGCTGGGCAGGCACCGCGAGCTGGTCACCGAACTGATGACCCTCGTCTCGCAGAACCCGCTGCGTGAACGTTTGTGCGGCCAGCTCATGCTGTCCCTCTACCGCTCCGGCAGACAGGCCGAGGCGCTGGAGGTCTACCGCACCGCCCGCACCGAACTCGTCGACCAGCTGGGCATCGAACCCGGTGAGGAACTGCGACGGCTCGAAAGAGCCATCCTGGCCCAGGAAGCCGCCCTCGACTGGACCGGGACCGCCGAACCCGCCGCGCACACCGCCGGGCCGCGTCAGCTCACCGCCGCCACCGCCGACTTCACCGGGCGGATGGAGCAGGTGGACGCACTGGAGCGCGCGCTGACGCAGTCCGGCACGGCGGCGAACCCCTGCGGGGTGGTTCCCCTGGTCGTCATCGCCGGCAAGACCGGTGTCGGCAAGACCGCCCTCGCCATCCACGTCGCACACCGGCTCGCGGCCACCCACTTCCCCGACACACAGCTCTACGCGGACCTGCGGGGGACCCGGTCCGACCCGCTCTCCAGCGAGGAACTGCTCATGTCCTTCCTGCGGGCCCTGAGCCCGCCCGGCACCAAATTCCCCGACACCCCGGAGGAACGCGCCCAGCTCTACCGCAGCCGCCTCGCGGCGCGGAAGGCGCTGATCGTGCTGGACGACGTCGCCGACGAGGCCCAGGTACGGATGCTGCTGCCCGGTAGCGCCGGCTGCGCGGTCATCATCACGAGCCGGGTGCGGCTGACCGGCTTCCCCGGCAGCCGCCTCATCAACCTCGGACAGTTCGACCACGGCGAGGCCATCGAACTGCTCGGCCGGGTCGTCGGCGAGGACCGGGTGAACGCCGAACCGGCCGCCGCCCGCACCCTCTCCGAACTGGTCGGCGGCCTGCCCCTGGCACTGCGCGTCGCGGGCGCCCGTCTCGCCGCCCGCCCGCACTGGACGCTGGAGACCATGGTGCGGCGGCTCGCCGACGAGCACCGCAGGCTCGACGAACTCGTCCACGGCGACCTCGCCGTACGGGCCAGCATCTCGCTGACCTACGGCGGCCTGCCGCCCCAGGTGCGGCTGCTCTTCAGGGAGCTGAGCGACCTGCCGTGGGACACCTTTCCGAGCTGGGTGGCCGCGGCGGTGCTCGACATCGGGGTACGCGAGGCGGAGGACCTGCTGGACGAACTGGTCGACGCCCATCTGCTCGACTACGTCGCCGCCGACAGCCGCGGCAGCATCTCCTACCGCTTCCACGTCCTGATCCGCATCTTCGCCCGGGAGCAGACCGGCGAGGAGCCCCGGCGCGAGGACGAGGGCCGCCGACGGCTTCTGGAACGGGTGTGCGGCGGCTGGCTCTTCCTCGCCGAGCACGCCCACGGCCTGCTCTACGGGGGCCAGTTCACCCTGCTGCACGGCTCGGCACCACGCTGGGAGCCGCGCGGCGGGTTCCACGAGACCCCGCTGGCCGACCCCCTGGCCTGGCTGGAGAGCGAGCGCCTGAACCTGACAGCCGCGGTACGGCACAGCGCGGGAGCCGGCCTGGACGAACTGTGCTGGGACCTCGCCAGCACCCTGGTCACCCTCTTCGAGGCGCGAGGCTACTTCGACGACTGGACGGACACGCACAAGTTCGCCCTGGACGCGGTCCGCGAGGCGGGCAACCGGCGGGGCACCGCCGCGATCCTGTCCTCCCTCGGCTCCCTGCACGTCACCCGCCGCCAGACCGCCACCGCACCCGAGCTGCTCGACGGGGCCATGGAGATATTCGAGGAGCTGGACGACCACCACGGCCGGGCCCTGGTCCTGCGCAGCCAGGCGTCGCTGGACTACCACATGGGCGAGACCCGCCTCTCGCTCGCACGGTACGACGCGGCCCTGCGGGAACTGCGGGAGGCCGGCGACCTGATCGGGGTCGCGCACGTCCTCGTCAACATCGCCCAGCACCAACTGGACGCGGGCGCCCCGGACGAGGCGGTCAAGCAACTGGACGAGGCCCTGGGCATCTGCCGTTCCGTGGGCAGCCGGCGCACCGAGGCGCAGGTCCTGTACCGGCTGGGCCTGGCCCACCTGGAGCAGGACAGGGTCGACGCGGCCGGCGAGGCACTCGGCAGCGTGCTGCTGCTGGTGCGCCGGAACGACGACCCGGTGGGGGAGAGCTACGCACGGCTCGGGATGAGCGCGGTGCACCGGAGACTGGGCAACCTCAAGACGGCCGAGGCCATGCTGCTGAGGACCCTGGAGATCAGCGAGGACCTGGCCGACACCGTCGCGCAGGGCAGAGCCCTGTTCGAGCTGGGCACCCTCCTCGCCGAGGGGGCCGACCCGGCTCGGGCCCGCGTGCATCTGGAGCGGGCCCGAGCCATCTTCCGGGACCAGCGTCTGCGGCTGTGGGAGAACCGGACGCTGGACGCGCTCGACGCCCTGGACGGGCCGGCGGGCTGAGCCGGACGGGCCGCCCTCACGTCCAGGGGGTGTCCCCGCCCTGGTGGCCGGTCGGCGGCGGGGTCGCGTCGCCCGGCGCCTCGGCCACCTGGTGCACGGCGGCGGTGTGCGAGACCACCGCCGCCACCGCGGGAACACCCGCCGTCAAGACGGTCGCGGCCAGCAGTACGGACAGAATGCGCGGGACGGCAGGCATCGTTCGATCCCCTCCAGGTCAGTCGTACGCGTCGATCGGACGGCGCCGACGCTAGGGGGCCGCCGTATCGCCGCCGTATTCATCACCTGTCGCCCGCCCATCGGCTCGCCCCTGCCCGGGGCGATCGGCCACCGATAGGGGAGCGATAGCCGCCCGCGAAGAATTCGGAGAGCCAATCACTGGGATTCACGACAGGGGACACCGTGGACACAGCTCTTCCGGATCATCCGACGCTCCCCGTGCGGACCGGGACCGAGGCGTTTCGCGCCCTGCGGACGGACGGCGCCCGGCTGCTGCGCCGGATCGACGAACTCGGCCGGATCGGCGCCGACCCGCTGGGCGGCGTCACCCGGCCGGCCTTCGGCGCCGACGACCGCCGCGCCCAGCGGTACCTGCGGGCCGAGGCCGCCGCCGCCGGACTGCGCACCGAGGTCGACCCCGCCGGCAACGTGGTCATCAGACAGGCACACGCCCAGGTCCCCGGCCCCGTGGTCCTCATGGGCTCGCACCTGGACACCGTCATCAACGGCGGGCGGCTGGACGGGGCATACGGGGTCCTGGCCGCGCTGGAGGTCATGCAGACGGTCGCCGACGCGGGCGTCGAACTCGCCCACACCCCCGTCGCGGTCGCCTTCGCCAACGAGGAGGGCGCCCTGTTCCCGCAGCCCTTCTGGGGGTCCATGGCACTGACCGGCCAGACCCGCCGGCTCCCCGACGACCCCCGCGACCGGCACGGCAATCCGCTGGCCGGCCCGCTGCGCCAGGCCGGCGGCGACCTCACACAGCTGTCCCGGGCCGCCTGGCCGCCCCACTCGGTGCGGGCCTACCTGGAACTCCACATCGAACAGGGCCCGGTCCTGGAGGAACTGAACCTGCCGATCGGCGTGGTCACGGACATCGTCGGCCGGGTGGTCCACGACATCCGGGTGCTCGGCCGGGCGGGCCACGCCGGAACCACGCCGATGGGCAGCCGCCGCGACGCCGCCGTCGCGATGAGCCACATCGTCATCGCGGCGGAACGGACCGCCGCCGCGGGCCGGTGCCGCGTCGCGACCGCCGGCTGCGTGACGGTGTCGCCCGGCGCCACCAACGTGATCCCCAACGAGGCGGTGCTCTCCGTGGAGTTCCGCGACGAATCCCCGGCCCGGCTCGCCGACGCGGCCGCCTCGTTCCTCGCCGACCTGCGGACGGTCTCCGAACTCACCGGCTGCGAGATCCTGGCCGAGGAGACCCTGCGCACCGTCCCGGTCCCCACCGACCCGGGTCTCCAGGACCTCATCGCCTCCTGCGCGGACGGCCTCGGGCACGGCCACACCCGGCTGCCGAGCGGCGCGGGCCACGACGCGCAGATCGTCGCGGCCGTCGCCCCCACCGGGATGATCTTCGTGCCGAGCCTGAAGGGGCTGAGCCACACCCCCGAGGAGGACACCGCCCCCGCCGACCTCGTGGCCGGCGCCGACGTCCTGCTGCGGGCCGCCCTGGCCCTCGGGTCGGGGCACCCGTGAGAGACGCCGCGACCCCCGCCGCCCTGTTCCACGTTCCCCGGCCGCTGCCGGACGCCCCCCTGCGCCTCGTCTGCGTCCCGTACGCCGGAGGCGGGGCGGGCGTCTTCAGGGGATGGCACACCGGGCTCCCCGGCATCGAAGTGGCCGCGGTCCGGCTGCCGGGCCGCGAATCCCGCTACACGGACCCGCCGTACCGGACCATGGGGCCGCTCGTGGCCGACCTCGCGGACGCCATCACCGCGACCGCCGACCGGCCGTACGCCCTGTTCGGGCACAGCATGGGCGCCCGCGTCGCCTTCGAGACCGCACGGCGGCTGCGCCGCGTCGGCGGCCCGCAGCCCCGCTGCCTCTTCGTCTCCGGCTGCCGGGCACCCCACCTGCCGCTGCGGCCGCCGACCGGACACCTGACCGACGCGCGGTTCGTACAGGAACTGCGCGCCCTGGGCGGCGCACCGCCGCAGTTCTTCGCCGACCCGGAGCTCGTCGCCCTGCTGCTGCCCATGCTGCGCGCCGACTTCGGCGTCCTGGAGTCCTACGAGCACGCCCCGGCCGCGCCCCTCGGCCTGCCGGTCCGGGCGTTCTGCGGCGACGCCGACCCGCATGTCTCGCCCGCCCAGGCCGCCGCCTGGCGCGCCCACACGACCTCCCGGTTCGGCCTGACCCGGGTGGCGGGCGGCCACTTCTACCTCGCCGAGCGGCGCGACACCCTCCTGCGCACGATCCGTGAAGAGCTCGCACGCTCCGATAGCCCGCCGAAGGAGGGGCGATAGACACCCCCGAGACGCTCCCGGCACATACAGGCCCCCGCCCCATCGCTGACTGGAGGGACATGCCCAGCTCCGCGGAAACCGCCGAAGAACGGCGAAGGTCCCTGGACGCGCGGCTGCTGCGCCGCAGGGCCGAACGGGTCTCCGGCGCCCGGACCGGCACGATCCCCCGCGCCCCGCGCACCGGCCCGCCGCCCCCGTCCTCCGGGCAGCGCCGCTTCCTGCTCCTCAACGACCTCGACACGGCCGGTGACTCCGCCGCCGGCACCGGGAACTTCGCCTTCTGGCTCCGGCTGCGCGGCGACCTGGACCGGGACGCGCTGGGCCGCGCCCTCGACGAGCTGTGCCGCCGGCACGAGGTGCTGCGCACGGTCTACGGCACCGAGGCCGGCGTCCCGGCGCAGATCGTCCGGGACCACACGCCCGCGCCCCTGCCCGTGCACGACCTCAGCGACGCGGCCGACCCGGCCGGCCGGGCGAGGTCCCTCGCCACCGCGCGGGCCCGGGAGGCGTTCCGGCTCGGCAGCGACACCCCCTTCCGCCGGGACCTGATGCGGCTCGGCGACCGGGACCACGTACTGCTGCTGAGAATCCACCACATCGCCGCCGACGGCTGGTCCGAGGGGATCCTGAACCGCGAACTGGCCGCGCTCTACGGGGCGTTCCGCCGGGGTGAGCCCTCCCCGCTGCCGCCGCTGCCCATCCAGTACGCCGACTTCGCGGCCTGGCAGCAGGAACAGCTGGCCCGCGGGGCGCTCGACGCGGAGACCGAGCACTGGGCCGCTCTGCTGGACGGCCCGCCCGCCGCCACCGAGCTGCCCTTCGACCGGCCGCCGACCGCCACCAGCGGCGCGGCCGGCACGGTGCTGCGCCTGCCCGTGGACCGCTCGGCGCACGACCGGATCACCGCACTGTGCACCGAGCACGGCGTCTCGCTCTTCCACGCGCTGCTCGGCGGCTACGCGGCCCTGCTCACCCGCCGCTCGGGCCAGACCGACCTGGTGATCGGCGCCCCCGTCGCGAACCGCCCGCACGCCGAGACGGCCGGTCTGATCGGCTTCTTCGTCAACACGGTCGCCCTGCGCGTCGACACCTCCGGCAACCCGACGTTCGGGGAACTGCTGCGCCGCGTCAAGGACGTCGCCCTGGACGCCGCCGACCACCAGACGGCCCCCTTCGAACAGGTCGTCCGCCGCGTCGCCCCGCCCCGCGAACCGGGCCGTCAGCCGCTGGTGCAGACGATGCTCCAAGTGCACAACACCCCGCAGGACCCGCTCGTGCTCGACGGCCTGGACGTCGAGCACGAGCAGCTGTTCACCGACAGCACCTCCGCGGACCTGTCCGTGAGCTTCGTCGAGACGGACGGGGAACTGGAAGCGCTGTGGGAGTACCGGACGGAGCTGTTCGATCCCGCGACCGTACGCCGGCTCCACCAGGACCTCGTCGCGCTGACCGGCTCCGCCGCCGCCGAACCCGGCGTGGGCATCGCCGAGCTGGACATCCTCCCGGCGGCCGAGCGGGAGTGGCTGCGGCACCGGTCGAGAGGGCCGCGCAGGCCCCCGCCGGACGGCGTGCCCGCCCTGTTCGCGGCGCAGGTGCGGCGCACCCCGAAGGCCCCGGCCGTGGTGTGCGGGGCCGACACCCTCACGTACACCGAACTGGCGGACCGGGCCGACACCCTCGCGCGGCACCTGGCCGGCCTCGGCGTCGGCGCCGGCGACCTCGTCGGGATCTGCCTGGAACGCGGCGCCGACCTGGTGGTCTCGGTCCTGGCCGTGCTCGGGGCCGGTGCCGCCTACCTGCCGCTCGACCCCGGATACCCGGCCGGCCGGCTGCGGTTCATGGTGCGCGACGCGAAGCCGGCCCTGGTCCTCACCCATGCCGCGACCGCCGGCGTGCCGGACGGTGTCCGCACCGAGCGGGTGGACCTCGTCCGGGAGCGGCCCGAGGGCCGGCCCGGCCGCGTCCCGCTGGAGTTCCCCGGCGCGCAGGACCTCGCCTACGTCATCTACACCTCCGGCTCGACCGGCACCCCCAAGGGTGTCGCGGTCCCGCACGGCGGCCTGGCCAACTACCTCGCCTGGGCCGGCGACCGCTACCGCACCACCCCGGGCGGGGGCTCCGTCCTGCACTCCTCGCTGAGCTTCGACCTCACGGTGACGTCCCTCTTCCTGCCGCTGCTGTCCGGGGAACCCGTCATCGCGGTCCCCGACGAACAGCCGCTGCCCCGACTCGCCGCACTCCTGACCGACGCTCGCCGGGAGCCGGCCATGGTCAAGCTGACGCCGTCCCACCTGCGTGCCCTGCGCGGCGAGGCCGCGGCGAGCGGCCCCGCCGACGCCGTCGCCGCCTTCGTCATCGGCGGCGAGGTGCTGCCCGCCGACCTGGTCGCCGTCTGGCGCCTCCTCGCCCCACGGGCCAGGTTCTTCAACGAGTACGGGCCGACGGAGGCCGTGGTCGGGTGCTGCGTGCACGAGGCGGCCGGCGGTCCCGGCGGGGGCGCGGCGGTACCCATCGGCACACCCGTCGACAACACCGAGCTGTATGTGCTGGACCGGGCCGGCAACCAGGTCCGGCCCGGCGCCATCGGCGAGCTGTACATCGGCGGCTCACAGGTGGTGCGCGGCTACCTCAACCGCCCCGCGCTCACCGCCGAGCGCTTCGTGCCCGACCCATTCGGAGGCGAGCCCGGCAGCCGCCTCTACCGCACCGGCGACCTGGTCAGATACCTGCCGGACGGGGCGCTGGAACTCATCGGGCGCACCGACGACCAGGTCAAGGTCCGGGGGCAGCGGGTGGAGACCGGCGAGGTCGAGTTCGCGCTGCGGCGCTGCCCCGGGGTGGCCGACGCGGTCGTGGTCGCCGGCGGCCCGCCCGGTGCCGCCGCCCTCGTCGGCTACTACGTCGCCGACGCCGGGGCGGCCCCGGCCCCGGACGGACTGCGCGACGCCCTCGCCCTGACCCTGCCCCGGCACATGGTCCCGGCGGTCCTGATGCCGCTCGGAGCCATGCCGCTGACGGAGAACGGAAAGGTGGACCGGGCCGCGCTGCCCGACCCCGCGGACGTCGCCCGGCGCTCTCCACGTACCGGAGGCGCCGCACCGGCCGACGCGGTGGAGGAACGGCTCGCGGGGATCTGGGCCCGGACCCTGGGCTGTGAACGCGTCGGCGTCCTGGACGACTTCTTCGAACTGGGCGGGCACTCCCTGCTCGCCGCCGAGGTGATCGAACACATCGGCCGGGCCTGGCCCGCGATCCCCGTCCGGGGGATGCTGCGGGAGATCTTCCTCCACCCGACCGTCCGCGCCCTCGCCGCGGCCGTCCGGACCGCACTCGCCACCGCCGGTCCGGGCCCGGCGGACACCGCCGCGGTACACGCGCGCCCGGCCCGGCCCGGTCCGCTGCCCCTCTCACCGGGCCAGGAGAGCCTGCTGGTCCAGGTCGAGCTGTCCGGCAGCCCGCACGAGTACCTGGTCCCGCAGGCGCTGCGCCTGGACGGCCCGCTCGACGTCACCGCGCTGCGGCGGGCCCTGACCGCGATCAGCGACCGGCACGAGGTGCTGCGGTCCCGGTTCCCCCGTGACGCCGGGGACCACTGCTACGCGCTGCCTTTGGGCCGGGAGCCCGCGTTCGCCGAGCACGACCTGCGCCATCTGCCGGCCGCCGAACGCCCCGACGCGGTCGCCGCGCTGCTGCGTGCCGAGGTGACCACACCCCTGGACCTCACCGCCGGCCCCCTGCTGCGGGCGCTGCTGATCCGCGACCGCGACGACAGCCGCCTGCTGTGCCTGACCACCCACCACCTGGTGTTCGACGGCCGGTCCCAGCAGATCCTGTTCTCCTCGCTCATCGACGGCTACACCCGTGCGCTGAGCGCAGGGACGCCCCCGCCGCCCGGCTCTTCGCCGCAGTACGCGGACCTCGTCGGCGCCCTGCGCGAGCAGGCCGAGAACCCGGCCGACGAGGACGTGGCGTACTGGCGCGAGGCCCTGGCCGGCACGCCGGTCCTCGCCCTGCCCACCGACCGTCCGCGCGACGCGGCACGCGCCGGCACCGGCCGGGCCGTCGTGTTCCGGGTCGGGCCCCGCACCGTGGCCGCGCTGCGCCGGCTGGCGAAGGACCGCTCGGCCACCCTCTTCATGACCCTGCTCGCCGGCCTCCAGTGCGTGCTGTCCCGGCACACCGGACAGGAGGACTTCGCGGTCGGCACCTCGGTCGCCGGGCGGGGCGTGCCCGGGAGCGGTGATCTGATCGGCCTGTTCATCAACCAGGTGGCCCTGCGCGCCGACCTCTCCGGCGACCCCGCCTTCGGCGACGTCGTGGGGCGCGTCCGGCAGCGCTGCGCGGATGCCTTCGCCCGCTCGGACGTCCCGTTCGACCGGGTCGTCCGCGAGGTGCGCCCCGAGCGCGTGGCCGGCGCCAACCCGCTGTTCCAGGTCGCCTTCGAACTGGCCGGGGCGCCGTGGAGCGGCGAGACGGAGACGGGGCTGCGGCTGCGGGAGCACCCCGTACCGGTGACCGTCTCCAAGTTCGACCTGACGGTGGCGTTCCGCCCCGACGGAGACCATCTCCTTGGCGAAGTGGAGTACGACATGGCGCTCTTCGACGAACAGCGGGTGCGCGGCCTGGCCGACGACCTGGTCCAGGTGCTGGACGCGGCGGCGGCCGACCCGGCGAAACCGGTCGGCGCGCTCCTGCCCGAAGCCGCGCCCACGCCGACCCCGTACGGCGGTGACGACCCGGCCGGCGAGCCGGCCCACGCCGAACCGCTGGTGGCCGACGCCTATCGCGCCGTGCTGCCGGAGACGGCGTTCGGACCGGACGACGACTTCTTCGCGCTCGGCGGCCACTCCGTGCTCGCCCTGCGCGTCGTCTCACGGCTCCGCAAGGCCCTCGACCTCGACATCCCGCTCGACCTGATCTTCCAGTACCCCACCGTACGGACGCTGGCCGGGCAGCTGGAGGCACTGCTGCTCGCCGAGATCGAGGCCCTGCCCGAGCACGAGGCGGCCGAGGCCCTGGCGGACGACGCCCCCTGAAGCCCGGCCGCACCCCCCCCGACCACTCAAGGAGAAGACCATGTCCGAGACCGGCCCTGTCGAGCACTACAAGGTGGTCGTCAACCACGAGGAGCAGTACTCGATCTGGTCCGCGAGCCGGCCCAACCCGGCGGGCTGGACCGACGAGGGCACCAGCGGGACCCGTCAGGCCTGCCTGGACCGGATCGAGGAGGTCTGGGTCGACATGCGCCCGCTGAGCATCCGCGACCGCGGCGGGCGATGAGATGACGACCCTGCGGGACACCGAGACCGTACGGGACCTGTCCGACCCGGAGCTGTACCGCAGCGGCGACCCCGAAGCCGTATGGGCGCTGCTGCGCGGCCGTACACCGGTCCGCTGGACCGAGCGGGAGCACGCACCCGGCTACTGGTCGGTGACCAGCCACGCGCTCGTGTCACAGGTCCTGAGGAACGCCGGCGCGTACAGCTCGGAGAAGGGCATGCGGCTCGACGCCGACCCGGCGGCCACGGCGGCCAGCGCGGGCAAGATGCTCATCGTCACCGACCCGCCCCGGCACGGGGCGATCCGGCGGATCATCAACTCCAGCTTCACCCCCGCCATGGTGCGGCGGCTGACCGACACCATGCGGGCCACCGCACGCGCCGTCGTCGCCGAGGCCGTCGAGGCGGGGGAGTGCGATCTCGTCGACGTGGCGTCCCGGCTGCCGCTGTCCGTCATCTGCGACATGCTCGGCGTGCCGAAGGCGGACTGGAACCACATGCTCACGCTGACCCGCACCGCCTTCGGCACCAGCGAGGCCGAGAGCGACCCCCTGCGGCGCAGCGAGGCCCACACCGAGATCCTGGTGTACTACTCCGAGCTGATCGGGCGGCGCCGCAGGGACCCGGGCGAGGACATCGTCTCCGCCCTGGTCAACGGCAGCATCGACGGCAGGCCGCTGACCGACAGCGAGGTCTACCTCAACTGCGACGGCCTCATCTCCGGCGGCAACGAGACCACCCGGCACGCCACGGTCGGCGGCATCCTCGCCCTGATGGCCCACCCCGCCGAGTTCGACCGGCTCCGCGCCCGTCCGGAACTCGTCGACAGCGCGGTGGAGGAGATCCTCCGCTTCACCAGCCCCGCCCTGCACGTCCTGCGCACCGCCACCCGTGACACCGAACTGGGCGGCCGGCACATCCGCGAGGGCGACCGGCTCGCCCTGTGGCTGCCCTCGGCCAACCGCGACGAGCAGGTCTTCCCCGACAGCGCCCGCTTCGACGCCGGCCGCACGCCCAACCGGCACCTGGCCTTCGCCGCCGGCACCCACTTCTGCCTCGGCGCGGCCCTCGCCGGACAGGAACTGCGGCTCCTGTTCGAGGAGATCGTCCGCGGCGTGCGCCACGTCGAGCCCGCCGGCCCGGTCCGCCGGCTGCGCTCCAACCTCGTCTGGGGATACGAGTCCGTACCCGTGCGCCTGGAAGGGAAGCAATGACCGACATCGCCCCGCCGGCAGCCCGCACCGACCGGCTGTCCGCGGCCAAGCGCGCGCTGCTCCAGCGCCGGCTGGCCGGCGGCCGCAGCCGGGCCGACGCGAACGTGCCCGCCATCGCCCCGGTGGACCCGGAGCTGCCCGTACCGCTCTCGCCCGCGCAGCGCGGTCTGTGGATCCAGGACCGCTACCTGGAGGGCAGCGCCCTCTACAGCGCCAACGAGGCCATGTGGCTGCGCGGCCCGCTCGATGTCCCGGCCCTGCGCCGCGCCCTGGACCGCCTCGTGGAACGGCACGCGGCGCTGCGGACCGTCTTCCCCGGCACCTCCGAGCCCTGCCAGGAGGTCCTCCCCGGACTGCCGGGCGTCCTGAAGCACCTCACCCCGGCCGGCACGGACCGCGCCGCGCGCCTGGAACACGCCCGGGAGCTGGCCCGCCGGGAGGTGGCTACCCCGTTCGACCTGGCCGCCGGGCCCCTGTTCAGGGTCCTGCTGGTCACCGTCGCCGCGGACGAGCACCTGCTCGTGCTCAACATGCACCACATCGTCACCGACGGCTGGTCCTTCGACATCCTGGCCCGCGACCTCGCCGCGTACTACCGCGCCGCACTCGAACACCGCGAAGCGGACCTGCCCGAACCGCGCGCCGACTACCGCGGTTTCAGCGCCTGGCAGCACACGAGGCAGGACCCGGCCCGGCTCGACGCGCAACTGGAGTACTGGCGCACCGCCCTCCAGGACGTCGCGCCCGTCCTCGAACTGCCCACCGACCGGCCCCGGCCACCGCGCCAGTCCTACCGGGGCGACGCGGTCACCGGGCACCTCGCACCGGAGACCGCCGACGCCGTCCGCGCCCTGGCGGCCGACCGGGGCACCACCGTCTTCGCCACCCTGCTGGCCGCCTTCCAGGTCCTGCTGCACCGCTACACCGGCCGGCCGAAGTTCGCGGTGGGGACGCTCCTGCACGGCCGCGGCCACGCCGCCCCCGGCGAACTGGACGATGTGGTCGGCCTGTTCGCCTCCACGGCCGCCCTGCCCGCCGACCTCGGCGACCGCCCGCGGTTCGACACACTCCTGGCCCGCACCCGCTGCACCGTCATCGAGGCCATCGCCCACCAGGACGTGCCCTTCGACCGGGTCGTCGAGGCGCTGGCACCCCCGCGCGACCTCAGCCGCAACCCCCTCTTCCAGACGCTCTACCAGCACCTGGAACCCGGCGAGAAGCCGTGGACCCTGACCGGTCTCACCGTGGAACCCGCCCCCCTGGGCACCGCCACGTCCAAGGTCGACCTCGGCCTGTTCACCACGGACCTGGGCGCCCCGGGCATGCGCGTCGACCTGGTCTTCGCGACGGACCTCTTCGACGCCGCCACCGTCCAGCGCGTCCTGGACCACTTCCTGCACCTGGTGGGCAGCGTCGTCGCCGACCCGCACGCCCCCGTCGACACACTGGACATCCTGCCCGCCGACGAGACCCACCGCATCCTGCGGGAGTGGAACGCGACGGACGCCCCCTACCCCACCGACCGGTGCCTGCACGAACTCTTCGAGGAGCGGGCCGCCCGCACCCCCGAAGCGACCGCCGTCGTCACTCCGGACGGCACAACCGTCAGCTACGCCCGGCTCGACGCGCGCGCCAACCAGGTCGCCCACCAACTGCGTGAACTGGGCGTGCGCCCGGACGTGTTCGTCGGACTCTGCGTCCGGCACAGCGTGGAGATGTTCGCCGGCATCCTGGGCATTCTCAAGGCGGGCGGGGCCTACGTCCCCCTCGACCCCGACCACCCCGCCGACCGCCTGGCCTACGTCCTTGAGGACACCGCGGCGCCCGTCGTCCTGACCCAGGAAGCCCTCCGCGACCGGGTGCCCGCGACGGCCGCCCGGGTCGTCCTCCTCGACGACGGCGGCCACACCCGCTACCCGGAGCACTCCCCGGGACGCACGGCCCTGCCCGGAGACCTCGTCTACGCCATCTACACCTCCGGCTCCACCGGCCGTCCCAAGGGCGTCCTCATCACCCACCGGGGGCTGAACAACTACCTGGTCTGGGCGGTGGACGGATACGGCCTCGACGGCGCGTCCGGGGCGCCGATGCTCGGCTCCATCGCCTTCGACCTGTCCGTGCCCAACTTCCTGCTGCCCTTCATCGGCGGACGCGACGTGACCCTCCTCCCGGAGGACCGCAGCCTCGAAGGGCTCTCCGAACTCCTACTGAGGCCCGGCGACTTCAGCCTGCTGAAGATCACCCCCGCCCACCTCGACGTGCTGCGCGCCCACCTCGACGGCGAGCACCGCGCCGAGGAACCCGTCACCTCGGTGCGGACCTTCGTCGTCGGCGCGGACGAGGTGAAACCGGAGACGGCGGCCGCCTGGCGGCGCATCGCCCCCGGCGCCCGGGTGATCAACGAGTACGGCCCCACCGAGACGGTCGTCGGCTGCTCGGTCTACGAGATCCCGGCCGACGGCGCCCCGCGAACGGTCGTTCCCATCGGCCGGCCGATCGCCAACACGCGCATGTACGTCCTGGACGGCCATCTGAACCCCGTACCGCCCGGCGTGATCGGCGAGCTGTACATCGGGGGCGACGGCGTCGCCCGCGGCTATCTGAACCGCCCCGCGCTCACCGCGGAGAAGTTCCTCCCCGACCCGTACAGCCCGGTTCCCGGCGCCCGCTTCTACCGGACCGGCGACCGGGCACGCTACCGGCCCGACGGCAACCTGGAGTTCCTCGGCCGCATCGACCACCAGGTCAAGATCCGTGGCTACCGGATCGAGCCGGGCGAGGTCGAGACGGCCCTGCTGCTGCACCCGTCGGTCGCCGAGGCCGTCGTCGCCGTCCGGGAGGACACCCCGGGCGACCGCCGCCTCGTCGGCTACGCGGTGCCGGCCGGGCGGGACCGGCCCGAACCGGCAGCCCTGCGGGACTTCCTGCGCCGGTCCCTGCCCGAATACCTGGTGCCGGCCGTCATCGTGATCCTCGGTGAACTGCCGCTGAGCACGGGCGGCAAGGTCGACCGCCGGCTCCTGCCCCCGCCCTCCGCCCTCCGCGACGAGGCCGGCCCGCCCGCCGTGGCGCCCAAGGAGGGCCCCGAACGCGTGCTCGCCGGCATCTGGGCCGAAGTGCTCGACCTGGACCGGGTCGGCGCGCACGACAACTTCTTCGACGCGGGCGGTGACTCGCTCCTGGCCCTGCGGGTGGTCGCACGGGCCAGGGAAGCCGGCCTCGCCCTGCGGCCCAGAACCGTCTTCGAGTGCCAGACCCTCTCCGAGCTCGCCGCTGCCGCCACCCCCTGCGACCCGGCCGGGCCCCTGTCCGGCATGGCGGAACAGACCGGGGACGTGGCCTTCACCCCGCTGCAACGCTGGTTCACCGAAGCACCCCTCGACCACGCCGCCCACGTGGCCACCGAACTCGTCGAACTCGACTGGACCCCGGGTGCGGCGGACCTGGAAGCCCTGCTGCACCGGCTCACCGACCACCACGAGGCCCTGCGGCTGCGGCTCGACCACGACCGGGCCGGCCGCCCCCGCCTGCGTACGGTGGCCCGCGAAGAGGCGGCACTCCTGCGCGAGTACGACCTCACCGGCACGGACGCCGCCCGGTGGCCCGAGGAGACGCGCCGCACCGCCGAGGAACTCGTCGCGGACATCGACACGGCCCGCGGCCCCCTGCTGCGGGCAGCGCTGCTGCGTACCGCAACCGGCACCGACCGGCTCCTCCTGGCCGTCCACCACCTGGCCACCGACGGGGTGTCCTGGCGCATCCTCATGGACGACCTGTCCCGGGGCTGGCAGCGCCTGCGCGACCACGCACCGGACGAGCCGCCCGCCCCCGCGGTCCCCGTCTCCGCCTGGAGCAGGGCCCTCGCCGGGCTCGCGGCCTCGGACACCGTCGCCGCGGAGGCGGAGTTCTGGGAACGGCAGAGTTCCGGCCGCGCCCTTCGGACCGATGTCTCCCTGGGCCCGAACAGTGCCGCGTCGGCCCGGACCGTCACCCATCGCCTCCCGCCCGAGCGGACCGGAACCCTGCTGGCGCGGGCGAGCCGGGGCGAGGGCACCGTGGCACGGCAACTCCTCGCCGCGCTCGCCCTGGCGGTGGCGGAGGAGGGGACGGGCGACGACGTCCTGGTCGAGGTCAGCGGACACGGCAGGGACGGCGGACCCACCGGCCTCGACCTCTCCCGCACGGTGGGCTGGCTCGCCGTACGCCACCCGCTGAGCCTCACCGTCCCGCCGCGAGCGCAGGACCCGGGCGCCCGGCGCGCGGCCCTGGTCGCCCAGGCGGCCCGGGTGCCCGGCGACGGACTCGGCTACGGGCTGCTGCGCCACCTCGGCCCCGACGCCGCCGTCCGCGAACGGCTGGCCCGCGCGCCCCGGCCGCAGATCGCCTTCAACCACCTGGGGCACTACCGCTCCGAGAGCGGATCGGCACCCGGCTGGCGCTGGCTGACGGACACCCCCGGGCTCACGGCGGCCGACGAGGAACGGGCCCACCTGCTGGAACTCGTCAGCGCCGTGGTGGACGGGGAACTGCGGCTGAACTGGACGTACTCGGCCAACCGGCACCGCGAGTCCACCGTCCGGCGAATCGCCCGCGCCCACCTGCGGCACCTCTTCGACTGACCGCACGGGACAAGGAAGCGTCATGGACACGGACACCGCCGGAGCACGGCACACGGTGCTCGCCATCGAATTCACCGGACTGCCCGAGGAGCAGAAGCTCGACCGCCTCACCAAGGACGTGGACTGCCTGCGCCTGGACCCCCTGACCGTGGACCGCACCGGCTCGCCGGGCCTCCCGGAGCTGGCGGCCCGGGTACGGGACGGGCTCACGAACGGGCCGCCCGCGTTCGTGCTGGCTTACTGCACGGCGGCCCCGCTGGCCCTGCACCTGGCCGAGGCGTGCCGGCAGCGGTTCGGGACGGTGCCCCACGCCGTCCTGTTCGACCCGGATCCCGGCTCGGCGTCCTATCTGCGCACGGAGTTCGCCGTGCTCTGCGGGAACCTCGGCGCCGATCCGGGCGCGGCGCTTGAGCGGGCGGCCGGTCTGGACGGCGCCGCCCTGACCGCGGCGCTCCAGGCGGAACTGCTCGCGCTCGAAGGCGGACTGGTCCGGACATACGGCGGCGACCAGGACGCCGAGGACCTCGTCGCGCACCTGCTCGCCCGCTACGCCGTCTGGCTGGCCTTCCTCGCCGCCGGGCCCGCCGCGGGCCCGGCGCCGGCCGAAGGCCCGGTCACGGTGATCACCGGCAGACCCGCCGTCGACCTTGCCGCGCTGGTGACCGACCCCTCCCGGGTGACCGTCCACCACTGCGACACGCGCGGCGGGCCGCTGCTGCACAGCGAGGCGGCGGACACCACCCTGCGCGCCCTCGAAGGGTTCCAGTGACGGGAAGAGGGGGCCGCCCGCCGGCGGCCCCCTCTTCGTCCGCGGTACGGCTCAGCGCGCGGCCGCCGTGCAGTGGGCGGCCAGACGGGCCACCGTGGGGCACTCGAAGACGGCCGAGGGGTCGACGCGCAGCCCCTGTGCCCGCAGCTTCTTGACGACCGTCATGGCCAGCAGCGACGTCCCGCCGAGGGTGAAGAAGTCCTCGTCGGCGCCGATGTGCGTGAGCCCCAGCACCGAGGCCCAGACGTCCGCGAGCTGTTTCTCCGCCGGAGAACGGGGCAGCCGGCCCACCGGAGTCCGGCCGCCGAGCCGCTCCTCGGCCAGAGCGGAAAGACCGGCCCGGTCGAGCTTGCCGTTGCGGGTCAGCGGGAAGCCGTCCACCCGGAGGAAGAGGTTGGGAACCTGGTGGGCGGGAAGCAGCCGGGCGGCATGCGCCCTGACCGCCTCCGGATCACCGTCCCCGTCCGCGACGTAGCAGCACAGCAGCTGGTCGGGCGGGGTGCCGCGTACGAGCACGGCGGCGTCGCGCACCTGCGGACAGCTCTTGGCGGCGCCCTCCACCTCCTCCAGCTCGATCCGGAAGCCGCGGATCTTCACCTGGCTGTCCACCCGCCCCTGGAACTCCAGCATCCGGCCCCCGGCCGGTACGCCGACGAGACGGGCCAGATCCCCGGACCGGTACACGCGCTCCACCCCACCGCCGGGCAGGGCCAGTTCGGTGAACGCGGCCCCGGTGGCGGCGGCCGACTGGTAGCGCTGCGCCAGACCGTCCCCGGCGATCAGCAGCTCGCCCGTCACGCCCGGCGCGCACAGGGCACCCTCGCCGTCGACCACGTACAGCCGGTAGTTGGGCAGGGGCACTCCGATCGGGATCTGCCCGGAGTCCGCCGCCGGGTCCACCACGACCTCCGTGGCGTTGATGGTGGCCTCCGTCGGCCCGTAGATGTTGTTGAGCAGCGCGGGGGTGCGCATGATCCGGTGCCAGTGGCGGGTGTGGTGGTAGTGCAGGGTCTCGCCGCCGATGATGATCCAGCGCAGGTCGGGCAGTTCGCGCAGACCGGGCTCCTGGTCCGCGGCCTCCCTCAGGTGGTGCCAGTGCGCGGTGACCACGTCCAGGTGGGTGATCCGCTCCCGGCGCAGCCATCCGAGCATCGTGAACGGGTCCTGCGCCCCGTCGGCCGGCAGCGGCAGCAGACAGGCGCCGGTCACCCAGGCGGGGAAGATCTGCTGGACCGAGGGGTCGAAGGTGAGCGGCGCGTTCTGGCAGAGCCGGTCCGCGGCCAGCACCTCGTGCCGGGAGACGAACCAGTGCACGAAGTTCAGCAGGCTGTGCTCACCGATGCGCACGCCCTTGGGCCGGCCGGTCGTGCCGGAGGTGTAGATGATGTAGCAGGTGCGGTCGGGGTCGTACGGGACGGCCGGGCGGTCGGGCGGGACGGTCCCCGGGCGCGGCACCCCCGCCCACCGCCCGTCGCCGGGGCCCCCGGCGTCCAGGACCACCCTGACCGCGACCTCGTCGGGCAGCCACTCCAGCAGACCCAGCTCGTCCGACACGGCGAGCACCGCGGCGGCCTCCGCGTCCCGGACGATGAACTCCAGCCGTGACACGGGGTCGTGGGCATCGACGGGCACGTAACCGCACCCGGCCTTCAGCGCGGCGAGCATGCCCACGTACGGGTGCACGGTCCGGCCGCCGGTGACCGCGACGATGGAGCCGGGCTCCACTCCCGACCGCCCGAGGAGACCGGCGACCCGCTCCGCGCGCTCGTCCAGTTCGCGGTAGGTCAGCTCCACGCCGGCGGCGCACACGGCCGGCCGGTCGGGGTGGGCTGCGGCGGCCGCGGCGATCCAGGCGACGAGACCGCCCTCGAAGGGGAACCTGCGGTCCGTGCGGTTGAACTCCGACCAGGCGGCCCAGGAAGCGGCGGGGTCGGTGGACAGGGCGGTGGTCATCGGGAGCGGCCTCCTCGGGACGGCACGGTGAGGGACGCGTCGCCGAGCACCCGGGCCACCCGGTCCAGGCCCTCGGTGAGTTCACCCGCGTCGCCGCCGAACCCGATCCGCATCCGGTCCGGCCGGCCGAAGCACCGGCCGGGGACGACCAGGACACCGTGCTCCCGCAGCAGAGACTCGCAGGCCTCCGTGACGTCGGGGACCGAGGGGAACCGGGGGAACGCGGAGACGCCGCCCACGGGGGGCGGGCAGCCGACCAGGCCGGGGTGGCGGGCCGCCCACTCCAGCAGCGTCGTACGGTTCCGCCGTGCGAGTTCCAGGCGGGGCAGCAGCACACGGTCGGCGTCCCGCAGCACCCGCAGGGCGAGCAGTTCGTTCAGCGGTGACGTGGAGATCGTCGTGTAGTCCCGGATGCGGACCATCTCGGCCAGCAGCCGGGGCTCGGCGACACACCAGCCGACCCGTATCCCCGGCAGGCCGTACGCCTTGGAGAGCGTGCCCGTCGAGACGACCCGGTCCGTCGGGAGCCCGTCGGCCTCGCCCGGCGCGGCGACCGGCGGGCCGTCGTCGTACACCAGCTCACCGAAGGCGGCGTCCCAGAAGAGGTGGCAGTCGTACCGGGCCAGCAGGCCGGCCAGCCGCCGCCTTCCCGCCGCGTCCAGGCACGCGCCGGTGGGATTGTGCGGGAAGTTGACCACCACGGCCCGGGTGCGGGGCGACAACTGCCGCTCCAGCAGATCGAGATCGGGACGGAAGTCGTCCTCCGCCCGCAGCTCCCACACCCGCAGCCGCGCACCACAGGCCCTGGCCACCGCGGACAGGGCGTGGTAGACGGGATCGAGGACGACGACCTCGTCGCCCGGACGCAACAGCGCCGCCAGGGCGAGGAAGATCCCCTCCGTCGACCCGTGCGTGACCATCGTCCGGTCGGCGCGGCCCGGGGCGAAGCGCGCGGCGACCGCCTCGCGCAGCGGCTCGCAGCCCGTCGACGGACTGTCGCGGAAGATGACGTCGTCCAGCTCGGCCACGTCCACGCCGAGGAGTGCGCGCAGTTCGCCGAGCGTGTAGTTCAGGACGCCCGAGCTGGAGATGTCGACCGAGGCCGCGAAGTACCTCTCGCGCAGCCAGTCCTCCAGGGGGGCGGCGGCAATCTCACCGAGGCTCATGACTCAGCCGACCACCCTGCTGCTCGACGAAGGCCGCCCGTCCCGGGTGCGCCGCAGGTCGGTGACGACGTTGACCCGCTTCAGCCAGCGGTCCTTCCCGTCGAAGCCCGCCCGGAAGGGACGGCGGCCGTGGACGACGTTGCGGTTGTCGATGAAGCACACATCGCCCGCGCCGAGCACCACCTCGTACATGTTGGCGTCCAGCTGCGCGATCAGTGCCTCCATGGCCCGGACCGCCTCGGGATCGTCCTCGTCGGCCACGGTGAAGTCCCGGTCGATCCGCAGGACCGGTGCCTCCCCCGGCCCGCTCAGCAGCGCCACCCTCTCCCGGTCCGGCCCGGTGCCGACGGCGGCGCTGTGCGACGGGTCGGGATGGATGACGAAACGCTTCTGCGCCAGGACGCGCACGATGTCCCGCGGCAGCGACGCCGGATCGGCGCACGAGAGGGTCGTCGGAATGTCGCCCCGGTCCCGCAGGCAGAACAGCCCGACGTGGTCGGCCCTGCTCTCCGAGAACGCGTCCTCCGTGTGCCACCCCAGCTCCCGTTCGCTGCTGGCGCTCACCAGGCTGTGCTCCAGCCCGCGCGCCGGCAGCACATCGGTGACGACCCTGCCGTCCTGCTGGGTGCCCCAGCCGATCGGATCGCCGAGCAGGGCCGCGTACAGCACGAGCAGGAAGCCGTACGGGCCGCTGGCCTCGGTGTCCGCCTCGTGCCAGAACGCCGGCGTGGGCTCCAGCCACGGTTCGATGGTGTTGCCGGACAGGATGAAGGCGTGCTTGCGGTCGTCGAGCCGCGCGGCGTTGGCCGCCCGGCGCACCGAGGACGGCAGGTCGTGCGCAAGCACCGGGGCGTCGGCGAGGAATCCCTCGTCGTGCGCGCTGCCGTAGGCGGCCGCGCAGCTCTTGGCCAGGGCGAATGCCTTGTCCGCCGCGGCGGCGGACAGCCGGTGGCGCACGAGGCGCCCCGGCCCGGACCAGGGCACGGGCGGCCCGCCCGATGGTGTCGAGTCCTCCGTGTCACGTTGATCAAAGACATCGACATGGCTCACCATCTGGCAACTCCTCGGCTCGGCGACACAGGCGGGCTCAGCGTGGCCAGGGCGACTATCGATGTCCCTTCCGGCGCATATCGAACCGCCACCACGCCCGGGGGACGGAGCCGCCCGCGAAGCCCCTGGCAGACACGAAGCCCCCGGCCGTGCGCCCCGTCCGGGCACCTCTTTGGGTCCGGGACCGCGCGGGCATTAGGTTGACCCCGGAAAGGTCTCGGCAGCGGACTCGCGATGGGGGCGAGCATGACCATGCAAAAGGGAACCAATGTCCCAGTGGCGGCCCAGTCCGTGCGCGTCGAACTGGGGTGGCACACCGCCCCGGGGACGCCGGACGTGGACGCCTCCGCGCTCCTTCTCCTCAGCTCGGGAAAGGTGCGCGACGACGCGGACTTCGTCTTCTACAACCAGCCCGCCCATGCCTCCGGCGCGGTGCGCCACGAGGGCAAGCGCACCGAGGGCGGTGCGGCGACCGACACCCTGGCCGTCGACCTGGCCCGGGTGGAGCCCGCCGTCGACCGCGTGGTGCTGGCCGCTTCGGCGGACGGCGGCACGTTCGGCCGGGTGAGCGGACTGTACGTACGGCTCATGGACGCGTCCAACGGCGCCGAACTGGCGCGCTTCGACAGCTCCGACGCCACGATGGAGACGGCCTTCATCCTCGGCGAGCTCTACCGCCGCCAGGGCGCCTGGAAGTTCCGGGCCGTCGGCCAGGGCTACGACTCCGGACTCGAAGGGCTCGCCACGGACTTCGGGATCTCCGTCGACGAACCCCAGCAGCCCCGGGCCCCCCAGCAGCCGCAGCCGCCGCAGCCGGCCACGCGGGTCGCCGCCGCGCCGCCGCCCCCGCCGGCCCCCCAGCAGCCGCAGCCGACCCTCGCCGCCCCGATGGCCCCGCCCGTCCCGCCCGCGCCCCCGGCACCGCCCGCCCCGCAGCCCGTCCGGCTCACCAAGGTGACGCTCACGAAGGAAGCGCCGTCCGTCTCGCTCGCCAAGCAGGGCGGCACCTCGGGGGCCATGCGGGTCAATCTCAACTGGGAGACCCGCAAGCAGTTCAAGGGCTGGGGCAGCAAGCTCGGCCGGGCCGTCGCGAACCACGCCGACCTCGACCTGGACCTCTGCGCGCTCTACGAGCTGGCCGACGGGCGCAAGGGCGTCGTGCAGGCGCTCGGAAACGCCTTCGGCTCCCTCCACCAGCCGCCCTTCATCCACCTCGACGGCGACGACCGCACCGGCGCCGTCGACACCGGCGAGAACCTGACGATCAACCTCGACCACAAGGCCGGCATCCGCCGGATCCTGATCTTCGTCACCATCTACGAGGGGGCCCGGAGCTTCGCCGACCTGCACGCGACCGTCACCCTCCAGCCCCAGAACGGCGCGCCGATCGACTTCTCGCTGGACGAGTGCACGGTCCCGTCCACGGTCTGCGCCCTCGCGCTCCTCACCAACACGGGGGGCGACCTCACCGTGCAGCGCGAGGCCCGCTACCTGGTGCCGCAGCGCGGTGTCAGCCCGCAGCGCACCATCGACCAGGCCTACGGCTGGGGCATGAACTGGACCCCCGGCCGCAAGTGAGCCCGCGCGGGCGCCGGGGGACTCACTGATCCGGTGCGGCCTCGGGACGGGCGTACGTACGCCCCTTCCAGGCCGCGCCGCGGCCCCGGTAGTGCTGCACCGCCGAATCGACCGTCATCAGCAGGTACAGCAGCGCCGTGACCGGCAGCAGCGGGGCCAGCCACAGCGACTGCCGGTAGTACCCCAGCATCGGCATGTACGTCCCGGCCATCACGGCCCACGCCAGGCCGCCGGCCACCGCCGCCACCGGACCCGCCCCCAGCACCCCGGCGACCAGCGTCACGGGCGGCGCGAGATAGACCAGCGCGAGCCCGAGCACCGTACCGAGCAGCACCAGCGGATGGTGCCGCAGCTGGGCGTACGCGCTGCGCGAGACCATCCGCCACAGGTCGGTCAGGCGCGGGTAGGGGCGCACACTGTCCACCCGCTCCGCGAGCCCCAGCCAGATCCGGCCTCCCGCACGCCGTACCGCGCGGGCCAGCGCCACGTCGTCGATCACCGCCTGCCGGATCACATCCGGCACCCCGGCCCGCACCGCCGTCCGCGTCCGCAGCAGCACACAGCCGCCCGCCGCGGCCGCCGTCCGCCCCGTGGCCCGGTTGACCCACCGGAACGGATAGAGCTGGGAGAAGAAGTAGACGAAGGCCGGCACCACGAGCCGCTCCCAGACGCTCGCCACCCGCAGCCGCGCCATCTGCGAGACCAGGTCGAAGCCACCCGTCCCCGCGGCGGCCACCAGCTCCCGCAGACTGTCCGGCTCGTGCGCGATGTCCGCGTCCGTCAGCAGCAGGTACTCCGGGTCCCGGGCGCGCGCCAGCGCCATCCCGTGCCGTACGGCCCAGAGCTTGCCCGTCCAGCCCGGATCGGGCTCCCCCGGAGAGACCACCGTCACCGGAAGCCCCCCGTACCGCACGGACAGCGCGCGGGCGACGTCCCCGGTGCCGTCCTTGCTGCAGTCGTCGACCAGGAAGATCTCCGCGGTCCCCGGATAGTCCTGCGCCAGCAGCGACGGCAGGCTCACCGGCAGCATGGCCGCCTCGTCGCGGGCGGGCACGACAATGGCGACCGACGGCCAGCGCTCCGGGTCCGCGCGTCCCGGCAGCCGCTGGTCGGTGCGCCAGAAGAACCCCTGGCACAGCAGCAGCCACACCCATGCGGCAAGCGAACCCACGGCGATCCAGGCAACGGCGCTCATTGGCCGAAGTCTGCACCACTGAGCGGGGACCGCAAGGGCGGTCGACTATGGTGACCGGGTGAAGATCGCGCTCATGGACTCCGGAATCGGCCTGCTCGCCGCCGCCGCCGCGGTACGCCGGCTGCGTCCGGACGCCGATCTGGTGCTCTCGTCCGACCCGGACGGCATGCCCTGGGGGCCCCGCACACCCGAAGACGTGACGGCCCACGCGCTCGCGGTGGCCAGGTCCGCCGCCGCCCACCGGCCCGACGCGCTGATCGTCGCCTGCAACACCGCCTCCGTGCACGCGCTGGCGACGCTGCGCGCCGAACTGGAACCCGGGCTGCCGGTCATCGGCACCGTCCCCGCGATCAAGCCGGCCGCGGCGGGGGGCGGCTCCGTCGCGATCTGGGCCACCCCGGCGACCACCGGCAGCCCGTACCAGCGCCGGCTGATCCGCGACTTCGCCGGGTCCGCCGCCGTCACCGAGGTGCCCTGTCCGGGCCTGGCCGACGCCGTGGAGCACGCCGACGAGGCGGGGATCGACAAGGCACTCGCCGCCGCCGCCGCGCTCACCCCGCCCGATGTGCGGGCCGTCGTCCTGGGCTGCACCCACTACGAGCTGGTCGCCGAACGCATCCGCGAGGCCGTTCGCGGGCCCGGCCGCCCCCCGGTCGCCCTGCACGGCTCCGCCGGGGCCGTCGCCGCCCAGGCACTGCGCCGGATCGGGGCCGAACCCGCTCCGTCGGCCGAACCCTCCACCGCCATCGCGGTACTCCTCAGCGGACGTGTCGCCGAGCTGCCGCAGGCCGCGCTGACCTACTCCGAGGGGCGCGGGCTGGCCGCTGTCGGCTCCGTCCGCTGACCTCCGGCGACCCGGCCGGGACCTTCGGACCCCTTCCCGCGCGCACATTCTTCAGTACGCTGCTCGGCATGAGGGAGCACGCCGGAGAACCGAAGCACGCCGGAACCGGAACCCACACCGCGGTCTGGGTCGGCCGGGCCACCAACCGCACTCAGTGGGTTCTTGCGGCCCTGGGCGCCGCCTGCCTGGCCCTGGGCATCCAGCTCGCCGTCAGCTCCACCTGGACCTCCGGCATCGCCCCGCTGCTGATGTCGGTGATCGGCTGCGTGGCCGCGGGACTGCTCATGCTCTTCGGCACCCTCGCCTTCGTGAACGTGGACGTCCGCATCGACGGCGACGCGCTGGAGGTGCGCTGCGGCCACATGGGGCTGCCGCGCCGCCGCATCCTGCTCACCCATGTGGTGGCCGCCGACTTCGCGCCCCAGGTGACCCCCCGGCAGTGGGGCGGCTGGGGCTACCGCTGGCGGCCCGAGAAGGGCACCGCGGTGGTCGTGCGCCGGGGCGAGGGCCTGGTGCTGCGGCTCGGCGACGGCCGCACGTTCACCATCACGGTGGACGACGCCGAGGCGGGCGTCCGCTTCATCCGCGACCGCCTGCACCTGCCGTCCTCGGGTTTCCCGGCCGGGGCCTGACCTCCGGCCCGGGGTCCGATTCCGGGCCCGGGTCCGCGTCCGGGCCGCACGGCTCGCCCGCCCCGATCGGCCGCCTGGCCGACGCCAGCCCCGCCAGCAGCCCCGCCCCCGCCGTGACCGGCGTGAAGCTCAGCGCGTTGCCCACGCTCGCCAGCGCGGCCAGAGCCGTGAGCGCGGCGCCCGCCGTCAGGGCCACCGACGTGGTGCGCGGCGAGCGCCACAGTACGTACAGCAGCCAGCCGAACGCGGCGCCCAGCAGCACCACCCCCACCACGCCCTGCTCGGCGGCCTGCTGCCACGGGGCCGAGTGCGGCTTCCCGTCCGAACCGAGGCTCTGCTGCGCGGTCGGACTCAGCTCGGCGAAGCGGCCCGGCCCGATGCCCAGCGCGGGGTGCTGCCCGGCCAGCCGTGCGGCGTCCTGCCAGAGATCGACCCGGTTGCGGGTGAGCTGGCCCTCCAGGGAAACCGTGAGGCCGTCGGGCAGCGCCCCCTCGGCCACGGCCCACGAGGTCGCGACGATCAGCCCGGTGGCCAGCGCCAGACCGGTGAGACCGAGCAGCCGGCGCCGCGTCCTGGCGGCGGCCAGCGAGCACAGCAGCACGCCGAGCCCCGCAGCGAACCCGGCCACCGAGCCCAGCCCGAGCGCGGCACCCGCCGTCCCCAGGGCCAGCAGCCGCAGAGCGGCGCGCAGCGGACCGCGCCGGGAGGCGGCGGCCGCGCAGCAGGCGGCCCCCGTGGCGAGGACCAGCAGCGCGGCGGCGGCCCCGGTCTGTCCCGGCGCGATGTCCGCGGTGGCCGTCGCACCCGGCATGCCGTGCCGCCAGGCGAGCGCCATGAGCAGAGCGGCCAGCGCCGCGCCCGCCGCGGTCGCCACCGGCAGCAGCGTGCCGCAGATGCGCCCGCAGGCGAAGCCCGCCGCGACCGCGAGCAGGGCGAGCAGCACGCCCTCGGGCCTGGTCTCGCGCCCCGCCGCGCTGATCAGCGACCAGATCGCGCAGGTGGCGAGGATCAGGGCCCCGACGGCATCGGAAGCGGTGCCGCCCTCGGGCCCCCGCCCCGCTGATTCAGTCATCACGTCCGTCCCCCGGCCTGTGACCGTCCCGTACGCGAGGGCCGGAACCGGACCGTCGGCGGGGGACTGGCGCACAGGCTAACGGCCACGGCGGGCATATGGGCGGAAGATGCGGAGACGCGATCCGGTAGTAGGGATTCCGCCATAGGGACGGGACTCCCCGGTGGCCCGTCCGTCACCGTAGACTCCGCCGGGTGAGCACCACCATCGCCCAGGTCGGCGAACCGCAGAAGCCCGCCGCCGCCCCCCGAACAGGCCGCCTGCTGTCACGCCTCGTACGGCCCGGGGCCGCCGTGCTCTCCGGGCTGATGCTCTACGCGAGCTTCCCGCCCCGGCCGCTGTGGTGGCTGGTTCTGCCCGGTTTCGCGCTCCTCGGCTGGGTTCTGTTCGAGCGCAGGGCACGCGCCGCGTTCGGGCTCGGGCTGCTCGCCGGGCTCGGGTTCATGCTGCCGCTGCTGCACTGGACCGGCGAGGAGGTCGGCCCGGTGCCGTGGCTGGCGCTCGCCGCGGCCGAGGCGCTGTTCATCGCGGCCGGCTGCCTCGGGATCTCCGCCGTCTCCCGGCTTCCCGGCGGCCCGCTGTGGGCGGCCGCCGTCTGGACACTGGACGAGGCGGTCCGCGCCCGGGTGCCGTTCGGCGGCTTCCCCTGGGGGAAGATCGCCTTCGGGCAGGCGGACAGCGTGTTCCTGCCGCTCGCCGCGCTCGGCGGCACCCCGCTGCTCTCCTTCGCCGTGGTGCTCTGCGGCTTCGGTCTGTTCGAGGCGGTACGCCGCTTCGCCCGCCACCGGGCCACCGGGGAGCTGCCCCGCCTCGCCGCCGCCGCGGCGGCGGCGACCGTCCTCGTACCGCTGGCCGGTGCCTTCGCGGCGCTGCCGCTGGTCGACGACGCGGCCGAGGACGGCACGGCCACCGTCGCCGCGATCCAGGGCAACGTGCCCCGGCTCGGCCTCGACTTCAACTCCCAGCGCCGCGCCGTGCTCGACAACCACGCCAACCGCACGGAGCAGCTCGCCCGGGACGTGAAGGCCGGCAAGGTCCCGCAGCCGGACTTCGTCCTGTGGCCGGAGAACTCCTCCGACCTCGACCCCTACCGCAACCCGGACGCGCGGATCGTCATCGACGACGCGGTGAGGGCGATCGGGGTGCCGACCGTGATCGGCGCGGTCGTCGAACCCGACACGGGCGGCCTGCGCAACACCCTCATCCAGTGGGACCCGGACAAGGGCCCGGTCGACACCTACGACAAGCGGCACATCCAGCCGTTCGGCGAGTACATGCCGATGCGCTCCTTCGTACGCCTGTTCAGCTCGGACGTCGACCGGGTGCAGCGCGACTTCGGACCGGGCGAGAAGGTGGGCGTCTTCGACCTGGCGGGCACCTACGCCGGGCTCGTCACCTGCTACGAGGCCGCGTTCGACGACGCCGTACGCGACACCGTCGAGCACGGCGCCCAGCTGATCGCCGTCCCCAGCAACAACGCCACCTTCGGCCGCAGCGAGATGACCTACCAGCAGCTGGCGATGTCCCGGGTGCGCGCCGTCGAGCACAGCCGGTCCGTCGTCGTCCCCGTCACCAGCGGGGTCAGCGCCGTGATCCGCCCGGACGGCACGGTCGTGCGGAAGACGAAGATGTTCACCCCGGACGCCCTGGTGGAGGAGGTGCCGCTGCGCTCCTCGCTGACCCCCGCGACCCGGATGGGCCCGCTGCCCGAGGGCGTGCTGGTGCTCCTCGCGCTCGGCGGACTCGGCTGGGCGGGGGCGCGGGTGGTGCGCGCCCGGCGCGTGCGCTGAGCGGACCGCGCGCCGCGTAGGGTCGGTATATGGCAATTCCTGACTTCATCCGCGAGATCCGTGCCACCGCCGGGCAGCAGCTGCTCCTGCTGCCCGGCGTCACCGCCGTCGTCTTCGACGACGAGGGAAGAGTGCTGCTGGGGCGGCGCGCCGACACCGGCAAGTGGTCCGTGATCGGCGGCATCTCGGAGCCCGGGGAGCAGCCCGCGCAGACGGCGGAGCGCGAGGTGCACGAGGAGACCGCCGTGCACTGTGTCGCGGAGCGGGTCGTCCTCACCCAGGCACTGCCGGCCCTTCAGTACGCGAACGGGGACCGCTGCCAGTTCCTGGACATCACCTTCCGCTGCCGCGCCACCGGCGGCACGGCCCGGGTCAACGACGACGAGTCGCTGGACGTCGGCTGGTTCCACGTGGACGCGCTGCCGGAGCTGGCCGAGTTCTCGCTGCTGCGGATCAAGCAGGCGCTGACCGACGGACCCACCTGGTTCGAGGCCACCGTCCCGCAGTGAACACGAGGAGCCGGGCGGGCCGCGTACGGTCCGCCCGGCTCCGGGTTTCCCACGGACGGCCGGACGGCCCGTGGAAGAACAGCCCGGCCGTGACGGCCGGCGGCAGGTGCCCGGAACCGCGCGTGCCGGTCAGCGCGATGCCTCGGACCACGGGAGACGTGTCGCGGTCCGGACGAGGTCGGCGACGGGCCTGGACCGGCTGTGCGGGGGCCAGGCGATGACGGTGGTGACCGCCGGGGCGTCCAGCACGGGCACGGCGGCGAGGTCGTCGGGCAGCTGGGCCCGGCACGACTCCGGTGAGACCGCGCAGGCCCGGCCGAGCGCGACGAGTTGCAGCAGCTGTGCGTGGTCGCGGACCTGCGGGCCTGGGCCGGGCGGGTACGTGCCGTCGGGGGCGGGCCAGCGCGGCAGCGGCAGGCCCGGCAGGCCCGTGATGTCGGCCAGGCGCACCTGGGCGCGGGCGGTGAGCGGATGCCCGGCCGGCAGGACAGCCACCTGGCCCTCCGTGCGGAGGTCCTCGGTGTGGAACCCGGCCGTCGAGTCGAACGGCCGGTGCAGCAGCGCCACATCGGCCCGGCCCTCGCGCAGGAACCGCTCCTGCTCGGCCGGACCGCACAGGATCACTTCGACGGGGACCGCGCCCTCCTCGGCGGCGTACGCGTCGAGCAGTCTCGCCAGCAGCTCGCGGGACGCGCTGGCCTTCGTCACCAGGACCAGACCGGCCCCGCCGGTCGCGGAAGGGGCGGCACGGCGGGTCCGGCGCTCGGCGGCGGCGATCGCGTCGAGGGCCGCCCGGCCCTCGGTCAGCAGCACCGAGCCGGCCTCGGTGAGCGTGACGGTCCGGCTGGTCCGGTCCAGCAGCGCCGCGCCGAGCCGCCGTTCGAGCTGCTGGACGGCCCGCGACAGGGGCGGCTGCGCGATCCCGAGCCGCTGTGCCGCGCGCCCGAAGTGCAACTCCTCGGCGACGGCCACGAAGTACCGCAGTTCCCGCGTCTCCATGCGGCCACGCTACCCCCGATCGATACTCTGCCGGTATCGATGGCCATCGGATCGGTCTTGGACCCGTGGCCGGGTCCGGAGGCAGCATGGTTTCCATGAGCGAACGAACGACTGCGCTGGTCACCGGCGCGAACAAGGGAATCGGCTACGAGATCGCCGCGGGCCTGGGCGCCCTCGGCTGGAGCGTCGGCGTCGGCGCCCGGGACGACGGGCGCCGGGAGGCTGCGGTGGAGCGGCTGCGCGCGGCCGGGGCGGACGCGTTCGGCGTACCCCTGGACGTGACGGACGACGCGAGCGTGACCGCCGCCGCGCAACTGATCGAGGAACGGGCCGGGCGCCTCGACGTGCTGGTCAACAACGCCGGCATCACCGGCGGGCTGCCGCAGGAGCCCACCCGGGTCGATCCCGCCGACATCCGGACCGTCGTGGAGACCAACGTGATCGGCATCGTCCGCGTCACCAACGCGATGCTGCCCCTGCTGCGCCGCTCCGCCTCGCCCCGGATCGTGAACATGTCCAGCAGCGTCGGCTCACTCACCCGGCAGTCGGGAACCGCCACGGAGACGACGACGGGCCCGGTGGCCGCCGCGTACGCGCCGTCGAAGACCTTCCTGAACGCGGTCACCGTGCAGTACGCCCGGGAGCTGAGGGACACGGACATCCTGATCAACCTGGGCTGCCCCGGCTTCGTCGCGACCGACCTCAACGGATTCCGCGGGGTGCGCACCCCCGAACAGGGCGCGGCGATCGCCATCGAGCTGGCGACCCTGCCCGACGACGGCCCGACCGGCGGGTTCTTCGAGGACGCGGGCGTCGTGCCCTGGTGAAGCGAGGCGCCCGGTGGTCCTCACCCGCCCGGACCACCGGCTGCTTGACCTTCCTTGTGCGGGGTAGCGAAGTGGCATGGTCACTGACAACGCATCCCCTGCCGAGAGCGGTTACGTACAGCCCGAGATCGACGTACGGGCCCTGACCGAGGTGCTCGACGGCGAGTACGCCGGGATCCGCGACCTCGTCCGGACCAATCTGACGGCGTACGCCTCCGTCCTGGAGGAGGCCGAGGAGCTCGGCATCGACGCGTATCGCGAACGGGTGCGCGACATCGTGGTCGAGATGGCCGCGACCGGGCAGACCGGGATGGGCTTCCCGGGCGAGTTCGGCGGGGGCGGCGACATCGGAGCCTCGGTCGCCGCGTTCGAGACGCTGGCCTTCGGGGACCTGTCCGTGCTGGTGAAGGTCGGTGTGCAGTTCGGGCTCTTCGGCGGCGCGATCCTCCACCTGGGCACCCGGCGCCATCACGACGCCTATCTGCCGGACCTGATCACCGGGCGTCTGATGGGCTGCTTCGCGATGACCGAGACCGGGCACGGCTCCAACGTGCAGGCGCTCGGCACCGTCGCGACGTACGACGCCGCCGCCCAGGAGTTCGTCATCACCACCCGGGGCGAGGGGGCGGGCAAGGACTACATCGGCAACGCGGCCCGCCACGCGGAGCTGGCCGTCGTCTTCGCCCAGCTGGAGGTGGGCGGGAAGGGCGAGGGGGTGCACGCGTTCGTCGTGCCGGTCCGGGACGGGGGCGAGGTGGTGCCCGGTGTCCGGATCGAGGACGACGGCCGCAAGATGGGCCTCAACGGAGTGGACAACGGCCGTATCCGGTTCGACGGTGTGCGGGTGCGGCGTGAGGCGCTGCTCAACCGGTTCGCCGACGTCACCCCCGACGGCGTCTACGAGAGTCCGATCGAGAACCCCGGCCGGCGCTTCTTCACCATGCTCGGCACGCTGGTGCAGGGCCGCGTCAGTGTCGCGGGGGCCGGGGTCGGCGCCGCCAAGGTGGCCCTGACCATCGCCACGAAGTACGCCGTGCGGCGCCGGCAGTTCGCCGCGGCCCCGTCTGCGGACGAGCAACTGCTCCTCGATTACGGGCTGCACCAGCGCCGGCTGCTGCCCCTCCTCGCGCGTACGTACGCGCTGCACTTCGCGCAGGACGTCGTGCGCACCCAGCTGCACGACGTCTTCTCCGGCACCGAGGACGACGCGCACGCCCGGCGCCTGCTGGAGTCACGGGCCGCCGGCACCAAGGCGCTCGCCACCTGGCACGCCACCCGGGCCGTCCAGGAGTGCCGCGAGGCGTGCGGCGGGGCCGGCTACCTCAGCGTCAACCGGTTCGCCGCCCTCAAGGCCGACAGCGACATCTTCACCACCTTCGAGGGGGACAACCACGTCCTGCTCCAGCTCGTGGCGAAGGGGCTGCTCACCCACTACGCGAGCGAGTTCGAGGACCTGGACCAGCTGGGTACGGTCCGTCATGTCGCCTCGCTCGCCGTCGAGACGGTGCTGGAGAAGACATCGGCCCACAAGCTGTTCGAGCGGGTACGCGACCTGCTGCCCGGCGGCGACGAGTGGGACCGCGAAGCCGGTCTGCTCGACCCGGAGTACCAGCTCGCGATGGTCCGCTTCCGCGAGGAGCACATGCTCGCCGGTGTCGCCCGCCGGCTCAAGCGCGGAATCGACGACCGGCGCGACCCGGGAGCCGTCTTCTCCCAGGTGCAGGACCATGTGATCGCACTCGCCCGCGCGCACGTCGAACGGCTGGTGCTGGAGGCGTTCACCGAGAAGGTGCGCGAACTCCCCGAGGGCGGCAACAGGACGGCGCTGGGCCTGCTGTGCGACCTGTTCGCCCTGTCCACGATCGAGGCGGACCGCGCGTGGTTCATGGAACACGGCCGCCTGACCGTCCAGCGCTCCAAGGCGATCAGCCGCGAGGTGAACGACCTCTGCCGCAAGGTCCGGCCCCTCGCCGTCGACCTGGTCGACGCCTGGGGCATTCCGTCCGAGATGCTGCGCGCACCGGACCTGGTGGGCTGAGCCGAAGCGGGCAGCGGCCCGCCGGCCGTTCACCAGCGCGGGGTGCGCACCGCCGGAGGGCCGTCGTCGCCCCGCAGCGGGCGCGGGGGCTGGTTGAGGATGTCGCGGGCCGTACTGCCGTCGCCGCCGGGCGGGGGCCGGCGGCGACGGGCCCGGCCGCCGAGAAGGAGGGCCACACGGCCGAGGAGCAGGGCGAGTGTCCCTTTGGTCCGTTCCACGGTGTTTCCTTCCAGGGGGTCTGGGAATATCCACCGCGCATCTGAACAATAGACATCTGTACGGGCCGGGCGGAGCCATCGGAAGCTGACGAGGGGGTCGGGTGGGCGGCATCGGTGAGGGCGACGGCCGGTCGGCGGGCCCGCGCGAGCAGACGGCGGGCACAGCGCCGAAGGCACAGCTGTCCGAGGACGCCGTCCGGGTGTTCCGCTGGGTGAGCGACCAGGGCTCGTGCGACGTGCGCACCGTGGGCGCGACGCTGGGCCTGCCGGAGAACTGCGCGGCATCGGCGGTGCGGACCCTGACCGACCTCCTGCTGCTGAGGCATGTGCCCGAGGACCCCGACCGGCTGGTGCCGGTGGCCCCGGACGCGGCCATCGCCGCGCTCATCGCACCGAAGGAGGCGGGGCTGCGCCGGCAGCTCGCCGAGATCGACCAGCTCCGCGGCGAGCTGGCGCTCCTGACCCCGCTCTACACGGAGGGCCGGCGAAGATGGCAGGGGCGGCCGGCGCTGACGGAGGTCACGGACCTGAAGACCGTCGTCGGCATGATCACCGAGGCGACCATGCGATGCCGGCGCGAAGTGCGCACCTGCCACCCCGGCGGGGGCCGCTCCCCGGCCCTCCTGGAGCAGGCCTTCGTCCGGGACCGGGACATGCTGCGCAGAGGAGTGCGGATGCGCACGCTGTACCAGCACACGGCCCGCTACCACCTGCCCACCCAGGAGTACGCGCGGCGGATGACCGCCGAGGGGGCCGAGATCCGGACGCTGAGCGAACTGTTCGGCAGGATGGTCGCCTTCGACGGGGAGACGGTGTTCATTCCGCACCAGGACGACCTGGACGCGGCCATCGTCATCCACGACCCGTCCACGGTGGCGTACCTGTGCACGACCTTCGACCACGCCTGGTCGCTGGCGGAGCCCTACCAGCCGGCGTGGACGGAGAGTTCGGCGCGCGACGAGGTGAAGCAGGCCATCGTGCGGCTGCTGGCCGAGGGCATGAAGGACGAGATGGTGGCCCGTCGGCTGGGGATGTCGCTGCGCACCTGCCGCAAGCACATAGCCGAGATCATGGAGCAACTGGGCGCGGCCAGCCGCTTCCAGGCCGGATACCTCGCCCGCGTGCAGTCCTCCGGCCCGGCCGCCACGGCCCCGGGAACCGCCTGAGCGCCCCGGCGGCGCCCCCGGCGCCGCGCCGGAGGGATCCCGCCCCGAGATCTTCCGGACACGGCCTGGGGCCTGTGCGGCGGATCTTCGTGGGCCCGCGAAGATCCGCCGGACAGGCCCTAGCACCGCGTGTCCCTCCCGCTCGCCTGCTCCCGGGCGAACAGCAGGGTCAGCCAGGGGAGTTCGTACCGTACGGACTCCTCGGCCGACGCGGCGTGCGCGGTCACCTCGGGGCAGGGCGGCGGGGGCAGGACGCCGACGTCGATCAGGTTCTCCAGGGCCCGTTGCGCGGCCCGTCCCTCCACGCCCAGGGCGCGGGCCGCGGTGGGGAGGGAGAAGGCCGGGCCCGGCAGCGCCGCCAGGGCGTCGAGGGTGTCGCGGGCGGGCAGGGGCAGCCGGGCCCAGGTGCCGGCGAGCCGGGTACGGACCCCGACACCGCCGGACGCCAGCTCGTCCAGGGCCTCCGCCGGGTGCTCCAGCCGGTCCGCGTACTGGCCGAGCGGCATGTGGCGCAGCACGCAGAGGCGGTTGCCGGCCGCGCGCAGGGCGAACGGAAGCAGCCCGGTGGCGGCGACGATACGTGCGGCGGCGGCCGGTTCGGCGGCCGCCCGGGTCCGGCCGATGATCCCGCCGAGCAGGCCCAGGGCCTCGTCGGGGGAGAGCGGCGGGAGCTCCGTCCGGTGCGCGGCCTCCAGACCGGGCAGCCGGCTCCGGGAGGTGACCAGCGCGGCGGTGGGCCCCGAGGGCGGCAGCAGCGGGCCGAGGGCCGCGGCGTCCGGAGCGTCGTCCAGGACCAGCAGGATCCGGCGTCCGGACAGCCAGGACCGCCAGGCGGTCGCGGCCTCCTCCCGGCCGGCCGGCAGGCGCTCCGTACAGCCCAGGGCGCGGGCCAGCTCCGCCAGCACCGAGGCCCACGGGCGTACGGAGCCGTCCTCGGCGCAGAGCCGGGTGGCGACCACGCCGTCCGGGTAGTGGGCGGCGAGGCGGTGCGCCACGTGCACCGCCAGAGCCGTCTTGCCGACGCCGGCCGGTCCGGTGAGCAGTACCGGCGGACCGCCCTCGCCGCCCAGCCGCGCGGCGACCGCCTCCGCCTCCCGCGCCCGCCCGGTGAAGTCGGCGAGGCCGGGCGGCAGCAGCCGGGGCCCGGTGGCACCGCCGCTCGGCCGGGGCGGGGCGGCGTCCGCGAGCACGGCGCGGTAGGCGCCCCGCACCGCCGTGCCGGGCTCCAGCCCCAGCTCGCGGGAGAGCTGCTGCCGGCAGTCGTCGTACGCGGCCAGCGACTCCGTGCGGCGGCCGACCCGGTGCAGCGCGGTGATCTGGGCGGCGCGCAGCCGCTCCCGCAGCGGGTGGCGGGCGACCATCTCGTCCACGGTGTCGGCGACCGCGGCCGCGTCACCCGTCTCCAACTGCGCCTCCGCCCACGCCTCGTACACCGCGAGCCGGCGCACATGGCGGCGTGCGACGGCGGCGCGCAGCACATCGGCGCGGCCCGCGAGATCGCTGAAGGGCTCATGCCGCCACAGGTCGAGTGCCTGGCGGTAGAACCGGGCGGCGCGGCTCGGGGCGCCCGCACGCACCTCGGCGTCACCGCACCTGGCCAGTTCCTCGAAGCGCAGGCTGTCGCACTCGTCGGCGCCCAGGTGCAGGACGTAACCGCCGGGGCCGTGGTGCAGCCGGCCCAGATCGTCGGGGTCCAGGACCCGCCGCAGGGTCGACACGTACACCTGGAGGTTCTTGCGGGCCGTGCGCGGCGGATCGTCCGGCCAGACGGCGTCGGTCAGTTCCTCCAGGGAGACCGGCGCGTTCGGCCGGGTCAGCAGGACCGCCAGGACCAGACGCTGCTTCAGCGGGCCGAGCGGCAGCGGAAGTCCGTCACGGGTGGCGCACAGCGGGCCGAGCAGGTCGACCCGCAGACGCGCGCCGGCGCGTTCTCCCGCCGCCCCGGACTCCGCCTCCCCGGGGCGAGTTTCCGTAAAGATATCCGTCATCTTTTCCTCAACCCCTTCCCCAGCCGGTGTCGTCGGAGTTCGGGGAGCAGAGAACAATGGCGTGCACGAAAGCCTCCGGGGAGCGGTCGGGGGGGTGAGCGAATCCGCGAGGAGCCGTGAATACGGCGGGAATTCGATGGAATTCCCGCCGTTCTTCACAGCATGGTCACAAGCCGGGGGCGCGGCCATGGGCTTGAGGATGGCTCAAGGTGCATGCAGCAACACACCCGCCGGGACGAAGGGTGGACAAGCCTCATAGCGGGGCGAAACAGCCGCCCGGCCGCGTGGGCGGACGGCCACGCTCCCGTACCGGCTCCGAACCGGACCCCAACCACTGCCGAACCGGCGCCGCGCACGCTGGCGCCGCATGTCCAGGTGACCGAGGAGGTGACGCGATGCGACTGGCGGAGATCATCGAACTGCGTCCGGTGCCCGCCGCCGGGCTGCTCGCCACCCTCACCAGACGCTGCCCGCTGAGCTGCGCCCACTGCTCCACCTCGTCCGGTCCCCGGGGCGAGGACACCCCCGCCGACGCGCTGCGCCGGTTCGTCGGCGGCTTCACCCCCGGCGACCGCCCGCAGGTCCTCATGCTCACGGGCGGTGAACCCCTGCTGCGGCCCCGGCTCGTGGACGGCATCGCCGGACTCGCCGCGACGGCCGGGACCCGGACGGCCGTCCTCAGCGGCATGTTCTTCGCGGCCGACGGACGGATACCGGCCCGCATCATGCGCGCGCTGCGCCACATCGACCATTTCTCCGCCAGCATCGACGTGTTCCACGAACGCGAGGTGCCGCGCGCGGCGGTATTCCGCGCGGTGCACCACATCATGGAAAAAGGAATCGACGCGAGCTTCCATGTCGTGGGCCTTTCACCCGACGACCCCTATCTCGCGGACGTCACCGCCGCCATCCGGGCCGAGTTCCGGGACCGCGCGGCCGTCCTCGTCAACCACGTACGCCCGGCCGGACGCGCCGCGCACTGGGCGGCCGCGCGCCCGCCGGGCGGAGCCGGGCAGCGCCCCGCCCCGTGCGCCATGGCGGCCTGGCCGACCGTGGCCTTCGACGGGACCGTCACCGCCTGCTGCAACCAGCGCGTGGTGGACGCCCGCCCCGCACCGCCGCACCTGCGGCTCGGGCACATCGCCGTCGACGACTGGGCGGACATACGGCGCCGCTGCCAGGAGTCGCCCGTGCTGCGCACCCTGCGGACCGCCGGCGCCGGCTCCTGCGCGGACTGCCGGTCCCTGGCACGGCGGCCCCGCGCGCTGGCGGCGGCACGGGCCGCCGGGTCCAGCCCCGCCGCCGGCGCGATGGACGTGCTCGGCGCCCGGCTCCAGCGCGACGCGGGGGCCGAGACGCTGCTGCGCCGGTACGGCACCGGGCGGTACGCACCGCTCGTGCTGCTCGGCGGCCGGGACGGCGAGGAGGCACCCGCGTGAGAAGCACCGGCGCCACCTCGTCGCCCGCCGCGCTGCTGCGGCTGGAACTCTCCCTGGTCCAGCCGGTGTTACGGTCGGCCGCCGCCCGCATGTGGCGCTCCGGCCCCGGGCTCCCCGCCCGCTACCGCCACTACCTGCACACCATGCACCAGGTCATCCGCGCCTCCGTCCCCCTCATGGAACGGGCCGCCGGACACTGCGAGGCGCTGCCGCACGACCCGGTGGCACCGCCGCTCGCCCGGTACTTGCGGGCGCACGCCGAGGAGGAACGCGGACACGACGACTGGCTGCTCACGGACGCCGCCGTCTGCGGGGCACCGCCCGGCGAGCTGACCGCCGCCGTCCCGCCCGCCCGGGTCGCCTCCCTCGTCGGGGCCCAGTACTACTGGATCGAGCACAGCCACCCGGTGGCCCTGCTCGGCTACATCGCCGTACTGGAGGGCAACGCACCGGCCCCCGGCCTGGCCGCCCGGCTCGCGAGGGAGACCGGGCTGCCGCCCGCCGCCTTCGAGACCGTACGCCTGCACGCCGACCTCGACGACGGGCACAGCGCGGACCTGGACCGGCTCATCGGCCGCCTGCCGCTGAGCCCGCGGCAGCGCTCCCTGATCGCCGTCAGCGCGCTGCACACCGTCACCGCACTCGCCGAGCTGTTCGACCGCATCGCCACGGGACCACACACATCGGGGAGCACCCATGACTGACCCTGCGGACGACCACGACCGCCTGCGCGCACTGGAGGACGCCGGGTTCCCGCTGCACAGCCTCCCGCCCGAGCAGCGGGACGTGCTGCGGGACCTCAGCGCGGAGGAACTGACCCTGCTGCTGGGCCTGAAGGAGCGGCTGGACGCGGCCGAGCCGGAGGTGCAGGCGCACAGCGAGATCGCCGGCGGAGCGCTCTTCTGATGGCCGCCGCCACACGGACGAAGTGCCCCGACTGCCCCGAACCGCCACCGGACGGCGCCGCCTTCTGCCCCCGGTGCGGGACCGCCTGCGTCCCGGCGGCCGGTTCCGGCGTGGCCGAGGAACGCCGGGTGGTCACCGTCGTCTTCTGCGACCTCGTCGGCTCCACGGCCCTGTCCGGACGGCTCGACCCGGAGACGCTGCGCACCGTGACCCTGCGGTACTTCGCGCTGATGCGGACCCGCATCGAGGAACACGGCGGCACGGTGGAGAAGTTCATCGGCGACGCCGTGATGGCGGTCTTCGGCGTCCCCGCCCGCCACGAGGACGACGCCCACCGGGCCCTGGCCGCCGCCCGCTCCATGGTCACCGGCCTCGACGGGCTCAACGCCGACCTGGACCGCAGGCACGGAGTGCGGCTCGCCGTCCGCATCGGCGTGAACACCGGCGAGGTCGTGGTGAACGCCGACCCGACGGCCCGGCAGGCCCTGGTCTCCGGCGAAGTCGTCAACATCGCCGCCCGCCTCGAACAGCACGCCGGCACGGGCGAGATCCTCATCGGCCCCGCCACCCTCCGCGCCGCCGGACCCTCGGCGGTCACCGAACCGGCCGGGGCGCTCGCCCTCAAGGGCGTCGCGGCCCCCGTACCCGCCCACCGTCTGATCGCACTCCACGAGGACGACCCGGAACGGGTCCGGCGCTTCGACACCCCCTTCATCGGCCGCGAACAGGAACTCGCCGAACTCCGGCTGCTGCTCCGCAAACTGGCCACCGACCCCCGCTCGCACCTGGTCACCGTCTACGGCGAGGCGGGCCTCGGCAAGACCCGGCTGCTGCGCGAATGGCTGCGGGACCGCCCGGCGTACGGAGAAGGCAGATGCCGCCCGTACGGCGAGACCGGGACCCTCGCACCGCTCGCCGAGGCGGTACGCCAGGTGCTCCTGGCCGTCGGGGAGGACGCCGGGCTCGCCCGGCTGCCGGCCCCGGAGCGGACCGAGGCGGACCAGGCGCTGCGCCTCCTGCGCGGCGGACTGCTCGCGGACGGCACCCCCAGCCCCTCCACCGACGACACGCTCATGGCGCTGGCCTGCCTGCTGGACGCGCTCTCGCGGGAACGGCCCGTGGTGCTCGTCCTGGACGACTGCCACTGGGCGTCCGCGCCGCTGCTCGACCTCGCGGACCGGCTGCTGGACGAACTCGACCGCTCCGCCGTCGCCCTGGTGTGCGCCGCACGCCCCGAACTCCTGGAGACCCATCCGGGGTGGGGCAGCGGCCGGATGCGCTCCGCCTCCCTCATGCTCACCCCGCTCACGCGCCAGGAGGCCGCGGCCCTGGCCGGCGAACTCGTCGAGGTCGCCGCCCACCGCCAGGGCGTGCTGGAGAGCGCGCTCGACCGCGCCGAGGGCAACCCGCTCTACCTGGAACACCTGACGGCCGTGGCCGCCGAATGCGACGACCTGCCGCTCACCGTGCACGCCCTGCTCGGCGCCCGCATCGACGCGCTGCCGCCCGAGGAGCGGACACTGCTGCAACTCGCCGCCGTCCTGGGCCGCGAGTTCCACCGCGCCGACCTGACCGGGCTGGCCGCCGCCGAGGAAGCCCGAACCGCCGACTCCGCCACCGGCCTGCTGCGCGGACTGCTGCGGCGGCGGCTCATCGAGACCGGCGACCGCAGCCGGGCCGCGAGCGCCGTGCTCCGGTTCGGCAGCGCCCTCGTCCAGGAGACCGCGTACCGGGGGATGGCCAAGAAGGTGCGCGCCCGGCGGCACGAGCACGCCGCCCGGGTCCTGACCGGGCGGGCGGCGGGGGACGCCGCCGTCGGCACCCACCTGGCGCGCGCCCACCGGCTCCTGACCGAACTCGGCACGTACGACGAGGACACCGACGTACTGCGGGCCCGCGCCGCGGGACTGCTCACCCGGGCCGGCGCGGCCGCCCTGGCCCGCTCCGACCTGGCCTGGGCCGACGACCTCCTGACCCAGGCCCTCGACCTGGCCGTCCCCGGCGAACCCGTCGCCGCCGAGGCCGCCCGCCGGCTCGGCGAGACGAAGGCGGCCCGCGGCGACGCGGTGCGCGGCCGGGAACTCCTCGCCGGGGCGCTCGGCACCGCCGAGCGGGCCGGTGACGTGCTGGGCGCCGCCCACGCCCGGCTCGCGCTGACCGCGCTCGACCCCCGGCACGGTTCGGCCGCCGACGTCGCCGAGGCCGCGCTCGGCCCGTTCACGGCGGCGGGCGACGACCAGGGCATCGCCCGCGCCTGCGTGCGCATGGCCCAGGACCGCCAGCGGCGCGGCCGGCACGCCCAGGCCGAGGCGCTGCTCAGCCGCGCCCTCGACCACGCGGACCGCGTCGACGCCGAGCCCGAACGGGCCCTCGCGCTCGGCGCGTTCGGGATCTCCCTGTGGCGGGGCCCGACCCCGGTCGCCCGCGCCGTCGAGCGCTGCGAACAGCTCCTCGCCGCCCACGGCGCCGGCCGGCCGACGGTGCGCGCCACCCTGGCCTGCCCGCTGGCCGTGCTCCTGGCCCTCCACGGCCGCCCCGACGAGGCCCGGGCCCTGCTGGCCGAGGCGGCGGGGATCGCCCACGGCCTCGGCTACGCGGAGAGCGCGTTGTTCGTCCCGCTGTTCGCCGCCGAGGTCGAGGCGCTGACGGGCACCCCCGAGCGCAGACTCGCCCTGCTGGACGAGGCGGCCCGCGCCGGCCGGGAACTCGACGCCACGGGTGCGCTGCCCGGCATCGCCCGCGAACGGGCCCGCCTGCTGCTGGAGCGCGGCGAGCCGGCCCAGGCGCTGGCCCTGCCCGACCCGCTGGAGGCCGGGCTGCCCCCGGCGGAGTCCGCCGACGCCCTCGGGCTGCGGGCCCGCGCTCTCGCACTCGCCGGGGAACCGGCCGCTGCCCGTACCCGCGCGCGGCGGGCGACCGCCGCCGCGGGTGACACCGACTCACCGGTCGTGCGCGGCACGGCCGCCCTCGACCTCGCGCACACCCTGCGCACCCTGGCGCTGCCCGGCGAGGCGGCCCGGGAGGCGCGCACGGCGCTGCGGCACTTCGCCGCCAAGGGACACCGGCTCGGCGCGGACCGCGCGGCCGCGTTCGCCGACGACAGCGCGGCCGCGGCCCGGGACACCGACCCGGCCGGGCGGGAAGGCAGGACCGTATGACCACCAAGACGGCGGAAGGGCTCACCTGGAGCCTGCGCGACCGCACGCCCGACGATCTCACGATGCTCGCCGACATGGTGCCGGCCCTCTCGGCCGACCCCTCGCAGTGGTCGGACGGGGCAGGCGTACGCGTCTGCGTCGTCGACACCGGGGTGGAGTGCGGGCACCCCGGGGTCGGCCCGGTCGACGGCTCGTACGAGGTGAGGGCCGGCGCGGACGGGACCCCGCGCGTCATCGACAGCGGCCCGCTGCCCGACGGAGCCGGAGACGGATGCGGGCACGGCACGGCGTGCGCCGGGATCGTGCGGCGGGTGGCCCCGGAATGCTCCCTGTACAGCGTGCGCGTGCTCGGCCAGGGCTTCACCGGTACCGGCGACGCCCTGCTCACCGGGTTGCGCTGGGCCGTCGACCAGGGCTTCGACGTGGTCAACCTGAGCCTGTCCACGACCCGCCCGCAGTTCCTGGAGACCCTGCGCTCCCTGGCCGACCAGGCGTTCTTCACCGGCACCACGCTGGTCGCATCGGCCCACAACACGCCCGTGGAGAGCTTCCCCTGGCGGTTCTCCTCGGTGATCTCGGTCGGCACGCACCGCGAGGACGACCCCGGGCTCTTCCTCTACAACCCCGCACCGCCCGTCGAGTTCTTCGCGCCCGGCCAGAACGTGCGGGTGGCCTGGACGGGCGGCAAGACCATCCGCACCACGGGCAACAGCTTCGCCACCCCGTTCATCAGCGGGCTGTGCGCGCGGCTGCTCGGCAGCCGCCCCAAGCTGACCCCGTTCCAGATCAAGCACGCGCTGTACCTCTCCGCCGCGAACGTACGCATCGGCGATCCAGGAACCCGAGGTGAATCATGAGCCAGTCCCACGGCCTCGTCCCCGCAACCGGCGCGGGCCCCGCGACACGGTCGGGCAGCGCCGAACACGATCTGCTGCAGTCCGTCGTCGAGACCGCGCGTGCCATCTTCGGCGCCGCGGCCAGCTCCGTCCTGCTGCACGACCGGGACGCCGACGAGCTGGTCTTCCAGGCGGTGGCCGGGGAGGGCGAGGAGGCCCTCGTGGGCTCCCGGTTCCCGGCCGGCCGGGGGCTCGCGGGCTGGGTGCTCGTCTCCGGCGAGCCGATGGTCGCGGACGACCTGAAGCAGCAGGGCATGTTCGCCCGCGATGTCGCCCGGTCGACCGGCTACGTCCCGGACGCGCTGATGGCCGCGCCGCTCGCCCACCACGACCGGGTGCTCGGCGTGCTCGAAGTCCTCGACCCGGTCGAGCAGTCCCGCTCCAGTCTCTCCGAACTCGACCTGCTCGCCCTCTTCGCCCGACAGGCGGCGGCGGCCCTCGCCGTCGTCACCGAGCGGCGCGAGGAGGAGACACCCACGGCGGTCCGGACGCGGAGCCTGGAACTGGTGACCGCCCTGCGCGACGTCCTGCTCGACGGCCTTCCGCCGCAGGCCCCGCACGGGGGCTGAGCCGGGAGCGTCAGCGTGCCGCCGACTCCACGGCGTCGGCGGCACGCGCCTCGCTCCTGCCGCCGGCCAGCAGACCGCCGATCTCCCGCACCCGCGCGCACAGCACCGGATCGCGGCCCGTGTCCTCGACGGCGCCGCGCAGCGCGGCCGCGTCCGCCCCGGCCTCCGGCAGCCCGCGGGCGACCCCGGCGCGCAGACAGGCGGCGGCGAGGACCTGCTGCTCCGAGCCGTTGGGGGCGACGAGCAGCGGCTTGCCGTGCAGGAGCGCCGCGAGCACGGGGGCGGACGTGGCATTGGTCAGGACGAGGTCCGCCCGCTCCACGAGCGGCCCCATCCAGGCGCGGCGCCCGATGGCCAGCCGGGCGCCCGGGGCGGCCTCGGGGGCACCGGACCGGCCCAGCTCGACGACGGCCCGGTACGTTCCGGAGGCGAACGCGGCGTTCAGGCGCGGCCAGAGACTGCTGCCGCCGAAGGTGCGGCCCAGATGCACGTACGCGACAGGCCCGGCGGCCGGCAACGGCTCCGGCACCGGGGGTGCCGGCTCCCACCAGCAGGGACCGACATGGCGTACGGCCGGGGGCAGTTCGGCGCCGGGGACCTCCATGACGGGGTGGCCGCGCAGCAGGAAGGCGGTGCCCAGGAGTGGGGTGTCCGGGAAGCGGTCGCGGCGCGGGGCGAGCCCGGCGCCCTCCCGGAGCGCCGTGTAGTGCTTCAGCGTCCGGGCCAGCCGCCAGGCACGGCCGCAGCCGTCGTCCGGGCCGGTGCGGTAGGGCCACAGATGCGCCGCGAGCCCCAGGACCACCACCGGCAGCCCGGCCGCCTCGGCGGCCACCAGCGCGCCGTGGTTGAGCACCGAGGTGACCAGCACATCGGGGCGCAGCGCGCGGACCGCCCCGGCCACGGCGGCGTACTGCTCGGGGCCCCGGACCGTCCAGTGGGTCACCGACAGCGCGGCGCGTCCGGCGACGGCCGCAGGATCAAGTCCCGCGGCGGTGACGGCGGGCGCGGCGTCCGGTCCGCCGAGGACCTGGACGGTGTGGCCGCGGCGGCGCAGCTCGCGGCCGGCCGCGAGGACCGGGTAGAGGTAGCCGGGATCGCTCAGCGGGCACAGCAGTACGTTCATCCGGAGGTGTCCTTCGTCAGGTCGAGGCCCAGATGGTGGGCGAGGAAGGCCATGACGTCCGCGTACAGGCCGGCGCTGCGCGAGACGCCGCGCGTGCCGTGCCCCACACCGCGCTCGGTGCGCAGCACCACCGGGCCGTCCCCCGAACCGGCCCACTGGAGCGCGGCGCACATCTTCCGCGCGTGCGCCGGGTCGACGCGGCTGTCGCCGTCGAACACGGCCAGCAGCACGGCCGGGTAGCGGACGCCCTCGCGCACCCGGTGGTACGGGGAGTACGCCAGCAGCCGCGCGAAGTCGGCGGGGTCCCCGGCGCTCCCGTACTCCTCGCGCCAGCTCGCACCCATCCCCGACAGCTCGTAGCGCACCATGTCCAGCAGCGGCGCCGCGCACACGACCGCCCCGTACAGCTCCGGCCCGCGCGTCAGCGCGGCGCCCGCCAGCAGGCCGCCGTTGGAGCTGCCGAGCACCCCGAGCCGGCCCGGCGCGGCCCAGCCCCCGGCGAGCAGGTGGCCGGCGGCGGCGTCGAAGTCCTCGAAGGTGCGGTGCTTGTGCTCGCGGCGTCCGGCCCGGTGCCACTCCTCGCCCTCCTCGCCGCCCCCGCGCACACAGGCCACCGCGTACACCCCGCCCGCCCGCACCCAGGGCACCGCCTGCGGGGTGAAGCCGGGCGTCATCGAGGCGCCGAAACCGCCGTATCCGGTGAGGACGGCGGGGCGGGGCCGGTCGGGAACGCCGGCGGGGGACATCACGAACATCCGCACCTCGGTGCCGTCACCGGAGCGGACGACCTCCTGGCTGACCCGCACCCCCTCGGCCGGCGGCGCGGCAGGCGGACCGCCCGCCCACGGACCGAGCCGGCCGGTCACCGCGTCGTAGTGCAGGACGGAGGTGGGGGTGATGTGGTCGGTGTACGCGAACCACACCTCGTGGCCGCCGTCCTGACGTGCTGTCAGGCGGGTGACCGTGCCCTGCCCCGGCAGCGGAACGGACCCCGTCCGTGCGCCGGTCCGGGCATCGTGCAGGGTCATCTCACCGACCGCGTGCCGGGTCCGTACGACCACCAGCAGCGGCCGCTCAAGCGCCGGCCCGTCCAGGACCGCGACGTCCCCGAGCACCGTGCCCGGTTCCTCGCCGACCAGGGTGCGCCACCGGCCGGGGTCCGTGGCGTCGGGGCGGGCCTCGGCGATCCTGCCGCGCGGCGCGTCCGCCGTCGTCCTGAGCAGCAGCGGCCCGCCGCCGGAACCGATGCGGACCGAGGTGCGGGCGTCGGTCCCCTGCTGGAAGGGGCGCAGGACCGGCCGGTCCGGGCCGGTCGCGCTCAGGTCGGCCGTCCACAGATCGGTGCGGGGCGCGGTGCCCTCGCTGGCCCCGACGACCAGGAGCAGTCCGTCGGGCGAGGTGGCCACGGTGTAGTACTGGGTCTCGGACCGCCCGGCGCCGAAGATCTCGGTATCCAGGTCCGCCGGGGTACCGACCCGGTGGAGATACACCCGGCGGTGACGTCCCCCGGTCCGCTCCGGCGGCAGCCGGCGTACGTAGTAGAAGGCCCGGCCGCCCGGCAGCCAGGCCACGGGGGAGCGGCGGACCCGGTCCACGGGCCCGTCCAGCACCGCCCCGGTCACCGCGTCGAGCACCCGCAGCACCGACTGCTCCGTACCGCCCGACGACAGCTGCACGGCCACCGAACCGCCCTCCCACGACGGCTCCCAGGCATCCAGCACCGTCGAACCGGACGGGTCGGCGTCCAGCGGGTCGAGCAGCACCCTGGTCCGGCCGCCCTCGCGGACGGCGAGCACCGCGAACTCCCGCCCGGGGTCCCTGCGCAGATGGAACTCCCGCCCGCCACGCACCACCGGGGGCGAGGCGCCGGCCCCGGAGAGCAGCGCCGCCATCCGGCCGCGCAACGCCTCCCGGCCGGGCCAGCGGGCCTGCTCCCCGGCGTAGAGCCGGTCCTGAGCGGCGCTCCAGACCGTGGTGGCGGGGTCGTCCGGGTCCTCCAGCCACCGGTACGGATCGGCCACCGGCCGGCCGTGGACGACCTCGACCGGACCGGTGCGGGGAGCGGCCGGGTAGACCGGCCCGGCGTCGCGGGGCGGTGACACGGTCATCGCGGCCCTCCAGGGAGAACGGTCGCATCGGACACGGCGGGAGGCGGGTGCGGTCAGGAGCCGCCGCTGCCGGGGCGCGGCCCGGGAGGCGCCGGGACCAGTCCGGCGGCCCCGGCGTCGTCCTCACCGGCGGGCGCGGGCAGCGGCTCGTCCGCGTCCTTCGGCGCACCACCCCGGTCGTCCTCGGTGGCGTCCAGACTGGTCTCGCGCAGCAGCGGCACCGAGGAGAGCAGGGTGACCACCGCCGCGGTGCCCGCCAGCACCAGCCAGGTGCGGCTCGCCCCGAGGGAGTCCACGAACGAGCCCGCCACGATCGGCCCGGCGGAGGCCAGCCCGGCCATCATCAGACCGGTCGCGGTGCTGACCCGGCCCAGCAGATCGCGGGGCGCGAGCACCAGCACCGCACGGCCCACCACGATGCCCGCGGGCGGGCTGAAGAAGACGACCACGATCAGGACCGGGCCGATCGCCCAGGGAAGCGTCGTCCGGGAGAAGATGGCCAGGCCCAGCGCCCAGACCATGCCGATGAGCAGGAACAGCCGCCCCGCCGGGTTCCGCTTGATCAGCCAGGGCGCGGCAGCGGCGCCCAGCAGCCCCCCGATGCCGGCACAGGCCATCACCGCACCGATCGCCGTCCCGCCCGCGCCGCTCTGGCGCAGCGAGACGACCATCGTCACCTGCGCCGCCGCCGAGACGATGTTGATGCCCGCGGCGAAGATCAGGGCGGCCAGCAGCGCCCGCTGGTGCGTCAGCCAGCGCAGCCCGGCCGTCAGCCGGTTGTCACGCTCGCTGTCCGCGACCCGTTCGGTCGGCCTGATCCCGATCCGCAGCAGCAGCACGGCCGACACCCCGTAGGAGGCGGCGTCGACGGCGAACGGCAGGATCGGGTCCAGGGTGAACAGCCAGCCGCCCAGGAACGGGCCGATCAGCGAACTCGACGCCATCGCCGTCTGGCTGCGGCTCAGCGCGTCGGTGAGATCCTTCTCCGGCACCACGTCGCGCACCGCGATCGTGGCCGCGGGCGAGAACATCGCGGTGGCCGCCCCCTCCACCACGGCCACGCCGAGCAGCTGCGCCTGTCCGAGCCCTCCGAGCCCCGACGCCAGCGGGATGCTGGCCAGCGCCACCAGACGCACCACATCGGTGCCCACCATGATCATCCGCCGGTCGAGCCGGTCGGCGAGATGGCCCGCGGGCAGCCTCAGCAGCGTCCGCGTCACCATCGAGCAGGTCGCGACCGTCCCCGCCTGGGCCGCGCTGCCGCCGATGGACAGCACGAGCAGCGGGAAGGCCAGCAGCGACAGCTGGGAGCCGAGGGTGGAGAGCGTCGAACTGAGCCAGTAGCGGCGGAAGTCGGCATTGGTGCGCAGAATGCCCGCGCTCTTCATACCGGCATTCACCCCAGCCGTCCGGCACCGTGCAGGCAGTCCAGCACCCCTGCGTCCACCCGGTCCTGGAAGACGGCGCGGACCGCCGCCTCCTCGTCGTAGCGGTAGTGGTCGTGGCAGCTGACCCAGCGGCCCTCCGTCTGCTCCGCGCTCAGATAGCCGTCGGCGACGGTGCCGACCTCCATGCCGGGCTTCCCCGCGGTCTCCCAGCAACTGGCCAGCACACCATCGGCGTTGATGACCGCCCCGTACCGGCCGTCGGCGAAGGAGCAGGCCTGGCAGGGGACATGGGCGCGCGGCCGGGACACCGTGAAGCCGAGCTCCAGCGCGCGGGCGTGCCAGCGGACGAAGTCCTCGACCAGGCCGTCCTCGTGGAGGAGGTTGTTGGCGTACCCGACGCCGACGTCGCCGACGCGGGCGAAGTGGATGCCGCAACGGGCCGGGTCGAGGCGTGAACCGAGGCGTTCGACCAGCTCGTCGACGCCGTGCCGGTTCAGGTGCGAGACGTTGACCCGCAGCATCCAGCGCAGGGAGGTGCGCTCGATGGCGCGCGCGATGTTGGAGACGATGACGTCGAAGGTGCCGCCCCCGGAGCGCTTGACCCGGATCGAGTCGTGGTCGGCGCGGTCGCCGTCGAAGGTCACCTGGACGGAGCCGAGACCCGCCGCGTTCAGCTCCTTCGCGATCAGCGGGGTGAGCAGCGTGCCGTTGGACGTCATCGACGCGGTGAGCGGGCCCAGTTCACCGGCCCGGGTGAGCAGGTCGCGGCAGCCGCGCGGGTTGAGCAGCGGCTCCCCGCCGAACAGCAGCAGGGACAGCCGGTCGAGCCCCGCCGCCTCCATGCGCGTCCGGGTGAAGTCCAGGACCTGCCCGACGGCCTCGGGCGTCAGACGGGCGTGGCGGATGCGCGGCGGCCTGCTGCCGCCCTTGGGGTCCTGCGAGGTGTTCTGGAAGCAGTAGCCGCAGCCGAGGTTGCAGTCGGTGCTGGTCAGCACGGTCAGGGAGTACGAGCTGTAGGGCTTCAGGTCGTACAGACCGGCGTCGCGCAGATAGCGTTCGGCCGAGGGCCGCAGGGTGCCGTCGGGCTCCACCTGCGCGGGGCGCATCAGCGCGTACCCGCCGGCGCCGAGGAACCACCACCCCCTGTCGGCGCGGATCAGACGGGCCCCGGCGGAGGGGACGGCGAGGGACTGCGTACCGGACACGGCGACCTCCGGGTCGGGGCGGGGGCGGGAGAGGGGTGGCCGGGATGGGCCCCCGGCCGCGGCGACGAGGCCGCCGCGGCCGAGGAGGACCGGCCTGAGGACCGGATCAGAGGTTCTGCTCCTGGTGGACGCCGCACCACGGGGTGTCCTCGCCCTCCTCGGAGTGGGCGATCACCTCGGGCTCCTCGGCCACCTCCTGGTGCACCCCGCACCAGCCGATGGGCGACTCGACGTGGGCGACGACCTCGGGCTCCTCGGCCACCTCCTGGTGCACACCGCACCAGCCGATGACGGCGTCGGAGTGGGCCTCCACCTCGGGGGCGTCCTGCTCGGGGGTCTCGTTGGGCTCGACGTTCTCGGCCATGATGGTCCTCCATACGACGGGCGATCGGGACGACGGACGGCGGCACTGCGCCGACGGCCAGGAAGCTAGGAGCACGCGGTTCGGCACCGGTTCGTCCCCGGTTGTGCGGCGGTGAATCCTCCTGGTCGGCGCCCCGGCACCGCCGGCGGGACCGGGAGCGGGCATACCGGAACCGCACCGGGGCCGAACCGGCGGGCAACCCGCCGTTCCTACGGTGTGCGCCGCACACTCCGCGACGTGAGAGGACGGCTCCGTATGGAAACCGAACCCGCTGTCACGGCCGGCGCGCCCGTGCCGGCCGGGCGGCCGCGACTTCCGGAGCCGCTCGGGGCCGGGTTCGTGGACCGGCCGGCCGAGGTGCTGGCCGAGATCCGGGAGACCTGCCCGGTGACCCGGGTCAGGACACCGGCCGGGCGCCCGGCGTGGCTGGTGACCCGGGCCGAGGACGTGCGGGCCGGATTCATGGACCCGCGCCTCTCCCTGAGCGGCGGCCGTACACCCGACCCCGCGGTGCGCCGCCGCGCGCTCGACCTGACCCTCGTCAACTACGACCCGCCGGACCACACCCGCATCCGCCGCCTGGCGACGCCCGCCCTGACCCCGGCGCGCATGGCCGCCCACCGCGAGCGGATCGAGCGGGCCGCCGCCGAACTCCTCGACGCGGCGGACGCGGCGCGCGGCCGGGGCCCGGTCGAGCTGATGGACGCCTTCGCCCGCCCCTTCGCCTTCCGCTCGCTGTGCGAGGTCTTCGACGTCCCCGAGAAGGAGCGGGCCGCCCTGTACGAGCCGGTGGCGCTCCTCGCGGACAAGACCGGCCGCACCGCCGCCGAGGTGGACGCGAGCGTCACCCGGATCGACGCCTTCGTCCGCGGTGAGATGGCCCGCAGGTCCGCCGCCCCGGGTGACGACCTCGTCTCCCGCGTCCTGGCCGCCTGGCGGGAACAGGGCGGCGCGAGCGAGGACGAAGTGGCGTCCCTGCTGGCGATGCTGCTGCTCGCCGGGTTCGACAGCACGGTGCAGGCGATGGGCATGAGCGTGGTGGCGCTGCTGGCCCACCCGGAGGTGTGGCAGCGCCTGAGCGAGGAGCCGGGACGCATCCCGCGCGCCGTGGACGAGCTGCTGCGCTGGGACACCCCGGGCTCCTTCGGCACCAAGCGGGTGGCGCTGGAGGACATCCGGTTCGGCGACACCGTCATCCCGGCGGGCAGCGGTGTCCTGCTGTCCGTGGCGGCGGCCAACCACGACCCCCGCTGCCACGCCGACCCCGGCACGCTGGACCCCGGCCGCTCCACCGCGAGCCGCCACCTGAGCTTCGGCCTGGGCCCGCACTACTGCCCCGGGTCAGGGCTCGCCCGGCTGGAGCTGACGGTGGCCCTGACCCAGCTGCTCGGCCGCTGGCGCCGGCCGGCCCCGGCGGTTCCGCTCTCCCAGCTGGCCTGGGGCGGCGGCTACCTGCACCGCCGCCTGGCCGCGCTGCCCGTCCTGCCGGACGGGCCCGTGCGGCGCCCGCTCCCGGTCAGCTGCCCCAGCGCAGGGCCACCGTGTCGCCCGCGTTGATCACCGTGCCCCGGGCCGCCCCGGCGAACGCCGATCCGTCGACTCCGGCCTTCCACGTGCCGGACCCGCTGTTGGCCTTGCCGTTGAGCGCCGTGAGGGTGCCGGTGCCCGACGCGGGCGTCACCGCGCTCACGCAGCCGGCGGGCGTGGCCGACGTCGTGGCCGCGTCCAGCACCGCGCCGAGCGTGGTCGTCGTCCCGGTCGGCGTGAACGCGACCGAGCACACCTTCAAGGCGCCCGTGCCGTCGTCCACGGTCAGGGCCAGCTTCGTAGCGGTGCCCGGGACGAACGCGGACTGCGCCACCCACTGGGGCGCGCCGACGGTGACCGGGGCCGGGGGAGCGGCGGTGAAGCCGCCGCCCGCGACCGCGCGCAGACCGTCCACGGACGCGTAGGCGGAGGGGGTGGTGTCGCTCGGCAGGTACTTGAAGCCGCCGCCCGGGTTGAACTGCTGGGCGATGAGGAAGTCCACCGGGGTCTTGCCGGCGGAGGTGAGGAAGTCGCCCGTCTGCGGGTTGATCCCGCACGCGTTGAGGCCGGAGACGGCCCAGCCGTTGGAGTCGGTGTTGACCCCGAACATCGCGTTGAACGCGCCGCTGGACGGCACCAGTTTGCCCTTGAGGAACGCCTTCGCCCGCGAGACGTCCGCATCGGTGTTCGGGACGCCCGAGACGCACAGCGCGGCCATCGCCGCGCCCGTCATGTCGACGTCGCTCGTGGTGGCGAGCTCGCCCGCGTCGCCTTCGGCCTTGCCGTAGTTCCAGCCGCCGTCGTCGTGCTGGTTGGCGCGGATACGGGTGATCAGGGCGTCCCGCAGCGACTGGGGTATGCGCTGGGCACCGGCCTGGGTCTTCGCGCCGCCCAGGGCGAGCGCCGCGAAAACGGTTCCGTTGAAGTTCCCCGACGGGCCGAAGTAGCCCGGCTCGGCCGTCTGCCAGTAGCTGTAGACGTCCCCGATCAGATTGCGGGAGGCGGAGACGCGGGAGGGGTCGATCCCGGCCGCGTACGCGTTGAGGGCGGCGCGTTCGTAGTCGGTGACCACCGGGGTCGCCGACGGCCAGGCCGCCGTGGCGAGCAGGTCGCGGTAGACCGATCTCGCGTTCTTCGTGGCGTCGCCGCCCGGGGTGACGTCGACGGCCGCGGTGCCGGCGGCGGCGAGCGCGCTGAACGCCCACTCGTTGGACAGCCCCGGCCCGGCGTACGAACCGTCCGACGCCTGGAGGGACTTGAGATACGCCACACCATTGGTCTTCGAGGTGGCGATCTGGGCGGGGGTGGCCGTGGCGGCGGCCGGCAGAACGGTCAGACAGAACGCCCCGAGCGAGGCGGACGCGGTGAACGCGATACGGCGCGTGAACGAAAGGCGGGACATGGCCTGCTCCTGGGATGAGGGGCGCCGGCCGGCCCCGCGGCCTCGCCGAACCGGGCGGGAGACAGCAGCGGGCAGGGCCGCCGCCCGAACGCGTGGACCGGCTTCCTGTGGTGCTTCGCCGCGTGGGCATTCGGGCTCGGAACGGCCCCCGCCGTCCCACACCGCTGCGCGTCAGCCCCGGAGTCTCACCGGGTTCCCCCATGTGGCAGGGCGGGACGCTACCGGACACCGGGCGGCCCCGCCAGACGCCCTCCGGCCGCCGGCCGACGGCGGACGACGGCGTCTTGACGATCCGGGAGCCACCGTGCTGCAATCCGCTCGACAAGCACTGAGTTCCAGGGGAAGCCGGTCGAAATCCGGCGCTGACCCGCAACCGTAGGCCCGGCAACCGCCGGGCGAGCCGGATTACCTGGGGCTGATTCTGCAGCGAGAAGCGCCGTCGCGGACTACGGCGTGGTCGACCAGCCCTGCCCCGCGCCGGACCGCGCGCGGCTGTGGCCGCCTCCGCCACGTTCACGTCCCGACGGGGAACGGAACGAGGGGGCCGCGGTGGGGACCGCACAGCGAAGAGACCGGCACAAGGGCGCCAGCGCGCTTCTGGCCCTGATATCCGCGGCGTTCCTGCTGCTTGCCATGTGCGTGACACTCGTCACGGTCGGCCCGGCTGCCGCCGCAGGCCCGGTCGGCGACTGCACGGCCACCGAAGGGGCCGTCGTAGCCGTCGACTTCGGCCCCTTCGGCGGCAAGGTCGAGCGGGGCTGCGACACGACGCCGACGACCGGCTACGAACTCCTGCACGACGCCGGGTTCACCACCGAGGGCACCCAGCACGACGGCCCCGCCTTCATCTGCCGCATCGGCCTCGGCTCGGGCACCCAGTACCCGACCACCGAGCGGGAAGCCTGCGTCCTCACACCGCCGGCCACCGCCTACTGGTCGTACTGGACCGCGTCGCCGGGCACCAACACCTGGACGTACAGCCAGTACGGCGCCATGTCCCGCAAGCTGAAGGACGGTGACGTCGACGCCTGGGTGTTCGGAGGCACCGACGTCGGCGGCTCCACCGGCAAGCCGGCGTTCACCCCCGACGACGTACGCGCGGGCGGCTCCACCGGGACCCCCGGCCCCGGCAGCACTCCCACGGCCCCGGCGGGCGAGGTCGATCTCGCGGCGGCGGCGGCCTGGGTGTCGGGCGTCCTCGAAGACGGCGAACGCGTCGTGGACGAAGGCGCCGGCACCCCCGACTACCTCCTGACCACCGAGGCCGCCTACGCCCTCGTGGCGGCGGACCCCGAGCACGCGGACATCGCGAAGGTCACCGCCTTCCTCGCCGCCCACACCGACGACTACGCCTACCCCTCGGGCAAGGACGGGGCCCCGGACCCGGCCGCAGCCGCCCGGCTCGCCCTGCTGGCCGAGGCGACGGACACCGATCCGGAGGACTTCGGCGGACACGATCTGACCGCCGCCCTCACCGGCAGCGTCTGCGCCGCGGGCCCCGAGGCCGGCAGCCCCGCGCCCGGCTGCACCGCCAAGGGCGACTTCCGTAACGCCGGTTACGCGGACGGCCAGGCGCTCGCCGTGCTCGCCCTCGTCCGTGCCGGTGCCACACCCCCGGCCGACGCGGTCGCCAGGCTCGCCCAACTCCAGTGCGAGGACGGCGGGATCACGAGCATCCTGATCCGCCCCGGCGAGTACTGCGACGGCGACCCCGCCACCACCGGCCTCGCCGCCCTCGCCCTGCACGAGGCGGGCGGCCAGGACGCGGCGGTCACCCGGGCGGTGGCGTACCTCAAGAAGACACAGCGCGAGGACGGGGCGTTCCCCGGCTACACCGGGTCCACCACCGGCAGCCTCCACGCCACCGGGTTCGCCGCACAGGCGCTGCGCGCGCTCGACGCCCCCGCGTACGCCGACGCCGCGGTCTCCTGGCTCTCCCGGGAGCAACTGGACGGCGGCGGCTTCGGGTTCGAGGAGGACGCCACCGCCCCGGCCCTCTATCCGACGGGCCCCGCGGTCCTGGCCGGGGCGGGCACCGATCTCGCCCGCCTCACGACGAAGCGGCCCGGCCCGACCGACCCGCCGGCCACCGAGCCCCCCACCACCCGGCCGCCCACGACCGGACCGCCCACCACGGAGCCGACCCGCCCCGCGGGCGAAGGCCCCGATCTGAAGAAGGGCGTCGCCTACCTCACCAGCGCCGCCAACCTGAGGCAGGGCCAGTACTACCCGGCCGGCCCGGAATCCCCGCGCGCGGACTTCGGCCTCACCATCGACGGCGCCTACGCGCTCGCCGCCACCGGCCTGGACAACGACAAGCTGCGCGGCATCGTCGACTTCCTCGACAAGGGCGGCAAGGACGGCGACGGCAAGACCCTGGAGGACTGGACCGGGACCGGCACCACGTACGCGCTCGGCGGCTCCATGGGCAAGGCAGCCCTCCTCGCCGAGGCCGTGGGCCGCGACCCCCGCGCATTCGGCGGACAGGACCTCATCGCCGGACTGAACGCCGCCGTGTGCGAGAAGGCCACCCCGGCCCCGGACCGCAGCTGCGCCGCCAAGGGCGCCTACACCTACGCCCCCTCCGTCTTCTCCCAGGCACTGGCGGTCATGGCCCAGGTGCGGGCCGGCGAGGAGACGGCGGCCCGGGAACCGATCACGTACCTGGAAAGCCTCCAGCACGACAGCGGGGCATGGCCCAGCCTGATCCCCGCCACCGGGGACTCGGACGTCGACTCGACCGCCATCGCCGCCATGGCCCTGGACCTCGTCGGCGGCGAGAAGGCCGAGAAGGCCGTCGCCAAGGCGCTGGCCTGGCTCGCGGACCAGCAGCTGTCCGACGGCGGCTTCCCCGGCGCGGCCGGCAACTCGGTCAACTCGGCCGCCCTCGCCATCCAGGGGCTCTCGCTGGACGAGGAGCGCTACGCCTCCCGGATCACCAGGGCCCAGAAGTTCCTGGCGGGCCAGCAGAACAGCGACGGCGGCTTCAACGTCGCCAAGGAAGGCCGGCGCGAATCAAACCTGCGGGCCTCCGCCCAGGCCGTCGGCGGGGCGACCGGCATCTCCTTCGGCACGCTGGAACGCAGCCTGGACGGCACCACACCCCAGCCCACCCCCAGCCCCTCCACCCCGCAGATCGTCACCCCCGACGACTCGACCGGGGGCACCGGCGGCATCGTCGACACCGACGGGGGTGGCTCCGGCGGGGGCGCACTGGCCTCGACCGGGGTGCGCGCCGGCGCCCTCGCCGGCATGGCGGCCCTGCTCGTCGCCGCCGGATGGCGGGTCGTCGTGATCGCCCGCCGCAGGGCAGCGGTGGGGGACGGGATATGACGACCACCCCAGGGCGCAGGGCCGTACGGGCGGTGACCGCACTCCTGCTCGGGACCGCCGCGCTGACGGCCAACGCGCCGTCGGCGGCGGCGGACCCGCAGCCCATGGGCCGGTGCACCACCACGTCCGGGGCCGTGCTCGCGGTCGACTTCAGCCACTGGGGCGGGCCCGTCTACCGCTCCTGCGGAACCACCCCGACGACCGGGTACGAACTGCTCAACCAGGGCGGCTGGCGCACCACCGGCACCGGACACGACGGCCCGGCCTTCATCTGCCGGATCGGCTACAGCGGCCACCAGGGCGGCAAGCAGTACCCCACGCCCCAGCAGGACGACTGCGTCCTGACCCCGCCCGCCTCCGCCTACTGGTCGTACTGGCACGCCGACCCGGGGGCGAGCACCTGGGAGTACAGCCAGCTCGGCGCGATGCTCTACCGGCCGAAGCCGGGCAGTGTCGACCTGTGGATCTTCGGCGGCACGGACATCGGCGGCACCGAGGGCCGCCCCACCATCACCCCGGACCAGCTGCGCGCCCACAACACCGAGGCGCGGGGTGACGCGGGCAAGCCCGAGTCGACCGAGCAGGCCCCGGAGCTGCCCCCCGGCACCCACACCGGTCCGAAGGCGACCGCGACCCGGAAGTCCCCGCCCTCCACGACCGCGTCCGCCTCCCCGGAGATCTCGCCCGCCCCGTCGCGGTCCGCGTCACCGAGCCCCTCGGCGACCGGGACGCCCAGCCCGTCGCCGAGCGCGTCGGAGACCGGGACCCGGGTGGTCGACGCGGCACCCGCGAGCGACGCCAGGACGGACGCCGGCTCCGTCCTGCCGGTGGTGGCCGGCGGCGCGCTGATCCTGCTCGTCGGCGGGGCGGCCGTGTACGCGGCCAGGCGCCGCCGCCGCACGGAGTGACCCGGGTGACCCACACGGCCCGCGAGGCGGCCACACCGGTCTCCGGCAACCTGCCGGACACCGGCGGCCGGCGCCTGCCCAGGACCCTGCATCCGGTCGCCTGGTGGATCTGGGCGCTCGCCCTGGCCACGGCGGTCAGCCGCACCAACAACCCGCTGCTGCTCCTCCTCGTCCTCGCGGTCCTCGGCTACGTCGTCACCGCGCGCCGCACCGAGGCCCCCTGGGCGCGCGGCTTCACGTACTACCTCTGTCTCGCCGGCACCGTCGTCGCGATCCGGGTCCTGTTCCGGGCCGTGTTCGCCACCGGCATCACCCCGCACGACCACTTCCTCTTCGCGCTCCCGCACATCCCGACCCCCGACTGGTACGCCGGCATCCGGCTCGGCGGCCCGGTCTCGCTCGAAGCGCTGCTGTCGGCCGCCACCGACGGGCTGCGGCTCGCCTGCATGCTGTGCTGCATCGGCGCCGCCAACACCCTCGCCAACCCCAAACGGGCCCTGCGCGTCCTGCCCGGAGCCCTGCACGAACTCGGCGTCGCCGTCACCGTCGCCATCAGCGTCGCCCCCCAACTCGTCCAGAGCGTCCAGCGCGTCGCCCGCGCCCGCCGGCTCCGCGCCGGCCGCAACAAGGGGCTGAAGGCCCTGCGCGGCATCGTCGTCCCCGTCCTGGAGGACGCCCTCGAACGCTCCCTGCGCCTGGCCGCCGGCATGGACTCCCGGGGATACGGCCGCGCCGGCACCGCGACCCGCCGCTCCCGGCGCGTCACCGCCACCCTCATGCTCCTCGGCATGTGCGGGCTGTGCGCCGGGGCCTACGGGCTCCTCGACGCGACCGCGCCCCGCTTCCTCGGCCTTCCGGCCATGGCGGCGGGGGCCGTGCTGTGCGTGGCCGGTCTGCGCATCGGCGGGCGCCGGGTCTCGCGCACCACCTACCGGCCCGACCCCTGGCGGCTGCCCGAGTGGGCCGTCGCCGGGGCCGGGACGCTCGCCGCCGTGCTGCTGTTCAGCAACATGGGCTACGACGCCGCCGAGCTCAACCCCTCCATCTACCCCCTCAGCTGGCCCACCCTGCCGCTGGTGCCGGCCTGCGCGATCCTGCTCGCCGGGACGGCCGGGGTCCTCGCACCACCACCGGCCGGGCCCCGCCCGGCCGTTCCCCGGCCGCGCGCCGAGAAAGCCGGAACCACGTGATCACCTTCGACCAGGTCACCGTCAGATACGAGGACACGGCCGAACCCGCCCTGCGCGAGGTCGACCTCACCATCGAGGAGGGCGAGCTCTGCCTCGTCGTCGGCCACACCGGAGTCGGCAAGTCCACACTCCTGGGAGCCGTCAACGGACTGGTGCCCCACTTCACCGGCGGCACCCTGCACGGCCGCGTCACCGTCGACGGCCGGGACACCGCCCACCACCCTCCCCGGGAACTCGCCGATGTGGTCGGTGTGGTCGGACAGGACCCGCTCGACGGATTCGTCACCGACACCGTCGAGGAAGAACTCGCCTACGCGATGGAGCAGTTGGCGACCCCGCCCGCCGTCATGCGCAAACGTGTGGAGGAGACCCTCGACCTGCTGGGCCTCGCCGACCTGCGCCACCGAGCCCTGCACGAACTGTCCGGCGGCCAGCAGCAGCGGGTGGCGATCGGCTCCGTCCTCACCGCGCACCCCCGCGTCCTCGTCCTGGACGAACCCACCTCCGCCCTGGACCCCACCGCCGCCGACGAGGTCCTCGCCGCCGTCACCCGCCTCGTCCACGACCTCGGCGTCACCGTCCTCATGGCCGAGCACCGCCTCGAACGCGTCGTCCAGTACGCCGACCGGGTCATCCACCTGCCCGGCGACGGCCGCGCCGTCCACGGCGCCCCCGGCGACATCCTGCGCACGTCGTCCATCGCCCCGCCCATCGTGGACCTGGCCCGCACCGCCGGCTGGGACCCGCTGCCGCTGTCCGTGCGCGACGCCCGCCGCGCCGCCACCCCGCTGCGCACCCGGCTCGGCGCGGCCGAGCCCGCCCCCGTCCGCCCGGCCCCGCCCGCCGGCGCCCCCGCCCTGCTGACCGCACGTGGGGTCACCGTCGCCTACCACGGCGTCCCCGCCGTCCGCGAGGCCGGCCTCGACCTGCGCGCCGGTGAGATCACGGCACTGATGGGCCGCAACGGCTCCGGGAAGTCCTCCCTGCTGTGGGCCCTCCAGGGCTCGGGACCGCGGAAGGCCGGCAGCGTACGCGTCACCTCGGACGGGACGGCACGCGACCCGCACACCCTGCCGGCGGCCGAGGCGCGGCGCCTCGTCGGACTCGTCCCGCAGACCCCCGCCGACCTGCTCTACCTGGAGAGCGTCGGGCAGGAACTCGGCCAGGCCGACAGCGAGTCGGCCGACGGGGACACGAGCCCCCGCGCACGGAGGATCCTCGACCGGCTGGTCCCGGGCATCGCCGGCACCACCCACCCCAGGGACCTGTCCGAGGGGCAGAAGCTGGCGCTCGTCCTCGCCATCCAGCTCGCCGCCACCCCGCGTGTCCTGCTGCTCGACGAGCCGACGCGCGGTCTGGACTACCGGGCCAAGGCGGAGCTCACCCGGATCGTCGCCGCCCTCGCGGCCGAGGGCCGCTCGGTCGTCATCTCCACCCATGACGTGGAGTTCGTCGCCCGCACCGCCGACCGGGTGGTCGTCATGGCCGAGGGCGACATCGTCGCGGACGGCCCCACCCGCGAAGTCATCGTCGCCTCCCCGGTGTTCGCACCGCAGACCGCCAAGATCCTCGCCCCGCTGCCCTTCCTCACCGTCGACCAGGTGACAGCGGCCCTGGACGCGTCCGAGGACGGGGACCGGACATGAGCAGCGCCACCACCGCGGCCATCCGGCTCACCCCCAGGGTCTCGCTGGTCATCGCCCTGGCCGCCTTCCTCGGCGTGGTGGCCTTCTTCTGGCCCTTCGTCGTCGCGCCCGGAAAGTTCGGATCGAACTACGCCCCGCCCCTCATCTTCGGCGTGCTGCTCGTCCTCGTCCTGTGCGTGGTGCTCTCCGAGATCGCCGAGGGCGGGATCAGCTCCAAGGTGCTGGCCATGCTCGGCGTCCTGTCCGCCGTCAACGCCGCCCTGCGCCCCCTCGGCGCCGGGACGGCCGGAATCGAAACGGTCTTCTTCGTCCTGGTCCTCGCCGGGCGCGTCTACGGCCCCGGCTTCGGCTTCACCCTCGGCTGCACCTCGCTGTTCACCTCCGCGCTGATCACGGGCGGTGTCGGACCGTGGATGCCCTACCAGATGTTCGGCTGCGCCTTCGTGGGCATGCTCGCCGGATTCCTGCCCCGCGCCACCGGCCGCCGCGAGGTGCTGCTGCTCGCCGGGTACGGATCGCTCTCCGGCTACCTCTTCGGCTTCCTGCTCAACCTGTCCTTCTGGCCGTTCTCCCTCGACCCGGACAGCTCCATCGCGTACCTGCCCGGACTGCCGTTCACTGAGCAGTGGCACCGCTACCTCGCGTTCGACCTCGCCACCTCGCTGGGCTGGGACACCGGGCGGGCCGTCACCAACTTCGTCTGCGTCATGCTGGCGGGCCCGGCCGTGCTCACCACCTTCCGGCGCGCCGCCCGCCGGGCCCGCTTCCGGGCCCCGGTCCGCTTCACCCCCGCCGGTCCCGGCTCCGCCGACGGCCGGGACACCTGAGCCGGGCTCGTACCCAGGTGCCCCGGCCGTCCGCTCAACCGGGCGTCAGGAGGCGGCCAGTTCGCCGCGGACGGTACGGGCCGCCGCCACCAGGTTCTCCAGCGACGCACGGGTCTCGGGCCAGGCGCGGGTCTTCAGGCCGCAGTCGGGATTGACCCACAGCCGCTCGGCGGGGATGGCCTTCAGGCCGGTACGCAGGAGCTGTGCGGCCTCCTCGGCGCTCGGCACGCGCGGGGAGTGGATGTCGTAGACGCCGGGCCCCGCCTCGCGCGGGTAGCCGTGTGCGGCGAGTTCGTGGGCGACCTGCATGTGGGAGCGGGCGGCCTCCAGGCTGATGACGTCGGCGTCGAGGTCGTCGATGGCCTGAACGATGTCGCCGAATTCGGCGTAGCACATGTGGGTGTGGATCTGGGTGTCCGGCCTCACCCCGCTCGTGGTGAGGCGGAACGACTCGGTGGCCCAGGCCAGATAGTCCGCGCGGCCGGCGGCCCGCAGCGGCAGGGTCTCGCGCAGGGCGGGCTCGTCCACCTGGATGACCGAGGTGCCGCCCGCCTCCAGGTCGTTGACCTCGTCGCGCAGGGCGAGGGCGACCTGGCGGGCGGTGTCGCCGAGCGGCTGGTCGTCGCGGACGAAGGACCAGGCGAGCATGGTGACCGGGCCGGTGAGCATGCCCTTGACCGGGCGGTCGGTGAGCGACTGGGCGTAGAAGGTCCAGCGCACCGTCATGGGCGCGGGGCGCGAGATGTCGCCCGCGAGGACGGGCGGGCGGACGTAGCGGGTGCCGTAGGACTGGACCCAGCCGTGCTGGGTGGCCAGGTAGCCGGTCAGCTGCTCGGCGAAGTACTGCACCATGTCGTTGCGTTCGGGCTCGCCGTGCACCAGGACGTCGATGCCGGTCTTCTCCTGGAAGGCGATGACCTCGCCGATCTCGGCCCGGATGCGTTCCTCGTAACCGGCGGTGCCGATGCGTCCGGCGCGCAGGTCGGCACGGGCGGTGCGCAGTTCGCCGGTCTGCGGGAAGGAGCCGATGGTCGTCGTCGGCAGCAGCGGCAGCCCGAGGTGGGCGCGCTGGGCGGCGGCGCGTTCGCCGTACGGCTGGGAGCGGCGGCCGTCCGCCTCGGTGACGGCGGCGGCCCTGGCCCGCACCGCCGGGTCCCGGGTGAGGGGGGAGCCGGCGCGGGAGGCGTGGGCGGCGCGATTGGCGGCGATCTCGGAGGCCACCGCCTCGGTGCCCAGGGCCAGCCCCTTCGCCAGGGTCACCACCTCGTCGGTCTTCTGCCGGGCGAAGGCGAGCCAGCGGAGGATCTCCGGGTCGATGTCCTTCTCCGGCGCGGTGTCCAGCGGGACGTGCAGCAGGGAGCAGGACGCGGCGACGTCGACCCGGCCGGCGAGACCGAGGAGCGTGGCGAGGGTCGCGAGGGACTTCTCGTAGTCGTTGATCCAGATGTTGCGGCCGTTGACGACGCCCGCGACGAGCCGCTTGCCGGGGAGCCCGCCGACGGCTGCGAGGTCCTCCAGGTTGGCCGCGGCGGCGCCGGTGAAGTCGAGCGCCAGACCCTCGACGGGGGCCTTCGCCAGGACCGGGAGCGCCTCGCCGAGCCGGTCGAAGTAGGAGGCGACGAGCAGCTGGGGCCGGTCGGTGAGGGCGCCGAGGCCGCGGTAGGCGCGGGCGGCGGCGTTCAGCTCGGCCGGGGTGCGGTCCTGGACGAGGGCGGGCTCGTCCAGCTGCACCCACCGCGCTCCGGCGGCGCGCAGGTCGGCGAGCACCTCCGCGTACACCGGGAGCAGCCGGTCGAGCAGGGTGAGCGGTTCGAAGCCGGCGGCCACCCCGGGGGCGGGCTTGGCCAGCAGGAGATAGGTGACGGGACCGACGAGCACGGGCCGGGCGGTGTGCCCGAGCGCGAGGGCCTCGGTCAGCTCGGTGACCTGCTTGGTGGAGTCGGCGCTGAAGACGGTGTCGGGGCCGAGCTCGGGGACCAGGTAGTGGTAGTTCGTGTCGAACCACTTGGTCATCTCCAGCGGGGCCACGTCCTGGGTCCCGCGCGCCATGGCGAAGTACCCGTCGAGCGCGTCGGACGCGACGGCCTCGCGGTGCCGGTCCGGGACGGCCCCGACCATGACGCTGGTGTCCAGGACGTGGTCGTAGTACGAGAAGTCACCGGTCGGCACCTCGTGGACGCCGGCGCCGGCCAGCTGCCGCCAGTTGGACCGGCGCAGCTCTGCCGCCGTCTCCCGGAGGGCGTCGGCGGTGACCCGGCCCTTCCAGTAACCCTCGATCGCCTTCTTCAGCTCCCGGTCCGGGCCCTGCCGGGGGTAGCCGTACACGGTGGCCTGCGCTGCCGCGGCTGCGGGCTTGGATGTCACGGAAATCTCCTTCGCGAGATGACTCCTGAACATCCCGGGACGGGACACGGACGCGAAGGGATGACGAACCGGACGGGCCCCTGGCACACACGGTGCGGGTTCTTCGTCAGGTACGCACGCCGACCCGCCCACGAGGTCACCGGGATTTCCGCGTACGAGGGGTCGTACGCGGGCAACGGGCAGGTCTTCGGACTCGCGGGCGCATCCGCCAGGGACGGATTCCTACTGGCCGTCGCTTCCCGGATCGGACGGATCCAGTGCGTATGACGGCGGTCGTTCCCACTCACCGCTGCGGGGCAGTCCCGGATTCCCACCGGGTTCCCTCTTACGACGCGCCTGTCTGGCGGACAGGGCGAACCAGCTGCGCCGCCAGCCTACGGGGTCGCGGACCGTGCGTGGCGCCCCGGCTCACATACCGGGACGGAAACCGCGCGGGAGGGGTGGGGCCGGGGTGTGGCCCTTCACGCGGCCCGGCCTCCTGCGCTAGGTTAAGTGAGGGTAGCCTAAGTTCCCAGTGCCCGACTGCCTGAACTCCGGGCGAAGGATGTCCGGTTGGCGGAAGAGGTGTCTGTGCCGCGCAAGTCGATGTTAGGTTAGCCTTGCCTGGGCTTTAGGGGGGACTTCGTGTGGGCGTGGAAGGTGAGGGGCGGTGGCCCGGCGGTCGAGGCCGTCCGCACGGCTGATCGTGACGCCGGCAGCCTCTGAACCCTGTGGGTCCCGAAGCGTGTGCCCCGAAGTCGCCGTCCGCCCGCCGTGAGCCGCTCCGCGCTCCCGGCGGGACGGGCCGCGCCCACCGCCACCGGCGAAAACCCTCTCCCCGCCCGGCCGTTCGCGTTGCCCGCCGCCGGGCCCGTACCCACCGCACCACCGCTCCGACCCACCCGTCGGTGCCCACCCCCCGAAGGAGTCGTCCGATGAGCCAGACCTTGTCGCCCGAGCGTGTCCGGGCCGACATCGCGGAACTGCTGGGCTGTGAGCCCGCCGAGATCGCACCCGAGGAGAATCTCGTCGACCTCGGGCTCGACTCGATGCGCATCATGGTCCTGGTCGAGCGCTGGCGGGCGGCAGGGGCGACCACGCTGGAGTTCCCCGACCTCTTCGAGCTGCCCGAACTCGGCCACTGGCAGGCGCTGCTGGCGGGTGAGGCAGCGTGAGCCGCACCGACCAGCGGGACCGGTACCTGGAGCGGATCGCCGAGGTGCGGGCCGGCCTGCACGCCGAGAAGGTCGGCTACCCGATCGGCATCCGGGAGGCCGAGGTCGTGCGTACGTCCACGGTCGGCACGGGGCTGCTGCGGGTGACCCTGGGCGGGGCGGGCACCGAGGGGTTCGAGGCCCACGCGCCCGACGAGCACGTCAAGCTGATCTTCCCGGAGGCGGACGGCACCCTGCGCCTGCCCGAGCGCAACGGGGCGATGCTGCGCTGGCCGAGGCCGGTGCCCACCTCGCGCGAGTACACCGTGCGCCGCTACGACCCCGCCACGGGCGAGCTCGACATCGACATCGCCGCACATGAGGGCGGTCTCGCCTCCGACTGGGCCCGCAAGGTGCAGCCCGGCGACACCATGCACATCGCGGGGCCGCCCGGCGGGCTGATCGTCCCGCACAGCTACGGCCGCTACCTGCTCGTCGGCGATCTCACCGCGCTGCCCGCCATCGCGCGGTGGCTGGAGGAACTGCCCCGGGCCGCCAGGGGCTGGGCGTTCATCGAAGTCGCGGACGCCGGCGAGGAGATCGGACTGACCGCGCCCGAGGGCGTCGAGGTGCAGTGGCTGCACCGCGACGGCCGCCCGGCCGGCTCCGGTGACGCGCTCTCGCGTGCCGCCATGGCGGTCACCGTGCCCGAGGGGGAGCGGGCGTATGTCTGGGTCGCGGGGGAGGCGGGGCAGATCAAGCCGCTGCGCCGCTGGGTCCGTGACGAACTGCGCCTGGAGAAGGCCGACTACGACATCACCGGCTACTGGAAGCGCGGCGTCGCGGACTTCGACGAGGACGACCACGACCACAGTCACAGTCACGACCACGACCACAGTCACGACCACTGAAAGAAACCGGCCGGACCGGGTGGTGGGCCACCCGCGAGTTGTCCTGCCGAAAGGCCATCAACTAAGGTGAGCCTTACCTAAGTAGCAAGGAGTTCGGAATGTCCATACGCAGATCGTCCGGTCTGGTCGGCGCCCTCGCGCTGGCCCTCGTTCTGGCCGGATGCGGGTCATCCTCCGACGGCGGGTCCGACTCCGCCTCGGAGAAGAGCAGGACCCGGGTGTTCACCGCGGACAACGGCAAGATCACCATCCCGGTGAACCCGAAGCGTGTGGTGGCCACCGGGTACGCCGTACCCGCCCTCATCGAGGCCGACGCACCGCTGGTCGGCATCTCCTCGTGGAAGCGCGGCGAGCCGATGATGACCAAGGAGGACCTCGCCACCTACAACAAGCTCACGAAGATCGCGGGTGAGCAGGCGGCCGAGACCAACTACGAGGCCGTCGCCGAGGCCGAGCCCGACCTGATCGTCATCGGTGTGCCGGCGCCCGTCCTCGGTGACATCGACATCAAGCGGCTGGAGTCCATCGCCCCCGTCGTCGCGATCGGCCCGAGCCTGCCGTCCGCCTGGCGCGACCTCTCGCGCAAGCAGGCCGACGCCGCGGGCGCCATCAAGCAGTTCGACGCCCAGAAGAAGACCTACGACACCAAGGCCGCCGAACTGGCCGCCAAGTACAAGGACGTGCTGCCGAAGCTCAACCTCGGCCACGTCGGCGCGTACGGTGACGCCGCCAAGGGCACCTTCCAGCGCGAGTTCGGCGGTTCGTGGGGCACCAACATCGCCCAGGACCTCGGCGCGAAGTACTACGGCAAGGTCAAGAAGGCCGGCTCCGGTTCGAGCGCGGTCAGCGAATACCCCTCCATCGAGGAGCTTCCCGACGCCTTCCGCGAGGCCGACGCCCTGACCTACTCTGTCGACGCCGACGGCAGCGTCCCGAAGTCCGTCCAGTACGTCCTGGACTCCAAGCTCTGGAAGAACCTGCCCGCCGTCAAGGCCGGCAAGACCTACCCGCTCCGTTACACCGAGGCCGCCACCTACGGCGAGGCCCTGATGACCCTGGACGCGATCGACAAGTCGCTCGCTCCGCTGCTGAACCGGTGACCGTCGCGGGCCGCGCGTCCAAGACGGCGGGAAACCGGCGGGCCGTCCCGCAGACCGCCCTGCTCGTCGGCGGACTGGTACTGCTGGCAGCTCTCGCCGTAATCAGCATGGGCGTCGGGGCCCGCCACGTCGCCCCCGGCGAAGTGGTACGCGCACTCTTCGACTACCGGGGCACCGACGACCACGTCATCGTCCGCGACGTGCGGGCACCGCGTGCGATGCTCGCCGTCGCCGTCGGTGCCGCGCTCGCCGTAGCGGGCGCGCTCATCCAGACGCTCGCCCGCAACCCGCTGGCCGAGCCCGGCATCCTCGGGGTCACCGCGGGCGCCGGGTTCGCCGTCACCATCGGCTCCGCGCTCGGCATGGCCGGCGGCCAGGCGGGCGAACTGGGCTTCGCGATCACCGGTTCCGTGATCGCGGCGCTCATGGTCGCCGCGGTCGGCCGCCGCTCGCCCCTGCGCCTCGTACTCACGGGGGTGGCGCTGACCGCGGTGCTGAACGGCGTCGCCCTCGGCATGCGGCTGATGCTCCCCGACGTCTTCGACGTCTACCGGTTCTGGTCGGTGGGAACACTCGCCGGACGCGAACAGGCCTCCCTGGCCCTTCCGCTGACCGCGATAGCCGTCTCGCTGGCCGGTGCGCTGCTGCTGAGCCGGGCACTGAACGCCCTGACGCTCGGCGAGAACGTGGCACACACCCTCGGGGCCAACGTCGGCCGGGTACGCGTCGCCACCCTCGTCCTCATCACCGTGCTCAGCGGTGCGGCGACGGCGGTGGCGGGGCCGATCCTCTTCGTCGGGCTCATCGTGCCGCACCTGGTACGCAGACCCGCCGCCGGATCGGTGCCCTGGCTGATCGCCTACACCATGGTGCTCGGCCCGGTCCTGCTGCTCATCGCCGACATGGCCTCCCGCGTGCTGCTGCCCACCGGCGAGGTGCCGGTGGCCATCGTGACCGCGTTCCTCGGCGGCCCCATGCTGATCTGGGCGGTCCGTCGCTACGGGGCGGGGTCACTGTGAACGTGCTGAAATTCCACGTGGAACGCCGCACGGCGGTGCTCGTCGTCGTGCTCGTCGCCCTGATGCTCGGCCTCGGCCTGCTCGGACTGTGCTACGGGGCGTCATGGTCCTCGCCCAGCCGGGTGTTCGCCGTCCTCACCGGCTCCGAGCACTCCGTGGTGATCCGGGACTGGCGGCTGCCGCGGGTGCTGGCCGGCCTGGTCTTCGGCGCCGCGCTCGGCGTCGCGGGCGCCATCTTCCAGAACCTCACCCGCAACCCCATGGGCAGCCCCGACGTCATCGGCCTGGACGCCGGCGCCTACACGGGCGCCCTGGTCGCCATCACCGTACTGTCGGGCACCTCCGCACAGCTCGCCGTCGGCTCCGTGCTCGGCGGCCTGATCGTCGCTGCCGCCATCTACCTGCTGTCGCTCGAACACGGCTTCTCGGGACTGCGGCTGGTCGTCATCGGTATCGCCATCAACGCGATGGTGACCGCGATCAACTCGTGGATCGTGCTGCGCGCCGAGCTGGAGGTGGCGATCGCCGCCGTCGGCTGGAGCGCGGGCTCGCTCAACGGCGTGGGCTGGGACGACCTCGGCATCCCGTTCACCGTGATCGCCGTCCTGCTGATGCTCATGACCACCCGGGCCCACGCCATGCACCAGGCGGCGCTCGGGGACCCGATCGCCGTCACGACCGGCGTCGGACTCGACCGGCTGCGGCTGCTGATGGTCCTGGTCGGCGTCGGCTGCACCGCCACGGTGACCGCCGTGGCCGGACCCATCGCCTTCATCGCGCTGGCCGCCCCGCAGATCGGCCGCCGGCTCGCGGGCGCCGCCGGAGTACCCCTGCTCCCCGCCGCACTGACCGGGGCGGTGCTCCTCCAGGGCGCCGACCTGCTGGCCCAGATGCTGCTGGCACCCGTCGCACTGCCCGTGGGCGTCGTGAGCACCGCGATCGGCGGTTGCTACCTGATCTGGCTGCTGACCAAGGAGGTGAGGCGCGCGTGACCGCACGCCTGACAGCGCGGGACATCACCCTGCGCTACGGAGACCGGGTCGTGTCCACCCGGCTGAACCTGGACATCCCCGACGGCGCGTTCACCGCCATCGTCGGCCCGAACGCCTGCGGGAAGTCCACCCTCCTGAGCGCGCTGGTACGGCTGCTGCGCCCGCACGCCGGCCAGGTGGAGTTCGACGGCCGCGAGGTCGGCGGCTTCGCCACCAAGGCGCTGGCCAAACACCTCGGCTTCCTGCCGCAGGACCCGATGGCCCCCGAGGACATCAAGGTCCGCCAGCTCGTCGGCCGGGGACGCTTCCCCCACCAGTCGATGCTGGCCCTGTGGTCGCCCGAGGACCAGAAGGCCGTCGACGGCGCGATGGCCGCCGCCGGCGTCGCCGACCTGGGCGAGCGACCGGTGCAGGAACTGTCCGGCGGACAGCGCCAACGGGTCTGGATGGCCATGGTGCTCGCCCAGGAGACGCCCTACCTGCTCCTGGACGAACCCACCTCGTTCCTCGACATCACCCACCAGTACCAACTGCTCGGCCTGCTCGCCAGGCTGCGCAACGAGGGCCGCACCGTCGTCGCGGTCCTGCACGACATCAACCAGGCATGCCGGTTCGCCGACCACCTGGTCGCCATGAAGGCCGGAACCGTGGTCGCCGAGGGCGACCCCGGGGACATCGTGGACGCCACGCTGATCAAGGACGTGTTCGACCTGCCCAGCGTCGTCGTCCCGGACCCGGTGACCGGCACTCCCATGGTCGTCCCCACACTTCAAGGAGAGTAAGTTGAGCACCGCGAGCGTGTCCTCGGACGGCCTCCTGCCTCTGACCGGCGCCCAGTCGGGCATCTGGAACGCCCAGCGCATCGAACCCGACTCGCCGTACTACGTCGTCGGCGACGTGGTGGAGATATCCGGCGGCGAACCGGTCGACGTGGACGCCCTCGCACAAGCGGTCCGGGCCACCACCGAGGAGGCCGAGAGCCTGCGGCTCAGGGTGTACGACACCCCGGACGGGCCGCGCCAGACGGTCAGCGGTGACCCCGTCCCGCTGCCGCCCCTGGCCGACGTCAGCGCCGAGGCCGACCCCGCCGCTGCCGCCCAGGCACTCGTCGACGCCGAACGGGCCCGGCTCGCCGAGGCCTGCCGGGGCATGACGGACCGCCCGCTCTGCTCACGTACCGTCATCAAACTCTCCGACCGCGAGGTCTGGTACACCCAGCTCGGCCACCACCTCGTCTTCGACGGCTACACCGCCGCCCTGCTCGCCCGCCGCACCGCCGCCCACTACACCGCCCTGGTACGCGGCACCGAGCCGCCGCCCTCCACCTTCGGCGCGTTCGCCCGGCTGGTCGCCGACGACCTGGCCTACCGTGAGAGCGAGGGGGCCGCCGAGGACCGCGCGTACTGGGTCGAGCGGTTCACCCCGCTGCCCGACGTCGGCGACCACGAAGGCCCCGGCACCGCCGGCGCGCCGGACCGCACCCTCACCGCCCGCGCCGTCCTCACCCCCGAGGAGACCGCCCGGCTGCGCGCCTTCGCCGACGGCGAGGGCGTCACCTGGGGCGAGGCACTGATCGCCGGCTACGCGGCGTTCCTGCACCGCATGCTGGGCCGCACCGACGTGGTGTTCGCCCTGCCCCTGATGTGCCGGGCCGGATCGGCCGCGCTGCGCACCCCCTCCATGGCGGTCAACGTGCTGCCGCTGCGGGTGGGCGTGCGCGGCGGCGACGGGCTCGGCGAGCTGAGCCGGCGGGTCGCCACCGCCATGCGCGAGATGCGCGACCACCAGCGCTACCGGGGCGAGGACCTGCCCCGTGACCTCGGCGTGCCCGGCGCGGGCGCGCTGCTGCACGGACGCGGCATCAACCTCAAGGCGTTCGACCTGGCGCTCGACTTCGCCGGGTCGGCCGGCGTGATGCGCAACGTCGCGGGCGGGCCGCCCGAGGACATGGGCCTGAGCGTCCTGCCGACCCGGGACGGCGGGCTGCTCCTCGGCTTCGAGGTCGACGCCCGCGCCAAGGACCAGGCCGCTGTCGACAGCCTGATGAGCGGACTGCGCGCCCTGCTGACCGGGCTGACCGACGGCCTGCCCGTTGGCCGCATCGCACTGGCCGACGACATCGACGGGCTGCTCGCGCAGTGGAGCCCGCCCGCCCTGCCCGGCACACCGGCCGACGTGCCGTCCGCGTTCGACGCGATGGTCGCGGCGGGCCCCGGAAACACCGCTCTGGTCTGCGGCGACGAACGCCTGACCGCCGCCGCGCTGGCCGACCGGGTGCACCGGCTGGCCCGCGCCCTGCGCGCCCGGGGCATCGGCGCCGAGGACATCGTGGCGCTCGCCCTGCCGCGCTCGGCCGACGCCGTGGTCGCCCTGCTCGCGGTGCTGGACGCGGGCGCCGCGTTCCTCCCGCTGGACGCCGCACACCCGCCCGAGCGGCTGCGCGAACTCATCGAGGACACCCGCCCCGCACTCGTCCTCACCGACGGAATGGTCGACGGACTGCCCTGGAAGACCTTCCTGGACGAGGCCGCCGGCCTGTCCGGCGCACCCCTGACGGCCGCCGAACTCGCCCGGCCCCGCCACCCCGAACACCTCGCCTACGTCATCCACACCTCCGGCTCGACCGGGCGCCCCAAGGGCGTCCTGGGACGCACCGGAGGACTCGCCGCCCTGCTGCACCACCAGCGGGCCACGGTCGTCGCGGAGGCCGAGCGGGCCACGGGCCGCAGGCTGCGCGCCGCCCACACCTACTCCTTCGCCTTCGACTCCGCCTTCGAGCACCTCGTCTGGCTGCTGTGCGGGCACGAACTGCACGTCTACGACACCGAGACCGCCCGCGACGCCGACGCCCTGCTCGCCGCGTACGCCCGCGACGGCATCGACATCGTGGACACCACCCCCTCCATGGCCACCCCGCTCATCGACGCCGGCCTGCTCGACCTGCCGCCCGCGATGCTGCTCCTGGGCGGCGAGGCCACCCCGCCCGCGCTGTGGCGCCGCGTCGCCGCGTCGGGGATCACCGCGCGCAACATGTACGGGCCCACCGAGGCGACCGTCGACAGCACCACCGCGCTCATCGACGCCGGCGAACCGACCATCGGCCACCCGCTGGCCGGCACCCGGATCTACGTCCTGGACAACGCGCTGCGGCCGGTGCCCCAGGGCACGGCCGGCGAACTGTACCTGGCGGGACCCCACCTGGCGCGCGGCTACCTCGGCCGGCCGGACGCGAGCGCCGAACGCTTCGTCGCCGACCCCTTCGGCGCCCCCGGCGAGCGGATGTACCGCACCGGGGACCTGGCCCGCTGGGTGCCCGGCCGCGGCCTGGAGTACGGCGGCCGCGGCGACGGACAGGTCAAGATCCGCGGCCACCGGGTGGAGACCGGAGAGGTCGAGGAGGCGCTCGCCGCCCTGCCCGGCGTCACCGCGGCCGCCGCCCGGGTCCTCTCGTCCCGGCTCATCGGCTACATCGTGTCCGCCTCCGTCACCGCGGACGAGGCACGCGACCGGCTGGCCGAGCGGCTGCCCGAACACATGGTGCCCGCCGCCGTGGTGGTGCTGGAGCGCCTGCCCGTCACCCCCAACGGCAAGCTCGACCGCGCCGCCCTGCCCGCACCCGCCCTGCCCGGCGGCGGCCGGGAGCCGAGCACCGGGCGCGAACGGCTGCTGTGCACCGTCCTCGCCGAAGCGCTCGACGTCGAACGCGTCGGCGTGGACGACGACTTCTTCGCCCTCGGCGGCGACAGCATCACCGCGATCACCGTCAGCAGCAGGCTGCGCGCGCTCGGCCTCGGGCTGCGGCCCAGGGACCTGCTGGCCCGCCGCACCTTCGCCGCGCTCGCCGCCTCCGCCGAACTGCTGGACGAGACCGCCGCACCGGCCGACGAGCCCGTCGGTCCGGTCCCCGCACCGCCCATCGTGCGCGGCCTCCTCGACCCGCACCCGGACATCGACACGGTCGCCGGATACGCCCAGTGGACCGCCCTGCACATCGGCACGCTCACCCGGGACGACCTGGCCAGGGGCGTGCGGACCCTCCTCGACCACCACGACGCCCTGCGGCTGCGGGTGGCCGAAGGACTGGAGGTGCTGCCCCGGGGCACGGTCCGGGCCGCCGTGGAAGAGGTGACAGGCGAAGAGGTGTCCGCCCTGGCACAGCGGCTCGCCGGGCAGCTCGACCCGCGCACCGGAGACCTGGTGCGCGCCGCCCTGCTGCGCACCGGGGACGACGCGGCGGACCGGCTGGTCGTCGTCGTGCACCACCTCGCCATGGACGGCGTGTCCTGGCGCGTCCTGCTGCCCGACCTGTACACCGCCTGCGCGGGCGGCACCCCCGAACCCGTCGGCACGTCTTGGCGGCGGCACGCCACGGTCCTCGCCCAGCAGGGCGAGTCCGGTGCCCGGCGCGGCGAACTCGGCCACTGGCGCACCGCGCTGGAGTCCGCGACCCGGCTGGGCGCCCGCCCCCTGGACCCGGCACGCGACACCGTCGCCACCGCCCACCGGTCGGTCACGACCGCGTCGCCCGAGGCCACCGAGGCCCTGCTGACCACCCTGCCCGCCGCCTACCGCGCCGGCGTGGACGAGGTCCTGCTCGCCGCGCTCGTCCTCGCCCTGCGCGGCTGGGGCCTGCGCGGCGACGCGCTCACCGTGTCGATGGAGGGCCACGGCCGCGAACACCTCGACCTGTCGCGCACGGTCGGCTGGTTCACCAGCGAGTACCCGGTACGCGTGCCCGCCTGCGACGACGTACGCGAGACGCTGCGCGCGGCCAAGGAGGCCCGGCGCGCCGTCCCCGACGCCGGAGTCGGCTACGGCGTGCTGCGCCACCTCGACCCGGAGGCCGGCTCCCTCCTCGCGGCGACCCCGCCGCCGGACGTCCTGCTCAACTACCTGGGCCGGTTCGCCGCGCTGCCCGCAGGCGAGTGGCGGCTGCCCGAGCACGACGCCTTCTCGGTGACCGAACCGGATGCCAAGTCCCTGGAACAGGTGCTGGCCCTCAACTGCTTCGTCCACGAGGGCGAGGTGCCCCGGCTCGCCGTCGAGTGGACCGCCGCGACCGGGGTCATCGGACCCGACGCCGTGGCCGCCCTCCAGGACGCCTGGGCCGCCGCGCTCGACGCGCTGGCCGCGCACGCCCTGCACACCACGGGCGGGCTCACCCCCTCCGACCTGCCGCTGGTCGGCCTCGGGCAGGACGCCATCGACGCGCTGGAGCGCGACGGCCGGGTCAGCGACGTACTGCCCGCCACCCCGCTCCAGGTCGGACTGTCCTTCCACACCCTGGTCCGCGACGACGAGGACGCCGACGTCTACGTCGTCCAGGCCGTGACCACCCTCTCCGGCGAGCTGGACCCGGACCGGATGGCCCGCGCCGCCCGTGAACTGCTGCGCCGCCACCCCGCCCTCCGCGTCCACCTCGCCACCGCCGGGGACGACGTGGTCCAGGTGATCCCCGCCGAAGTCACCCTGGACTGGCGGCAGGACGACAACTTCGCCGAAGCTGCCCGCGCCGATCTGGAGCGCCCCTTCGACCCGGCCCGGCCGCCGCTGATCCGCTTCCTGCTCTCCCGCGTCGGGCCCGCCGAGCACAGGCTCGTCATCACCAATCACCACGCCCTCCTCGACGGCTGGTCGATGCCGATCGTCGGCCGTACCCTGCTCGCCCTCTACGCCGAGCTCGGCGGCGGGCCCGCCGCCCCCGTCTCCCCGCCGCTGTCGGAGTACTTCCGCTGGCTGGCCGGCCGGGACGAGGAGGCGTCGCTGACCGCCTGGCGCCGGGCGCTCGCCGGAGTGGACGACGCGACCCGGCTGGCACCCGCGAGCACCGGAACCGGTGTGGAGCGGCCCGGCCGCGAGACCGTCGCGCTGGACCGCGAGTTCAGCGACCGGCTGCGCTCCTTCGCCCGCGAACAGGGCGTCACCCTGACCACGGTCCTCCAGACGGCATGGGGCCTGCTGCTCGGCAGGCTCACCGGACGCCGCGACGTCGTCTTCGGCTGCCCCGTCTCCGGCCGGCCCGCCGAGGTCGACGGCGTCGAGTCGATGATCGGCCAGCTCGGCACCACCGTCCCGGTCCGCGTCAGGTACACCCGGGACCGCACGGTGCGCGACCTGCTGGCCGAGGTGCACGCCGAGAGCGTCGTCCTGGGCGAGCACCACCACGTCGGGCTGCCCGGCATCCAGCGGGCGGCCGGCATCGGCGAACTCTTCGACACGATGCTCGTCATGGAGAACTTCCCGCTCTCCAGCCGCACCCGCACCCCCCTCGCCCCCGGGCTCGACCTCACCGGTGTCGACATCACCGACGCCACGCACTACGCGCTGACCGTCATCGTGATCCCGGGCGACGAGATCACCATCGGCCTCGGCTACCAGCCGCGCGCCTTCGAACGGGAGACCGTACGCGACTACGGCCGCTGGCTGCGCAACCTGCTGCGCGAGATCACCCAGGACCCGGCCCGGCCCGCACTCGCGCTGCCCGCACTCGACGCCGACGAGCGCGCCCGGATGCTGCGTACCGGCACCGAGACCGTCGCCGCCCGGGAACGCGGCCACTGGCTGGAGGAGTTCGCCGCCTGGGTGCGGCGCAAGCCCGACGCCGAGGCCCTGGTCTGCCGCGACCGCAGCCTCTCCTACGCCGAACTGGACCGGCGGGCCAACCGGCTCGCCCACGCCCTCATCGCGCACGGCGTACGCCCGCAGGACCCCGTCGCGGTCCTCATCGGCCGGGACGTCGAGATGACCGTGGCCCTGTTCGGCGTGGCCAAGGCGGGCGCGGTGTACGTCCCGATGGACGCGAGCTACCCGCGCGAGCGGCTGGCGTACATGTTCGACGACATCGCCCCGGCGGCGGCCGTCACGACCGGCGCCGAACTCCCCGTCGACCGCGACATCCCCGTCCTGCACCTCGACGACCCCGCCACCCTCGCCGCCGTGCCCGACACCGACCCGTCCGGCGCCAGGGCCCGGCTCACCGACGACGCGCTCGCCTACGTCATCTACACCTCGGGAACCACCGGCCGGCCCAAGGGGGTCGGCGTCACCCACCGGGGCGTGCCCGACCTGATCGCCCTCCAGGAGGAGGTCGTCGGCATCACCGAGCACGACCGCTACCTGCACTTCGCCTCGACCGGCTTCGACGTCGCGTTCTGGCAGACCATGGTGCCGCTGCTGTCCGGCGGTACGTCGGTCATCGCGCCCGAGGAGGTGCGCGTACCCGGCGACGAACTCCTCGACTACATCGTGGAGCACCGGGTGACCGGGGTGAACCTGCTCCCGTCGTTCCTGGCCGCGATGCCCGACGACCGCACCGTCGACCCCGACGTCTTCTTCGTCGTCGGAGCCGAACGGCTCGACCCGGAACTCGCCCACCGCTGGGGCCGGGGCCGCAGGGCGCTGTTCAACGCCTACGGGCCCACCGAGGTCACCATCAACTCCACGACCTGGCACTACGACCAGGACGACGAGGGACCGCTGCCCATCGGCCGCCCCGACCCCAACGTCCGCGCCTATGTGCTCGACGCCGGACTCCAGCCCGTCGGTGTCGGCGTCACCGGCGAGCTGTACCTCGGCGGGCGGAGCCTGGCCCGCGGCTACCTCGGCCGCCCCGGCCTGACCGCCGGCGCGTTCGTCGCCGACCCGTACGGCCCGCCCGGCACCCGCATGTACCGCACGGGCGACCTCGTGCGGTGGCGGCAGGACGGACAGCTGGTGTTCCTCGGCCGCGCCGACCACCAGATCAAGGTGCGCGGCTTCCGCGTGGAGCTGGGCGAGATCGAGACCGCCCTCACCGGCCACCCCGACGTCCGGGCCAGTGCCGTCGTCATGCGCGAGGGCCGGCTCGTCGGCTACGTCATCCCCACCGACGACGCCGACCTGGACACCGCGGCGGTCCGCGCCCACCTCGCCGCACAGCTGCCGGACCACATGGTCCCGACGGCGCTCGTCCCGCTCGACCGGCTGCCGCTGAGCCCCAGCGGCAAGCTCGACGCCTCGGCCCTGCCCGCCCCGGCCGTCGCGTCCACCACCCGGCGCGAACCGGCCACCGAGGCCGAGGCGCTGCTGCTCGCCGTGTTCCAGGACGTCCTCGGGCGCGACGACATCGGCCCCGACGACAACTTCTTCGACATCGGCGGCGACAGCATCGTCTCCCTCCAGCTGGTCTCCCGCGTCCGCCGCCAGGGGCTCGGACTGACCCCGAAGGACGTGTTCGACGGCGAGACGGTCGCGGGCATCGCAGCGCGCGCCCGCACCCTGGCCGGCGAGGCCGCCCCGGCCGTCGGGGACGCCCCGCTGACCCCGGTCATGCGGGACCTGCTGCGCCGCTCCGGGCAGGCCGCCGACGGCTTCTGCCAGTGGGTGGAGATCTGCGTACCCCCCGGCGGGGACGAGACGTCCTGGCGGACCGTCCTCGACGCCCTGCTCGCCCGGCACGACGTGCTGCGCGCCCGCCTCGGCGACGACACGCTGCACATCCCGCCGGCCGGCGAGGTGACCGGCGCCGACGTCCTGACCCGCGTCCCGGCCGGCGGCGACCCGCGCGCAGCCGCCGACGCCGCGATCGACGCGGCCCGCCTGGCGATGGACCCGCGCACCGGACCGCTGCTGCGCGCCCTGTGGGTGGACGCGGGCCCCGGCCGGCCGGGCCGCCTCGTCCTGGTCGCCCACCACCTGGCCGTCGACGGGGTGTCCTGGCGCATCATCCTGGACGACCTGGAGCACGCCCACGGCGGCGGCGAACTGACCCGGCACGGCCAGTCGTTCCTCGGCTGGGCCCGGACCCTGCGCGACGCCGACCGGCGGGACGAACTCCCGCACTGGCGGCGGATGACGGCCACCGCGCCGCTCACCCGCCCGCTCGACCCCGCCCGGGACACCGTGGACACCGCCGCGCACCACGAGATCCGGCTCGACGCCGACGCCACCCGCGCCCTGATCACGACCCTGCCGGCCGCCCACCGCACCACCCCGGACGCCGTGCTCCTGACCGCGCTCGCCCAGGCGGTACGGGACTGGCGCGGCACACCGCAACTCCTGGTCGCCCTGGAGAGCCACGGCCGGCCGCGCGAGGTCGACCTCTCCCAGACCGTCGGCTGGTTCACCGCGATCCACCCCGTACGCCTCGACGCGGACGACGACGTGCCGGCGGTCCGGGAGCGGCTGCGCGCCCAGGGCGACGGCCTCGGACACGGCATCCTCACCGCGGCCGGACTGCTCGGCCCGGTCCGGCCGGAGATCGCCTGGAACTACCTCGGCCAGTACCCCGGCGCCCCGGACAGCGAGATGCCCTGGCAGCCGGCCCCGGACGCCGACCCGCTCGGCTCCAACGGCTCCGGAGCGATGCCCCTGCCGTACAGCCTGATGGTCAACGCCCTGGTGCGCGACGACGCGCTCGGGGTGCGGATCACCTGGCCGGCCGCGCTGTTCACCGGGGCGGAGATCGAGGACCTGGCCCAGCGGCTGCGGACCGCGCTGCTGCGGGTCGCCGACGCCCCCGAGATCAGTGCGCTCGGGGACCGGCCGGTCGCCGCCGTCCAGCCGCTCAGCCCCTTGCAGGAGGTGATGCTGCGGCACTCGCGCACCGAGCGCCCCGACCCGTACACCGTGCAGTCGGTGTTCTCGCTCGCGGGCCGGCTCGACACGGAAGCGCTGCGGGCGGCGGGCGACGACCTGCTGGCCCGGCACCCGAACCTGGGCGCGGTGTTCCCCGCCTCGCTCGCGGTGATCCCGCGAGCGCCCCGGCCGGAGTTCCGGGTCACCGGCGCACCGGCCGACGAGGTGCTGGCCGCCGACCTCGCCGAACCGTTCGACCTGGCGCAGGGCCCGCTCTACCGGATCACCGTGATCCGGCTGGGCCCCGAGCGCGCCGACCTCGTCCTGACCAGCCATCACGCGCTCTCCGACGGCTGGTCGGCACCGCGCATCCTCGGTGAACTCTTCGCCCTGTACACGGCGAGGACGCGGAACGCGGCACCGGAGCTGCCGGCCCCCGTCCCCTTCGCCGACTACCTGAGCTGGTCGGCCGGGCACGAGCCGGACCTCGACGCCTGGGCGGCCGAACTCGAAGGCCTGCCCGAGGGCGACTACCTGGGCGGCGGCGAGAGCGGCCCCGCCTGGCAGGAGCCCGAGGTCATCACCTTCGACGCGGCACTCGTGGACCGGCTCACCCGGCTCGCCGCCGGGCGCGGACTGACCCCGAACACCCTGGTGCAGGGCGCGTGGTCGGTGCTGCTCGCCCGGCGGTCCGGCCACCGGGACGTGTGCTTCGGCGCCATGGTCTCCAGCCGTCCCCCGGAGCTGGAGGGCGTCGAGGAGATCGTCGGGCTGCTGGCCAACACCGTGCCGGTGCGGGCGAGGCTGGAGGGCACGCTCGCCGAGGTGCTCGCCGGCCTCCAGAGCCGCCAGCGGGCGCTGGTCGAGCACCACCACGTGGCCCTCTCCGACCTGGAGCGGATCACCGGACGGCGCAGGCTGTTCGACAGCATGGTGGTGTTCGAGAACTACCCCGTCGACCCGGACCGCCTGCGCGAACCGGCCCCCGGCCTGACCGTGACCGCCACCCGATTCCGCGAGTCCACCCACCACCCCGCCACCCTGACCGTCATGCCGGACGGCGACGGCTGGACCGGCGTGCTCGCCCACCGGGCCGGCACGGACGTCGACGGACTCGCCGGGCAACTGCTCGACCTGCTCCGCTCCCTGGACGAGCACCTCGACGCCGACGTGCGCGGCCTGCTGGAGAACCGATGAGCGAGCAGAGCGCCCCGCCCGCCGACCGCGTCGACAAGGACCTGCTGCGGATCGCGTTCATCCTGGTCCTCGGCACGTTCATGGCCTCGCTGGACGCCACCATCGTCAGCGTCGGACTCGACCGCCTGACCGAGGAGTTCGACGCGTCCGTCGCCGAGATCCAGTGGGTCTCCACCGCCTACCTGCTGGCGATCGTCGCCGCCGTACCCGCGTCCGGCTGGCTGGCCGACCGGTTCGGCGGCCGGCGGACCTGGCTCGTGGCGGTGGGCGTGTTCCTGCTCGGCTCGGTGCTGTGCGCCTCGGCCTGGTCGGTGACCAGCCTCATCGTGTTCCGCGTGGTCCAGGGCCTGGGCGGGGGACTGCTGCCCGCGACCGGCCAGGCGCTGCTGGCCCGCGTCGCGGGCCCGGGGCGCACCGGGCGGGTGATCAGCGTCGTCGCCGTCGTCCCGCTGCTGTCACCGGTGTTCGGGCCACTGGCCGGCGGCTCCGTCCTCGCCGTGGCGCCGTGGCCCTGGCTGTTCCTGATCAACCTGCCGATCGGTGGCGCGGCGGCACTGCTCGCGCGCCGCTACGTGCCGGTGGTGGCGCCGGCCGCCCGCCGGACGGCGTTCGACCTGCGCGGCGCCCTGCTGCTCTCACCCGGTCTCGCGGTGCTGGTGTACGGGCTGACCGAGGTCGCCCACAGCCGCCCGCTGCCGGCCACCATCGGTGTGGCGGCCGGCCTGGTGATGCTCGCCGCGTTCACCGTCCACGGGCTGCGGACCCGGGGCACCCCGCTGGTCGACCCCCGGCTGTTCACCCGGCCGCCCTTCGGCGCCGCCGCCCTCGCGCTGGTGGTGCTCGGGGCCTCGGTGTTCGGCACGATGTTCCTGCTGCCGCTGTACTTCCAGTCGGGCCGGGGCATGTCGGCGTGGGAGGCCGGGCTGCTGCTCGCCCCCCAGGGGCTGGGCGCGGCGGCCGGTTCGGTGCTCGTCAACCGGACGATCAGCAAGGTCGCGCCGAGGAGCCTGGTGGTGTCCGGCATCGTCCTGATCCTCCTCGGGACGGCTCCGTTCACCTGGCTCGGCCATGGGGTCCCGGACGCGGTGATCGCCGCGGCTCTGGTGGTCCGGGGCTTCGGGATGTCGATGGTCGGCGCGCCCGTGATGAACATCGTCTACAGCCGCATCGAGCCCGAACACCTGCCGCGGGCGGCCGGGGCGCTCAACCTGCTGAACACCGTGGGCGGTTCGCTCGGGACGGCGGCCCTGGCGGTGATCCTCCAGAACCGGCTGGCCGCCCACGGCACGGACGTGTCCTCGGCCTTCGGCGCCACCTTCTGGTGGGTGCTCGGCTTCTGCCTGTTCGCCGCCGTGGCGGCGACGAGACTGCCCCGAACCCAGCCCAGGAAGGCGTAACGCCTCTTGCGGTCGTCGAGTTGAGCGGGAGTGGCCGTGCGGCCGCCCCCGCTCAGCCGGTTGTGCCTCCCGCCGCCGGCACGGCACGGGCGAGCAGCCCGTCCACGAGGATGCGCAGCCCCTCGGGGTAGGCGTCCCGGGCGGCCAGCTCCGCCCAGCGGCCGCCGATGGCGGCCAGACGAGGGACGCGGGAGGCGTCGAAGGACTCCCGGAAGACCACGCGCCCCGCCGCCGCCTCCGCCCGGCGGTGCGCGGAGCGTGCCCGGACCAGGACCTCGCCGACGGTGAAGTACCAGACGGCCCGGAAGAGATCGACGGTCTGCTCCGGTGTGCATCCGTGGTCGTCGGCCCCCGCCACGATGGCCTCGACCATCCACAGTGCTCCCTCGTCGAGGAGTCCGACGAAGCCGTCCTCGGTCAGGACCTCGGCCGCCCACGGCCAGGCGCTGAGCGCCTCGTGCATCGCGAGGGCCGCCGTGAGGATCCGCTCGCGCGGGCCGGCGGGCAGCTCTGGGCGCTCGATGCGGTCGATGTGGTCGTTGAGCAGCAGGATCAGCAGGTCGTCCTTGTTGCGGATGTGGTGGTAGAGGGTGGTCGCCCCGACGCCGAGTTCGGCGGCCAGCCTGCGGATGGTCAGCTTCTCCCACCCGTCCTGGTCGATGAGCGTGCGGGTGGCGGCCAGGATCTGCGCGCGCGAGGTCACGGGGGGCCGGCCGGTGCGGCCGTTGGCTGAGGTCGTTCGGGGCATCGCCCCATCATGCCGCCCCGTCCCCGCCCCTCTCGCGACGGGCACGTTTCCAGCCACTCCCGTTTCCCCCCGGCCGTGCGGTGCTACTTTAGGAACGCGTTCGGAAAGTCGTTCCGGGGCAGGCGCGAGCGTGCGCGGAAACATCGGGGAACGGAGTACGTGATGACGCAACAACCCACTGTCCGGCCGGGGATGACCCTCGCGGCGGTGGCCGTCGTGCAGTTCATGGTGTCGCTGGACCTGTCCGTCGTGAACGTCGGACTCCCGCAGATCGCCACCGGGCTCGGCTTCGGCGAGGCCGGTCTGACCTGGGTGATCCACGCCTACGCGCTCACCTTCGGCGGGCTGCTCCTGCTGGGCGGCAAGGCGGCCGACCGGTACGGCCGCAAGCGGGTCCTGCTGCTCGGCCTCGCCCTCTTCGGCCTCGCCTCGCTCGCCGGCGGCTTCGCCCAGGAGCCGGGCCAGCTTGTCGCCGCCCGCGCCGCCCAGGGCGTCGGGGCCGCGGCCCTGGCGCCGGCCGCACTGGCCCTGCTCACCCGTACCTTTCCCTCGGGGCGGGGCCGGATACGGGCGTTCGGGGTGTGGAGCGCGGCGAACGCGGCGGGCGGCGCCCTCGGCGTCCTGATCGGCGGCCTGCTCACCGAGTACGCCGACTGGCGCTGGGTGATGTTCGTGAACGTGCCGATGGCCGCGTGCGCCCTGGCGCTGGCGTGGCGCGGCGTCGCCGCGGGTGCGCCCGCCGCTCGCGGAGGCCGGCCGGACGTGCTCGGCGGCCTCCTGGTCACGGCGGGCATGACGCTGCTGGTGTTCGGCGTGGTCCGCACCGACCGGTACGCGTGGACCTCGGCGGCCACCCTGACCACGCTGGCGGCGGCCGTCGCCCTGCTGGCCGCCTTCGTGCAGGTCGAGCGCACCACCTCGCGCGAACCGCTGGTCCGGCTCGGCCTGTTCGCCAACCGCTCGGTCGCCGGCGCGAACCTCTACAACCTGCTGGCGGGCGCGGCCATGACCTCGGCCTTCTACTTCGCCTCGCTCTACCTCCAGCGGGTCCTCGGCAAGGGTCCTGCCGCGACCGGCGTCATGTTCCTGCCGTTCGCCCTCGCGATCGTCGCCGGCTCGGTGCTCGCCGTGAGACTGGGCTACCGGTTCGCCGGCCGCACCCTCCTGGTCGCCGGGGGGCTCCTCACCGCCACCGGGCTCGCCTGGTTCGGGCTGATCAGCGTCGACGGGGCCTTCGCCACCGACATCCTCGGTCCGTCGCTCGTCACCGGGACCGGCTTCGGGCTCTGCCTCGGCCCGGTCGTCTCCCTCGCCACCGCGGGCGTCGCGCCGCACGAGGCGGGAACGGCGTCCGGCCTGCTCAGCAGCTCACGCCAGATCGGCGCCTCGCTCGGGCTCGCCGCGCTCGGAGCCGCCGCCGGCCACCGCACCGGCCAGGACGTCACGCCGCGGAGCCTCAACGACGGGTTCGGGCTGGGCCTGACGCTCGGTGCCGGGCTCCTGCTCGCCGCGGTCGTCATCGCCCTCACCGTCCTGCGGCGCTCCGCCCCGCCGGCCGGGGAGGGGCGGGCGGAAGACCGCGAGCTGGTCCCCGCGGCGGACTGAGGGCCCACGCGCGAACCTGCCGGGGCGGCCGCACGCGGGGCCGCCCCGGCAGGCGTGGTGACCGCTGCCGGGTCAGGGACGGCTGGTCAGATAGCCGCCCATGGACGTGAAGTACTCCGTCGCGGGCAGCTCCCGGCCGTCCTCGGTCCGCACCCGCGTGATGGCCAGACCGCGGTTGCGGCCGGTGCGGGCGTCGGCGCCGGCCACGATCACCACGCCCTCGCCCTCGCGGTAGAAGATCCGGCCGGGCGTCCCGCCGTAGCGGCCCTCGGACACGACCGCGGTGACGACCTCGATCCGCTTGCCCCGGTGGAAGGCGAAGGCACTGGGGTACGGCGCCGACTGGGCGCGCACCAGACGCTCCAGGTCCTCGGCGGGCCAGGTCCAGTCGATCCGGATGTCCTCCTCGGACCGCTTGTGGAAGAAGGTCGCCTGCGAGCGGTCCTGCGGGGTGAACTCCGTCTGCCCGTCGGCGATCCTGGCGAGCGCCTTGGTGGTGACCGGGGCGATCAGGTCGACGGTCTTGTGGAAGAGGTCCGTCGCGGTGTCCGCGGGCCCGACCGGGACGGACTCCTGGCGGACGATGTCGCCCGCGTCCAGCTCGTCGTTCATCATGTGCGCGGTGACGCCCACCTCGGTCTCGCCGTTGATGAGCGCCCAGATCAGCGGCGAGAAGCCGGCGTACTTCGGCAGCAGCGAGTCGTGGACGTTCAGGGTGCCCCGGCGGGGCAGCGCGAAGATGCGCGGCGGAATCCAGGTACGCCAGTTGTTGGCCACGATGACGTCCGGGTCGGCCTCCTTGAGCCGCTCGTACAGCTCGTCGTCGTCGGGCCGGTTGCGGATGAGCACCGGAACGCCGTGCTCCTCGGCGAGGTCCGCGACGGAGTCGCTCCAGATCTTCTCGTAGGCGTGCTCACTCCTGGGATGAGTGACGACCAGCGCCACGTCGTGCTCGGAGTCCAGGAGGGCTTGCAGGGTGCGGTGCCCCCAGGTCTGGTAACCGAACATGACGACCCGCATGGGGGTTCCTCCTCAAGGTAGAAACAGAGCGGGCCCAGTAAAGCAAGGCTTACCTTATCTCGCAACAGGCGCATAAGGTGCCCCAGTTGGGGCGATTCAGTGACGGGGCTGTCCGAATCCGGCCTGTCGACAGCGTTGACGGATTAGCTTAGGCTCACCTAAGTTCATCGGGTCGCTCCGTCGGCGTGCCCGTATCTACGCCCGTTCCCCACATCCGACAGGCGGCTTCCCCGCACGATGGGAGTGACATGTCACAGGCTCGTCCTGGCGACGCACCAGCGGTCCACGACCTCATTGGTATCGGCTTCGGCCCGTCCAATGTGGCCATGGCGATCGCGATCAGTGAGCACAACGCGCGCTCCGGGACGCAGAGGGCGGTGACCGCCCAATTCTTCGAGCAGCAGCCCCGCTTCGGCTGGCACCGCGGCATGCTCATCGACGACGCCACCATGCAGGTCTCCTTCCTCAAGGACCTGGTGACGCTCCGCAACCCCTCCAGTGAGTTCAGCTTCCTCTGCTACCTGAAGAGCAAGGGACGCCTGATCGACTTCATCAACCACAAGAACCTCTTCCCGCTGCGGGTCGAGTTCCACGAGTACTTCGAGTGGGCCGCCGCGCAGGTCGCCGGCATGGTCTCCTACGACCACGAGGTCGTCGGCGTCACCCAGGTCGTCCGGGACGGAGCAGTGGAGTTCCTGGATGTCACGGTCCGCTCGGGGGAGGGGCTCACCGTCCACCGCGCCCGCAACCTCGTCATCGGAACCGGGCTGCGCCCCCGCGTCCCGGAGGGCGTGGAGCGCGGCGACCGGGTCTGGCACAACTCCGAACTCCTCGCCCGGGTCGGAGAACTGGACGGCACCTCGCCCTCCCGCTTCGTCGTCGTGGGCGCCGGGCAGAGCGCCGCCGAGAACGTCGCCTATCTGCACCGCCGTTTCCCCAGCGCCGAGATATGCGCGGTCTTCTCCCGCTACGGCTACAGCCCCGCCGACGACAGCAGCTTCGCCAACAAGATCTTCGACCCGGACGCGGTGGACGAGTTCTACGCGGCGCCGGAGCCCGTCAAGCGCAAGCTGATGGACTACCACGGCAACACCAACTACTCGGTGGTCGACATCGACCTGATCGACGACCTGTACCGGCAGATGTACCAGGAGAAGGTGCTCGGCACCGAGCGGCTGCGCTTCCTCAACGTGTCCCGCCTCACCGAGGTCAAGGAGACGCCGGACAAGGTCCGCGCCACGGTGAAGTCCCTCGTCACGGACGAGGAGACCCTGCTGGACGCCGACGTCGTGGTGTTCGCCACCGGCTACAGCCCCGCCGACCCCCTCGGCCTCCTGGGGCAGGTCGGGGAGCACTGCCTGCGCGACGAGGAGGGCCGGGTCCGCGTCGAACGGGACTACCGCATCGCCACCGGCGCCGGGCTGGACTGCGGGATCTACCTCCAGGGCGGCACGGAGCACACCCACGGCATCACCTCCGCCCTGCTGTCCAACACCGCGATCAGGGTCGGCGAGATCCTCGACTCGGTGCTGGACCGGAGCGTCAAGTCCGCGCCCGACGAGGCCCGGCCGGTCACCGACCGAACCAGCAGCAGACCGTAGGGCCGGACAGGGCTTGGGCACCCCCTGCGGGGAGCGGTGCCCGGCCGCCGTCCCGGTGGATCAGAGGGATAACGTACGTCGACATGAGCACGACTGCAGTGGAGCGCCCCGTGCCCGGGGGCATGACTCGGGCCCGTCACCGGCGGGTCGTGGGTCTGGGCGCGCTTGCCGCGGCCGTCCTGCTGGTGGGGGCGCTGTCCCTGGTGGTCGGGGCGCGTTCGCTCACCCCCGCCGAGGTGTGGCACGGCCTGTTCGCGGCCCCGGAATCCGATCAGCGGCTCTCCGAGATCCGGCTGATCGTGCGGACCGTACGGGTGCCCCGCACGGTGCTCGGCATCGTGGCCGGCATCGCGCTCGGCGTCGGCGGTGCGCTGATCCAGGGATACACGCGCAACCCGATCGCCGACACCGGGCTGGTGGGGGTCAACGCCGGCGCCTCGTTCGCCGTGGTGTCGGTGATCGCCGTGTTCGGCTTCACCGACCCGCTCCTGTACCTGTGGTTCGGTTTCCTCGGGGCGGCGGTCGCCGGGGTCGTCGTGTTCGGTCTTTCGAGCATCGGCAGGGGTGCCGGCAACCCGCTGACGCTCGCTCTGGCGGGGCAGGGCGTCACCGTCTTCCTCGCGGCGATGACCACGGCCGTGGCGCTCACCGACACGAAGTCCCTGAACGCGCTGAGGTTCTGGAACGCGGGCTCGGTGACCGGGGTCGGCTACGACGTCATCTGGCCCGTCACCGCGTTCGTCGTGGTCGGGCTGGTGTTGGCCCTGGTCATGCTGCCCTCGCTGAACCTCCTCAACCTCGGTGACGACGTGGCGCGCGGGCTCGGTGTCAACATCGCGCTGAGCCGGACGATCGGCATCGTTTCCATCACCCTGCTGGCGGGCGCGGCCACGGCGGCCTGCGGGCCCATCGCGTTCCTCGGGCTCATGGTGGCCCATGTCGCCCGGTATCTGGCCGGGCCCGACTACCGCTGGCTGGTGCCGTACGCGGGCCTGCTCGGAGCGGTCGTCCTGCTGGTGTGCGACATCGTCGGGCGCCTGGTGGTGCGGCCGGGCGAGCTGGACGCGGGCGTCGTCGTCTCCCTGCTCGGCGCCCCGTTCTTCGCGGCGCTGGTCTGGCGCGGAAAGTTCAGGAGCGCATGAACGGCACGGAGTTGAAGCCATCGATGGCGGCGGGCGTCCGCGTCGGCCGGGTCTCGTTCGTCTGGCGGCCCTGGCTCGTCCTGGTCACCCTGCTGCTGGCGGCGGCGGCCTTTCTGGTGTTCTGCCTGTCCATCGGCGTCGGAGACTTCCCGATCGGCCTGTCCCGGGTGATCGCCACGATCCTCGGCCGGGGCGAGCCGGTCGACGAGTTCGTCATCATGGACCTGCGGATGCCGCGCGCCCTGGCCGGGCTCGTCGTCGGCGTCGCACTGGGCGTCTCCGGCGCGATCACCCAGTCCGTCGCGCGCAATCCGCTGGCCAGCCCCGACATCCTCGGCATCACCGGCGGCGCGAGCGCGGTCGCCGTCTTCCTGGTCACCGTCTCCGGCGGGGCCGCGGCGGCGGTCACCGAGGCGGTGGGCCTGTCGGCGGCCGCGCTCCTGGGCGGTCTCGGCACGGGACTCCTGGTGTACTTCCTGGCCTGGCGGCGCGGGATCGACGGCTTCCGGCTCATCCTCATCGGCATCTCGGTGAGCGCCGCGATGCAGGCGATCACCACCTGGCTGCTCGTGTCGGCCGACATCCGCGATGTCGCGCGGGCCCAGGCCTGGCTGGTCGGTTCCCTGGACAACCGGTCCTGGGGAGAGGTCCGGGTGGCGCTCTGGTGCACCCTCGCCCTGCTGGCCGTGGTGATCTGCCTGGCCTTCCAGTTCAAGCCGCTGCACCTCGGTGACGAGGTCGCCGCGGGGCTCGGCGTCCGGATCACCCGGGTGCGGGCCGTCATGCTGCTGTGCGCGGTCCTGCTGGCCGCCGCCGCGGTGAGCGCGGCGGGACCCGTCCCCTTCGTCGCGCTCGTCGCCCCGCAGGTGGCGATGCGCCTGGCGAGGCACCCGACACCACCGATGGCGGCCTCCGGCCTGGTGGGCGGGCTGCTGCTGACCGGGTCCGACCTGATCGCCCGTACGGCCCTGCCCATCGCCCTGCCGGTCGGCGTGGTCACCGCCGCGATCGGCGGACCCTTCCTGGTGTACCTGCTGGTACGGGCGAACCTCAGGTAATGACAGACGAGTCGGACAACCCGAGCAGAGGGGGGCCAGTGGCCGCACACCGCACCATCACCCGGACCGAGGCGGTGGGCGGCGACGTCCCACGGCTGGCGGCCAGAGGCATCACGGTCGGCTACGGCGGCCGGACCGTCATCGACGGCCTCGACGTCGAGATCCCCTCCGGGGTGGTCACCACCGTCATCGGGCCCAACGGCTGCGGGAAATCGACGCTGCTGCGCACCCTGACCCGGCTGCTGAAGCCGGCCGGCGGCGCCGTCGTGCTGGACGGCGAGGACATCGCCGGCCTCCGCACCAGGGACGTGGCGAAGAAGCTCGGCCTGCTGCCCCAGGCACCCGTCGCGCCCGAGGGGCTGACGGTGTCGGACCTGGTCGCCCGGGGGCGCCATCCGCACCAGAGCTGGCTGCGGCAGTGGTCCTCGGACGACGCGGACATCGTGCGGCGGGCGCTCGCCATGACCGGGGTGGCCGACCTCGCCGACCGGCCCGTCGACTCGCTGTCCGGGGGTCAGCGCCAGCGGGTGTGGATATCCATGACCCTGGCTCAGGGCACCGACCTCCTGATGCTGGACGAGCCCACCACCTACCTGGACCTGGCGCACGCGATCGATGTACTCGATCTGGTGGACGACCTCCACGAGTCGGGGTGCACCGTGGTGATGGTGCTGCACGACCTCAACCTCGCCACGCGCTACAGCGACAACCTCGTGGTGATGCGCGAGGGCTCGATCCTGGCTCAGGGCCACCCCCGTGACGTGATCACGGCCGGGCTGCTGGAGGAGGCGTTCGGGCTGCGCGCCATGGTGATCGACGACCCGGTCGGCGACCGTCCGCTCATCGTGCCCATCGGGCGCACGCACGTACAGGTCAACTGGGCTTCCAAGCAAGGAAGCTGATCAGTAAGGCTAGGCTTGCCTCACTTGATCGGGGTAAGGTTTGCCTGCCCTTGTGAAGGGCCTCAGCGACAGCGTGAAAGCAAGGGATTCGGATGCTCCTCGACAGAACGACGCCCACCAGGTCATGGCGGCGGGTGGCGGCGGTAGTGACCGCGGCGGCCCTCGGCGTCGGCCTCCTCGCGGGCTGCGGCTCCGACTCGCAGGGCAAGGCGGACGACAAGGCCCCGGCGGCCTCGGCCGGCGGAGCGTTCCCCGTCACCGTGGAGCACGCGTTCGGATCCACGAAGATCACCAAGGCCCCTGAGCGGGTCGTCTCCGTCGGCTACACCGACGACCAGGACATCCTGGCGTTCGGCATCAAGCCGGTCGGCATGGTCGACCAGTACCCCAACCCCGAGGGCAAGACCCCCGACATCAACACCCAGTGGCCCTGGGTGAAGGACCAGTGGGGCGACGCCCGCCCCGAGGTCATCATGAAGAACGGGGACGCCGGCCCCAACTACGAGAAGATCGCGGCCCTGCGGCCGGACCTGATCATCGCCGTCTACTCCGAGATCGACCGGGCCGCCTACGACAAGCTGTCGAAGATCGCCCCGACGGTGGGCCGCACCAAGGCCGAGAAGGAACCCTTCAGCGCGCCGTGGCAGGACAACGCGGAGCACATCGCCAAGGCGCTCGGCAAGGAGAAGGAGGGCAAGGCGATGGTGGCCGGCATCCAGGAGAAGCTGGACGCCGCCGCGAAGGCGCACCCCGAGTTCGCGAAGCAGACCGCCGTCCCGCTGTCCTGGTACGACAACTCGGTGGCCCCCTTCACCACCACCGACGTACGCGGCCGCCTGCTGACGGGCATCGGCTACCAGGGCGACACGGAGATCGACAAGATCGCCGGCGGCAAGTTCTACACCAAGCTGTCCCCGGAGCGCATGGACCTCGTCGACGTCGACCGAATCTTCGTCATCAACGACAAGGCCGACCAGGAGGCCCTGAAGAAGTCGAAGCTCTTCAGCAACCTCAAGGCGTTCAAGGAGGGGCGGGTGTCCTACCTGCTGGACAGCGAGGGCCCGGCCGTCGGCGCCGCCATCTCCCAGGGCACGCTGCTGTCCATGCCGTACGCGGTCGACGAGCTCGTGAAGGCGGCGGCCGCTAAGTGACCGAAGCCGCCCCCACCCCCCACCGGCCCCTCCGGGCGTCCGGGTGAGCACCACCGGCACCCGCACCGAGTCCCCGTCGGCCCTGCGTACGGCGACGGGCGGTGAGGCGACCCGCTGGCTCGCCGCGCACTGCCGCGCGGTGCCGTGGCTGACGGCCGCGACCCTCCTCACCACCGTGGCCGGGGCGGCGCTCCAGGTGCTCCCGGTGCTGCTGCTCGGCCAGGTGGTCGACGGGGTCGTGGACGGCGAGTCGCGTGCGGTGCTGGTGAGGGTCGGGGCGCTGATGGTGGCCGCCGCGCTGCTCGGCGCGGCGGCCACCGCCGCTTCGACCTATCTGATCGGACGACTGGGCGCCGGCCTGCTGGCCACCCTGCGGGAAGGCGCCGTCCGGGCGGTGCTGGGCATGCCGAGCGCGCGGCTGGAGCAGGTCGGCCGCGGCGATGTCCTCTCCCGGGTGGGCGACGACGTCGCCGTGCTCTCCCGGGGCATCCGGAGCGCGATCCCCACCGTGTTCTCGGCGGGTGTGCTCGTCGCCATCGCCACCGTCGGCATGTTCGGCCTGGACTGGCGGCTCGGCCTGGCGGGCGCCGGGGCGCTGCCGGCGTACGCGCTGGCGCTGCGCTGGTACCTGCCCCGCTCCGCCCCGCTCTACCGCAAGCAGCGCACGGCCCAGGCCGACCGCGCCCAGGCGCTGATCAGCGGCCTGAACGGAATCGACACCGTCCGGGCCTACCGCCTGGAGGACGCGTTCCGCGAGAAGGTCGACGCCGAGTCGTGGCGGGTGCGGGATCTGGGTATCGAGGTGTTCCGGTTCTTCGGCCGGTTCGTCGGCCGGGAGAACCGCGCCGAGTTCATCGGCCTGGTCCTGATCCTGCTGGTGGGGTACGCCCTGCTGGAGGGCGACGCGGCCACTCTGGGCGAGGTGTCGGCGGCACCGCTGATGTTCCACCGGCTGTTCACCCCGCTCGGCGCGATCATGTTCACCTTCGACGAGGCGCAGAAGTCGGGCGCGAGCCTGACCCGCCTGGTCGGGGTGCTGGGGGAGGACGCGGAGGACCGGCTGGTGGGCGACGCCTCCGTGACGGCGGCCCAGGATGTCCCGTATCCCGTGACGGTGCGGGGGCTGACGTTCGGTTACCCCGACACCGATGAGCCCGTCCTGTACGACGTGAGCCTGACGATTCCGGCGGGCGGCTCCCTGGCGCTGGTGGGGGCGACGGGCGCCGGCAAGTCGACGCTGGCCGCGCTGATCGCGGGGATCGGCACCCCGCAGTCGGGTTCGGTGCGCATCGGGCCGACCGATCTCGCGGACCTGGACGAGGCGGGCGCGCGGGCCCTGGTGAGCATTCTGACGCAGGAGACCCATGTGTTCTCCGGCCCGCTCGCCGACGATCTGCGGCTGGCCGCGCCGGAGGCGAGCGACGCCGAACTGCTGGCCGCCCTGCGGACGGCCGGCGCCGGGGAATGGGTCCAGGGGCTGCCGGAGGGGCTGCGCACCGCGGTCGGCGAGGGCGGTGAGCGGCTGGACGTGACCAAGGTGGCCCAGATCGCTCTGGCCCGTCTGGTGCTGGCCCGTTCGCCGGTGGTGGTGCTCGACGAGTCCACGGCCGAGGCCGGCAGCGAGGGCGCCGCGGAGCTGGAACGCGCCGTTCTGGCGGCATGCGCGGGGCGCACGACGCTGTTCGTGGCGCACCGGCTGACCCAGGCGATGGCGGCGGACCGGATCGCCGTCCTGGACGCGGGCCGCGTCGTGGAGCAGGGCTCCCACCAGGAGTTGGTCGCTCTGGGTGGCCGGTACGCGCGCTTGTGGCGGGCTTGGCGAGAAGGCAGTTAGGGCACGCTTAGTTAGGTTAGGCTCGGCTAAATACCTCGGAAGAGAAGCGGAGTCCTCGATGTCGGAACCGAGCGATCACCTCGTGCGGCTCTCCCCCCAGGGTCTGGCAGCCCTGCGGCGGCGGACCGGGGACCGCGACGACCGGACCCTCGCCGAAGCCTGCGCCATCGGGCTGGCGTACTGGGCGACCGGCCGGAGCCCGGAGGGGATCGGGCTGACCCCCGCCACGCTCTTCGCCGATGTGCTGGCCCGGGCCGACAACGGCGGCTCGGCACCCGCCGGCTGGGAGGCCTGCGCGGACGGCCGGAGCATCACGCTCCCCGAGGGCGTGGACCGGGCCGCCGCGCAGCTCGCCCTGGACGACCTCGCCGACTTCCCCGACCGGCCGCTGGGCACCATCGCCCCGTCCGGCGCCGCCGCCCGGATCGCGGACCTGGCCCGCTGGAACGACACCGAAGCGGACCGGGACCGCCCCACGGTCATGGAACTCTTCCGCGAGCAGGCGCGGACCCGACCGGACGCCGTAGCGATCGTGGACCGGCACCGGACCCTGACCTACCGTCAAGCCGATGAGCTGTCGGGCCAGCTGGCCCACGACCTCGTCGCGCGCGGGCTCACCGCCGAACAGGTCGTCGGCATCTCGCTCGGCCGGTCAGCCGACATGGTCATCGCCCTGCTCGGAGTGCTCCGGGCGGGCTGCGCGTTCGTACCGCTCGACCCGCTGTGGCCCGCGGAGAGGCGGGCCGCCGTCGCCGAGGACGCCCGGATCGTCCTCCAGCTCAACAGCTCGGGCGAGCGCGCCCCGGACGAGCCGGAAGCCGTGGCCGTCGACCTCGGCGCCTGGGCCTTCGCCGCTCACCCCGCCGAGGCGCCGGACGTCGCCGTCCCCGGAGCCGCCCTCGCCTACGTGATCTTCACCTCCGGCTCGACCGGGCGTCCCAAGGGCGCGATGATCCGTCACGAGTCCATCAGCGAAAGGCTGTTGTGGCAGGCCCACGAGATCCTCGGCTTCGGCCACGACGACGCGTCCCTGTTCAAGGCGCCGCTGTCCTTCGACATCTCCGTCAACGAGATCTTCCTGCCGCTGGTGACCGGCGCCCGGCTGGTGGTCCTGCGGCCGGGCGGCGAGCGCGACCCGCACCACCTGCTGAGCGTCATCGCCGAACACCGGGTCACCTTCACCTACCTGGTCTCCTCCATGCTCGACGTACTGCTGGAGATGACCGGCGAATCGGGACGGCTGGACAGCCTGCGGCACGTCTGGTGCGGCGGCGAGGTACTGACCCCCGAGCTGTACGAGCGCTTCCGCACCCGCCTCGACATCCCCCTGTACCACGGCTACGGCCCCGCCGAGACGACGATCGGGGTCTCCCACATCGTCTACCGGGGCGAGGCGGAGCGCCTGTCGACCTCCATCGGCAGGGCCAACCCCAACACCCGGCTCTACGTACTGGACGGTGAACTGCGTCCGGTGCCCACCGGGGTCGGCGGCGAACTGTACGCGGGCGGACTGCTCCTGGGCCGCGGCTACGTCAACGCCCCCGGGCTGACCGCGTCCCGGTTCGTGGCCGACCCCTTCGCCCGGGACGGCTCCCGGCTCTACCGGACCGGCGACCTCGCCCGTTTCACCCCGGACGGCTCACTGGACTTCCTCGGCCGCGCCGACAACCAGGTCAAGATCCGCGGCATGCGGCTGGAGATCGAGGACGTGGAGGCATCGCTCGCCGAGCACCCACGGGTCCGGAACACCTGCGTCGTCGCCCGGAAGAACACGGCGGGAGGCACCTACCTGGTGGCGTACGTGATCCCCGCCGCCGGCAGCGAGGCGCTGACGCCGGACGAGGTCAGGACGTGGGCCGAGGCGCACATGGTGGAGTACATGGTGCCCGCCCACACCGTCGTGCTGGACGCCTTCCCGCTCACCGCGAACGGCAAGACCGACCGGGCCGCGCTGCCCGAACCGGTGCTCACCACCGGGCCGGTCACCGCGCCCGTCACCGACGAGGAACGCGCCGTGTGCGCGGCGGTGGCGGAGGTGCTGCGGCTGGACACGGTCGGCGTCGACCAGGACTTCTTCCGGCTCGGCGGCGACAGCATTCTGGCGATATCCCTGCTGAGCGCCCTGCGCAAGGCCGGTCTCCATGTCACGGCACGCCAGATCTTCACCCACAGCGTCCTCGGTGAACTGGCGGCGGCCGCGAGCCGCGAGGACGTCTCCACCGCCCGGGACGACGACGAGGCGACCGGACCCGTCCCCGGAACACCCATCGTGCGGTGGCTCGGCGAGGCCACGGACGCGATCGACGGATTCGTGCAGTCCGTGGTGCTGAACACCCCGGCGGAGCTGACCGACGACGCACTGGACGAGGTCCTCACCGCGGTGCTCCGCCGGCACGAGATGCTGCGCGCCCGACTGGTGCGGGGCGAGCACTGGGGCTTCCACATACCCGAGGCGGACGGTGCCGTCGCCGCCTGGCAGGCGAGCGAGGAACCGCTCGACGCCTGTATCGCCCTCGCCACCGCCGGGCTCGACCCGGACAACGGTGTGATGCTGCGCGCCGTTTGGCGCCGCGAGGCACGGCAACTGGCCGTCGTCGCCCACCACCTCGTCGTCGACGGCGTCTCCTGGCGCGTCCTGATGGACGACCTCGCCACCGCCTGGCAGCAGTTCACCTCGGGCACACCGGTCCACCTGACCCGCGAGGGAACATCGCTGCGCCGATGGGCCGAACTGCTCGGCCGCGACACCTTCGACGCCGACCGGGACCACTACCTGAGGCCCCTGCCGGGCCCCGACCTGCCCCTGGGCCGCCGCCCCCTGACCGGGGACGACACCGTCGCCCGGGAACGCGCGCGGACCTTCACGGCCGGCCCCGGCACCACCGCCGCCCTGCTCGGCGAGATCCCCGCGAAGTTCCACGCGGGCGTCAACGACGTCCTGCTCACCGCGCTCGCGGTCGCCCTCGCCCGGTGGCGGCGCGACCTCGGGCAGGACCAGACGTACGCCCACATCGAACTCGAAGGACACGGCCGCGAGGGGCAGGCGGTCGCGGACGCCGCGGGATTCGAGCCCGACCTGTCGCGGACCGTGGGCTGGTTCACCACCCTCTTCCCGGTCACCGTCGACCCCGGCCCGGCAGCGGACCTCACCACCCCCGCGGGCCTGGCCGCCGCGCTCAAGGCGGTGAAGGAGGACCTCGCCCGGGTCCCGGGCAACGGCCTGTCCTACGGCGTCCTGCGCCACCTGCACGGCACCCTGCGACCCGCGCCCGCACCCCAGGTGCTGTTCAACTACCTGGGCCGGTTCGACGCGGGCACCGGCGGCCACTGGCAGCTCGCCGGCACCACCGGCCGGCTGGGCGAGAAGCGCGACCCGGGTATGCGGCTGCCCCGGGCCCTGGAGTTCAACGCGATCGCCGAACCCGGCACGGACGGCCCGCACCACCTCGTCACCACCGTCTCCTGGCCCGACGGCATGTTCACCGACGAGGACATCGACACCCTCGGCGGCTACTTCCAGGACGCCCTGACCGCTCTCGCCGCGCTCGACGGGGGCGGGCACTCGCCCAGCGACTTCGCCCCCGTCCCGCTCACCCAGGCCGACGTGGACGCCCTGGACGGACCCGGGCTGCGGGACATCCTGCCGCTGACCCCGTTGCAGGAGGGCCTGTACTTCCACTCGGTCTTCGACGACGACTCGGCGGGCAGCTACGTCGAGCAGCAACTCCTCACCCTGGACGGCGAGGTGGACACCGGGCGGCTGAAGGCGGCCGCCACCCGGCTGCTCACGCTGTACCCCAATCTGTCCGCCCGGTTCGTGGCCCTCGCCGACGGCCGGGTCGTCTCCGTCCTGCGGAACGGCGCCGAGGCGCCCTTCACCGTCCTGGACCGGCCCGGCATCACCGACGACGAACTGCGCGACCTCGCCGAACGGGACCGCCGCGCCGGATTCGACCTGGCCGCCGGACCGCTCATGCGGTACACGCTCGTGCGCGGCGGCCCCGGCCGTACCGTGCTGGTGCAGACCGTGCACCACATCCTCGCCGACGGCTGGTCCGTGCCGCCGATGCTCCGCGCCCTGCTGGCCGAGTACCACCGGCCCGGGGCCGCGTACCGGGCGGGCGGCTTCCCCGACTACGTACGCCTGCTCGCCGCACGCGACGACGCGGAGAGCGACCGGGTCTGGGGCGAGCAGCTCGCCGGTCTGCCAGGACCCTCACTGGTCGCCGAGGGGCACACCCCGTCCGACCGCTTCGCCGACATCGCCGTCGAGCCCGCGTACGACATCGACGCGGCCGCGCGTCGGGCCGGTGTGCCGCTCAGCGCGGCCGTGCACAGCGCCTGGGCGGTGACGCTGGGCGGGCTGCTGCACGGCAGGGACGTCGTGTTCGGCTCCACCGTGTCCGGCCGCGACGCCGATGTGCCCGGCATCGCCGACATGGTGGGCCTGTTCATCAACACCATTCCGGTACGCGCCCGTTGGGGAGCCACCAGCACAGCCGGTGAGCTGCTCGCCTCCGTCCGGGAACACCAGAGCGCGGTGCTGGCGCACCAGCACGTCTCACTGGCGAGGATCGGCAAGCAGGCGGGCCCCGGCGCCCGCTTCGACACCCTGGTGGTCTTCGACGTCGCGACGGATGTGGCGGGCCTGCGCAAGCCCGGCGACGAGCTGGTCATCACCGGCATCGTCAACGAGGGAGCCCCGCACTACCCGCTGACGCTGGTCGTGGAGCGCACACCGGACGGCCGGCCCCGCTTCAACCTGATCCACGACGGGGCGCTCCTTCGGGAGACGAGCGCCCGGCGGATCCTGGACACGTTCACCCGCGCCCTCACCGGCCTCCTCACCCGGCCCGGCACCCCGGCCGATGAGCTGACCGCCGAGGACACCGCGCACCCCGCGCCGTTCGGACAGGCCACCCTGGGCGCCCTGTTCGACGCCGCCGCCCACCGCGACCCGGCGGCCGTCGCCGTCACCCGCTGCGCCCTGGACGGCGCCGCCGCCTCCCTGACGTACGGCGAACTGGCCACCGCGAAGGACCGGCTGGCCGCGGCCCTGCGGGCGGCCGGCATCGGTCCCGGCCGCCGTGTCGCCGTCGCCGTCCCGCGTTCCCTGGAGCAGGTCACCGCCCTCGTCGCCGTCGTCTCGGCCGGCGGGGCCTACGTACCGCTGGACCTCGCCCACCCGGACGAACGGCTGGAGTACATCCTCACCGACGCCGCCCCGCAGGCCCTCCTGGTCCTGCCCGGCGAGCGGGAACGCTTCACCGCCCTGCTGGACCGGGCAGGCATACCGGCCCGGGTCCTCGTGCTCGGCGACGAGCCGGCACCGACGGGCGAGCCGCCCGCCAAACCTGCGGGGCCCGACCCGCACGATCCCGCGTACGTCATCTACACCTCCGGATCGACCGGCCGGCCCAAGGGTGTCGTCGTCCCGCACTCGGGTGTGGTGGCGCTGCTGGCCAACACCCGGCCCGCCATGGGGTTCGGACCCGACGACGTGTGGGTGCAGTTCCACTCGTACTCCTTCGACTTCGCCGTCTGGGAGCTGTGGGGCGCACTGGTGCACGGCGGCGAGCTGCTGGTGCCGGACTACGGGCTGACCCGCTCCCCGGTGGACTTCCACCGGCTGGTGCGCGAGCGCGGGGTGACCGTGCTCAACCAGACCCCTTCGGCCTTCTACCAGTTCATCGAGGCCGACCGGCACGCCGGGCAGCGCGCCACCGCGCTGCGCCGGATCATCTTCGGCGGCGAGGCCCTCGACCCCGCGCGGCTGCGCGGCTGGGTGGAGCGGTACGGCACCGGGTCGCCCGAACTGGTCAACATGTACGGCATCACCGAGACCACCGTCCACGTCACCCACCGGGTGCTCACCGACGAGGACCTCACCGCCGACGTCAGCCCGATCGGCGGCCCGGTCCCCGGCCTGACCACCTACCTGCTGGACGACCGGCTCCGGCCGGTGCCGCCGGGACGGGTCGGCGCCATCTACGTGGCCGGCGAGCAGGTGTCCCTCGGCTACCTGGGCCGGCCCGGTCTCACCGCCGCACGGTTCGTCGCCGACCCCTTCGCGAACGACGGCTCCCGGATGTACCACACGGGCGACCTCGCCCGCCGCACCCTCGACGGGGAGCTGGAGTTCGCCGGGCGCGCCGACGACCAGGTGCAGCTCAAGGGCTTCCGCATCGAACTCGGCGAGGTCGAGGCGGCGGTCAGAGAGCTCGACGGTGTGGTCGACGTGGCCGTCACCCCGGCCGACGGCGGTGACCACCTCGTCGCACACGTCGTGGGCCGGGCCCCCACCGGCCTCGCCGCGCTGCTCCGCGAGAAGCTGCCCGCGCACATGGTGCCCGGCCAGGTGCTGACGGTCGGCGCACTGCCCCTCACGGTCAACGGCAAACTGGACCGCAAGGCGCTGGCGGCGCACGCCGCCGCACGTCAGGACGAGGCTCCGGTGGCGGCGGACGGGTCCGCGCGGGCCCGGCTGACCGCGATCTTCGCCGAGGCGCTGCCGGGCACCGCCGTGGACGAGGACACCGACTTCTTCATGGCCGGCGGCGACAGCATCGTCGCGATCACCGTGATCAACCGGGCCAGGGCATCCGGTCTGGCCATCGCGCCCCGGGACGTGTTCCTGTTCAAGACCCCGCGCGCCATCGCCGAGGAGCTGCGCTCGCGTGCGCCCCGGACCGCCGCACCGCAGCGGGAACGCCGCGAGGACGGCCCGTTCGCGCCGACGCCCATCATGCTGCGCCGGCGTGAACTGGGCGGCTCGCTCGCCCGGTTCGCCCAGGCCAGGGTTCTGGTGACGGCCGAGGGCACCACCCTCTCCGACGTCGAACGCGCCGCGAACGCCCTCGTGGCCGCACACCCCGCCCTGCGGCTGTGGCTGGACACCACCCACGGCGTCTGGACCCCGCGCACCGAACCCTTCCACGAGGTCACCGTCACACCGTCGGACAGCGACGACCCCACGGCCGCCGCCGAAGGGGCGGCCGGGCGCCTGGACCCCGAGTCCGGCGTCGTCGTCGCGTTCACCTGGCTGCCGGCCACCCGCACCCTCGTGGTCACCGCGCACCACCTCGCGGTCGACGCCGTGTCCTGGCTGATCGTCCTCGACGACCTGGCCACCGCCCTGCGCGGGGAACCCCTCGCACCCGGAACCACCCCCTACGCCGAGTACGCCGACGCGCTCACCGCCCGGGCCGCCCGCACGACCGGGAGCCTGGGCGACTGGATCACGGTGCTCGAAGCGCCCGCGCCGCTGCCCGGGCCCGCACCGGGGAAGCTGCGCGGGACCACCGTCGTCCTGGCCCCCGAGGTGAGCGACCGGGTGACGCGCACCGCACCCGCCGCGCTCGGCATCGGCCTCACCGAGCTGCTGTGCGGCGCCCTGCGCACCGCGCTGACCCGCGTCCAGCCCGTGCCCACCGATCTCGCGATCGACCTGGAGCGGCACGGCCGGGTGCCGGCCCTGGAACACCACGACTACACCCGCACGGTCGGCTGGTTCACCTCCATCGCCCCCGTACGGCTCACCGCCCACACCGACCCCGTCGCGGCCGCCCGGGAGGTCACCGAGCGCCGGCCCGACGAATCCGGGCACGTCGCCTACGGTTGGCTCAGGTACCTCAACCCGCAGACGGCCCCCCTACTCACCGCCCACCCACAGGTCCTCTTCAACTACCTCGGCAGGGGCGGCGAGTCCGACGTCCCGCACCTCACCGGCGGCGAGGGCGACAGCCCGTACGCCGTCGAGGTCAACGCCTGGACCGACGCGGCCACCGGCAGCCTGCACGCCGCGTTCACCCTCGCCGACGGCATCCCCGACGCCCTCACCGGGCACTGGCGGGCCGCGCTCGAACACATCGCGGACACCGCCGCGACCGCCGAGCGCACGGCCCCGGTCACCCCTCTCCAGCGCGGCCTGTACTTCCAGGCCCAGCTGGCCGGCACCGCCGGGCACTACGTCGCGCAGAGCTACTTCACCTTCGACCGGCGCCTCGACACCGACGCACTCGCCGAGGCCATGGCGTACGTCATCGCCCGGCACCCCGTCGCCGGGGCCGGGTTCACCACCGACGACGACGGCAACCCGGTCCAGATCCTGAAGGCCGGCACCCGGGTCGGTGTCCGCACCGTCCACCTGGCCACGGACGCCGAGGCCGACGCGCTGCGCGCCCGGGACCGCGACACCGGCTTCGACCCCGGCGAGCCGCCGCTGATCCGGCTGACCGTCGTGCGGCTGCCCGGCGACCGCGACGGCCTGCTGCTCAGCTACCACCTGTTGCTGTGGGACGGCTGGTCCCGCGAGATCCTCCTGCGGGACCTCTTCGACGCCTACCGGGCCGTCGTGGCGGGGGAGCGACCGGACGACCCGACGCCGCGCACGCCCGGCTTCGAGGACTACGCCCGCACCCTCGCGGCCAGGGACCCCGCCGCGTCGGAACGCTTCTGGGCGGAGCACCTGAGCGGCCTCACCGGCCCGACGCTGCTCGCCGGACCCCGGCCCGCGCAGACCGACGCCCTGCCGCACGCGCTCGTGCACACCCTGTCCGCCGAAGAGTCCGAGCGGCTACGGGAAGCCGCGCGGGTGCACGGCGTCACGCTGAACACCGTGCTCACCGGGGCGTTCGGCCTGCTGCTCGGCGCCCACACCGGCCGCGGCGACGCCGTGTTCGGCGTGACCGTCTCCGGACGCGAGGGCGAGGGCCTCGCCGGCATCGTCGGCGTGCTCCTCAACACCGTGCCCATGTGGACCCGCGCCCGGCCGCACGACACCGCCGCGGAGTACCTCGCGGCCGTCCAGACCGCCCGGGTCGAGGCGATGGACCACGAGCATCTCGGGCTCGGCGAGATCCAGCGGGCCGCCGGCCACGACACCCTGTTCGACAATCTCTTCGTGCTCCAGAACTTCCTGGACCTGGACGCACTCGCCGAGATGAACGCCACCCACGGCATCACATCGGTCGCGGCCGACGACTCGACGCACTACCCGTTCACCTGGGTCGTCACGCCCGGCGAGCGGCTCACCGTCAAGCTGGAACACCGCGACGACGACCCCGCCGGCGCCCGCCGCCTCCTCGACGGCTACCTGCGGGTGCTGCGGGACCTGGCCGGGGCCACGGGACCGCTGGGCGCCCTGCCCGGCCTCGAACCGGCACCCGCACCCGCCGCCCGCACGGATATCGGCACGGACACCGTCGTCGACCGTTTCGACCGGGCCGCGGACCGCCATCCCGAGCGCGTCGCCCTCGTCGCCGACGGCTCGGCCCTGACCTTCGGTGAACTGCGCGACCGCAGCCGCGCGGTGGCCGGGGTGCTCGCCGGGCGCGGCATCGGACCGGAGAGGTCCGTGGGCCTCGCCGTCCCCCGCTCCCTCGACTCGATCGTGGCGCTGTTCGCCGTGCTGCGCACCGGGGCCGCCTACGTGCCGCTGGAGCTGGACCATCCCGACGAACGGATCGGGGCCATCGTCGCGGACGCCCGGCCCGAGGTGATCCTCACCGTGAGCGCCGTCGCGCCCCGGCTGACCGGTGAACTGATCGAGCTGGACCGCCCGTTGCCGGCCGCCGGGCCGTACACCACGTTCGCGCCCGACGACCCCGGCCGCCTGCGGCACCCCGCGTACACGATCTACACCTCTGGCTCGACCGGGCGGCCCAAGGGCGTCGTGACCGAGTACGCCGGGCTCACCAACATGCTCGTCAACCACCAGCGGCGGATCTTCGAACCGGTCCTCGCGGAGCACGGCCACCGCACCTTCCGGATCGCGCACACCGTGTCCTTCGCGTTCGACATGTCGTGGGAGGAACTGCTGTGGCTGGCCGACGGCCACGAGGTGCACATCTGTGACGAGGAACTGCGCCGCGACGCGCCCCGGCTGGTCGCGTACTGCCTCGCGCACGGCATCGACGTCGTCAACGTCACCCCGACCTACGCCCAGCAACTGGTGGCGGAGGGGCTGCTCGACAGCCCGGAGCGGCGCCCGGCCCTGGTGCTGCTGGGCGGTGAGGCCGTCACCCCGGGGCTGTGGCGGCGGCTCGCGGAGACGGAGGGGACGGCCGGCTACAACCTCTACGGGCCCACCGAGTACACCATCAACACACTCGGCGTCGGCACCTTCGAGTGCCAGGACCCGGTCGTGGGCGTGGCCATCGACAACACCGATGTGTACGTCCTGGACCCGTGGCTGCGCCCGCTGCCCGACAACGTCCCCGGCGAGCTGTACGTCTCGGGCATCGGCATCGCCCGCGGATACCTCGGGCAGCCCGCCCAGACCTCCCACCGGTTCGTCGCCTGCCCCTTCGGTGCGCCCGGCGAGCGGATGTACCGGACCGGGGACCTGGTGGTGCGGCGGCCGGACGGGGATCTGGCGTACCTGGGCCGCACCGACCAGCAGGTCAAGATCCGCGGCCACCGGGTCGAACCCGGCGAGGTCGAGGCCGCGTTCGCCGCGCACCCGGCGGTACGGTTCGCCGCCGCGGTCGCCCAGCGCGACCCCCAGGCCGACGGGGCGTACCGGCTGGCCGCCTACCTCGTGCTGGACGGTGCCGGCCTGGCCGCCGTCGCCGCCGAAGTGGGCGCCGCGCTCCCCGACTTCCTGCGCCCCTCGCACTACGCCGAGGTCGACAGCATCCCGCTGACCGTCAACGGCAAGGCCGACACCAGGGCGCTGCCCGAGCCCAAGCCCCTGGGCGTGCTGACCGGGGCGGGGGAGCGCGCACCGGAGACCGGCACGGAGATCACGGTGTGCGAGTTCTTCGCCGAGGCGCTGGACCTGGACGACGACGAGGTGAGCGCGGTCAGCGACTTCGTGTCCCTCGGCGGTCACTCCATGCTGGCGGTCCGGCTGACCGGGCTGCTGAGACGGGAGTACGGTCCAGTGATCACCATCCGCGACCTGCTGACCCTGCGAACCCCCGAAGCGATTGCCGGCCACCTCGATGAACACTCCTGACACCCAGCGGCCCCGCCGGGGCGCCGACATCCTGCGCACCGCCCTGCGGCGCAACGTCGGCGCCATGGCCCGGGGCACCGTCCTCATGGGCCTGTACCAGGCCGGTGAGACCGCCTTCCCCATCGCACTCGGCCTGATCGTCGAGCACACCCTGCAACACCGCAGCCTCGGTTCGCTCGGGGTGTCGATCGGCGCCCTGGCCGTGATCATCACGACGGTCTCGCTGTCCTGGCGGTTCGGGATGCGAGCCCTGCAGAAGGCCAACACCACCGAGGCACACCGCTGGCGGGTGCGGGTCGCGGCCTGCGGCCTCCAGCCGGTGGCCCGGGACGTGGACCTGAAGTCGGGCGAGGTGCTGACCATCGCCACCGAGGACGCCGACCAGACCGCCGACATCATCGAGGTGGTGCCGCTGCTGATCAGCTCGATGGTCGCGGTCCTGGTCGCCGCCGTCGCTCTCGGTCTGGCCGACCTGCGGCTCGGACTGCTGGTGATCGTGGGCACCGTCGCGATCCTGTCGGTGCTGAGCGTGATGTCCCGGCGGATCGGCGCCAGTACCCAGGAACAGCAGGCCCGGGTGGCGCGGGCCGGAGCCAAGGTCGCCGACCTGATCACCGGCCTGCGCCCGCTGCACGGCTTCGGCGGCAACCACGCCGCGTTCCGCTCCTACCGCCGCGTCAGCGCCGAGGCGAAGCAGCAGTCGGTCACCGTCGCCCGCGTCAACGGGGTGTACGCGGGCACCGCGCTCGCCCTCAACGCGGGCCTGGCCACCGCCGTCACCCTGACCGCCGGTTACCTGGCCTTCGACGGCCGGATCAACATCGGGGAACTCGTCATGGCGGTCGGCCTCGCGCAGTTCATCATGGAGCCGCTCAAGATGTTCTCCGAGATGCCCAAGTACGTGATGATGGCGCGTGCTTCGGCCGAGCGCATGGCGCTGGTCCTCGCCGCCCCGCCGGTCGGCACCCCCGGGTCCGGACGTCCGGCTCCGGGCGGGCCGCTGGAGATCGACTGCGTCCGGTACGGGGAGCTGCGCCGGCTGAAGTTCGAGGTGGCCGCGGGGGAGTTCGTGGCCGTCACCGCCTACCGGCCGCGCGCGGCGGCCGACTTCGCGGCGATCCTCGCCGTACGCGTCCCGCCCGGGGCGTACGAGGGAGTGGTGCGGGTCGGCGGGCAGGACCTCGCGGAGCTGTCGGCCGAGGCGATCCGGGAGCACCTGCTGGTGAACCCGTACGACGGGGAGATCTTCGCCGGCACCCTGCGGACCAACATCGACCCGTCGGGCACCAGCCGCACGGTCCCCGAGGCCGTCGAGGCGTCCATGCTGACCGATGTCGTCGCCCTCCACCGCGAGGGGCTCGACTACGCGATCCGCGACCGCGGGGCCAACCTCTCCGGGGGACAGCGCCAGCGCCTCTCCCTGGCGCGCGCCCTCGCGGCCGATACGGATGTCCTGGTGCTGCACAACCCGACCACCGCCGTGGACGCGGTGACCGAGCAGCTCATCGCGCGCAACATCGCGAAGCTCCGCCGGGGCCGTACCACCGTGGTGATCACCAGCAGCCCGGCCGTCCTGGACGCCGCCGACCGGGTCCTCGTGCTGGACGACGGCGTCATCACGGCCGAGGACACCCACCGCAACCTGCTGGCCACCGACGAGGCGTACTGCCTGGCGGTGGCCAGATGACATGACCTCAGGCCAGCGCCCAGGCGACGTCCCGCAGCAGGGCGTGCCGCCAGCCCGCACGGTCGTGGCCGGACGCGGACCGCGACACCCGTACGGTCGCACCGGCCCGCTCCGTCAGGGCCTCGACCACCTCGCAGTGGGGGAGCATCCGCGTCTCGTGCTCGCCCACGTCGAAGGCGATCCGCAGGCCCGGGAGGCCGGGGCCCTCCCGCAGCCGGGCGGCGGCGGCGCCGCCCGCCGGGCCGTCCAGCGGGTCCGTACGGTGCGCGAGGCCGGGGGCCCACCAGAACGACCCCGACTGGCAGGCCACCCGCGACACCAGGCCGGGGAACTCCAGGGCGGCGTACAGGGCGCTCAGCCCGCCGAGGCTCTGCCCGGCGACCACCAGCCGGTCCGGGTCCGAGGGCTCCCCGCACCCCGCGACCAGCGGCAGGAGTTCGTCCCGGACCGCCTCCCACAGCTCGGGCCGCCACGCGAACTCGGCCGCCCGGTCCTTGGCCGGCAGGAAGACGAGCGTGACCGGCTCCATGGCGCCGCCCGCGACGGCCGCCTCGAACGCCGTCATGGCGGGGTGCAGATACAGCCAGTCGTCCCCGTCGAGGAGCAGCACCACGGGCCCGCCACCGCCCACCGGATGGACCCGCACGGTGCGGCGCCCGCCGAGCCGCGCGGACGTCCAGCGCAGCCGGGTGGCCGGCACCGGCAGGATGTCGTCCACGCCGACGAGGGGCCAGTACGGCTGCGCCGGGGCGTCCGGGGTGGCGGCGATCGAGCGGTCGCCCCCGGCTGCGGAGGGATTGAGCGGGTCCGCGTGCGCTCCCTCGTCCGTGATGAACCGGTAGGTCACCCGCAGGCGCGCGGGCATCGGCACCTCGGCGTACCAGCAGTCCGTGGCACCCCACCGGCGCAGGGGCACCGGCTGCGACCAGCTCTCGAAGGCGATGTCGGCAGGGGAGCCGCGCCGGAGGAACAGCGTCACCCAGCCGCCGCCCTCGGCGCGCCGGGGCACCGGGCTCCGGGCCGCCGCCCAGAACGCGTCGGTGCCGGGCTCGCCGGGCAGTCCGAATCCGGCGAAGGGGCCTGTCGCGCCGGCCGCGAGGCCGGTCATGACCGGATCCGTTCGGTCACCGGGAGGCATGAGGGGTCTCCTTGTGCTGAGGGAAAGGGAGAGGCTAAGCTCACGATTTATTAGGCGAGCCTAACCTAAGCTATTTTTCTCCTGACGAACTGACGCGCACTCTCGACGCGGCCGTCACCGGCCCGTTGGCCCGAGGAGGTACCGCCCGTATGAGCACCAACCCGTTCGACGACCCCGAAGGCCGTTTCCTGGTCCTGGTGAACGACGAGGGCCAGCACTCCCTGTGGCCGTCCTTCGCCGAGGTGCCCGGGGGCTGGACGGTCGCCTTCGATGAGAACACGCGCGAGGCGTGCCTCGCCTACGTCGAGGCCAACTGGACCGATCTGCGGCCCCGTTCGCTCTCCGCGATGATGGACGCCTGACCTCCCGTTCCTGACGCGCTCCGGCGGCCGGCCCGCCGGAGCGCTCCCGTTTCGTGGAACCGAGGAAGGACAGCCTTGACCACGGCCACGCCGAGCCCCCTCCCGCCACCCTGCCCGCCGGCGGCCCGCGCGCCGGCACTCCGTATCCGTACGGCCGGAGCCGATGACGCCGCCGGGCTCGCGGAACTCTCCCGGCCCTTCGCGCGGTCGGGGGAGCTGCGCGAGCGGCCGGACGCCCTGTATGCCGCCCGCGTGGCGGAATTCCTCGTCGCGGCCGGTCCCGGCGGCGGGCTGGAGGGCTGTGCGGGCCTGCGGGTGTACGCGGACGGGCCGGCGGGGGAGCCGGCCCCCACGGGTGTCCTGTACAACTTCTGCGTGGCCGGGCACCGGCAGGGGCGCGGCGTGGGAGCGGCGCTCCTGCGGACCGCGCTGGCCCTGGCGCACACCCAGTCGCTCGGCGCCCTGTTCACCGCGACCACCGGGGACGGCCGGCTGTTTCGCCGGTACGGCTTCACGCCGGTGACGGCACGTCAGGCACCCCGCGTCTGGGCGGAATCCCTGGACCCCCGGCGCAACGCGCTGATTCTCGCCCGCACTCTGTGAGCGGGGGCGCCGGGCCGGACGCGCGGGAGCGTCCGGCCCGGCGCCGCTCGCGTCAGACCGTGCTCGTGACGTGGTCCGCCGAGGTGCCGGGGACCACGGTCGTGCCGGCGCCGTTGTCGCCCAGGACGCCCCGCAGCACCGCGTGCGGCACCCGGCCGTCGAGGATGTCCGCCCGGCCCACCCCGCCCCGCACGGCCCGCAGGCAGCCCTCCATCTTGGGCAGCATGCCGCTCGCCAGACCCGGCAGCAGCCCGTCCAGCGCGTCCGCCGTCAGCCGCCCGATCACCTCGGTGCTGCGCGGCCAGTCGGCGTACAGCCCCGCCACGTCCGTGAGGATCACGAGCCGCTCGGCCCCCAGCGCCACGGCCAGGGCGGACGCGGCGAGATCGGCGTTGACGTTGTAGACCTGCCCGTCGGCACCCCTCGCCACGGGGGAGACCACCGGTATGTGACCGCGCGTCAGGAGGGTGCGCACCATGTCCGGGTTCACCTCCACGATGTCCCCGACCTGGCCGATGTCCACCGCCACGCCGTCCACCCAGGCGGGCCGCCGTACGGCCGTCAAGGTGTGCGCGTCCTCGCCGGTCATGCCCACCGCGTAGGGGCCGTGGCTGTTGATGTGGCCCACCAGTTCGCGCTGGACCCGGCCGGAGAGCACCATGCGCACGACGTCCATGGTCTCCGCCGTGGTCACCCGCAGACCCGCCTCGAAACGGCTCTCCAGGCCGAGGCGGTCGAGCATCGCGCTGATCTGCGGGCCGCCCCCGTGCACGACGACCGGGCGCAGACCCTCGCACCACAACTCCACGACATCCTGGGCGAACGCCTGTTGCAGGCTCGCGTCGACCATGGCGTTGCCGCCGAACTTGATGACGACGGCCGGTCTCAGATCCTCTTCCATTTAGCTTAGCCTAACCTTAATTGGCTCGGCGTTGGTGGCGAAAAGGCCCGCCGGCGGAGCTGTCGCCCCGACGGCGGGCCGGGCCGGGTGGAACCCGGCGAAGGCTCAGCCGATCTCGATGAGCAGATCGCCCGCCTCGACCTGCTGGACCCGGCCGATGGCGAGGCGGCGCACCACCCCGGCGGACTGGGCGGTGATCGAGGCCTCCATCTTCATCGCCTCGATGGTGGCCACGGTCTGACCCGCCGACACCGAAGCGCCCTCCTCCACCTGGAGCGTGACCACCCCGGCGAACGGCGCCGCGACATGACCGGCGTTGGCGCGGTCCGCCTTCTCCGCCGCCTTCACCTCGGTCGCCACCGACCTGTCCCGCACCGACACCGGACGCAACTGGCCGTTGAGCGTGGCCAGTACGCTGCGGAAACCGCGCTCGTCCGGTTCGGACACGGCCTCCAGCTCGATCAGCAGCGTGACCCCGCGATCGAGCGTGACGGTGTGCTCGGTCTCCGTCTCCAGCCCGTACAGGAAGTCCGGTGTCGGCAGCACCGAGGTGTCGCCGTACGCCTCCCGGTGGGCGTTGAACTCCTTGGTCGGGCCGGGGAACAGCAGCCGGTTCAGCGTCGCGCGCGGCGTCTCGCGCAGCGCCGCGCGGTCCTCGTCCGACAGGTACGGCGTCTGCGCCCTCGTAGGACGGCCCTGCAGGGCCCTGGTGCGGAACGGCTCGGGCCAGCCGCCGGGCGGGTCGCCCAGCTCACCGCGGAGGAAACCGATCACCGAGTCCGGCACGTCGAACCTGCCCGGGTCCGACTCGAAGTCCGAGGCCTCGACACCCGCGCCCACCAGGTGCAGCGCCAGGTCACCCACCACCTTCGACGACGGCGTCACCTTCACCAGCCGGCCCAGCATGCGGTCGGCCGCCGCGTAGCAGTCCTCGATGAGCTCGAAGCGGTCGCCGAGGCCCAGCGCGATGGCCTGCTGGCGCAGGTTGGACAGCTGACCGCCCGGGATCTCGTGGTGGTAGATCCGGCCGGTCGGAGACGCGAGCCCCGACTCGAAGGGGGCGTACACCTTGCGGGTCGCCTCCCAGTACGGCTCCAGGTCGCCGACCGCCTGGAGCGAGAGGCCCGTCGCGCGCTCCGTGTGATCCGTGGCGGCCACCAGCGCGGACAGCGGGGGCTGGCTGGTGGTGCCGGCCATCGACGCGACGGCCGCGTCCACCGCGTCCACCCCCGCGTCGATCGCGGCGATCAGCGTGCCCAGCTGCCCGCCGGCCGTGTCATGGGTGTGCAGGTGGACCGGCAGGTCGAACCGCTCGCGCAACGCGGTGACCAGGGTGCGCGCGGCGGGCGGGCGCAGCAGCCCGGCCATGTCCTTGATGGCGAGCACATGCGCGCCCGCCTCGACGATCTGCTCCGCGAGCCGCAGGTAGTAGTCCAGCGTGTACAGCGTCTCGCCGGGGTCGGACAGATCGGCGGTGTAGCACAGGGCCACCTCGGCGAGCGAGGTGCCGGTGGCGCGCACCGCGTCGATCGCCGGACGCATCTGCGACACGTCGTTGAGGGCGTCGAAGATCCGGAAGATGTCCATCCCGGCCGACGCCGCCTCGGAGACGAACGCCTCGGTGACCTCGGTCGGGTAGGGCGTGTACCCGACCGTGTTGCGGCCGCGCAGCAGCATCTGCGTACAGATGTTGGGCACCGCCTCACGGAGCTTGACCAGCCGCTCCCACGGGTCCTCGGCGAGGAACCGCAGCGCCACGTCGTAGGTGGCGCCGCCCCAGCACTCCAGGCTCAGCAACTGCGGGACGGTGTGCGCGACATGCGGCGCGACGGCCAGCAGGTCGCGGGTGCGCACCCGGGTGGCGAGCAGGGACTGATGGGCGTCGCGGAACGTGGTGTCGGTGACCGCGACGGCCGGCTGGGCGCGCAGCTCGGCGGCGAACGCCTCCGGGCCCAGCTCGGCGAGGCGCTGACGCGAGCCGGGCGGCGGCGTGCCCGGCGGCAGCGCGGGCAGCTTCCCGGCCGGGTCGATGACCGAGGGGCGGGGGCCGTAGGGCCGGTTGACCGTGGTCTCGGCGAGGTAGCTGAGCATCCGGCTGCCGCGGTCCGCGGAGGGCCGGGCCCGGATCAGCTCGGGATGGGTGTCGATGAAGCTGGTCGTGACGCGCCCCGCCCGGAAGTCCGGGTGGTCGAGCACGGCGCCCAGGAACGGCAGGTTGGTCGCCACCCCGCGGATGCGGAACTCGGCGATCGCCCGGCGTGCCCGGCGCGCCGCGTTGGCGAAGTCGTGGCCGTGGCAGGTGAGCTTGACCAGCATCGAGTCGAAGTGGGCGGACACCTCCGCACCCGTGTGGACCGTGCCGCCGTCCAGCCGGACGCCGGGGCCGCCGGGGGAGCGGTAGGCGGAGATCGTGCCGGTGTCCGGACGGAACCCGTTGGCCGGGTCCTCCGTCGTGATCCGGCACTGCATCGCGGTGCCGGTGAGTGTGATGTCGTCCTGGGAGAGGTGCAGTTGGGGCAGCGTCAGGCCGGCGGCGATCCGCAGCTGCGCGATCACCAGGTCGCGCCCGGTGACCTGCTCGGTCACCGTGTGCTCGACCTGGATGCGCGGATTCATCTCGATGAAGACGTGGTTGCCGCGCTCGTCGACGAGGAATTCGACGGTGCCCGCGTTGACGTACCCGATGTGCCGGGCGAAGGCGACCGCGTCCGCGCAGATCCGCTCGCGCAGGGCCGGGTCCAGATTCGGGGCGGGCGCGATCTCCACCACCTTCTGGTGGCGGCGCTGGAGCGAACAGTCCCGCTCGTAGAGGTGTACGACGTTGCCCTCGGCGTCGGCGAGGATCTGCACCTCGATGTGGCGCGGGTTGATCACCGCCTGTTCCAGGAAGACCGTCGCGTCACCGAACGCGGACCGCGCCTCGCGCATCGCCGCGTCGATCGCCTCGCGCAGCTCCGCCGGCTCGGCCACCCGGCGCATGCCGCGCCCGCCGCCACCGGCGACCGCCTTGACGAAGACGGGAAAGCCGATGTCCTCGGAGGCCGCGACGAGGGTGTCCACGTCCTCGGACGGTTCGGACGACTTCAGCACCGGAACACCGGCCTCCCGGGCCGCCGCCACCGCACGGGACTTGTTGCCCGTCAGGTTCAGCACCGACGCCGGAGGCCCCACGAAGGTGATCCCGGCCGCCGAGCACGCCGCCGCCAGGTCCGGGTTCTCCGACAGGAAGCCGTAACCCGGGTAGATCGCGTCCGCCCCCGCCCTGCGCGCGGCCTCGACCACCTCGTCCACCGACAGGTACGCCCGCACCGGGTGCCCGGGCTCCCCGATCCGGTAGGCCTCGTCGGCCTTGGCCCGGTGGAGGGAGTTGCGGTCCTCGTACGGGAACACGGCCACGGTGGAGACGCCGAGCTCGAACGCCGCGCGGAACGCGCGGATGGCGATCTCCCCGCGGTTGGCGACCAATACCTTGTCGAACATCAAACTCCCCAGTCGTGTCACGAGCGAGTGGCGTCAGGAGGGACGGAAGCACGGGCGGTCCGGCTCGGGCACGCGAAGCCGCGTCGCGGGGCCGCGAGGCGGCGGCGAGGGGCTCCGTGACTCTCCGGGACCGAAGTGTTCGTCACCGTACCCGAGACTTCCCCGGAGATCGCGGGCACAAAAGATGGCCTGTGTCACGTCCCGGAAACCTTGCCCGGGTGCGGCCACCGGGGAGCGGGGCCATGCTGGGGTCATGGCCGACCACGCCGGCTCCGAGCCCGTCGCCGCAGTCCGGCGCGCACTGCGGCTCCTGGAGGCCGCCGGAGAACACGAGGGCGACGCCACCGGGGAGCAGTTGGCCCGGGAGGCGGGAATCGCCCCGGCCGAAGCCGGCGCACTGCTGCCCATGCTGGTGCGGGACGGCTATCTGACGGAGCCGGACGACCACACGTACGCCCTCGCCGGCACCGCCTCCGGCCCCCCGGCCGGACATGGCGCCAAGGAACTTCCCGGGCGCGTCCGGCCCGTCCTCAGTGCCCTGCGCGACGAACTCTCGGCCGCCTCCTACCTCACCCTGTACGAGGACGGCGAGATCCGGATCATGGAGATCGCGGACAGCGCGCGGACCCCCCGCGTGGACCTCTGGGTGGGGGTCGAGGAGGCCGGACACGCCACGGCCCTCGGCAAGAGCGTGCTGCGCGAACTGGACGAGGAGGCGCGCGCCGACTACCTCTCCCGGCACGCCCTGACCGGCCTCACACCCCGGACCATCACGCACCCGGACGAGCTGATCGCGCAGCTCGACGGCTCACCCGCCCCGGTCGTCATGGACCGCGAGGAGTACGTGCGCGGCACCACCTGCGTGGCGGTGCCGGTCTACAACGGCGAGCAGGTCGGCTCCCTCGGCATCTCGTTCCGGTCGGACCGGATGTACCGGACCACCCGCGTCCGGGAGGGCCTGCTGGCGGCCGCCCTGCGGGTGTCCAGGGACCTCTCGCTGCCCGGCTGAGCGGGCCGGGCTCACCCCAGCCGGGTCAGATCCGGCCGCAGCCGCTGCCACACCGGATGACGCAGGCGGCCGGCGGCGGTCCACTGCGAAGCGCTGACCTCAGCGACCAGCCGCGGCTCCACCCAGTGCGCTCCGGCCACATCGACCGGGCCGGCGAACGGGGACCCCGGGCGGCCGATCACCTCCAGATACGACCTCAGCTCCGCCAGCTCCCGGTCGGACATCCCCGACCCGACGGAGCCCGCGTACCGCAGACCGGCCGGGTCGTCCACACCGACCAGCACCGCCCCCGGCACACCCGCGGGCGCCCCGTTCCGCTGGGTCCAGCCGCCGATGACCACATCATGCGTCTCGACCCGCTTCGTCTTGCGCCAGTCGGGTGAACGGACACCCGGCATGTACGGCGAGGACAGCCGCTTGGCGACGACCCCCTCCAGGCCCCCGCGCACGACGGTCTCCCACGCTTTGGCGCCGTGCCCGTGCACATAGGACGGCACCGACCAGTGCGGACCGGCGGACAGCAGGGCGGACAGCGCCGCGCGGCGCTCCTCGTAGGCCAGGGCCGACAGCGGGCGGCCGTCGAGGAACATCACGTCGAACACCACCAGATGCGCGGGGAAGTCCAGCGCCAGCCGGGCGGCGCGGCGCGCGTTCATGATGCCCATCCGGCGCTGGAGCAGCCCGAAGTCGGACCGCCCCGACGCGTCCAGGGCCACGATCTCGCCGTCCAGGACCGCGCTGTGCCCCCGCAGCACGTCGCCCAGGGCATGCAGCTCCGGATAGGTGGGCGTGACGTCGTTGTGCGCCCGGGAGGTCAGCCGGAGCGTGCCGTCGCCCGGGGTCGAGACGACACAGCGGGCACCGTCCCACTTCGCCTCGAACGCCCACCCCGTGTCGGGCACGGGCAGGGGACCGGGAACAGCCAGCATCGGTGCGATCGACGGGGGCGCCCCGGCTGCGTCCGGGGGGTGGGGGGCCATAGTCTCCATGATCGAACGCCCGGCGGATCTTCGCAGTCCGGGACGCGCCCGGCACCGCCCCGCCCGGCCCCACCGTCTCAGGCCGTCAGGGCCGACACCCTGAGCGTCCCCGCGAGCACCCGCCACAGCGCCCAGGCGCCGGCACGGCTCGCCGCCCCGCAGACCGTGCTGCGGGTGCACGAGGTCTCCCGGTCCTGCCAGGCGGCGACGTCCAGGTAGTGGAAGCCGAGGGTACGGCTGAAGGTGAACCGGATGTGCAGCCCCTCGCCCAGATCGTGGCCCGCCAGCGTGGCGATCCGCAGATGGTCGCCGGCGGCGGACTCCACCCGCACGGGATTGCCGCCCAGCAGGTCGCACGCGTCGCCGGTACGGACACGGTCCGGGCAGTCCCCGCTCACCGGGAACAGCTGGAAGTGTTCGGTCAGCTGCCTGCGGACATCCTCCGGGGCGGTGAACGGGTGCAGACCCAGCGAGTAGCCGTACCAGTACAGCATCGCGCTTCTGTCCGGGCAGGCGCGACGGTCCGGCTCACAGACCCCGGCCGGGTGCCGCGGGCCGTCCGGGGCGGCGGCCCGCCGGACGGCCCCGGACGACCCGGTGTACGCGTACGCGGGCACCGCCGACACGGCGAGAGCCAGGGCCAGACAGGGCGCCGCCCCGCGCACCAGGGCGCGCCGTCCGCCCCGCCGCTCACCGGACACGGCTCAGCCCGGGGACTCGTCCGGCACCGGGTGCTCGGGGTGCACCCCGGCATTGCGCGGTGCGCCCCGGCCCGAACCGGACTCGTCCGGGTCGGGCGCCCCGTGCGCGTCGTCCTTGCCGCGGCCCGCGGAGGGCGGCGGCGGCACGTCCATCGGGTCCTCGCCCTCCTGGACCTGCTGGTCGGGCAGGTCGGCGGGCACCGGAGGCGGGCTCGGCGACGCACCGGAGTGGACGGGTCCCTCTGCTCTGCGGTCGGTCATGAAGATCCTCCGTCGTTTGTCCCCGCGGGCGGGCGGCGGGGCATCGGTCGCCTCGCGCGAGCGGGTACCCACGGCACGTCGGACAATTCATTGTGGGCCGGTCGGCGCCCGACGGCACCTCTGCCGCCCTCTGCCGCCCCCGGGCGGGCCCGGCGACCGACGCCCTCTCAGCGCCGCCGGGCGAGCAGGAACATCTGGGGTTCGGGGACGGCCGCCGGAAGGGCCGGGACGAACATGCTGCTCTCCCGGGACAGGACCGTGAAGCCGGCCCCCTCCACCATCGTCGTGAACTCGTCCTCGCCGAAGCTGGTCACCTCCACCGGCTGGCCCATGAACGTCCCGCTGACCCCCTCCACGTCCAGCGGCACCGTCGCCACGGCCAGATGGCCCCCGGGCCGCAGCACCCGCCCGGCCACCCGGAACACCTCCGCCTGCTCCTCGCGCGACATCTGCAAGAGGGCGAAGTACACGCACACCGCGTCGAAACCGCCCTCCTCCAGCGGGAGTTCCCGGACGTCGGCGCAGCGGAACTCGGCGGCCGGCACCTGCCGGGCCGCGATGTCCACCATGACCGGCGACACGTCGACACCCAGCACCGTGTGGCCGGCCTCGGCGAGCGTCTGGGCGGTCGGCCGGCCCGTGCCGCTGCCGATGTCCAGCACCCGGCTGTGCGGAGGCAGGACCTCCAGCAACTGCTCCAGCGAGGCGCGGTGCGCGGCCGAGCCGGCGAACGCCTCCTCGTATTCGGTCCCCAGTGCGTCGAACACCGCCGCCGCGGTGCGAGGTTCTCCCGCTGACATGGCCCATTCCTTCCTGCTCCGGTACTGCTCCGGCGCTCTCCTACTTCTACTGCAACGCGTGTACCGCCGCACCGAAAACGCGCGGTGCGAGGTGGGCGCCCGGCACGATCAGCCGGGCCGTGGCGGGCCGCCGGGCCGCCGCCAGCAGCCCCGCCGTCAGCAACCGGTGGCGCAGGGTCAGCCGCTGCCAGCGTGCGGGGTAGGCCTGCGGCCGGCCGGCGGCGAGTGCTTCCACCGCGGCGGAGGCCGTCGCCACGGCCAGCGCGACCCCCTCACCGGTCAGCGCGTCCAGATACCCCGCCGCGTCCCCGACCAGCAGCACCCGGCCGGCCCGCCGCGCCCGCGCCCGCCGCCGCAGCGGCCCGGCACCCCGTACGGGGCCTGCCTCCCGGCCGCGCAGAGAGGCGGCCAGGCGGGGGAAGGCGGCCAGATGCCCCGCGTACGGCAGCCGCTCGCGGCTGAGCACGGCCACCCCCACCGAACCGTCCCCGAGCGGCGTCACGTACGCCTCGCCGTGCCGGGACCAGTGGACCTCCACGAACCCGGTCCACGGGGCGACGCGGTAGTGCCGGCGCAGCCCGTACCGGCGGACCGGCGCCGCGGGCCCGTCGAGGCCCAGCTCCCGGCGCAGCGGCGAGTGCAGCCCGTCGGCGGCGATCAGCCAGCGGGCCGTCAGGCCGGCCGCCTCCACCCGGTCCCCGCCCTGCCGCACCCCGGCGACCTTGCCCGGGACGATCCGGACGCCCAGTTCCAGGGCCCGCAGGTGCAGCGCGGCGTGCAGCGCGGTGCGCCGGACCCCCAGCCCCGTCCCGCCACGGAAGGGCGCGACCGCGCTGCGGGGCCCCTCCACATACCGGATGCCGTGCAACGGATGCCCGGCCACCGGGACGCCCAGGGCCTTCAGCGCCGCCACACCACTCGGCATGATGCCCTCACCGCACGCCTTGTCGATGGGAGCGGTCCTCGGCTCCACGACCACCGTCTCCATGCCGAGCCCGGCGGCCCGGATCGCCGCCGCCAGCCCCGCCGGGCCGCCGCCCGCGACCAGCAGGTCGATCATGCCGGTGCGCCCGCCGGGGACACGGAGGCGAGCGCGGTCTCCTCGCACCGCACCCGCACGGCCATCAGAAGGGCGTTGAGCACGGTGAACACCACGGCCGTCACCCACGCGCCGTGGACCAGCGGCAGGGCGACTCCCTCAGCGGCGACGGCCACGTAATTGGGGTGGCGCAGCAGGCGGTACGGTCCGCCCGTCACCAGCGGCAGGCCGGGTACGACGACGACCCGGGTGTTCCAGCGGGGCCCGAGCGTACGGACGCACCACCAGCGCAGCGCCTGCGCGGCCAGGACCACCGCCACCATCGCCCAGCCGAGCAGCGGAACGAACGGCCTGCCCGCCGTCCCCGCCTCCACCAGGCAGCCTGCCAGCAGCGCCGTGTGCAGGGCGACCATCGCCGGATAGTGGCCCCGACCCGACTCCACACCGCCCCTGGCCCGCGCCCAGCGGGTGTGGCGCACGGCGAGGGCGAGTTCGGCGACGCGCTCACCGGCCACGGCCAGCACCAGCGCGGCGTACCAGATCATGAGTCCTCCGACCTACCAGCGCAGCAGCACCAGTTCGCAGCAGAATCCCGGGCCCATCGCCATCAGCAGACCCGGCGAACCACGCTCGGGCCGGCGCTGCTCCAGCGTGTCGCGCAGCACGTGCAGCACCGAGGAGGAGGACAGGTTGCCCACCTCGGCCAGCGACCGCCAGGTGACGTCGAGCGCCCCCTCCGGGAGCGAGAGGACATCGGACACGGCCTCCAGGACCTTCGGCCCGCCCGGGTGGCACACCCAGTGCGCCACATCCTTCGGCTTCAGCCCGTGCTCCGCGAGGAAGCCACGCACATCGTCCGCCAGATAGCGGCGCACCACGTCCGGCACACCGGGGTCGAGCAGCACCTTGAAGCCCGAATCGCGGATGTCCCAGCCCATCACGTGCTCGGTGTCCGGATACATCCGGCTGCGCGTGGCCACCACCTCCGGCCCGTCGCCGGGGCCCCGGCCCGCGCCGAGTGCGACCACGGCCGCCGCCCCGTCACCGAACAGCGCGGTCGCCACCAGGTTCGCGGGCGTCGCGTCCCGCCGCTGGAAGGTGAGCGAGCACAGTTCGACGGAGAGCAGGACCGCGACGTCCTCGGGCCGGCCGAGGAGGTAGTCGTGCAGCCGGGCCACCCCGGCCGCCCCGGCCACACAGCCGAGGCCGAACACCGGCAGCCGCTTCACATCGGGGCGCAGCCCGAGCCGCCCCACCAGCCGGGCGTCCACGGAGGGTGCCGCCACCCCCGTCACGGACGTGAACATCAGCAGGTCCACGTCCTCGGGACGCAGCCCGGCCGTCCGCAGCGCCCCGCGCAGCGCGTCGGCGCCCAGGTCCACCGCCGCGCCGATGAACACGTCATTGGCGTCCCCGAAGCCGTCCAGCTCCCCGTACCGCTCCAGGGGCAGCACCATGTTCCGGGTCCGCACCCGCGCGTTCGCGTGCAGCCGGTCCAGGACACGCCGGTCGGCACCGGGGGGCAGACAGGTACGGGCCACCATGTCGGTGACCTCCCGCTGGGTGTGGCGGTACGGGGCGAGAGTGCCGTGCACGGCTGCGATCCGGGTCATCCCGGGTCCCGCTGAGGAGGCGTCATGCGCTCATCCCTGCCCCGGGAGTTGGACGAACCACCGCAAACAACCCGTGCGGGTGTCATCCTCCGGCCGCTCCCGGTGCCTACGATCACGGCATGGGCACCCCCGACCCCCCGCGCTCCTGCGCCGCGCCCGCGTGGCCGTTCCCGCGCACGCTCGCGCTGGCCCGCTCGTGCCACCCGGGCCCGGCGGCCGCGGTGACCGTGATCGCGGCGGTCCTCGGCACGGGGGCGGGCCTGGACGGCGCCCGCACCGCCCTGCTCGTCGCGGCGGTGCTGAGCGGCCAGCTGTCGGTGGGGTGGTGCAACGACGCGTACGACGCCCGGCGGGACGCCGCGGCCGGCCGCGGCGGCAAACCGGTGGCCGACGGGTCGGTGAGCCGGCGGACGGTGTGGGCGGCGGCCTTCACCGCGGCACTGCTGTGCGTTCCCCTCTCCCTGGCCTGCGGCCCGCTCGCCGGAACCGTGCACCTGACGGCGGTGGCCGCCGCCTGGTCCTACAACCTGAAGCTGAAGGCCACGGTCCTGTCCTGGCTGCCGTACGCGATCGGCTTCGCCGCCCTGCCGGCCCTGGCCGCGCTGACCGTGCCCGGCGGCCCCGGGCCCGCCTGGTGGCTGGTGACCGCCGGCGCCCTGCTCGGAGTGGCCGCCCATTTCGCCGACGTCCTCCCCGACATCGAGGACGACCTGCGCGGCGGCGTACGCGGACTGCCGCAGCGCCTCGGCCCCACCGCCACCCGCCTCCTGCTCCCCGTCCCCCTCCTGGCGGCATCGGCAATCCTCGCCCTCGCCCCGCCGGGCCCACCCGGCCCCGCCGGCACACTGACACTCGCCCTGGCAATCCCGGCACTCCTGGCAGGCCTCCTCCTCGCCCGCCACCGCCGCAAGGCCCCCCTGGCCGCCGCCGCCCTCATCGCACTGGCCGACGTGGCGCTCCTGGCGGCGCGGGGGTCGGGCCGGGCGTGAGGGGGCTTCACACCGCCCGCAGCCACGCGCCGATCCGCCGGAGGCCCGCGCCGGTCAGCCCGGCGGCGGGGTCGACGCGGTGCAGCAGGGCCGGGCCGGTGCGACGGGCGGCCACCCAGCGCCGGTCCGTCGCGGTGATCTCGTCGTCGACCCAGACGAAGGGGCGTCCGGCCGCCCGGTCCACCAGCGTGCGCGTCTTCCAGTGCAGCCCGGCCCGCGCGTCCCGCTCCTCCTGCTCCGGTGACTCGGGCCAGGCGACCACGTCGAGGTCCGGCAGCCCGAGCCGTGGCGAGACGACCGTGTTCGCCTCGTCCGCCCACGTCGTCGCCCAGACGAGCTGACAGGGCAGCGCGGCGAGCAGCGGTCCGAGCGCGGGATCGATCCGGGCGAGCAGCGGATGCGTGCCCGCCCCGGGCGGAAGCGGGACCTGCGGGTACGTCCGGTGACCGCCGGCGCGCGGGCCGAACGGGATGAGAGGGCCGTCGACGTCGAGGAAGAGCAGCGGCAACGCGTCCGGGGCGGTCACCGGGGCACCGTACCCGCGACCGGTCAGCGTCCGCCCGCCACGCGCAGGACCGTTCCCGTCGCGTACGACGCGTCGTCCGAGAGCAGCCAGGCGACGGCGCCCGCGATCTCCTCGGGCTGTCCGGGGCGGCCCAGGGGGATGCCGGGGCCGAGCTTGTCGGGGCGTTCGGGGTCCGCGTGGAATTCGGTGCGGATCACTCCGGGCGCCACCGCGTTGACGCGGATGCCCGCCGGGCCGGTCTCCTTGGACAGGCCGACGGTCATCGTGTCGACGGCCCCCTTGGCGGCGGCGTAGTGCACGTACTCGCCGGGGCTGCCCAAGGTGGCGGCGGCCGAGGACACGTTCACGATCGCCCCGCCGCCCGTACGCGTCATGTCGCGCACCGCACGCCGCGCGCAGAGCAGGTAGCCGAGGACGTTGACCTCCAGGGCGCGCCGCATCCCCGCCGCGTCGGCGTCGGCGAGCGGGCCCACCGGGCCGCTCACGCCCGCGTTGTTGACCAGGCCGGTGACCGGGCCCAGCTCGGCGGCGGCCGTGTCGAAGAGCCGGTCGACGTCCGCCTCGTCGGCGGTGTCCGTCCGGACCGTCACGCAACGCCGGCCGCTCGCGCGCACCGCGTCGGCGACGGACTCGGCGGCCGCGGAGTCGGAGCGGTAGGCCAGGGCGATGTCGTGGCCCTCGTCCGCCAGTCGTACGCAGACCGCCGCACCGATGCCGCGGCTGCCGCCGGTGACCACGGTGACACGCTGGCTGTTCATGGCAGGCTCCTCGCTTCGCGCCGTCGTGCGGCCATCGTAGGCGGGATGATCAAGCCGCCGGCCACGGGGCCGGGCCGCCCCGGGAACGCGGCGGTGGACTGCCACCCACTCATGGAAGAGTGACAGTCCACCGGTCTGTGTGCGGTGCCGCTACACGGGGAGGCCGCTGTTCTCCCGGCCGTCCTGCTGCTCGCTCCGCTCCCGCAGCTTCCGGGCCTTCTCCTGGAGCCGGCGGCGCTGCTCCGGGTCGCTGGTGCGCTCGGCGGCCTCGGCCATGTGCCGGGCGCGCTCGTTGTCTCGTGCGGCGCTCATCGTCACTCCTCGGGACGGTAGGGAAGAGCGGGCACCTTCAGAGAAGCAGCGCACCGTGAGCAGCGCACGACGAAGCGTCACACGCCGTGATGGGCGCAGGTGGGGGAGGGTGGCGGAGCCGGCCCCCGGCGCTGGCATGATCGGGGGTATGAACGAGCGCATGATCGCCGCGTGTGACGGGGCGTCGAAGGGTAATCCGGGGCCCGCGGCCTGGGCCTATGTGGTGGCCGACGCCGAGGGTGTACCGCGGCGGTGGGAGGCGGGGCCGCTCGGCACCGCCACGAACAACGTCGCCGAGCTCACCGCCCTGCGGGAACTGCTGGAGTCGGTCGGCACGGCCGCGTCGCTCGAAGTGCGGATGGACTCGCAGTACGCGATGAACGCCGTCACCAAGTGGCTGCCCGGCTGGAAGCGCAACGGCTGGAAGACCTCGGCAGGGAAGCCCGTCGCCAACCGCGAGCTGGTGACCCGCATCGACGAACTCCTCGGCGAGCGGACCGTGCGGTTCGTCTACGTGCCCGCCCACCAGGTGGACGGCGACCCGCTGAACGCGATCGCCGACCAGGCCGCCAGCGAAGCGGCCGTCGGCCAGTGCGCCGCCGGCACCTCGCACGGCTCGGCCACGCCCGTCCCCGCGCCCTCCCGCGCCACCGAGGGCCGGCGGACCGGTGCCGCGGTGAAGCGGACCGGGAGCACGGCGAAGAAGGCCGGGAGCACGGGGCGCGCGGGTGCCACCATCCGCGCCAAGTTCGCCGGCCGGTGCCACTGCGGAAAGCCGTACGCCGCCAAGGACATGATCGCGAAGAACGACCACGGCTGGGGCCACCCGGAGTGCCGGACCGCCCCCGCCTGACCGCCCGCCGCACGCCGGGGAGGCCCGGCGTGCGGCGCGCAGGGGCCAACTCCCCCCGTACACACACCGGGTGGCGTGAACCCGCCCGCGCGGGGGCCGGGCCGTGCCATGATGCGGCTGCGGTGGGGAACGCCGACACGCTGGGGGGCGGATGGAACGCACGTCGACGGTGCTGCGGGAACTGCGCGGGGCGCAGAAACCGGCCAAGGGGGTGTCGCTCTACTCGCGGTACGTCAACCGGCCCGCCGGGCGGATCCTCGCCGCCGCCGCGTTCAGGCTGAGGATGACGCCCAATCAGGTCACGCTCGTCAGCGCGGCGTTCACCTTCGCGGCCCTGGCCGGTGTGGCGCTGGCCCGCCCGGGTCCGTGGACGGGTGTGCTGGTCTACCTGGGGCTCGCCGTGGGCTTCGCCCTGGACTCGGCCGACGGGCAGCTCGCCCGGCTGACCGGGCGCGGCGGGCCCGACGGCGAATGGCTGGACCACGTCGTGGACTGCGCCAAGATGATCCTCGTCCACACCGCCGTACTGATCTCGTTCCACCGCGGCTTCGCGCTGCCCTCCGACGGCTGGCTGCTGCTGCCGCTCGGCTTCCTGTTCGTCGCCGTGCTGACCTTCTGCGCCGGTCTCCTGCGCGAACAGCTCGGCAGGGCGGCGGCCCGGGGCGGCTCCAAGGGCCCGCACGGCTCCGCGCCGGCCTCCCGGCTGCGGGCGGTGGCCCTGCTGCCCGCCGACTACGGGGTGTTCTGCCTGGTGTTCCTGCTGCTCGGCGACGAGACGGCCTTCCGGACCGGCTACGCCGTGCTCGCCGCCGTGCACGCGGTGTTCCTCGCGCTGTTCCTCGGCAAGTGGTTCAGGGAGCTGAGAGCGCTCCGGGCGTACTGACCAGGGTGTCCAGCGCCCGGCGCAGCTGGGTACTGGACGTGTGCACGGTGTACGGGAAGTAGACGACCTCCACGCCCACCTCGGCGAAGTCGCGTTCGAGCCGCCTGCCCTTGTCCGTGTCCCGCCAGTCGTCCCCCTTGAAGATGACGTCGAACCTGACCTGCTGCCACGTCTCGACCTTGTCCGGGACGGTCTCGACGAACGCCGCGTCCACGTACCGCACGCTCCGTACGATCTCCAGCCGCTCCGGCAGCGGGATCACCGGCCGGTGTCCCTTCGCGAGCACGGCCATCTCGTCCGACACGACCCCCGCCACCAGGTAGTCGCACTGGCTGCGGGCATGCCGGAGGATATTGAGGTGACCCACGTGGAACAGGTCGTAGACCCCCGGCGCGTAGCCGACCCTGTGCACCATCCGTTCTCTCCCCCCACGCGGACGTGACGTCCGCTGCCCACCGGAAGGTTTCCGGACATGGCATCCGGTCCGGTGGGATTTCGGTATCGGTGTTGATGGTGCAACGACCTTACTGTGGAGACCACTTGCTCATCTCGTGAACGGATAAGCTCGCTTTTGGGGCTGTTCCTCGGTGGAACACACGTGGCTCCGGGGGGAAGGGCGAACGTCCGGTGGCAGACGAAGAGCACCGCAGACCGTTGGAGCACCGCCGCCTGCTGGTGGTCTCCACCAACTACGCGCCGGAACTGACCGGCATCGGCCCGTACGCCGCCCAGCTCGCCGAGCACTGGGCCGCGCGCGGCGCCGACACCCATGTGCTGACGGGCATGCCGCACTACCCGTCCTGGCGCACCGAGGAGCCCTACCGGGGGGTGTGGCGGACCGAGGAGCACCGCGCGGGCGTCACCGTCCACCGGCGCCGCCACTACGTGCCGCCCCGGCAGAGCGCGTTACGCAGGGCCGCGTTCGAGGCGAGCGTCCTCGCGCACGGCCTTGCCGCACCGCCCAGGCAGCGGCCCGACGCGGTGATCTCCCAGATGCCGAGCCTCGCCGGCGGTGTCATCGGCGCCCGGCTCGCCCGCCGCCACCGGGTGCCCTACCTCCCCGTCGTCCAGGACCTGATGGGCGCTGCCGCCGCCCAGAGCGGCATCCGGGGCGGCGGCCGGGCGGCGGCCCTCGCCTCCCGGGCCGAGCGGTACGCCCTGGGCGCCGCCACCCTCGTCGGCGTCATCCACGAGAGCTTCGTCCCCCGTGTCACCGCCTACGGGGTCGACCCCGGGCGCATCCGCCTCGTCCCCAACTGGAGCCATGTGCGGGCGCCTTCGGCCGACCGGGCGGCCACCAGGGCCAGGCTCGGCTGGCGCGAGGGGACGCCCGTCGTCCTGCACTCCGGCAACATGGGCCTCAAACAGGGCCTGGAGGTCCTGGTCGACGCGGCCCGGCTCGCCCCGGAGATCCGCATCGTCCTGATGGGCGACGGCAACCAGCGCGACACCCTGTGGGCCCGCGCGGCCGGGCTGCCCAACCTCGACTTCCTCCCGCCCGCCGACGCCGAGGAGTTCACGGACATCCTGGCCGCCGCCGACGTCCTCGCCGTCACCCAGCGCGCCTCGGTGCTCGACATGAGCGTGCCCTCCAAGCTGACCTCCTACTTCGTCTCGGGACGCCCCGTCGTCGCCTCCGTCGCCGACGAGGGCGGCACCGCCCAGGAGGTGCGCCGCTCCGGGGCCGGGCTCCTCGTCGCCCCCGAGGACCCGGCCGCGGTGCTCGGCGCCGTCCGCAAGCTCGTCGAGTCACCCGCCGAGGCCGACGGACTCGGCGCCCACGGACCGCGGTACGTGGCACGCCACCTCGGCCGGGAGGCCGCGCTCGCCCGCTTCGACGCCCTGCTCACCGAGGCCCTTCAGGACGACCGAGGGAGACCACGCCCGTGACCCACCCCATCCGCGCGCTCGACGACCAGGACGAACCCGCGCTGCTCAGGGACCAGTTCCGCCAGCTCCTGCGCTACCGGGCCCTCCTCGTCATCGGTGTGCTCGTGGGCCTCCTCGGCAGTGCCTGGCTCGGCCTGGGCGGCGAGGACACCTACGCCGCGACCGGTGAGGTCTCCGTGCGCTCCGCCACCTCCGACCCCTTCGCCGCGGGCGCCTCCGCCGACAAGGGCATCAACATCGGCTCCGAACGCCAGACCGCCGTCAGCGACGCCGTCGGCACGGTGGCGTCCGGCACTCTCACCAAACTGGGCGACACCGTGGAGGTCGGGGAACTGCTCTCCGGGCTCCAGGTCACCAACCCGCCCAACACCCTCGTCCTCAAGTTCTCCTACACCGCCCGCACCCCCGAACAGGCCAGGGCCAGGGCCGAGGCGCTCGCCGAGGCCTACCTGGAGATCCGCAGGGAGCGCACCGAGGACAGCATCGACAACATGATCGACGGCTACCGCGCCCAGCTCAAACCGCTCACCGAGCAGCGCGACCGGCTCGCCGCGCAGGAGACCGGCACCGGGGGCGACGACGTCACCAGCGCACGCGCCAACCTCATCGTCGCCATCTCCGCGCTCAACCAGAAGATCTCCGAACTGCGCGCGCTGGACACCACACCCGGCTACCTCAACAAGAAGCCCGTCGCCCCGACGCACCCCACCGGGGCCGGGCTCCCCCTGCTGCTCGGACTCGGCGCTGTCGTCGGACTCGCCCTCGGCCTGCTGATGTCCTGGGTGCGCCTCGTCTTCGACCCGGCGGTCCGCTCCACCAGGGAACTCGTCCGCTCGCTCGGGGCCCCGCTGCTCGGCACCCTGCCCAGGGAGCGCGCGGCGGCCCGCGCCCTGCTCGCGATCGGGCGCCCCGGCAGCAGGCTCGCCGAGGAGTACCGGGCGGTCGCCTTCCGGCTCGCGTACGACACCTCCTTCGCCGAACGCCGCCGCCTCCTGGTCACCACCCCCCGCGGCGACAACGACACCGCCAAGGCGGCCGCCGTCAATCTGGCCGCCGCCTTCGCCGAGATGGGCCGGGACGTCCTGCTGGTCGAGGCCGATCTGCGGACCCCGTCCCTGGCCGGCGAACTCGCCGCCGCGGCCCCCGGCCCGGGGCCGCGCTGGGCGACGGGACAGGAGAACCACAACTGGCCCGCCGACAGCCGGGCCAACGTGGACGTACCGGGCTCGGGCGCCTTCACCCTGGTCGCCGGCCGCCGCACCGACAACGTGCCGCGCGCCCTGACCTCCACACCCGTCACCCGCATCCTCGCCGAGGGAGGCAGACCCGGGGCCGTCGTCATCGTGCTCGCCCCGCCCGTCCTCTCGTACGCCGACGCCGTCGCGCTCGTCGACCGCGTCGAAGACGTCGTGGTCGTCTGCCGGCCGCGCGAGGTGCACCGCAGCGACCTGGAACGTATCCGCGAGATCATCGGCGCCGCGGGCGGCTCGGTGCTCGGCACCCTGCTCCACCCCGGATACGGCCGGCCGGTTCGGCGGGCCCGCCGCAAGGCCGCCGTACGCCCGGCCGGGCAGCCGGCCGGGCAGGAACACGCCGACCGGAGGCGGTACGGGGAGCCCGACCCGTCGGGCCGCACCGGCGACCCTGCCGAAACGATGGGCCTGCGCGCCCTGGACGGCGGCCCCGGCGGCCCCGGACGCGGCGGCGGCCGCAACAGCGCCGCAGGACGCAGATGAGGGCCCGCACCGCGATCGCCTGCTCGGTCGCGGACCAGGGGGTGGCGGCCCTCACCAACATCCTGGTCCTGGTGGTCGCCGCCCGGCTCTCCTCCGTCTCCGGCTTCGCCCGCTTCTCCGCCGTCTACCTCGTCTTCACCGTCCTCCTGGGCGTGTCCGGCGCCTACACCGGCCAGCCCCTCGTCCTGCGCCGGGGGGACGGCGAGGAGACCCGCGGCGCCTGCCGGTCCGCCGCCGGATTCACCCTGCTCGCCGCCACCGCCATCGGCTGGCCGCTCGCCGCCGTCTGCGCCCTGCTGCCGGGCGCCACCGCCCAGGCCCTGATGGCGCTGGGACTCGTGCTGCCCGTCGTCCTCGGGCAGGACACCGCCCGCTACGTCTTCGCCACCCTGCACGCCCAGCACCTCGCCCTGGCCGCCGACACCCTCCGGCTCGTCTGCGTCATCGGCGCGCTGGCCGTCCAGCCGCACGGGGCACCGGCCGCCCGGCTGATCGCCGTGTGGGGGCTCTCCGCGCTGCCCGCGCTCCTGCTGTCGGCGGCCGCACTGCACCGCAGGACCGCCGGGAGCCCCGTGTCGCTGAGGCCGCTGCTGCGCAAGGGGCACCTCGGCCGCCGGTTCGTCGTCGAGTTCGGCGTGGGCAACGCCACCTCCCAGCTCTCCGTGCTCGGCCTCGGAGCGGTCGGCAACCCGCTCGTCGTCGGTGCCCTGCGCGGCGCCACCACCCTCTTCGGACCGCTCAACGTGCTGTTCACCTCCGCCACCGGCTTCGGCCCCCCGCTCCTGGGACGGCTCGACACCGACCGGCTCCGGGTGCGCGCCACCGCCGCCCTGGCCGTCGCCCTGGCCCTGACCGCGGCCGCCTGGGCGACCGTCCTCGCCCTGCTGCCCGGTTCCGTCGGCCGCCACCTGCTCGGCGAGACCTGGCCCACCGCCGCGGCGCTGCTCCCGGCCACCGGCAGCCAGTACGCGGCGATGGCCGTCGGCACCTGCGGGCTGCTCGCCCTCAGGCTCCTCGACCCGCGCACCACGCTCGCCATCCAGATCGTCTTCTCGCTCGCCGCGGTCGTCTTCCTCGCCGGCGGCTACCTGCTGGGCGGGGTGCTGGGCGCCGCCTGGGGCCTGTGTCTGGGGTCCGTGTGCAAGGCGGTCGCCACCTGGACCCGGGTGGCCCGGCTGGCCCGCGACGGCGCTCGGGCCGGGGCGCCCGTCAGCGCGGGCGCCGCCCCGGCCGGAAACTCGTGACCAGCGCCAGGCACAGGGCCGCGATGGCCAGCTTGCCCGCCGCCTGCAACAGCGGGCCGCGCAGGAGGATGAAGGTGTATCCGGCGATCAGCGGCGCCGCGACCGCCAGCACACTGCCCGGTCCCGGCCCGTCCCGGGAGACCGCCCGCGCGTAACGGCGGTCGGTGCGCGCCGCCCCGTACCCCGTCAGCGCCAGACCGCCGATCATCCCGGCCGCCCCGAAGTCCACCCACAGCTCCGTCCACAGCGGCGCGGAGAGGTTGGTCATGTTCATCCCCATCCACTGCCCGACGCGCACCCCCGTGTCCTCCGGCTTGCCGCTCCACGCCGCCCGGGGCACGAAGAAGAAGGCGGAGCCGGCGAGCTGCCGGCCGTAGGTGTGCCCACGGGTGCCGACCCAGGAGATGGTGTTGGCGAACATGACCGTCTGGTCGTAGTCCTTGGTGGCCAGCGGCTCGAAGACCGACGAGGACTGGACCGGCCGGTACCCCTCGTCGTCGTAACGGAACCGGTCCGCGTACGGGAACAGCACCAGCGCGCCGGCCACCCCCAGCGCCAGCACCGACCGGTACATCGCCGCGCTGCTCGGGAACGCCGTGAACAGCAGCGAGATCAGCACCGTCAGGAACCAGTAACGGGCGTTGGAGACCGGGTTGTTCACGACCAGGTTGACGAGCGCGAGGGCGCACCAGACCAGCACGGTGGACGGCGAGCGCCGTGCCCGGCGCGAGGTCACCAGACGACGGGTGTAGAACAGCAGCGCCAGCAGGGCGGGCACCGTGCCGAAGCCCTTCAGGAACGCCGAGCCCACCTGGGACCCGCCCGCCGCCACCCCGCTCTCGGCGACCGAGGCGCTGATCTCCTGCCTGCTGGAGAAGAAGACGGCGGGCCCGCCGAGCTTCAGCACGTAGTACCCGCTCGCCGCGAACGCGACCAGTACGAGCAGCCGCAGCCGCGCCGGATGCGCGATGGCCCCGGCGCCACCGCCACCGCGCGGCGCGGTCCGCCGGCGCAGCGGGCGCCGGGACGCCAGCAGCGCGCCCAGGTCGAAGGCGGCACACCCCACGAGGACCAGCGCCACCGCCGTCACCAGGTCGGCGCGCGGCCCGACCAGCGGCGTCGGCGTCTGACCGATCACCGCCTGGGCGAACGGCGCCACCCCCATCGCGATGTACACGAACATCCAGAAGACGCCCTGGAGCAGCCGGCGGCGGGTGGAAAGGATCATCGTGGCGAGCCGGGCGCCGGAGTAGCACGTCAGGACGAGCTGGAGCCAGTACGCGGTGTCCCGCGCCCCGGTGCCGGGCTGGGCGGCGATCAGCGCGGGCAGGAAGCACACCAGACCCAGGATCAGTGGCAGGGCCAGCGCCCGCGAGAGCATCGCCCAGGACAGCGGCGCGGCGGGCGGCTCGACGGGAGGACGCGAACCGCCCTCCCGTACCGGCGCGGCCGGCGGCCCCTCGTGCACGGACGCCATGGGTTCCCCGTTCGTCGAGCAGGTGTGCCGCCGGTCAACACCTTAACGAATCACCACACTTGAGGAGATGTGGCGACTAGTCTGTGCGGGGTCGGACGAGGGCGAGGGGGACCCTGGTGAAGATCCTGCACATCGTCACGCTGCACACCCCGGACCACGCGTTCGGCGGTCCGACCCGGGTGGCCCTGAACCTCTCCAAGGTCCAGCGCGCGGGCGGCGACGACGCCCGGATCATGGCCCTGGGCGACGGATTCGAAGGCCCGCTGCCCGACGAGGTGGAGGGGGTGCCCGTCCATCTCTTCCGCGCCCGCCACCTGCTGCCGATGTTCGAGGTCAGCGGCATCACCTCCGGCGCCCTGCTGAGGACCGCGCGCCGCATGATGCGCGGCGCCGACCTCGTCCATGTCCACCTGATGCGCGATCTGGTGACGCTGCCCGCCGCCCTGCTCGCCCTGGCCTCCGGCACACCCCTCGTCGTGCAGACGCACGGCATGGTGGACCCCACCGAGAAGCGGGTCGCCCAGCTGACCGATCTGCTGGGTGTGCGCAAGGTCCTGCGTGGCGCCGACGCGGTGCTCCACCTCACCGAGGCCGAGCGGATCGACGTCAACGCCGTCGCCGCCCCCGTGGCGCTCACCCGGACCGTACGCCTGGTCAACGGGGTGCGCCCGCAGGAGTTCAAGCCCGCCCGCGAGCAGGGGCGCCCGCCGACCGTGCTCTTCCTCGCCCGGATCCAGGAGCGCAAGCGCCCGCAGGACTTCGTCGCCGCGATGCCCACCGTCCTCGCCGAGCACCCGGACGCCCGCTTCGTCCTGGCCGGCCCGGACACCGGCGCCCTGCCCGGCACCCTCGGACTGGCCCGGGGACTCGGCGTCCTGGACGCGCTGGACCACGTCGGACCGCTCGGCCACGAGGAGGTGCTGGCGGCGGGACGGGAGGCCGATGTCTATGTGCTGCCGTCGATCGAGGAACCTCTCGGCGTCTCCGTGCTCGAAGCGATGTCCGTCGGCACCCCGGCGGTCATCACCCGCACCTGCGGGCTGGGCCCCGATGTGGCGCGGGCCGGGGCCGGCCGGGTGATCGACAGCCGGGTCGGCGAGGACGAGGACAACGCCCGCAAGGTCGCGCGTGCGGTCCTGGAACTGCTGGAGCCCGAGGCCAACGCGCGGGCCGGACGGGCCGCCTGGGAGCTGGTCAACGAGCACTTCACCATCGGGGTGGTGACGGACACCCTCCGGCGGACCTATGAGGACGTGGTCCGCCGAAGGGCCGGGCGCCGCCTCAACCGGCCGGTCGCTCCCGTGACTTGAGCGCGATCTGCCACCGGTAGAAGCTCATCGCCAGGGCGAAGTCGAAGCCCGCCCGCCCGTCGAGGAAGCCCCGCCGGTACACATACATGTACAGGAACGACACCAGTGGTTTGAACGGCGCCTTGTGGAACAGCTGCCCCTGCCGGGACTTGGCCCGGCGCACCTGTTCCTTGACCTCCGGATGGTGCTCCAGCCACGCCTCCCAGTCCGAGTACCGGTTGTGCCGCTCGAACCAGGCGGTCACCGGGTCCAGGTCCTGGTGCTCGATCGGGTGGCGCAGGGCCGCCGTGCTCTGCGCGACCGGCTGGTAGTGCCCCTCCACCTCGCCGATCCCGGGCGCGTCCAGATCGCCCACCTCCGGGTAGTGGCAGCGGGTGCGGTCGGTCAGTGAGCGTTTGCGGATGGTGTAGCCGTGCCGCAGCCGCTTCCCCGAGAACCAGTACCCGAGCGGGATGTCGTACGCCGCCGGTTTCGGGCTGTCCGGATCGGCGAAGATCTCCCGCAGTTCGGCCAGCAGCCCGGGGCTGAGCCGCTCGTCCCCGTCGAGCAGCAGGATCCACCCCAGGTCCGTGCGCACATGGTCCAGGCACCACTGCTTCTTCCGGGGGTGGCCGCCGTCCCAGGTGTACAGGACGACCTCGGCGCCGCACTCCGCGGCGATCTTCGCGGTGTCGTCGGCGCTGTGCGAGTCGACGACGACGACCGCCTCGAAGTGGTCGATGACCGACCTCACCGCCTCCGCGATGTTGAGCCCCTCGTTCTTGGTGGGGATGGCCACGGCTATGGGCAGCTTGTTCATCCGTTGTCCCCTTCGGGCAGCCAGGCGTAGCAGCCTGTGGAGGTGAATGCGACGGCCGCCTCCGGGAGGGTGACCGTGCTCCGCTTCCCGCCGGCGGACGAGCCGGACGCCAGGTCCTTGCCCCCGGGCCCGGTCACCTCCCAGGTGCAGCTCGCGGTGGGGGAGACGTCGCGGTAGCGGCCGGGTCGCAGTTCCTTGCCCCGGTGGGTGCCGTCGGCGTACCCGTGCGCGGCCCGCTCCACCAGCTCCCGGTGCTGGGTGCACAGGTGGGCGGCCGCGGGCTCCGCTCCGGAGACCTCGCCCGCCACGACGGCGCCGGCCGCGAGGTCCGGGTCCACCTTGACGAGGTAGGCCAGCCGGTCGCAGGTCTCCTGCCCGGTCTGGAGCACCGCCGCCGGGTCCGTGCCCACGGGCACCCGGTCGGTCAGATACTCCTTCTGCTTCTTCGTGAACGTGCCGGTGGCCGGCGTCAGCCGGTCGCTGGGGATCCTGGGCGGCTCGCTGCCGCGGGAGGCCAGCGGCCCGGCCGGTGTGGACCCCTGGGAACCAGCCTCGGAACCGGCCACGGGCGCGGAGGGCGCCGCGGGGCCGGCTTCCGGCGTCCTCTCCGCGCCTGGGCCGGAGGAGGACGAGCCGCAGGCGGCCAGCGCCGCCGCCGTGAGCACGGCGACGGCGCAGGCCGGGAACGGGTTCCTCATCAACCCGTCCTCAGCGCGTAGTGGGCACTGACCTGGGCGGCGGTCAGCGCGGCCGGATACACGGCGGTCTCGTCGATCTGGCCGGCGAAGAAGTTGCTCGTCGGACGGTTCGGCCAGGTCGCGAGGTTGTCCCCGCCCACCCGCCAGTAGCCGGTGTAGCTCTCGTTCGTGGTGTACTGCGCGTTGGAGGCGCGCAGCTGTCCGTCCACGTACAGGGCCATGCCGCCGGAACCCTGGGTGGCGACGACATGGTGCCAGGCGCCGTTGTTGTACGCCCCGGTCGTGGTGACGGTCTGGCCACCGCCGCCGCCCTTGTGGGTGCCGAAGGCCAGACGCCCGTTGTTGAGCATGTACACATGCTTGTCGTACTTGCCGCTCAGTTCCATGGTGTTGGTCCCGAAGCCGATGATCTTCCCTCCCCGGGTCGTCGTCGTCTTGATCCAGGTCTCCACGGAGAACCTCGCCGTGTCGGACCGGCTCCGGTTGCTGTACGCGTACTGGGTGCTCCCGTTGAACCCGATGGCGGTCGAGGGCCCGGACACCGCTGCCGGGGTCTGCCGGTAGGAGGGAGCGTTGCGCAGGAAGCCGTTGTCCAGCCGCGCGCCCGTGTCGGCGGCGAAGGTGGACGTGCCTTCGTCGTAGCGCCAGTACAGGGCCGCTCCGTCGGAGAGCACCCTGGCCGGATAGCTCTCCGCCTTGGACGCCACGGTCGCGCTCACCGCGGGGGACTTGGCGCTGGTGTTGACGCCGTCGCTCGCGGTGATCCGGTAGGTGTGCGTCTCACCGGGCGCGACGTCGGTGTCCGTCCACCGCAGCTGCGGACGGTCCCAGAACACGGAGTAGCCCGTCGTCGTGTGGACGGGGGTGGTCGCCCCGTCCTTGTAGATCCGGTACGTGAGGGTCCCGTCGTCGGTGTCGAAGCTGGTCTGCCAGTTCACGTCCACCTTGTTCGGGGCGACCGTGGAGACGCTGACGTTGGGCACCCAGGGCGCCCCCGTGTCGGGCCCGTCGGCGAACCGGGTCAGCGCCTGCTGCGCCTTGCTGTTGACCGTGGTGAACTCGCCGCCCACCCACAGGTAGTGGTGGCCGCCCTTGTCCGTCTGCGCCATCACGCGCGGACCGACCGGCTCCCCGATCCCGTCGTTGGTGTCCGGGAACCACGGCAGCAGCTTCGGGTCGTCCACCGACTGGGCCAGCAGGTGCTTGCGCGGCTGGTCGGGGAACTCGCCCATGGACGCGCAGTCGTGGGCGTGACTTCCGCTGTACAGCACCCCGTTGTGGACGAGCAGGGCCTGTGTCGCGCCCAGGCAGGTGTCGCGCCACACCTGGTCGAAGGTGGTGAGGTCGAGCGCGATCCGTCCGTCGAACACCCCGCCGCCCGTGCCCTCGTTGGCGGTGTAGAACTGCCTGGCGTCGCTGGTGAGGTCCTGCACGGTGGAGGTGTTCGGGATGAAGCCCGGATAGCTCCTGGTCAGCGCGCCCGTGGTCGCGTCCACCACCGCCAGCGCGTGCGAGGAGGTCTTGTTCACGGTGAAGAAGTCCCCGCCGATCACGACGTGCCGGCCGTCCGGTGTGACCTCGACGGCCCGGCCGGCCTCGTCGGCGTTGGCCGTCCACGGCTTCAGCGCGGCGCCGGTCGTGACGGCGGCGAACTTGTTGCGGGTCTGCCCCGCGACGGAGTTGAAGTCACCCCCGAGATACACCGTGTCGTCGGTCACCGCGAGCGCCCGCACGGTGGCCGAGACGGCGACCTTGAAGTTCTGGCGCGGGGTGCAGGTGGCGGTGTCGATGGCGGCGATATTGCTCACCCCGACACCACTCACCGCCCCGAACTGGCCGCCCGCGTACAGGGTTTTGCCGTCCGGCGACAGAGCGAGCGCGCGCACGGTCGCCGTCCCGGAGGAGAGCGTGAACGACAGGGAGCAGCCGGTGGGCGCCCCGGTCGCGGCGTCGAACGCGGCGAAGTTCACCGCCGGCTGCTCGGACGTGCCGGAGGCGGCGCCCGGCGGCCGTACGGTGGAGAAGGTGCCGCCCGTGTAGACCACACCGTCGTCGGACGCGGCCATCGCCCAGACGATGCCGTTGGTCTGCCAGGTGGACAGGTCGTCCGCGGTGATCGAGATGGGTGGGGTGAGGGCGGCGGCCGGTGAGTTGCCCGCTGCGGCGGCGCTCAGGGCCCCGGCGAGCAGGCCGAGCGCCGCGGCCGCGGCCCGCACCCGGCCGCGCCGGCGCCCCGTGGTTGCGTTCATCATTCAGCTCCGAAGGTGAGAACGAGCTGCGGCCGGTGGGCCGCGGTTACTGAGGGGGCGGGGCCCAGTGGCCCGCCCCGTACCGGCGCGTCCGGTCCCACCGTGTGTCCGGTGGGGCGGGGGTGTGCGCCGGAGTCCGTTGCCCGGCCCGTCGCGGGGAGCGACGTCCGGGAGTGGGCGCCTGTCCGACGCCCGGGGCGCCTCACCGGTCCACCCGCACGGCGGCCCCGGCGAGCTGGTCGGCCAGCTGGCGGACATCGGCGTCGACCATGATCCTGGCCAGCTCCCGCGCCCGCACGGCCGGTTTCCAGCCCAGCAGCCGTGCGGCCTTGGAGGCGTCCCCGATGAGTGCGTCGACCTCGCTGGGGCGCTCGTACTTCGCGTCGTAGCGCACGTGTTCGCGCCAGTCGAGGCCCGCGTGCGCGAAGGCGTACTCCAGGAACTGCCGGACGCTGACCCCCTCACCGGTGGCCACCACGTAGTCGTCCGGGGTGTCGCACTGGAGCATCCGCCACATCGCGTCCACGTACTCGGGGGCGTAACCCCAGTCGCGCACCGCGTCCAGGTTTCCCAGGTGCAGCCGGCTCTGCAGGCCCGCCTTGATCCGGGCCACCCCACGGGTGATCTTCCGGGTCACGAAGGTCTCCCCGCGGCGCGGCGACTCATGGTTGAACAGAATCCCGTTCACCGCGAACATCCCGTACGCCTCGCGGTAGTTGACCGTCGCCCAGTACGAGTAGACCTTGGCGACGCTGTACGGGCTGCGCGGGTGGAACGGGGTCAGCTCGTTCTGCGGCGGCGGGTTCGCGCCGAACATCTCCGAGGACGAGGCCTGGTAGACACGGGTGTCGATACCGCTGGCCCGTACCGCCTCCAGCAGCCGGATCGTGCCGAGCCCGGTGACGTCGCCCGTGTACAGCGGGGCGTCGAAGGAGACCCGCACATGCGACTGGGCCCCCAGGTTGTAGACCTCGTCGGGCCGGATGTCCCGCAGCAGGTTCACCAGCGCGACCCCGTCGGCCAGATCGGCGTGGTGCAGCACGAAGGACCGGTCCTCCTGCTCCGGGCCCTGGTAGATGTGGTCGATCCGCTCGGTGTTGAAGCTCGACGAGCGGCGGATCAGGCCGTGGACCGTGTATCCCTTCTGGAGCAGCAGCTCCGACAGGTACGAACCGTCCTGTCCGGTCACGCCGGTGATGAGCGCGGTCTTCGCCACGTTTCCCCCTTCTCTGGTCGCCCGAGGGGCAGTTGGTCACGAAATTTCGATGTCTGAGCGATCTGCGGCAAACCGGCACCGCGTGTCCCGGCTGCTGGCACAATCCGAAAACATGACGACTGATCTCCCCGGCCCTCCTCAGGAACCCGTCCCGTCCCTGTTACGTCCGGGCGCCCGTGTGTTCGTCGCCGGCCACCGCGGTCTGGTGGGTTCCGCGGTGGCCCGACGCCTCACCGCCGAAGGTCATGACGTGATCACGTGCGGCCGTGACCGCCTCGATCTGCGGGACGCCGAGCGGACCGCCGCCTTTCTGCGCCGGACACACCCGGACGCCGTCGTGCTCGCCGCCGCCCGGGTCGGCGGGATCATGGCCAACAGCACGTATCCCGTGCAGTTCATCGAGGACAACCTGCGCATCCAGCTGAGCGTGATCGCGGGCGCGCACGCGGCGGGCACCGAACGGCTGCTCTTCCTCGGCTCGTCCTGCATCTACCCGAAGCTGGCCCCGCAGCCGATCCCCGAGAGCGCCCTGCTCACCGGCCCGCTGGAGCCGACCAATGAGGCGTACGCCCTCGCGAAGATCGCCGGCATCGTGCAGATCCAGTCCTACCGCCACCAGTACGGCGCCTCCTACATCAGTGCCATGCCGACCAATCTCTACGGTCCCGGCGACAGCTTCGACCTGGAGACCTCGCACGTCCTGCCCGCCCTGATACGCCGCTTCCACGAGGCCCGGCACCGCGGCGCCCCGGCCGTCACGCTCTGGGGCTCCGGGAACCCCCGCCGCGAGTTCCTGCACGTCGACGACCTGGCGGCAGCCTGCGTCCTGCTGCTGGAGCGCTACGACGAGGACGCGCCCGTCAACGTCGGCTCCGGCGAGGACCTGACGATCCGCGAACTGGCCTCTGTGGTCGGCGATGTGACGTCGTATCAGGGCGAGGTCGTCTGGGACACGGCGAAGCCGGACGGCACCCCGCGCAAGCTCCTGGACGTCTCCCGGCTGGCCGCGCTCGGCTTCAAGCCGCGGATCGCGCTGCGCGAGGGCATCGCGGGCACCTACTCCTGGTGGCTCCGGCAGCGGGGAGCGTAGCCCACGGCCCGCGGCCGGGCGGCCCGTCCCCGACGGGCGGACCACCCGGCGCTTTCCCCTGACGCGCATCGGCCCCCGCCCTCAGTACGCCCCGCGGCCGTCGGTGACGGCGCGCAGCGTACGGGCCATGAGCCCCATGTCCGTGGCCACCGACCAGTTGTCGACGTACCAGAGGTCGAGCGAGACGGTCTCCTGCCAGGACAGGTCGGACCGGCCGCTGACCTGCCACAGGCCGGTCAGCCCGGGTTTCACCGCGAGCCGCCTCAGCTCGCGCTCGTCGTAGCGGGACACCTCGTCCGGCAGCGGCGGACGCGGGCCGACCAGGGACATGTCACCCTTGAGTACGTTGATGAGCTGGGGCAACTCGTCGAGCGACGAGCGGCGCAGCAGCCGGCCGAGACGGGTGACCCGGGGATCGCGGCGCATCTTGAACATGGGGCCGTCGTTCTCGTTCACCGCGGCCAGCCGCGCCTTGCGCTGCTCGGCGTCCGCCACCATCGTGCGGAACTTCCACATGGTGAACGGGCGGTTGTGCTGCCCCTGACGGATCTGCCGGTGGAAGACCGGCCCCTTGGAGGTGACCCGGACCGCCGCCGCGATCAGCACCAGCAGCGGGGCCAGCGCGACCAGACCGCACACCGCGCCGGCCCGGTCCACCGTCGCCTTCAGGGCCGGCTGGAGCCCCCGGCGCAGCGGCGGCACGATGTGCAGCAGGGTCAGCCCGGCGGCCGAGGACGGTCGGACCCGGTCCGCCGCCGTCTCCGAGAGGTGCGAGAGCACGGACAGTTCCAGCCCGCCGTCGTGCAGCCCCCAGGTCAGCCGGCGTAATCGCTCCTCGGCGAACTGCGGGCCCGGGACCACCAGCGCCAGGTCCGCCTCGTGGGCGAAGGCCGCGCCCAGCACCGTGGAGACGTCGTCGTCGGCGGGGGCCGGTGCGAGCCGCCCCGGCACCGGGGCCTCGCAGCTCAGCGTCGCCGCGCCCACCGGCAGGGCCGCCACGACGCGATAGCCGTGGTCCTCCCGGGAGGTGAGCACCCCCACCGCCCGGTCCACCCCCGTGGCCTCGCCCACCACCAGCACCCGGCGCTCGGTTCTCCGCCGTCCCGACCGGGTGAGCCTGCGCGCCCAGGAGGCGGCCGCCGCCGTCAGAAGTCCGGGGATCAGCGCCACGACGGCCGCCGCCGGGTCGATGGACGCGTCGAGCACCGTCCAGAGCACCGCCAGCAGGCCGATGAGCAGTAACCAGTCGCCGGGCGTGGTCAGCGCCCCCGGCGGACGGCCCGGGGCCCGTAACGCGTACCGTCCCCGCCCGGCCCGGACCCCGCACCACACCACGGTGGCCGCGACCGCGCCGGCCAGGGCCTTCGGCTGTCCGTCGGCGCGCAGGACGAGCCAGCCGGGTAACCCCAGGCCCAGTAACTCGACGCAGACGACCAGGGGCAGCAGCCGGCCGGGACCGGTGTGGGGCGCCCCGGCGCCACGTCCGCGCGAAACGGCCGGGACCTGCTCCGGCCGGTCGAAGCCCCGGCCGCGCGCCGGGCCGGAAGCGGTCCGCGGACGCGGCGCTCCCGCCAGTCCCACGGTTCTCGATATGCCGGATTCGGGTAGCTCGACATGCCCCATGAACCCCCCAGTCACAGTTGCATCGTCACAAACGGGGCGCATCCGTCGATCCTGTGGACAGACGGATGCGCCCTCGCTCGGTGCACGATATCCACACACATGGCATTTCGCTGGAGTTCCGGTGAAGTTCAGACAGTCACGGTGATCCCGGACCTGTCCCGTTCCGTACCTGATCTCAGGTTCTGTGCGCATCTGTTGGTATGCGGGCGTGCTCCAATCGGCCGGTGTGCGGATATGTACCGCGGCTGTGCCAGCTACGGTACGTGGTTGCGCGGTCGCGGGCACGGTATATGGTCCGCTCGCTTCCGGTGGGCGCGGTGCCGTCTGGGAGAATGCGGTGCCCGGGAGCACCTGCCCGGCCACGAGTGGAAGAGGGACGCACGGTGACCCCCGCGGAGATGAACTGGGCCGGCAACATCACCTTCGGCGCGAGGCGGCTGTGCACACCGCGGTCGGTCGCCGAACTGCGCGAGACGGTGGCCGCGTCCGACGCGGTACGCGCCCTGGGCACCCGGCACTCCTTCAACGCGGTCGCCGACACCCACGGGGACCTCGTCTCGGTCGCGGGGCTTCCGCGCGTCGTCGACATCGACCCGGCCCGGCGCACGGTCCGGCTGAGCGCGGGACTGCGCTTCGGCGAGTTCGCCGCCGAACTGCACGAGCGCGGCTTCGCCCTGCACAACCTGGGCTCGCTGCCCCACATCTCGGCCGCCGGGGCCTGCGCGACGGGGACACACGGCTCGGGCGTGGGCAACCGCTCGCTCGCGGGCTGCGTCCGTGCCCTGGACCTGGTGACGGCCGACGGCGGGACGCGGACCCTGCGCCGCGGGGAGCCGGACTTCGCCGGAGCGGTGGTGTCCCTGGGCGCGCTGGGTGTGGTGACCGCTCTGGAATTGGACGTCGTGCCCGCCTTCGACATCCAGCAGTGGGTGTACGAGGACCTGCCCGAGGCGGCCCTGACCGAGGGCTTCGACGAGGTGATGGCGGCCGCCTACAGCGTCAGTGTCTTCACCGACTGGAGCCCGGGACCGGTCGGCCAGGTGTGGCTGAAACAGCGGGTGGGGGACGAGGGGCCGCGGCCGATGCCGGCCGAGTGGCTCGGAGCCCGGCTCGCCGACGGTTCCCGGCACCCGATCCCCGGCGTCCCGGCCGGGAACTGCACCCGCCAGCAGGGCGTACCAGGGCCCTGGCACCGCCGGCTGCCGCACTTCCGGCTGGAGTTCACCCCGAGCAACGGCGACGAGCTCCAGTCGGAGTACTTCGTGGCCCGCCGGGACGCGGCCGCCGCGTACGAGGCCCTGGCCCGGCTCAGGAAGCGGATCGCGCCGGTGCTCCAGATCTCCGAGATCCGCGGGGTCGCGGGCGACGACCTGTGGCTGAGCCCCGCGTACGGCCGGGACTCGGTGGCGTTCCACTTCACCTGGGTGCCCGACGCGGCGGCCGTCGCGCCGGTACTCGCCGGGATCGAGGAGGCCCTCGCGCCCTTCGGCGCCCGCCCGCACTGGGGCAAGGTCTTCGGCACGGCCCCCGAGGTCCTGCGCACGCTGTACCCGCGCTACGGGGACTTCGAAGAGCTGATGGCCCGTCTCGACCCGTCCGGCACCTTCCGCAACGACTTCCTGGACCGGCACTTCCCGGGCTGACCCGCACGCTCAGCGGCGGTCGCGCTCGTCCTTCGCCCGGGACGGCCAGGCAGCCGCCGACCTGCCGGGCGCGAGCTGGTCCACCACTTCGGCCAGCTCCTCGCAGGCGCGCTCGATCCGGAGCCTGATGTGCCGCTGCTCCGCGACGATCGCGGCCAGCAGGAGCGAGGTGAGGGCGACGGCCCCGTTCAGAACGGTGAGGTTGATCATGACCTCCACGATGGTGTGGCCCGCGAACGGACCGACCCGGTCCGTCCCCGCCACGATCGCCAGCACGGACACCAGCAGGGCACAGGGCGCACTGCCCGCGAGCTGGAAGCGCAGGGCGGCCCAGACGATGATCGGGAACACCAGGTAGAGCATCGACAGCGTGCTGTGGGTGGCCACCATCGTCCCCACGACCGCGACGACCGCCAGCGCCCCGGCCTCCGCCCAGCGGTCCGGGAGCCGCGGCATCCGCGCCCGGCACAGCACCAGCAGGAGGGGGGTGACCACGAGCACCCCCATGACGTCACCGGCCCACCAGGCGGCCCAGACCGACCAGAAGTCGCCGGCGGGCAGCTTCCCGTCCACCACGAGCATCGAGGTCCCCGCCGTGGGGCTGATCACCATGCCGGCCATCGCCCCGAGAAAGACCAGGACCACCCCGTCGCGCAGCCGGTCCAGCTCCTTGCGGAAGCCGGCCCGGCGCAGCAGCAGGTACGCGCACAGCGGTGCGAGCGTGCTGCCCGCCACGACGGCGACGGAGGACGGCGTCACCGCCCCGCCGAGTTCGCCGACGACGAGCAGCGCGCCGAGCGCGATCCCCGGCCAGATACGCGGCCCCAGCCAGAGCAGGCAGCTCAGGGAGATGCCGGTCGGCGGCCACAGCGGCGTGACCATCGCACCGTGCACGGTCACCTGCCGCAGCAGCCCCACCCGGGCCGATCCGTAGTAGACGGCCGCGACCGCCAGGACACGCAGGGCCGCCACGGCATACCGGCGGGACCTCTCACTGCGGATCACGGTCCTCATGAGACACCGGCCCCGTGGCGGACGGCGGTGTGACACGCACGGGCGACCCCTTATCCCGGGGCGGCCGCGACAGCCTCGTGCCGCAGCACGAGCACCGCGGCGTCGTCCTCGTGCCCGGTGCGCTCGGCGGAGCCCAGGACCGCGTCGGCCAGCACGTCCGCGTCCTCACCCACCCGGGCGCGCACCAGCTCCACCACCTCGTCCAGCCCCTCGTCCAGGGGGTACGCCGGACCCTCCACCACTCCGTCGGTCAGGAGCACGAAGGCGCCGTCCGACGCGAGCCGGCGGGTGGTGACCGGATACTCCTCGCCGGGCTGGACCCCCAGCGGCAGCCCGCCCTCGTCGTCGGTGACCCCGCCCCGGCCGTCCGCGGTGGCCCACACCGATGCCACATGACCGGCCCGTGCGCTCTGCAACTCCCGGGTGCCCGGGTCGAGACGGACGAAGGTGCAGGTGGCGAGCAGACTGGAGTCCGCCGCGAGCAGCAGGTCGTTGGTGCGCCGCACGACCTCGCCGGGATCGGCCGCCGCCACCGCGAGGGCGCGCATCGCGATGCGGATCTGGCCCATGAAGGCGGCCGCCTCGACGTCATGGCCCTGTACGTCGCCGATCGCGAAGGCGAGTGAACCGTCGGGGAGCACGAACCCGTCGTACCAGTCGCCACCGATGTCCAGACCGTTGCGCGCGGGTGTGTACCGGGCGGCGGTGCGCAGACCGGGCAGCGAGGGCAGGGTGGGCGGCAGCATCTCGCGTTGCAGCGCCTCCGCGAGCTCCACCCGAGCCTGGTGCAGCTCCACCTCGCGGCGGGCCCGGGAGGTGAGGTCCTGGAGGGTGGTGAGCAGCTCCTCGGAGCTGGCCGACCGGAACGGATGCCGCCGGTTCATGGGCCGCTCCCCAGGGGCTCGGTATGAGTGATCCGCACCCCGAGGCCGTCGTCGGGGTGCGGACGGGCCGGGGCCGGCGGCACGGGCGGCCGGCAGTCGCGGTCGTCGCTGTCCGCATCCTATTTCGGCGGGGGACCGCGCGCAGTCCGGGGCGGCGGGCGGGCAGCGGCGGCCGGTTGGGTGGATGCTGGAGGTGGACCCGTGCGGCGGCCCGCGCCCGCCGGCCGGCGCGGGCCGGGAGGTATGCGATGAACCGCACGCTGGAATGGACGGTGCGTGTCGAGCTGTCCGAGCAGGACGGGACGACCAGGGCGGAAGCGGTGCTGGACACGGGGTCGGCGAAACTCACCGGCCAGGGGATCGCCCGTTGCAGCCCGCAGGACCCGGACGTGCCCGCCATCGGTGACGAGGTCGCGGCCAGCCGCGCGATGCACGACGTCGCCGGTCAGCTGATGAGCGTGGCCGACCGCGCGCTGGGCCAGGCCGGAGCCGGCCGCGCGGACGAGCCCGCACAGCCGCCCTACGCCTGGTCGGACGCCTCGCCCTGACCCACGTGGGCGGGGAGTTCCCGTACCGTGAACGCGGAGACGGCGGGCGTGGTGCCGGCCGGCGGAGACGACCCCGGGTGGCCCCATGTGCTGGAGCGCGACCGCCGACCTGGTCGCCGGTGGCGCGGTGGCCGCGATCGGGGTGGCCTGCGTGGCGCGTGCGCGACGGGCCCGGGACCTGCCGCTGGCGGCCCTGCCTCTGCTCCTCGGCGCGCACCAGATCATCGAGTCCGCGGTCTGGCACGCGGACGGCGGCAGCGGCCCCGCCACCGTCGCCTGGGCGGTCATCGCCCTGCCGCTGCTGCCGCTGTGGGTGCCGCTCGGTGTGCTGTGCGCCGCCCCGGCCCACGCGCGGCGGCGCCTCGCCGTACCCCTTGCGTTCGGGGCGGCGACGAGCGCGTTCCTCGCGTACGCCCTGGCGACCCGGACGGTGACCGCGCAGGTGCGCGGCCACACCCTCGGCTACGCGCTGGACCTGCCGCATCCGCCGCTGCTGGTGGCGGGCTACCTGCTGGCCACCATCGGCTCCCTGCTCCTGTCCGGCGACCGCGGGCTGGTCCTGCTCGGCGTGCTCGTCGCGGGCGGGGCGGTGGTGTGCGCGGCGCTGTGGCGGCTGGAGTTCATCTCCACCTGGTGCGCGCTGGCCGCCGTGTGCTCGGTGGTCCTGCTCGGCTGGTCCGGCCGGCCCCGAGCGGCCGGACCGCGGCCGGCGGAGGGCGGCTGAGACCGGTACGGCCCGGCGGCTGAGACCGGTACGGCCCGGTCAGGACCCGCCGTACGGCTGCCGCCCGCGCCGTGCGGCGCGCGGAGCGGGGCGCGGGCGGTGCCGGGCCGTCAGGCGTCCTCGTCCGCCGGGATCTCCTGCTCGGTCCACAGGGCCTTGCCGTCGGTGCTGTAGCGGGTGCCCCAGTGGTTGGCGAGCTGCGAGACGATGAACAGGCCGCGCCCGCCCTCGTCGACCGTCCGCGCGTGGCGCAGATGCGGGGCCACCGGGCTGGTGTCGTGGACCTCGCAGGTCAGGGTGCGGTCCAGCATGACCCGCAGTTGCAGCGGCGGTGTGCCGTAGCGGACGGCGTTGGTGATCAGTTCGCTCACGATCAGTTCGGTCGCCTCGATGGTGTCCTCGTCCAGGTCCCAGCCCTCCAGCCGGTCCCTGACCAGGGTGCGGGCGACGGCCGGTGTGGTCCGGTCGTGGGCCAGCTCCCAGGTCGCCACCCGGTCCGGCGGCACCACCCCGGTCCGGGCGAGCAGCAGCGCCGCCCCCTCCGGATCGGGCCCGGCCGGCAGGTTGTACACGATGGCGTCGCACAGTTCCCGCAGCGGGCGGTCCGGGAACGCCAGCGCGTCGTGGACCCGCTCCACCGACCGCTCCCCGGCCAGCAGCGACCCCGTGAGGAACGCCAGCACACTGCCCTCGTCCAGCAGGACCGAGCCGGTCGCGAAGGGGGCGCTGTCCTCGGAGAAGATCGCGGGCCCCTCCGGGACGTCGAGCGCGAGCGGCCGGCCGTCGGGTGCGACGACGACCGGGGCGGGATGTCCGGCCCGTGCCACCGTGCAGACCCGGGTGAACGGGTCGTAGACCGCGTACAGGCAGGTCGCCGTCAGCGGCTGGTGGTGCAGCGAGTCGCCGGGCGGCAGCGACCTGCGCTCCTCCACCAGCCGGTCGGCCGTGTCGTTGAGCCGGGCCAGCACCTCGTCGGGCTCCAGGTCGAGCCCCGCCAGCGCGTGGATGACGGTGCGCAACTGGCCCATGGTGATGGCGGTCTGCAGCCCGTGCCCGGCCACGTTGCCGATGATCAGCGCGGTCCGCGCGCCGGAGAGCGCGATGGTGTCGAACCAGCAGCCGCTGTTGCGTCCCGGCAGCAGGACGTGCGCGGTCTCGATGGCGACCCGGGCGCCGTCGTGCTGGGGGAGCAGCCGGCGCTGGACGGTCGAGGCGATCACGTGCTCGCGGGCGTAGCGCAGCGCGTTCTCGATGCTCAGCGCGGCGTGGGCGGCCGCTGTCAGCGCGAGGGTGAGGTCGCGCTCGTCGTACGGATTGCCCTGGTGCCGGTACAGGCTCAGCAGGCCGAGCACGGCGCCGTGCAGCTTCAGCGGGGCCACGATCAGGGAATGCGCCCCGGTCTCCTCGATCCTGCGCCGCGTGGCCGGGTCCGCTTCCAGCCACGGGGTGTCCGGGCCCAGCTCGACGAGCCGGGGCCGCAGATCGGTGACGGCGAGGGCGAACGGGGTGGCCTCGGGCAGCCGGCGCAACTCGCCGACCACGCTGTCCGGGTTCGTTCCCGTCCCCCGCACGGCGGCCCGGCGCAGCGGGACGTCCCGGCGCAGCGGGCCGAGCGGCGGATCGGCCCCGCGCAGTACCTCGTCGACCACCTCGACCACGGCCAGATCGGCGAAGTCGGGCACCAGAGCCGCGACGAGCCCCTCGCAGGTCGCCGCCACATCGAGGGAATGGCCCACCCCCCGGCGCACGGCCGCGAGCACGTCCGCCCGGACGTGTGCCCTCTCCCGTTCATCGACGTCGACCACGGCCGCCAGCACCCCGATCGGCCGCCCGTCGGAGGCGTCCAGGCGGTGCAGGGTGACCGTCAGGACGCGGGAGGGGCCGGAGGACTGCGCGAGGCGCCCCTGGGCGACGTAGTCGAGCACGGGTGTTCCGGTCTTCAGGACCCGGCGCAGCATCCGTTCGGACGCCTCCGGATTGTCCATGTGGTACGCCTCGGTGAAGTGCAGGCCCACGATCCGCTCGGGGTTCGCCGCCTCCGTCAGGGCGTTGACCCGCACCACCCGCAGGTCCGTGTCCAGGACGTGCAGGCCGACCGCGGACTGGCTGAAGAGCGTGTCCAGGAGCGCCCCCGCCATGCCGTCGTCCGAGTCCGGCCCAGAGGCCGTTGTACCGGTGTCCGACACGTCGCACCCCCAACGGGATCCGCCACCCCTGCCGAGCGGCAGCTCTGACGGACAGCCTGCGGGACCCCGGACCCGGCCCGCCACCGAGGAGCGCCGAACGGGTGAGGCGCCGGCCGCGGGGGACGCGGGGGAGGCGGCAACCTTTCCCGGACCGGCGGCCACTGAGAGGTAGCCCACCCGTCCCCACTCCGGAAGGCACGTACCGTGGCACTCGGTCATCCCCGAACCATCCGCAGACGCCGTCCCACCCGGACCCGCACCCTGCTCGGCGCCGTCACCGCGGGCCTGCTCGCCACGACGGCCCTGATCGTCACCGGCCAGACCTCGCAGGCCGCCACCGCACGTCAGGCCGAGGCGCTGGACCGAGGGGTCGTCAGCGTCCACACCGAAGGCGGCAACCTGATCAGCTGGCGCTGGCTCGCCACCGACGCCGACTCCGTCGCCTTCAACGTCTACCGCGCCGGCACCAAGGTCAACGGCTCACCCGTCACCGGCTCCACGAACTACTTCCACACCGGCGCCCCCGACTCGGCCGACTACACCGTGCGCGCGGTCGTCGGCGGCGTCGAACAGGGCGACTCCGTGCACGCGGTCCAGTTCCGCGGCGGCTACAAGGACGTGCCCATCAGCCCGCCCCCGGGCGGCACGACCCCCGACGGCGTCGCCTACACCTACGAGGCCAACGACGCCTCCGTCGGCGACCTCGACGGGGACGGCGCCCTCGACTTCGTACTGAAATGGCAGCCCACCAACGCCAAGGACAACTCCCAGTCCGGCTACACGGGCAACACCGTCGTGGACGGCGTCAAGCTCGACGGCACCCGGCTCTGGCGGATCGACCTGGGCCGCAACATCCGCTCCGGCGCGCACTACACGCAGTTCCAGGTGTACGACTACGACGGCGACGGCCGGGCCGAGGTGGCGATGAAGACCGCCGACGGCAGCACCGACGGCAGGGGCACGGTCATCGGCAGCGCGTCGGCCGACCACCGCAACTCCTCCGGCTACGTCCTGTCCGGCCCCGAGTACCTGACGATGTTCAACGGCCTGACGGGCGCGGCCATGGGCACGGTCGACTACGTCCCCGCGCGCGGCACCGTCTCCTCGTGGGGCGACAGCTACGGCAACCGCGTCGACCGCTTCCTCGCCGGCACCGCCTACCTGGACGGCTCCCGGCCGTCCCTGATCATGGCCCGCGGCTACTACACGCGTACGGTGATCGCCGCCTGGGACTGGCGCGACGGGGCCTTCACCCGGCGCTGGACCTTCGACACCAACAGCTCGACCAACACCGGCCGCGGATACGACGGCCAGGGCAACCACCAGCTGTCGGTGGCGGACGTGGACGGCGACGGCAAGGACGAGATCGTCTACGGCGCCATGGCCGTGGACGACGACGGCCGCGCCCTGTGGACCACGGGCAACGGCCACGGCGACGCCATGCACGTCGGCGATCTGGACCCCGCGCGCCCGGGTCTTGAGGAGTTCAAGGTGGACGAGGACGGCTCGAAGCCCTCGTCGTGGATGGCGGACGCCGCGACCGGCCGGATCCTCTGGTCGACGCCCGCGGGCGGTGACAACGGCCGGGGTGTCAGCGGCGACATCTGGGCGGGCAGTCCGGGCGCCGAGTCCTGGTCGTCGGCGGCCGACGGGATACGCGACCCCCGGGGCAACGTCGTCGCGAGCCGCAAGCCCTCCAGCACCAACTTCCTGGTCTGGTGGGACGGCGACACGACCAGGGAGCTGCTGGACGGCACCCATATCGACAAGTACGGCACCTCCGGCGACACCCGGCTGCTGACCGGCGCTTCGGTCCACTCCAACAACGGCACCAAGGCCACCCCGGTGATCTCCGGCGACCTGCTGGGCGACTGGCGCGAGGAAGTGGTCTGGGCGACCACGAACAACACCGCGCTACGGATCTACTCCACGCCGTACGAGACCAGCACGAAGATCACCACACTGCTCCACGACACCACCTACCGCACCGCGCTGGCCTGGCAGAACACCGCCTACAACCAGCCGCCGCACCCCGGTTTCCTCATCGGGAGCGGCATGGGGACCGCTCCGAGGCCCACGGTCTCCACACCCTGACCGCGAGCCCGTCCCCCGGCGCACCGCACCGGGGGACGGGCCCACGGGTCACGCCTTCAGCGCCGCCGAGACCACGGCCTCGGCCTCCTCCTGGACCTGGCCCAGGTGCTCGGCGCCCTTGAAGGACTCCGCGTAGATCTTGTAGACGTCCTCGGTGCCCGAGGGGCGGGCCGCGAACCAGGCGTTCTGCGTGGTCACCTTGATCCCGCCGATCGGGGCCCCGTTGCCCGGCGCCGAGGTGAGCACGGCGGTGACCGGCTCGCCGGCGAGGGTGTCGGCGCCGACCTGCTCGGGGGAGAGGCGGGCCAGCACCGCCTTCTGCTCGCGGTCCGCGGGCGCGTCGATCCGCGCGTAGGCCGGTTCGCCGAACCGGGCGGTCAGTGCCGCGTAGTGCTGGGACGGCGACTCGCCGGTGACCGCGAGGATCTCGGAGGCGAGCAGGGCGAGCAGGATGCCGTCCTTGTCGGTCGTCCACACCGAGCCGTCGCGGCGCAGGAACGAGGCACCGGCCGACTCCTCGCCGCCGAAGCCCAGCGATCCGTCGGCCAGCCCGTCCACGAACCACTTGAAGCCGACCGGCACTTCGACCAGCTTCCGGCCGAGATCGGCGGCGACCCGGTCGATCATCCCGGACGACACCAGGGTCTTGCCGACGCCCGCCCCCGACGGCCAGTGGTCCCGGTGCGCGTACAGGTAGTTGATGGCGACGGCGAGGTAGTGGTTCGGGTTCATCAGCCCGGCGTCCGGGGTGACGATGCCGTGCCGGTCGGCGTCGGCGTCGTTGCCGGTGGCGATCCGGAAGCGGTCGCTCTGCCCGATGAGCGAGGCCATCGCGTACGGCGAGGAGCAGTCCATCCGGATCTTTCCGTCCCAGTCCAGCGTCATGAACCGCCAGGTGGGGTCGGTCAGCGGGTTGACCACCGTCAGGTCGAGCCGGTGCTGCTCGGCGATCCGGCCCCAGTAGGCGACCGAGGCCCCGCCGAGCGGGTCGGCGCCGATCCGTACACCGGCCTCGCGCACCGCGTCCAGGTCGAGCACGGACGGCAGGTCCGACACATAACCGCCCAGGAAGTCGTACCGGCCGGTCGTGGCGGCGGCCAGCGCCCGGGTGTACGGGACGCGGCGGACGTCCCCCAGGCCGCCGGCGATGATCTCGTTCGCCCGGTCCTGGATCCAGCCGGTCGCCTCCGACCCGGCCGGGCCGCCGCTCGGCGGGTTGTACTTGAAGCCGCCGTCGCCCGGCGGGTTGTGGGACGGGGTGACCACCACCCCGTCGGCCGGCCGCGAGGCGTGGCCCCGGTTGTACGTGAGGATGGCGTGCGAGACCGCGGGCGTGGGCGTGTAGCCGTCCCCGGAGTCGATGAGCACGCTCACGTCGTTGGCGGCGAACACCTCCAGGGCGGTGACCCGGGCGGGTTCCGACAGGGCGTGGGTGTCGGCGCCCAGGAACAGCGGGCCGTCGGTGCCCTGCCGGGCCCGGTACTCGCTGATGGCCTGGCTCGTCGCCGCGATGTGGTCCTCGTTGAAGGCGGTGGCCGTGGACGAGCCGCGATGCCCGGAGGTGCCGAACGCCACCCGCTGGCCCGGCTCGGCCGGATCGGGGTGCAGCGCGTAGTACGCCGTCACCAGCCGTGCCACATCGGTCAGGTCCTCGGGGCGCGCCTGCTGTCCGGCTCGTGCGTGCGGCATCTGCCACTCCTCCGTATCGGTCGGTCGGTGCGATCTGCCCGTGCGGTCATTTTCGCCGGTCGTGGCCGTGGGCGGGTGCCCGCCCCGCCGTGCCGACGGCCACCGCCGCCGCGTATCCGGCGGGGACGGCGACATCGGTCACGTCCCAGCCCGGCGGGCCCAGGGGGCGCGGTCCCGTGCCGACGTGCTCGCGGTGCAGACCGCCCGCCAGGCCGACGCCCTGACCCTTCAGGTACGCCTCCTTGCGGGTCCACACCCGGGCGAACGCGGCGGGCCTCTCCGCCTCCGGCAGCGCGGCCAGCTCCTCGGCCTCGGCCGGATGCAGCTGCCCGGAGATCTCGGCCACGATCCGGGCCTCGGGGACGTGTTCGACGTCCACCCCGACCGGCGTACCGGCGAAGGCCAGCAGGGCGGTGCCCCGGGTGTGCGAGAGCGAGAAGTGCACCCCGCCGCCGGTCGCGGGCCTGCCGTGCGGGCCGTCGCAGGTCGGGCAGGGCTCCCGCGTCAGCCGTACGGCCCTGGGGGCGACCCCCTGCAGTGCGCCGAGGAGCATCCGCAGTGCCACATGGGCGGCCCGGTAGCAGTCGCGGTCGGGCGGGAAGGCCAGCTTCTCCACCCGGGCGAGTTCCGAGTCGTCCAGGACGCCGGGTGCCAGCCGGCGGACGGCCCCGGCGGACCGGTCCGTGTCCACGAGCCAGAGGGAGAGGCCGCCGGGCCGCCAGGACGGGGCAGGTCCCCGGTAGCCGTCCTCGGTCAGTGTGAACTCGTGGGGCTGGTACACCGTTACGTCGATTCCTCGGCAGGGGGCGGGCGCCGTGAGCGGGCCACGACGTCGGAGGGGCGCTCTTATCCTATGGAGATCAGGACTGGGCCCGACATATGTTCGACCACCGTGCGGCCGCGCCCCGGGGCGCGGCCCTTCGGACAGGAGAACGACGCATGCCGACGGAGAGTCACCCGGTCCAGCTGCGGGAGGCCCGCGTGGAGGACGCGGTCCCCCTCACCCGCCTCATGCTCGCCTCCCGCGCCGCCGCCATGCCGTATCTGGCCCGGGTCCACAGCGACGAGGCGACCCTTGCCTGGATGACCCATGTGCTGCTGCCCGGCGCCGAGGTGCTGGTGGCGGAGTTCCCGGCGTCCCCGGAGGGCGGGGGAGCGGCGGAGCCGGCCGGCTTCGCCGCGCTCGACGGGACGGAGCTGGAGCAGCTCTACATCGCCCCCGGGCTGCGACGCCGCGGCATCGGCTCGCTCCTGCTGGACGCGGCCAAGCGCGGTGGCCGCGACGAGCTGACCCTCTACACCTTCCAGCGCAACACCGGCGCTCGGGCCTTCTACGAGCGCCACGGGTTCACCGCCGTGGCCTTCGACGACGGCAGCCGCAACGAGGAGAAGGAGCCGGACGTGCGCTACCGGTGGCGTCGCTCCGGGTGAGCCCTTCCGGCGGAGCCGGAACGCGCACGGAGCACAGGCGCAACGGTCAGGGGCGGGGCCCGCGGTCAGGGGCCCCGCCCTTCGCCGTGCCCGGCCCCCACATGCCGGGCGCCCGCCGCGAGAGCGATCACCCCTCCCAACTGGCACCTTTCAGCGGCTTGCGCGGGTACGCACATTCCTTGCGCAAACCGAGCCGTGCGGCTTGCGTGGGCGATGTTTCGTCAAATGCCCTGGTTCTTAGGCGTGTTGGTGGAGGAGATGAGGGTACTCCGGGCCGCCTTCTTCTGCCGGAACGGTGGACTCCCCGTCAATTCTCTGCAACTCTCTGACCGCAAAACGCAAAAGGTCATCCTGTCGGTGCAGGAATTCGTGTACTGGCGGGTTCGCAGTCTGAGCCGCGCCTCGGCCCCCTGCGCCGAGGCAGCAGATCGGGGACACATGAGAACGCGACGATGGAGATGGCGGGTCCTTTCCGCGACCGTCTCCACCAGCCTGATGATGGTCGCCTGGCCGGCGTTGAACGCCTCGGCCGCCGGCGGCCCGAACATCGCCGCCGGCCAGCGCGCGGCCGCGAGCAGCGGGAAGTCCGCCGGGAACATCGCCGACGGGCAGCAGTCGACCTACTGGGAGGGGTCGGGGAAGTCCCTGCCCCAGTGGGTGCAGAGCGACCTGGGCAAGGTCACCCGCATCGACCAGGTCACGCTGAAGCTGCCCGCCGACTGGGCGACCCGCCGCCAGACGCTCTCCCTCCAGGGCAGCGTCGACGGCACCAGCTTCGCCACGCTGAAGACCTCGGCCGCCTACACCTTCGCCCCGGGCAGCTCCAACAAGGTCACCATCAGCTTCCCGGCCGCCCAGGCCCGGTTCGTACGGGCCGACATCACCGCGAACACCGCGTCCAAGAACGGCCAGCTCGCCGAGCTGGAGGTCCGGGCGGCGGCGGAGTCCTCGGTGAACCTCGCCGCCGGGCGCACGCTCACGGCCAGCAGCTACACCGAGACGTACGTCGCCGCCCACGCCAACGACGGCAACCCGGCCAGCTACTGGGAGAGCCGCAACAACGAACTGCCGCAGTGGATCCAGGCCGATCTCGGCTCGTCCGTACGGGTCGACCGCGTGGTGCTGCGCCTGCCGGACGGCTGGGAGACCCGCAGCCAGACGCTGAAGATCCAGGGCAGCGCCAACGGCACGGACTTCACCGACCTGACCCAGGCCCAGGCGTACACCTTCAGCCCCACGGCCGGTGAGAAGGCGACGATCACCTTCGACGCCACCACCACCCGCTATGTGCGCGTCCTGGTCAGCGCCAACAGCGTCCAGCCCGGCGCCCAGGTCTCCGAGCTGGAGATCTACGGCCCCGAGTCCGGTGACACCCAGGCACCGAGCGCGCCGGCCCAGCTGGCGTACACCGAACCGGCCACCGGACAGATCCGGCTGACCTGGAAGGCCTCGACGGACGACACCGCCGTCACCGGCTACGACATCTACGCCGACAACACCCTGCTGACCAGCGTGGCCGGTGACGTCACCACGTACACCGACACCCGCCCGGCCGGCACCACCGTGTCCTACTACGTCCGGGCCAAGGACGCGGCGGGCAACGTCTCGGGCAACAGCAACACCGTCACCCGCAGCGGGGGGACCGGCGACACCCAGGCGCCCACCGCACCGGCGAACCTGAGCTTCACCGAGCCGGCCTCCGGGCAGATCAAGCTGGTCTGGCAGGCCTCCAGCGACAACAAGGCCGTCACCGGCTACGACATCTACGCCAACAACGTGCTGCGCGAGAGCGTCGCGGGCGATGTCACCACCTACACCGACACCCAGCCCGCAGGCACCACCGTGTCGTACTTCGTCCGGGCCAAGGACGCGGCGGGCAACGTCTCGGGCGACAGCAACACCGTCACCCGCAACGGCAGCACCGGCGCCGCCTCCGACCTCGCCGTCGGCAAGCCCATCGCCGCCTCCTCCGTGGTCCACATGTTCGTCGCGGAGAACGCCAACGACAACCAGCTCTCCACCTACTGGGAGGGCGCGGGCGGCAGCTACCCCAACACCCTCACGGTCAAGCTGGGCGCCAACGCCGACACCCAGAGCGTCGTCGTCAAGCTCAACCCGGACAGCAGCTGGGGCGCCAGGACGCAGAACATCCAGGTGCTCGGCCGTGAGCAGAGCGCCTCGTCCTTCACCGGCCTGGTCGCCGCCAAGGACTACGCCTTCAGCCCCGGCAGCGGCAACACGGTGACCATTCCGGTCGACGCCCGGGTCGCCGACGTCCAGCTGAAGTTCACCTCCAACACCGGCTCGTCCGCCGGACAGGTCGCGGAGTTCCAGGTCCTGGGCGCCCCGGCCCCCAACCCGAACCTCCAGGTCAGCGCCCTGACCGCGGACCCGTCCGCGCCGGTCGAGTCGGACCCGGTGAAGCTCACCGCGACGGTGCGCAACAGCGGCGCCGTCGCCGCTCCGGCGGGCAAGCTCGAATTCCGGCTCGGCGACTCCAAGGTGGCCACCGCCTCCGTGGGCGCGCTCGCCGCCGGGGCCTCTACGCAGGTGAGCGCGGACATCGGGGCGCTCGACGCGGGGACGTACACCCTCAGCGCCGTGGCCGACCCGGACAACGAGATCATCGAGCAGAATGAGACCGACAACACCTACACCAGCGCGGCCGGGCTGGTCGTCAAGCCGGTCGACAGCTCCGACCTGGTGCTCTCGGCGGTCACCACCTCGCCGTCCGCCCCGGCCGAGGGCGACAACGTCACCTTCTCCGCGGCCATCAGGAACCAGGGCACGGTCGCGTCCGCCTCGGGCAGCCACGCCGTCACCCTGACCCTGCTCGACTCCAAGGGCGCCACGGTGAAGACCCTCACCGGCAGCTACAGCGGCGCGATAGCCGCGGGTGCCACGACCGCCCCGGTGAACCTGGGCTCGTGGACGGCGGCCAACGGCTCGTACACCGTGAAGACGGTGATCGCGGACGACGCCAACGAGCTTCCGGTCAAGCGCGGGAACAACACCGCGAGCAGCTCGTTCTTCGTCGGGCGCGGTGCCGACATGCCGTACGACACCTACGAGGCGGAGGACGCGGTCACCGGCGGCGGCGCGAAGGTCGTCGGACCGAACAGGACCGTCGGCGACCTCGCGGGCGAGGCGTCGGGCCGCAAGGCCGTCACGCTCAACGACACCGGCAACTACGTCGAGTTCACCACGAGGGCCAGCACCAACAGCCTGGTGGCCCGCTACTCCATCCCGGACTCCGCGGGCGGCGGCGGCATCGACTCCAAGCTGAACATCTACGTCGACGGCACGTTCCTCAAGGCGATCGACCTCACCTCGAAGTACGCGTGGCTGTACGGCGCCGAGACCGGCCCAGGCAACTCCCCGGGCGCGGGCTCGCCGCGGCACATCTACGACGAGGCGAACGTGCTGCTGGGCACGACCGTCCCGGCAGGCAGCAAGATCCGGCTCCAGAAGGACGCGGCGAACACCAGCACCTACGCGATCGACTTCATCAGCCTGGAGCAGGCCACCCAGACCGCCAACCCGGACCCGGCCGCCTACGCCGTTCCCGCCGGCTTCACCCACCAGGACGTCCAGAACGCCCTGGACAAGGTGCGGATGGACACCACGGGCAAGCTGGTGGGCGTCTACCTGCCGGCCGGTGACTACGAGACCGCCAGCAAGTTCCAGGTCTACGGCAAGGCCGTCCGGATCATCGGGGCGGGGCCCTGGTACACCAGGTTCCACGCGCCCTCGGCCCAGGAGAACACCGACATCGGCTTCCGGGCCGAGGCCAGCGCCAACGGCTCGACGTTCGCGAACTTCGCGTACTTCGGCAACTACACCTCGCGCATCGACGGACCGGGCAAGGTGTTCGACTTCTCCAACGTCTCCGACATGGTGATCGACAACATCTGGAACGAGCACACGGTGTGCCTCTACTGGGGCGCCAACACCGACAGCATCACCATCAAGAACTCCCGCATCCGGGACACGTTCGCCGACGGCATCAACATGACCAACGGCTCGACCGACAACCACGTCGTCAACATCGAGTCGCGGGCCACCGGGGACGACAGTTTCGCGCTGTTCTCGGCGATCGACTCCGGCGGCTCGGACATGAAGAACAACGTCTACGAGAACCTCACCTCGCTCCTGACCTGGCGCGCGGCCGGTCTCGCCGTCTACGGCGGCTACGACAACACCTTCCGCAACATCCGCATCGAGGACACCCTGGTCTACTCCGGGATCACGGTCAGCTCGCTGGACTTCGGCTACCCGATGAACGGCTTCGGGACCGGTCCGACGACGGTCGAGAACGTCTCCGTGGTCCGCTCGGGCGGTCATTTCTGGGGTACGCAGACCTTCCCCGGCATCTGGCTGTTCTCCGCCTCCAAGGTCTTCCAGGGCATCCGCATCAACCACGTCGACATCGTCGACCCGACGTACAGCGGCATCATGTTCCAGACCAACTACGTGGGGGGTCAGCCGCAGTTCCCGATCAAGGACACGATCCTGACCGACATCTCCATCTCCGGCGCCCGCAAGAGCGGTGACGCCTTCGACGCCAAGTCCGGCTTCGGACTGTGGGCCAACGAGATGCCGGAGGCCGGCCAGGGGCCCGCCGTCGGTGAGGTCACCTTCAACGGGCTCAAGCTCAGCGGCAACGCCCAGGACGTGAAGAACACGACGTCCACCATGAAGATCAACATCAACCCGTAACAAGCACCGCATACAGGGGCGCCGTCCGGCATGCCGGACGGCGCTCCGTGCTGCGCGCACGCCGAATCCCGCATGCCGCGTGCGGAGCACTGTCAAACTTTTACGAAAACTGCGCGAGATATTGCGTTCACATGTCGACGCTGGTTGAGTGTGCCTCGCCCCGGCAGTCAGTCGGCCGAGGGCCATCCACGCTCATGCCCAAAGGGGATCATCGATGAGAAGTGCTGGGTTGCGCCGCACACGCCGTATCAGCCGTGCCTCCGCGGCTGCCCTTGTCACCGCACTTGCCCTGACCTCGCTCGCCTCCTGCGGCACGAGCAGCAGCAAGGACGACGATTCGAGCAGCTCGTCCAAGGGGTCGTCCGACCCTTCGGCTCCGCTGGACCCGAAGACGAAGGTGACGATCTCGATCGACTGCATGCCGCCGGCGGCCAAGGCCGCGGAGCTGCGTGAGTGGAACGAGGACATCAAGACGTTCAACGAGAAGTACCCGAACGTCACGATCAACGGGAAGTCGACCCCGGGCCAGTGCAACGAGCCGCCCCGCTTCACCGCCATGCTGAAGGGGAAGTCGCAGCCCGACGTCTTCTACGCGTACTTCAGTGACCTCCAGCAGGTCCTGGACAACGACGGGGCCGAGGACATCTCCGCGTACGTCACCGACAAGACGGTGCCCGCGCTGAAGGACATCCAGACCCAGGTCGTCGACGTGGCCCGCAAGGACGGCAAGCTCTACGGCCTGCCGACCAGCAACTACACCATGGGCCTGATGATCAACCGGAAGCTCTTCACCGAGGCCGGTCTCGACCCGAACAAGCCGCCGGCCACCTGGGAGGAGGTCCGCACCGCCGCCAAGAAGATCGCGGGCCTGGGCAAGGGCATCTCCGGCTACGGCGAGTACAGCGCCGGCAACAACGGCGGGTGGCACTTCGCCGCGACCCAGTTCGGCCTCGGCGGGGACGTCGTCGACGCCTCCGGCAAGAAGGCGGCCTTCAACGACGCCAACGGCAAGCAGGTCCTCCAGCAGCTGCACGACATGCGCTGGGAGGACGACAGCATGGGCAAGACCCAGCTGCTGAAGTGGGGCGACCTCCAGAAGCAGATAGCCAGCGACAAGCTCGGCATGTTCCTCGCCGCGCCCGACGACATCGCCTACATGGTGCAGCAGCTCGGTGCCGAGTACGAGACCTTCGGCCTGGGCCCGATCCCCGGCGCCGAGGGAACCCTCTTCGGCGGCAACAACTACCTGATCAAGAAGGGCAGCTCGCCCGACCAGATCAAGGCCGCCATCGCCTGGCTCAACTTCAAGAACCTCACCCCCGGCAAGGGCCAGTTCGACTGGGCCCGCACCAAGGCCGACAAGCTCCCCGTCGGCCTCCCGCAGCCGAACTTCTTCCTCGGTGAGAGCAAGACCAAGGACGACGCCGCACGCGCCGAGAACGCGACGATGCCCGTCGAGAACTTCAAGGCCTTCATGGACAACCCCGTCCCCGGCAAGGCCGAGCCGCCGAAGGCGCAGGAGATCTACAAGATCCTCGACAACGCCATGTCCGGCGTCCTGACCAACAAGAACGCGGACGTCGACAAGCTGCTGTCCACCGCCGAGAAGCAGGTCAACCAGGTTCTGGCGAACCAGTAACGGACGCGCGGGGCCGGGTCACGCGGACCCGGCCCCGCATCCGAACCCCGTGCGCGTACCGCGCTCGACGTTCACCGGCACCGAGGAGACACCATGTCGGCCCCTACCCTGTCCCCCCGCAAGGCGACCAGGCCTCGCCCAGGACATTCAGGCCCCGCACGCCGGGACTCCGCCCGCGAGGAGTTCCTGCGCGCCGTGCGCCGCAACATCTCAGCCCACGGCTTCCTCATCGGAGCGGTGCTCTGCTTCTCGCTCTTCTCCTGGTATCCGATGGTCCGGGAATTCATCCTGGCCTTCCAGAAGAACGAGGACGGCAAAACCACCTGGGCCGGCTGGTCCAACCTGACGTACGTCTTCAACGACCCGGCGTTCTGGCAGGCCTGGCGCAACACCCTCCTGTTCACCGTCCTCGCCCTGCTGCTCGGCTTCCTCGTCCCGTTCGTCATCGCCGTCGTGCTCAACGAGTTCCGGCACGGACAGGGCTACCTGCGGCTCCTGGTCTACCTCCCCGTGATGCTGCCGCCGGTCGCCTCGGTCCTGCTCTTCAAGTACTTCTACGACCCCGGCTACGGCCTCTTCAACCGCATCCTGGCCATCTTCCACCTGCCCGAACAGCAATGGCTCCAGGACACCACCACCTCGATGCTCTCCGTCGTCATCGCGGCGACCTGGATGAACATGGGCGGCGCGACGCTCATCTACCTCGCCGCGCTCCAGGGCATCCCGGGCGAGCTGTACGAGGCGGCCGAGCTCGACGGCGCGGGACTGCTGCGCAAGATCTGGCACGTCACCATCCCGCAGACCCGCCTCATCCTCTCGCTGCTGCTGCTCATGCAGATCATCGCGACGATGCAGGTCTTCACCGAACCTTTCCTGCTCACCAACGGCGCCGGCCCCGAGGGCTCCACCACCACCGTCGTCTACCTCATCTACCAGTACGCCTTCAACTTCAACAACTACGGCAGCGCGGCGGCACTCGGCCTCGTCCTGCTCGTCGTCCTCGCGGGCTTCTCCGCGGTGTACGTACGACTGAGCCGCAGCAGCGAAGACTAGGACGGGAGCACACCATGGCATCGAACACGCTGGTCTCCCGGCGCGGGAGCACCGCACGCAAGTCGGCCCGGCGCGGGAACGAGGGCGCCGCCGACCGCAGCCGGCAGCGCACCCTGATCTCACCGGCCCAGCTCGGCAGACGCCGCGGCAAGGTCTTCTACTGGGTCGTCTTCGCCCTGGTGATGGTCCTGTTCACGGTGGTCTTCCTCGGCCCCCTGTACTGGATGGTCACCGGCGGCCTCAAGACCACCCAGGAAGTGGTGCAGAGCCCGCCCACCGCCTTCCCCAGCTCCATCCACACCGAGAACTACAAGCAGGCCTGGACCGTGATGGACCTGTCCAGGCTGCTCTTCAACACCCTGTACTACGCCTTCGGAGCGCTCGCCTTCCAGCTGATCTTCGACGTCGCGGCCGCCTACTCGCTCTCCAAGCTGCGGCCGGTGTTCGGCAAGGTCATCCTCGGCATGATGCTGGCCACCCTGATGATCCCCGCCACCGTGCTCGTCGTCCCGCAGTACCTCACGGTCCTGGACGTGCCCGTCTTCCAGCGGAACCTCGTCAACTCGCCCTGGGCAATCTGGCTGCCGTCGGTCACCAACGCCTTCAACATCTTCCTGCTGAAGCGGTTCTTCGACTCCATCCCCGGCGAACTGCTCGACGCCGCCGCCATGGACGGCGCCTCACCCCTGCGCACCCTGCGCTCGATCGTCCTGCCCATCTCCCGGCCGATCCTCGGAGTCGTCTCCATCTTCGCCGTCGTCGGCGTGTGGAAGGACTTCCTCTGGCCGATGCTCACCCTGCCCGACCCGAACAAGCAGACGCTCAACGTGGGCATCTACTCACTGGCCAGCGGTGTACCGGAGAACGTCCTCATCGCCGCACTCACCATCGCCTCGATCCCCACGCTGCTCATCTTCCTGATCTTCCAGCGCAACATCATGAGCGGTCTGACCGCGGGCGGCCTCAAGGGCTGACCCCCGCCCCGGGGGCACGCCCCCGGACCGCCACCCCCTCAGCACTCCGCCGCCGGCCCTTCCATCCTGCCCCGCTTGCCGGGCCGGCGGCGGAGTACCACCTGCCCGAAAGGAACGCCACGTGGCAGCCAACCGTCCGTCCGAGGCCACCGCACACTGGTGGCGCGACGCCGCCATCTACCAGATCTACGTACGCAGCTTCGCCGACGGCGACGGCGACGGTACCGGCGACCTGGCGGGGGTACGGGCCAAGCTTCCCTACCTCGTGGAACTGGGCGTGGACGCGCTCTGGTTCACCCCCTGGTACCTGTCGCCCCTGGCCGACGGCGGCTACGACGTGGCCGACTACCGCACGATCGACCCCGCCTTCGGCACCCTCGCCGAAGCCGAGAAACTGATCGCCGAGGCCCGCGAACTGGGCATCCGCACCATCATTGACATCGTGCCCAACCACGTCTCCGACCAGCACGCCTGGTTCCGCGCCGCCCTCGAAGCCGGCTCCGGCAGCCCCGAGCGCGACCTCTTCCACTTCCGCAAGGGACGCGGCGCGAACGGTGAGATCCCCCCCAACGACTGGGTCTCCGAATTCGGCGGCACCCCCTGGACCAGGCTGGAGGACGGCGAGTGGTACCTCCACCTCTTCGCCACCCAGCAGCCCGACCTCAACTGGGCCCACCCCGCCGTCCGCCAGGAGCACGAGGACGTGCTGCGCTTCTGGTTCGAACGCGGCGTCGCCGGCGTGCGCATCGACTCCGCCGCCCTGCTCGCCAAGGACCCCGCGCTGCCCGACTTCGTCATCGGCACCGACCCGCACCCCTTCGTGGACCGGGACGAACTGCACGACATCTACCGCTCCTGGCGCGCCATAGCCGACGAGTACGGCGGGGTCTTCGTCGGCGAGGTCTGGCTCCCCGACACCGAGCGGTTCGCCCGCTACCTGCGCCCCGACGAACTGCACACCGCCTTCAACTTCAACTTCCTGGCCTGCCCCTGGGAGGCCGGGCTGCTCCGGACCGCCATCGACGACACCCTCGCCGAGCACGCCTCGGTCGGCGCGCCCGCCACCTGGGTGCTGTGCAACCACGACGTGACCCGGACCGTCACCCGCTACGGCCGCGCGGAGACCGGGTTCGACTTCGCGGCCAAGACCTTCGGCACGCCCACCGACCTGGCTCTCGGCACTCGCCGGGCCCGCGCCGCGGCCCTCCTCTCGCTGGCCCTGCCCGGCGCGGCCTACCTCTACCAGGGCGAGGAACTCGGGCTGCCGGAGGCCGACATCCCGCTGGACCGCATCCAGGACCCGATGCACTTCCGCAAGAACGGCACCGACCCGGGCCGGGACGGCTGCCGCGTCCCGCTGCCCTGGGCGGCCGGCGAACCGTACGCCGGATTCGGGGCCACCACGGACCCCTGGCTCCCGCAGCCGGACGGCTGGTCCGGGTACGCCGCGGACGTGCAGAACACGGACCCGGACTCGATGCTCGGCCTCTACCGCGAGGCCCTGCGGCTGCGGCGTGCCGAACCCGGCTTCGGGACCGGAGGGGAGCCCGGCATCCAGCGGCTGACCTGGCTGGACGCCGCGCCCGGCGTGCTCGCCTTCGCCCGTACCGACGGACTCCTGTGCGTCGTCAACCTGGCCGCCGACGCCGCGGCCCTGCCCCCGCACAGCGCGCTGCTGCTCGCCAGCGGCCCCCTGGACGAGACGGGACGCCTCCCGCAGGACACGGCGGTGTGGCTGCGCGCCTGACACCGCCGCGGCCGCACCCCGGCCCGGTCGCGGACGCGTGGGAGCGCGACCGTGACCGGGCCGCAGGTTCGCGGCCGGGCCGGGGCTGCGGCACAGTGGGCATATGGACGCTCCCAACGATCTGAACGCCCTCGCCGCCGAGCACCTGGCCGCCGCCCGCACCTCCCCGCACGGCCGCAGCGCCCACCTCCTGCTCCACCAGGACCCGCTGCGCCAGACCGTCATCGCGCTGACCTCGGGCTCCGCGCTCGACGAGCACAACGCCCCGCCCGCCGCCTCGCTCCAGGTGCTGCGCGGCTCGGTCCGGCTCACCGCCGCGTCCGGCGACGTGGAACTGGCTCCCGGCCGCCTGCACCCGATCCCGCAGGAGCGGCACGGGCTGCTCGCCCTGGAGGACGCCGTCGTCCTCCTGACGGCCGTCAATCCCTGAGAACGCCCCGCCCCTGGCCGGTTCTTCGCGGTGACATCCTCCGCGAAGATCCGGCCCGGCCCTTGTGGGAGCGCTCTCAGAATCGGCACGATGACTCCGTGACCCAGCTCCCCGGCCCACGGCCCTACCACCCCGGCGACCGCGCCGCCCTCTCGGACATCTGCATACGCACGGCCGCGGGCGGCGACGACGTCCGGCACCTGTACCCCGACCCCGAACTGGTGCCGTCGATCTTCGCCACGCCCTACGCAGTCCTGGAGCCCGACCTCACCTTCGTCCTCGACGACGGCACCGGCCGCGCGGTCGGATACATCCTCGGCACCGCCGACACACCGCGCTTCGTGAAGCAGTTCCGCGAGCGGTGGCTGCCCCGGGTGGAGGACCGCTATCCGCGCCCCGAAGGCCCGCCGCGCAGCCCCACCGACGAGATGGCCTCCCTCCTGCACGACCCCGAGCGGATGGTCCTGCCCGAACTCGCCGCCCACCCCGCCCACCTGCACATCGACCTGCTGCCCGACTGGCAGCGCAAGGGGTACGGCAGGGACCTGATGCGCACCTTCCTCGCGGCCCTGAACACGAGAGGGGTCGCGGGCGTCCATCTGTCCATGCTCACCGCCAACACCCCGGCCAGGGCCTTCTACGACCGGCTCGGCTTCAGCGAGATCCACGTCCCCGACCCCGGGCCCGTCACCTACCTGGTACGGGGCACCAAGGCGGATCTGTAGGACCTTTCGTCACTCCGGAGGGTGCCGCCGGGATTCGCTGGGCAGGTACTCGTTGACCGCCGCCGCCGGGCGGCGTTCCGGCTGGGAGGCGTGTGACGTGAGGGAACGGACCGGGTGGCAGTTCACCGACGACCGCGGGCAGTTGGCGGCCCGCGACGAGCGCCCGCAGCGGGTGCTCGCCTACATCCAGGCAGGCGCGACCCTGTGGGACCACGGGATACGGCCGGCCGGCCTGTTCGGCTCCGGCCACGACGACCCCGCCGCGCCCGACGCGGCGAAGACCGGCTCGCTCCCCCTGGACGAGATCGCGTACGCCGGGGCGGGCCCCACCCTGGACGTGGACGCGCTGCTGCGCGGCGCGCCGGACCTCGTGGTCGCCGTCAGCTACGGCGGCGGCCAGGTCTACGGCCTTGACCCGGAGACCGCCAAACACCTGGAGGGCCACGTCCCCGTCGTCGTCATCGACGTCGGCCAGGCGCGCACCCTCGCCGAGATCGGTGAGCGCTTCGCCCAACTGGCCCGCTCGCTCGGCGCCGAGGAGCCCGCGGCGGCGACCCGGGAGCTGGACGCCGCCAGGAACCGGCTGCGCGCGCTCAACGCGGGAGGTGACGGGCCGACGGTCCTCGCTCTGTCACCGGCGGGCCAGGAACAGGCGCACCTGGCCCGCCCCCGCATGTGGCCCGAGCTGCGGGTGCTGAGCGAACTGGGCGTCAACCTCGTGGAGCCCGCCGAAGGGCCCGGTGCCAACTGGTCCACGACCGCCTACACCGAGGCCGCCGGCCTGCGCCCCGCCGTCGTCCTCGCCGACATCCGGTCCAACGCCACGCCGCTGGACGAGCTTCGGTCCAACGCCGGCTGGACGGCCGTCGCGGGCGCGGCCCGGGTGGTGCCGTGGAACCCGGAACCGGTGTGCAGCGCCCATGCCCACGCCAGGTTCCTGGAGCTCGTGGCCGACGCCCTGGAGAACTGAGGACACCGGCCGCCCGCCGGCGGACACATTCGGGCCGGCTGCCCGCACCCTCGGCGGTGCCTGCCGCGTTGGCCCTTCGGTGGGTCCGAACGAGGCAGGGGAGGTCCGCGGCATGGCGCGGGAGAAGGACACGACCGTGGTGACCGGCCTGGGCCTGGTGACGCCCGTGGGCGCCGACGAGGACGCCTTCTGGGCCGGCCTGTGCGCGGGCAGGTCGGTGGCCAGGCACTGTACGGAACTGGCCGGTCTGCCGGCCGACTTCGCCTGCCGGGCCGACGGGAGCGACCTGGACGAAGCGGTCGGCGGGCGGGCCGGCTGGCGGATGGCGCGGTTCGTGAAGCTGGCCCTGGTCGCCGCGCGCCGCGCCGTCGCCGACGCCGGGCTGCGCCCGCCGGGCTGGGACGGCGACCGGGTGGGCGTCGTGCTGGGCGTCGGCGTCGGCGGCGTCACCGCCCTCGTGGACAACGTCCGCAGGCTCGACAGCGGCGGCCCGCAGGCCGTCTCCCCGCTCCTCGCCCCGATGATGATGCCCAACGCGGCCGCCGGCGAGATCGCCATCGACCTGGGGGCCCGCGGCCCGAGCCTCGCCCCGGCCACGGCCTGCGCCTCGGGCGCCACCGCCCTCGCCACCGCCCACGACCTCCTGGCCACCGGCCGGTGCGACATCGTGATCGCGGGCGGCGCCGAGTCCGTGCTGACCCCCCTGGTGGTGACGGCCTTCGCGCAGATGGGCGCGCTGTCCACGCGCACCGCGGACCCGTCCGCCGCGTCCCGGCCGTTCGCCGCCGACCGCGACGGCTTCGTCCTCGGCGAGGGCGCCGCCGTGCTGGTCCTGGAGCGGTCCGGGCACGCGGCGGCCCGGGGAGGCAGGGCGCGGGCCGTCCTCGCCGGGGCCGGGGCCGCCACGGACGCCCACCATCCCACCGCCCCCGACCCCGGTGGCCACGGCGCCCGGCGCGCCGTCGAAGCGGCCCTGGACGGCGCCGGATGGGCCGCGCACGAGGTCGACCACATCAACGCCCACGGCACCTCGACCCCGCTGAACGACGCGATGGAGGCCGGCCTGATCGCCCGCCTCTTCCCCCACCGCCCCTCGGTGACCGCCCCCAAGGGCGTCATCGGCCACACCCTCGCCGCCGGCGGCGCGATCGAGGCCGCCGCCACCGTGCTGACCCTGGAACACGGCGTCGTCCCGCCCATCGCCAACCTGGAGGCCCCGCCCACCGAGTGGGACATCGACTGCGTGACCAAGCAGCCGCGACACCAGCGGGTGGAGCGGGCCGTCAGCCACTCCTTCGGCTTCGGCGGACACAACGTCGCGCTCGCCTTCGAACACATCCGGCACGCCGGCAGGTGAACAACTGCGCGATCACGGTGTCCTGACGGTGCGCCGGTCGTTCCCCGTGTATGACCACCACTCTCGACAGCCCCGACGCCCCGGGGACCGGTGCCGACCCCCTCGCCCGCCCGCTCACCTCCGTGCTCCTCGGCGCCGACGCCCACCGCGAGCACGGCTTCTGGCGCCGGCTCATCGCCACCGAACCGTTCCGCCTGCCCACCGGGCCGCGGACGGGCGGCACCCCGGAGGAACGCCTCGCACGCGCGTACGCCCGGCTGCGCACCCTCAACAACGCCCTGGACAGCGCGGCCCGCCCGGCCTGCGACCCCCGGGCCCTGGCCGCGCTGCACGAATGGCTCGCCCCGGTCGACCCGGCGCTCGCCACCATCGCCGGCATCCACTACAACCTCTTCCTCGGCAGCCTCATCGACCACGACACCGGCTGCCCCCGCGACCTGTCGGACTACCTGCTGCTGCGGCGCACCGGGACGTTCCTGTGCACGGAGGTCGACCACGGGAACGACGCCGCCGCCATCGAGACGACCGCCACCTACGACCCCGTACGCGACGGGTTCGTCGTGCACACCCCGCACTGCGGCGCCCAGAAGTTCATGCCCAACACCGGACCGGCCGGCGGCCCCAAGTCCGGGCTCGTCGCCGCCCGCCTGATCGCCGACGGCACCGACCACGGCGTCTTCCTCCTGCTCGTGCCGCTCACGGACGCCGCCCGCCCACTGCCCGGCGTACGCGTCCGCAGGCTCCCGGCACGGATGGGCAGCCCCGTCGACCACTGCCTGACCTCCTTCGACCAGGTCTTCGTACGCCGCGACGCCCTGCTCACCGGCCCCCAGGGGCGGATCGACGACGACGGGGTGTTCCGCAGCGCCACCGAGGGCCGCCGACGCCGCTTCCTCGCCTCGATCGCCCGGGTCGTCACCGGCCGCATCTGCATGAGCGCCAGCGCCGTCGGCTCCGCCCGCGCCACGCTGGCCGTCGCCGTGCGCTACGGCGGCCACCGGTACGTCTCCGCGGGCCGCCGCTCGCCGCGGGTGCCGGTGATCGCCCACCGCAGCCACCACGGGCCGCTCGCCGAGGCCATGGCCACCGTCTTCGCCATGAGCCTGCTGCACCGCAGGGTCCTGGACCGCTGGGAGGCCGCCGCGGCGGGCCTCGCGGCCGAGCGCGAGGCGGCCGAGCGGCTGGTCGACATCGCCAAGGGGTGGATCACCTGGCGGGCCCGCGAGGTGATCGTCGAGAGCCGGGAACGCTGCGGCGCCCAGGGCCTGCTGGAGAACAACGGGCTGACCGCGCTCGTCACCGGGGTGGAGGGCGCCATCACCGCCGAGGGCGACAACCTCGCCGTCCACGCCAGGGCCGCCGCCGCCATGGTCTTCGCCGCCACGGCCGGCCCCTCGCACGAGCCGGCCGCCCCTCCGCCGGCCGGCGACCTCACCGACCTGCGGTTCCTGGCCCGGCTCCTGGAGCGGGTGGAGGAGATCCACTTCGCGCGGGCCGCGGCGCGCATGGCCCCGGTGGCGCACGGCGACCCGCTGGAGCGGTGGAACGCGGCGTCCGGACCCGCACTGCGCGGGGTCGAGACGCACGCCGCCCGGCAGGCCGCCGAGGCGTACGCGGACGCGGTCGACGCCCTGCCCGCCGGGCCGGACCGCGACCGGCTGGACGAACTCGCCCGGCTGTTCGCCCTGGGCCAGGTCGCGCGCGGCAGCGGGGACCTGCTCGCGGCGGGCCACCTGGGCGCCGGCCAGGTCGAGGACCTCACCGAGTGCGTCGAGCGGCTGATCGGCGCGGTGGCGCCCCGGCTGCCGGAACTCGCCGACTCCTTCGCGTTTCCCGGCGAGGTGCTCGCCGACTGGCCGATCACGGGGGCCCGTTACGCCGACGCGTACGACGACCCGGACGCCCACTGGCACACCGCCGCCGCCCGGAAGGAAGCGGGGGAGAGCCGATGACGGGCGCGCGGACGCGTCGCGCGGCGGACGCCGGACAGGCCCTCGTGGCAGGCGCCGTACTCCTCGCCTACTGGAGCACCGTCGCCCTGTTCGCGCGCTGGTGCGTCCCGCCGCGACCGGGCAGTGGCGAATCGGTTCGCCGCAAGGCGTAACCGGAACGACGCTGCCGAGTTACTCCGGCGTCGGGTGACGCGCGCCGCCGCCCGGACGCCCCCACCGGATGGGAATGAGGAAAGGAAGACCATGAGCACGATTCACCCCCGGATCACCGACGTACTCAGCCGTACCTTCAAGGTGCCCGTGGCCGAGATCCTCCCGGAATCCACGATGGACAGCCTGGACATGGACTCTCTCGCGGTCGCCGAGTTCGCCGTCGTCCTCAGGGAGACCACCGGGGTCGAACTGGACTCCGCCACCCTGCACCGGCAGACCACCCTCGCCGCTCTCACGGAGTTCCTCCACGCGTCGGCCGACGGCGGGGCCCCGGTGAGCAACGCCCGATGAAGACACCGGCCATCGCCGTCACGGGGCTGGGCATGATCACCCCGGTCGGCAACGACACCGAGTCCACCTGGGACGGCGTGTGCGCCGCCGTCAGTCCCGCCCGCACCGTCGCCGCGCTCGAAGGGTGCGAGATCGACTTCGCCTGCATGGTCGACGGCATCGACCTGGACGCGACGGTCGGCCGCCGTACGGCCTTCCGCATGGGCAGGTACGTCAAGTTCGCGGTACTCGCCGCCCGCGAGGCGGTCGCCGACGCGGGCCTCGACCCGGCCGGCTGGGACGGCAGCCGGGTCGCCGTCGTCGTCGGCACCAGCAGTGGCGGTTCCGCCCACCTCACCGACCAGGCGCTGGTGCTGGAAAGGAGGGGGCCGGAGGCGACCTCGCCGGCCGGCGTCCTGCTGACCATCCCCAACATGCCGGCCGCCGAGATCGCCATCGAGATGCGGGCCACCGGCCCCAGCATGGCCCCCTGCACGGCCTGTTCGTCGGGCGTCACCGCGCTGTCGGTCGCCCGGGACCTGCTCGCCACCGGGCAGTGCGACGTGGCCATCGCGGGAGCCACCGAATCGACGGTCTTCCCGATCGCCATGACCGGATTCGCCAGGTCCGGGGCCGCCGCCCGCGCGGACGGCGACCTGTCCCGGCTCAGCCGGCCCTTCGCCGCCGACCGGGCCGGCCTCGTCATGGGAGAGGGCGCGGCCGTCATGGTGCTGGAGCGGGCGGACGACGCCGAGGCCAGGGGCGCCGAACCCCGCGCCCTGCTCGCCGGTACCGGCGCCACCACGGACGCCCACCACCCCACCAGCCCGCACCCCGACGGCCGGATCGCCCAGGCAGCCGTCGAGGCCGCCCTGCGCGACGCGGGCTGGCGGGCCGAGGAGGTCGAGCACATCAACGCCCACGGCACCGCCACCCAGCGCAACGACGCCGCCGAAGCCGCGCTCATCAGCCGTGTGTACCCGCACCGGCCCCCCGTCACCGCACCCAAGGGCGTACTGGGCCACTGCATGGGCGCGGCCGGGGCGATCGAGGCCGGGCTGACGATCCTCACACTCCAGCGCGGAGTCATCCCGCCCGTCGCGAACCTGGACGCCCCCGCGCCCGGGTTCGACATCGACTGCGTCACCAAGCAGCCGCTGGTGCGGCCCGTCGGCCGCGCCATCAGCCACTCCTTCGGCTTCGGCGGTCACAACGCCGTGGTGGCGCTCAGGCGCCCCTGACCGCCGGGCCGGCCGGTGGCGGACGGGGCCGTCCGCCACCGGCTGTTACCGCCGCTGAGCTGCGCGGACGCTCGTGGCAGCGTGCCGGAGCTCGCCCGCGCGCTCGCCCAGCAGCCGCGCGAACTCCTGCTGGACGAACCGACCAGCCATCTGGACATCCAGCACCAGCTGGAGCCGCTGTCGCTGGTCGCCGCACTGCCGCTGACCGCCGTCATCGCCCTGCACGACCTCAATATGGCCGCGACGTTCTGCGACCGGATCGTGGTGATGAGCGGGGGACTGGCGGTCGCGGGCGGCACCCCGGACCAGGTGATCACCGAGGAGCTGATCGAGGACGTCTACCGGGTGCGGGCCGTCGTGACACCGGAGGGTCCGCAGGGGCGGCCCTCGGTGCGCTTTTGCCCGCGGTGGCCCTGAGCGGGACCGGCCCGGAAGACGTACGAGAGGGCGGACCCGGCTGCGGGTCCGCCCCTCGCTCTTCGTGCGGTAGGGCCGGTACGGCGGCGGGGGTCAGCGGTGGCGTCCCCGGCCGAATTCGCCGCCCGTGTCCTTTCCGCCCATGTCCTTGCCGCCCTTGGTGGTGCCGTCCGCGTAGTCGATCTGCTCCTTGCGCAGCTCGGCGGAGACCTCCTTCTGCTCCGTCACCTTCTTGGTTTCCATCCGCACGCGTTCGACCGGGACGGCCTCCTTGCGCATGGTGGCGCGCTCGGCGTGCAGCGTGACCTCCACGTCCTGCTCGGCGAGGTCCCCACGGCCGGCTCCCTTGTCGCCGGGCTGCAGGGGTTCACGAACCACCCGCACCTCCTCGTGCGAGACCGGCACCGTGCGCGTGACGTTCTCGGTGACGACGTACTTGTGCAGGCGGGCCCTGCCGCTCTCGTACTCCTCGGTGCCGATGTGCAGCTGTTCCTCGGAGCGGATCAGTTCGTCCTTGCCGCCCGGGTCGGCGGCGGACCGTTCGGCGCCCGCACCGGCTCCGACCAGCGGACGGCCCGTGCCGGCGGCGTCGGCGTCCCGGTGCTTTCCGGTACCGGTCATACCGGCGGCCTCCGGGGTGGTGCCGGCCGTCCGCGTCCGGTCGTTGCCGGACCTGCCGGCCGCGCCCATGGCCCCGGCCCCGGCTCCCGCGGCCGCGCCCGTGCCCGCCGCGCCCATCGTGCCGGTGCCCGTGGTGGTCGGGGCGTCGGCACCGGAGCGGTTGCCGAGGTTGTCCTTGGTGTTCCGGGTCAGGCCGTAGTGCCGGTACAGCTCCTCCTCCTCGGAGACGGACAGATGCGCGTCCGCGTCCACCCGGGGAGCTTCCTTGACCTGGTCCTTGGGGTGGGATATGTGCAGGTCGGAGCCCACTCGACGGGCTCCGGCGAGAGGCACGAAACTCTCCTTCATTCCGAACAGGCCGGTCTTCACCGTGATCCAGTCCGGGCGGCCGGTGCTGTCGTCGACATACACCCGGCCCACGTTGCCGATCTTTTCGCCCTCGGTGTCGTACACCGTCAGGCCGTCGAGCTCTCCGGAATCCGTGAAACCGTCAGCGGCTCCCATGTCCGATTCCTCCTCGCCCGGGCGCGTCCTGTGGGTGGGTCCAGCAGAGAAGGCGCGTCCGGATTCCATCGCGCCTCACCCGGATGGACGCTGCAACCGCCCGGCCGCCGGGGGCGGCCTGCCGTATCCGCTCAGGACCGGCGCAGGCCCAGCACCACGCGGCTGCGGGCCTCCTGCGCCAGTTACGCCAATCGGGTGAACGGGGCCGGTCGGGGAGCGGCCGGAACGGGGGAGCGGGGCGGCTCCCGCAGGCCCCTGCCCCGGCACATATGATCAGCGCGTCCCATGCCGACCCGCGTCCTGCCGCGCCACCCGGGGGTGCCCCATCCGTTCCGTACGCATCCGGCTCCCCGAGCAACGCGGAGAACTGCTGGCCCGGCGCGAGGACGGCCTCGACCTGCACCACCTCGTGTGGCGGCTGGGGCCTGGCTGGCGGGTCTGCGGCAGCGCGGTGCTGGGCGGCGGCATCGGCCCGCGCGAGTGGATCCTCAACGCCCAGGTGCCCGGCGGATACCCGCGCATGGACCCCGACCGCCACCTGGCCGAGATCGCCGCCGCCGCACAGCTCACCGGCCCCGGCGCGGGACTGATGACCGCCGCCGACGTCACCGCGCACACGGTCGCCTCCGACGAGGGCGTGAGCGCGACCGCCACCTGCGGCCTCGGCGTACGCGGCTGGGCCGCCGCACCCGCCGACGGCACCGGCGGACCGCCGCCCCCCGGGACCGTGAACATCGTCGTCACGCTCCCCGTGCCCCTGACCGACGCCGCCCTCGTCAACGCCGTCGCCACCGCCACGGAGGCCAAGGTGCAGGCGCTCCTGGACGCCGGGCTCGACTGCTCCGGCACCCCCACGGACGCCGTCTGTATCGCCGTCCCCGCCCCGGCGGCCGGCGCGGGCGAACCGTTCGCAGGGCCGCGCTCCGTGTGGGGCGCGCGACTCGCCAGAGCCGTGCACGCTGCCGTGCTGGAGGGCGCGGCCAGGCAACCCTGGGACGCCGAAGCCGCCGCGCACCGGACCGGGGCGCGGCCGATGAAGGGAACCCCATGACCTCAGCAGTCCCCGCGGCCCCGCAGCAGCCGGTCGTCGCCGTCCTCGGCACCGGGATCATGGGCGCGGCCATGGCCCGCAGCCTGCTCCGCGCCGGTCTGGAGGTCCGGGCCTGGAACCGCACCCCGGCCAAGGCCGCACCGCTCGCCGCCGACGGCGCCACCGTCACCCGGACCGCGGCCGAGGCCGTGCGCGGCGCCCACCTCGTGCTCACCTCGCTCAGCGACACGACGGCCGTCGCCGCCGCGCTCGCCGCCGCGTCCGAGGGGCTGCACCGGGGCCAGGTGCTGCTGCAGACCTCGACGGTCGGGCCGGACGGCGCCGTCGAGCTGGCCCAGCGCGCCGCCGACCTCGGGCTCGTCCACCTCGACGCCCCGGTCGCCGGGACCCGGCAGCCCGCGGAGGCGGGCGCGCTGACCGTCCTCGTCTCCGGCCCCTCGGCCGCCCGCGCGGTGGCCGGACCCGTGCTGGACGCGATCGGGCAGCGCACGGTCTGGGTCGGGGAGGAACCGGGGGCGGCCTCCCGGCTGAAGCTCGTGGTCAACACCTGGGTGGTCAACCTGGTGGGCGGCGTCGCCGAGTGCCTGAACCTCGCCGAGGGCCTGGGCGTCGACCCGCGCGCTTTCCTGGACGTCGTCAGGGGCGGGCCGCTCGACACGGGCTATCTGCAGAGCAAGTCCGCCGCCGTTCTGGACGGGGACCTGACGCCCAGCTTCGCCCTGTCCACGGCCCTCAAGGACACCCGGCTCATTCTCGAAGCGGCCGGGCGGGCCGGTGTCCGGCTGGACCTGACCGCCGCTTCGGCCGCGCGCTTCGAGCGGGCGGAGGCGGACGGACACGGCGACGAGGACATGGTCGCCACCTATTACGCGGGCCGGGCCCCGGAGCGGGACGGCGACTGATCCGGCCGCGCGCCGCCCCGTCGTACGACGGCGAGGACCGCCCCACCGGTACGGGGGAGCCCGGTGGGACGGCCGCCACCCAGAGTGCCACAGGCCGGAGCGCGGCAGGAGCCGACCGGCTCATATCCGGCGGTAGTTGAGTCGAAATCGACGGTCGGGGGAATAGCCGCGCGCCATGCGTCCTTGCCGCAGCTGTGGCGTCCGGAAGCAGGGCGCCGGAGCACGGAACAGGGGAAGAAGGAGCTCATGCCGAAGGCGTACGTGTTCACCCGCAACGGCGGACCGGAAGCGGAGGCCCTCGTCGACCTGGAGACGCCGGTCCCGGGCCCGGGGGAACTGCTCGTCGCGGTCCGCACGGCAGGCGTCAACCCGGTCGACTGGAAACTGCGCACCGGATACACCAGGCCCGGCAGCGAGCCGCCGCCGTTCCCCACCGTCTTCGGCAGCGAGGCCGCCGGAGTGGTCCGCGCGACCGGACCGGGGGTCGAGGGGTTCGAGCCGGGCGACGAGGTGTTCGGCAATCCGGTGACCGGCGGGTACGCCGAGTACACACTCCTGCCCGTCGCGGTGACCGCCCACAAGCCGGCCGGTGTCTCGTTCGCCGACGCGGCCGTACTGCCCGTCGCCGCCGCCACCGCCTACGACGGGGTGCGACAGCTCGGGCTCGGCCCGGGAGCCACGCTGCTGGTCACCGGGGCGGGCGGCGGGGTGGGCAGCGCCGCCGTCCAGCTCGCCCGGCATGCCGGTGTCCGGGTCATCGGCGCCGCGAGCGAGCCCAAGAAGGACTTCGTGGAGTCGCTCGGCGCGGTGCACATCCCCTCCGGACCGGGACTCGCCGACCGGGTACGGGCCGCCGCACCCGACGGCGTCGATGCCGTCTTCGACCTCGTCGGCGGCGACACGCTGCGCGATGCGGCCACGCTCGTCGCGCCCGCCGCACTGATCAGCGCCGGCGGGAAGCCGCTCGTGGAAGAGCTGGGCGGGGCGGCCGTCCGGCGGGCCCGCACCGCCGCGGTCCTGGACGAGGTGGCACGGCTGGTCGCCGAAGGCGTCCTGCGGACCTATGTCACCCGGACCTTCCCGCTCGACCGGGCGGGCGAGGCGCTGCGCGCGGTGGAGGACGGTCACGCGCTCGGCAAGACCGTGATCGAGGTGACCGCGTGAGCGAGTCCCTGATCCCGGCCGGCCACCCGCTGGACGACCCGGTGGGCACCGCGCTGACGGGCCCGCACGCCCACTTCGCCGAGCGCCGGGGCCGCGTCCTGCGCTACCCGCCGGACGTCACCCCCTGGGTCGCGATCCCGCCGGACCCGGGGCCCGCCGACTGGGCCGACGTCGCCGCGCTCGCCGGACCGGGCGGTTCCGTCACCCTCACCGCCTTCCGGCTGCCCCCGCCCGCCGACTGGGAGGTCTCCTTCCACGCCGAGGGCGTCCAGCTCGTGGACGCGGGCGTGGCGGCCGCCCCGCACCCGGAAGCCGTACGGCTCGGTCCCGCCGACGTACCGGAGATGCTCGACCTGGTCGCCCGCACCAGGCCGGGCCCCTTCAAACCCCGTACCGTGGAACTCGGCACCTACCTCGGCATCCGCCGGGGCGGAGCCCTGGTCGCCATGGCCGGCGAACGCCTGCGGCCACCGGGCTGGGGCGAGATCAGCGCGGTCTGCACGGACGAGTCGGTGCGCGGCCAGGGGCTCGGCGGCGGGCTCGTGCGCGCCGTCGCCCATGAGATCAAGCAGCGCGGTGACACCCCGTTCCTGCACGCGGCCGCCTCCAACGCCGGGGCCGTCCGGCTCTACGAAACGCTCGGCTTCGCACTCCGCCGCCGGACCGTGTTCCTCGCCGCGCGCGTCCCCGGCCATCCGGTGGTCCCGGAGCCCGGCCGCCGGGCCGGCACCGCGGCGGCGGGCCGCTGATCCAGGGCCTTCGGCCTCCGGCATGGGGGTCCGAAGGCACCGCCGCCGCCCTTTTCCGGGACCTTCGGCAGGGACGTGAGGCCGTAAGCCTCGTGTGCTCCACCCCGTTCGCCGGGTCGAATGGAAGGAAAGGCCGGCGCCCGGCCGGCAGACCCCCGGAAGGAGAGGACCTTGACCATCGGACTCCTGAGCCGGTCCGCGACCCGGCAGGTGTCGCTCCCCGGCACCGACGCGGGCGAGGCGGCCGTACGCGCCCAGCGCGTCGGGAACGGGGCGCTGTTCGGCGGACTGGTCCTGCTGACCGCAGTGATCGCCGGCCTCGACTTCCTCTCCGGCGAGGACCTGCGCCTGGTGCCGCTGCTGGTGGTCGTGCCGGCCCTCGTCTCCGTCTTCGGGACGATGGCGCAGACCGTGGGCGCCGCCTCCTGGGTCGTGGTGGTGGCCGTCGGCTCGCGGCTGATGAGCGGCGGGACCTTCTGGGACATCGCCAGCAGCATCATCTTCACCGTCGTGGCCTGCCTTCTCGGGATCGGTGCCTGCGCCCTGCGCATCCGGCACGCCATCGAGATCGCCCGGCTCCGGTCGGCCGCCGTCGCGCTCCAGCGCCAGATCCTGCGCCCCCTGCCCATCCCCACCGACCAGCTCACCGCTCACGGCACCTATACGCCGATCGAGGAGGACCGCCTGGTCGGCGGGGACATCTACGAGGTCGTCCAGTCGGCCTACGGCACCCGCGTGATCATCGGTGACGTCCAGGGCAAGGGCGTTCCCGCCATCGGTGCGGGCTTCGCCGTCCTCGGCGCGTTCCGCGAGGCGGCCATCCGCGAGCCCTCCCTGACCGGCGTCGTCGATGCCCTGGAGGACGCCGTCGCACGGCACAACGCCTTCTCGGCCCAGACCGGCGAGACGGAGCGCTTCGTGACCGCCCTGGTCCTCGGCTTCGACGGCGACGGCCGGGTCCAGGCCGTGAACTGCGGCCACCTGCCGCCCCGACTGGTGCACGACGGGGTGGCCGTCGCGGTCCCGCTGCGCCGGACCTCGGTGCCGCTGGGCATGGCGGAGCTCAGCAACGAGGGCCGCAGCGCGGAGCGGCTGGACTTCCCTCCCGGCGCGACGCTCCTGCTGTTCACCGACGGAGTGACCGAGGCCCGTGACGCCGACGGCGACTTCTACCCGCTGGACACCCGGCTCGGCCGCTGGGCCCGCCTGGAGCCCCGGGAACTGCTCGACGCCCTCGAACAGGACCTGGAGGACTTCTCCGGCGGGGTGCGACGCGACGACATCGCCGTCCTGGCGCTGCGCAGGGCTCCCTCCGCGGCCCCCCGCCCGGCCGAGCCCGCGGGCCAGGAGGCGATGCGCGCGGCCTCGGTGTTCAGCGGGATGTAGAGCGGGAGAACGGGCCCCGCTCCAAGCGGACCAGGGCACTTCATGTCCCGGCGAGACTTATGTCGCGTCGGGACATTTTCGGGTGTACGGTGAAAAACATGCAAGCGGAACAGAAGCTTCCGGAAAGGCGGAGCCGCAAGGCGCGCCGGACCCGGGAGGCCCTGGCCGGGGCGGCATTCGAGCTCGTACTCGACCGCGGTCTCAGGGACGTGACGGTCGAGGAGATCGCGGAACGCGCGGACGTCGACCGCCGCACCTTCAGCCGGTACTTCGCGAGCAAGGAGGACGCCGTCCTGGACTCCGTCCGGGGCGACGGCGACCGGATCAACGACGCCCTGCGGGCCCGCCCGGCCGAAGAGCCCCCGCTCACCGCCTACCGCCGGGCCGTACTGGACTGGCTGGCGGACCCGGCAGCGCCGGCCTGGCACCGCCGCCCGAGGATCTTCGAACTGATGGTCCTCGCCGAGCGGGAGCCGACCCTCTACGCCGCGTTCCACCACATCCGGGTGGACGCCCAGGAGGACTCGGTCACCATCGTCGCCGACCGGATCGGGGCCGACCCCCGCAGCGACCTGCGGCCGGCCGTCACGGTCGCCGCCGGAGCCGGCGCACTCCTCGCCGCCCAGGCCGCCTGGGTGCGCGGGAACCGCCCCGACGAGCTGCCCCGGCTCGTCGAGCGGGCCTTCGACGCCCTGGCCGCGGAGCTGTCCGCCCGGCCCGCGTCACAGAGCACCACCAGCACCACGGAAGGAAACGGCACCTCATGAGCACCACCACCGCCACCCCCAACGCCCAGGAATTCGCGGGCCGCACCGCGCTCGTCACCGGAGGAGCCTCCGGCATCGGCCTGGCCCTCGCCCGCCGGCTCTCCGGCGCGGGCGCCCCGGTCGTCGTGGCCGACTACAACGAGGAGAGCGCCCGCGCGGCGGTCGCCGAACTGGAGAGCGCCGGCGGCCGGGCCGCCGCCGTGGCCATGGACGTCACCGACCCCGCGTCCGTGGAGGCGGGCGTGCGGTTCGCCGTCGACACCTTCGGCGCACTGCACCTCGCGGTGAACAACGCCGGCATCGGCGGGCCGAGCAGCCCGACCGGCGAGTACGCCGTCGAGGACTGGGACCGGGTCGTCGCCACCAACCTCAGCGGCGTCTTCTACTCGATGCGCTACGAACTGCCCGCCATCATCGCCGCGGGCGGCGGCGCGATCGTCAACATGTCCTCGATCCTCGGTACCAACGGCTTCGCCGGCTCGCCGGCCTACGTCGCCGCCAAGCACGGCGTCGTCGGCCTCACCAAGACCGCCGCCCTCGAATACGCCGCGCAGAACGTCCGGATCAACGCGGTGGGCCCCGGCTTCATCGACACCCCGCTGCTGCGCGACACCGAGGGACCGGCCCGCGACCACCTGATCTCGCTGCACCCGGCCGGGCGTCTCGGCACGGCGGAGGAAGTGGCGGAGCTCGCCGCCTTCCTGCTCTCCGACCGCGCCTCGTTCATCCACGGCAGCTACCACCTGGTGGACGGTGGCTACTCCGCCTCCTGAGCGGCGGACGGGGGCGAGGACGAGGGACGACAACGGGGGAGACCGGGGGAAACGGGGGCTCGGGGGCCGGAGACAGCCAGAGATCGACAGAGGTCAAGGAGGACCCATGAAAGCCGTCCAGTACCGCGAGATCGGTGCCGCACCCGAGGTCGTCACCGTGCCCGACCCGGAACCGGGCCCCGGGCAGGTGCTGCTGAAGGTCACCGCGGCAGGCGTCTGCCACTCCGACATCGCCGTGATGAGCTGGCCCGCCGACCAGTTCCCCTACCCGCTGCCGCTCACCCTCGGCCACGAGGGCGTCGGCACGGTCGCCGCACTCGGTGCCGGCGTCAGCGGCCTCACGACCGGCCAGTCCGTCGCCGTCTACGGCCCCTGGGGCTGCGGCACCTGCGTCAAGTGCGCCGAGGGCAAGGAGAACTACTGCCTGCGCGCCCAGGAGCTGGGCATCAACCCGCCCGGACTCGGCTCGCCGGGCGCCATGGCCGAGTACATGATCGTCGACGACCCGCGCCACCTCGTCCCCATCGGCGACCTCGACCCGGTGCGGACGGTGCCGCTCACCGACGCCGGCCTCACCCCGTACCACGCCATCAAGCGCTCCCTGCCGAAGCTGGTACCCGGGGCCACCGCCGTCGTCATCGGCACCGGAGGGCTCGGTCACGTGGCCATCCAGCTGCTGCGCGCCCTGACCGCGGCCCGGGTCATCGCCCTCGACGTCACCGAGGAGAAGCTCGACCTCGCCCGCACCGTCGGGGCGCACGAGGCGGTGCTGTCGGACGAGCACGCCGCGGAACGCATCCGGGAGCTGACGGGCGGCGTCGGCGCCCAGGTCGTCCTGGACTTCGTCGGCGCCACACCGACCGTCGCCACGGCCGGAGCGGCGGCCGCCATCGACTCCGACGTCACGATCGTCGGCATCGGAGGCGGAGCCCTGCCGGTCGGCTTCGGCGTACTGCCGTTCAACACGACGGTCAGCGCCCCGTACTGGGGATCGCGCTCCGAACTGGCCGAGGTCCTCGACCTCGCCCACGCCGGCGCGGTCGACGTGCACGTCGAGACGTACACCCTGGACGAGGCGCCGCTGGCCTACGAGCGGCTGCACGCCGGCAAGATCAACGGCCGGGCCGTCATCCTCCCGCAGGGCTGACCCCGCCCGAGGACCCGCGCAAGGAGGCGGGCCGTCGCTCCGGGCGACGGCCCGCCTCCGCGCTCGTGCGCCCGGTTCAGTCCCCGTCACCCGCCAGACGCGCGCGCAGCCGCTCCACGAAGACCCGCTGCCCCTTCACCAGCCGCTCGGCCGCGACCGTCGGGGCGCACCAGGCGAACCGGTCCATCTCCGGGAACTCCCGCAGCACCCCGGAGCCGCGCGGCCACTCCATCGTGAACGTGCCCGGTACGGCGGACGCGGGATCGATCCCGGCCCGGAGCGCCCACACCGTCACCGTCTTGCCGCTGGGCTGCCGGGCCTCGCCCAGCGCCAGCCACTCACCGTCCGGCACCGGGCGGCCGAACTCCTCCTCGAACTCCCGGCGGGCCGCCGCCCGGGGCTCCTCACCGGGGAGGTACTCGCCCTTGGGCACCGACCAGGCGGCCTGCTCGCGGCCCGCCCAGAACGGGCCGCCCATGTGCCCGATGAGAACTTCGAGCCCATGCCCGGCACCGGTACGGAACAGCAGCAGGCCCGCGCTGCGGCGGGGGTTCTTCGTGGCCGTCATACCGTCAAGTGTGCGCGGCGACGGCCCTCACGCCCCGGTGACACCCCCTACGCCTTGCGGTAGTCGTACGCCTCCGACGCGGCCGCGGCCACGGCGTCCAGGTCTCCGCCGGCCGAGGCCGTGACCAGGGCCGCCACCGCGCCCTCGACGAACGGGGCGTCCACCAGCCGTGCCCCGTCCGGGAGTTCGTCCCCCTCGGCGAGCATCGCCTTCACCGTCAGCACCGCGCTCCCGAGGTCGACGAGCACGGCTATCCCCGCGCCCGCGTCCACCGACCGGGCCGCGTCGGCGATCAGCTCCGCGCTCGTCCCGAGGCCGCCCGCCCGCGTGCCGCCGGCCGCGGCCACCGGGGCGGTCGCACCGCCCGCCGCGAGCCCCCTGGCCAGCTCCGCCACCGCCTCGGCCACCGGCCCGCTGTGCGAGACCAGGACGATGCCCACCTGTGCGTCCGTACTCATGCCGCGCCCCCGGCCGTGTCCTCGGTGTCCGCCAGCGCGGCCATCAGGAGCGCCGCGGACGCGGCCCCCGGGTCCTGGTGCCCGATGCTCCGCTCGCCCAGATAGCTCGCCCGGCCCTTGCGCGCCTGGAGCGGAACAGTCGCCTCCGCGCCCGCCAGCGCCGCCTCCCGCCCCGCGGCGAACGAGGTCCCGAGCGCGTCGACGGCCGGCAGCAGCGCGTCGAGCATCGTCTTGTCACCGGCCCGCGCCCCGCCCAGCTGCGCCACGGCCGCCACTCCTGTGCCGAGGGCCTGGGCCAGCTCGTCGGCCGTCACGGCGGGGGCGTCGCCGAGCGCCTTGCCCGTACGCCGCAGCAGTGTCCCGTACAGCGGTCCCGATGCCCCGCCGACGGTTGAGATCAACTGCCGTCCGGCCAGGGCCAGTACGGCTCCCGGGGTCTGCTGCGGCTCCTTCTCCAGGGCCGCCGAGACCGCGGTGAAACCGCGCCGGAGGTTGCTGCCGTGATCGGCGTCCCCGATCGCGGAGTCCAGCTCGGTCAGCCGTTCCGCCTCGCGGTCGACGAGGGCGGTGACCGTGGTCATCCAGCGGTGGAAGAAAGCGGCGTCGAGCACATCATCTCCTTGGTCCGTGGAACGAGCGGGTCAGCGGCCCCAGCGCAGGGCGGGCGTCTGGACCGGCGCGTCCCACAGCCGTACCAGCTCCTCGTCCGCCTGGCACAGCGTCACCGAGCAGCCCGCCATGTCGAGCGAGGTCACGTAGTTGCCCACGAGGGTACGGGCCGCCACCACACCCCGCTCGGCCAGCACCCGCTGCACCTCCGCGTTGAAGCCGTACAGCTCCAGCAGGGGCGTCGACCCCATGCCGTTGACCAGGACGAGCACCGGACCCCCGGGCCGCAGATCGTCCAGCACGGCGTTGACCGCGTAGTCGGCGATCTCCCCCGAGGTCATCATCGCCCGCCGCTCCCGGCCGGGTTCCCCGTGGATGCCCACGCCCAGTTCGAGTTCACCGGCGGGCAGGTCGAAGGTGGGGGAGCCCTTCGCGGGGGTGGTGACGGAGCTGAGAGCGACACCGAAGCTGCGCGAGGACTCGTTCACCCGGCGGGCGAGCGCGGCCACCCGGTCCAGCGGGGCGCCCTCGTCGGCCGCCGCGCCGGCGATCTTCTCCACGAACAGCGTCGCCCCCGTGCCCCGCCGTCCGGCGGTGTAGAGGCTGTCGCTCACCGCGATGTCGTCGTCCACGAGCACCTGGGCGACCCGCACCCCCTCCTCGTCGGCGAGTTCGGCGGCCATCTCGAAGTTGAGGACGTCACCCGTGTAGTTCTTGACGACGAACAGCACACCCTCGCCGCTGTCGACGGCCGCCGCGGCCCGCACCATCTGGTCCGGCACCGGAGAGGTGAACACCTCACCGGGGCACGCGGCCGACAGCATCCCCGGGCCGACGAACCCGGCGTGCAGCGGTTCGTGCCCGGACCCGCCGCCGGAGACCAGGGCCACCTTGCCCGCGACGGGGGCGTCACGGCGGACGACGACGCGGTTCTCGACATCCACGGTCAGTTCGGGGTGGGCTGCCGCGATGCCACGCAGCGCGTCGGCGACCACGGTTTCGGGCACATTGATCAGCATGCGCAACGGAATCTCCCAGGAGGGCTGTCGGACCCGGACGGCGTCGACACCACCGTAGGCCGTCATCGGCCCTGTGCGAAGAGCCACCGGGCTACGCTGTCGGGCGTCTGCCGCGCCCCCTTCCCCGCCTCTCTTCGTGCGAACAGGTGATCGGACTTGCTGTACATCGCGTTCCTGCGAGGACTGAACGTCCCGGGCCGTTCCGTGAAGATGGAGCGCCTGCGCGGCCTGTTCACGGAGATGGGCCTCGCGTCGGTGCGCAGCTACATCCAGAGCGGCAACGTCTTCTTCGAGACCGACGAGACCGACCGCTCCGCGCTCACCGCCCGGATCGGCGGCCACCTCGCCACCACTCTCGGCTACTCCGTCGCGGTATGCCTGCGTACGGTCCCGGAACTGAAGGCGCTCATCGCGCTCGACCCGTTCAAGGACATCACCGTCACCGACGACATGCGCTGCTGCGTGGTGTTCACGACCGAGCGGATCGATCCGGACCTGGCGCTGCCGCTGCTCTCCCCGAAGAAGGACATGGAGATCATCGGCAGCACGGAGTACGACGCCTTCGTCGTCTGGTACCTCCTCAACGGCAAGGCACCGGCCGCGAAGGGCTTCCAGGAGAAGGTCCTCGGACGGGACGCGACGACCCGCTTCTTCCACACCGTGGTGAAGATCCTCGCCGCGGCCGAGCAGGGCGCGGCCTGAGGGTCCGGCCCGCGGGTCAGGCGCGGTCGATGTGCACGCTGGTCGACTTCACCCGGGCGGTGGCCTGCACACCGACCTCCAGACCCAGTTCCTCGACGGCCTCCCGGGTCAGCAGGGACACCAGCCGGTGCGGGCCGGCCTGGATCTCGACCTGCGCGGCCACGTCACCGAGCTTGACGGCGGTGACGATCCCCGGGAACGCGTTGCGGGCGGAGGTGTACGAGACGTCCGAATCGCCCGCGCCGCCCTGGGCGACCTCGACGGAGAACGCCGCCAGGTCGCGGCCGTCGATGAGGCGCCTGCCGCCCTCGTCCCGGTGCGTCGCGACGCGGCCTGCGTCGGCCCAGCGCCGTGCGGTGTCGGGGCTGACCCCGAGGAGGCGGGCCGCCTGCCCGATCGTGTAGGACTGCATGCGCCGTACCCTAACCGGCCCGGGCGCGGGCCATCCCGGCACGGCCGGGTGGACCTGCCGGGATGAGGAATCGCGGTGCGCGTCCTAGGGTGCGAACCATGGCAGAGAGCGCGGCGGACCGGGGTTCCGCGGGACGGGGTACGGACTCCGCTTCCGGCCACGGCACACCCGACCCCCGGCGGTGGCGGGCGCTCGCCGTCTGCCTGGTCGCCGGCTTCATGACCCTCCTGGACGTCTCGATCGTCAACGTCGCGCTGCCGTCCATCAGGGAAGGCCTGCACACCCCGGAGTCCGACCTGCAATGGGTCCTGTCCGGATACGCCCTGGCCTTCGGCCTGTTCCTGATCCCGGCCGGGCGGCTCGGCGACGCGCGCGGCCGGCGCGCGGTGTTCATGGCCGGGCTGACGCTCTTCACGCTCTCGTCCGCGGCCTGCGGCGCCGCCCAGTCCAGCCTCTGGCTGGTGATCGCCCGACTGGTCCAGGGACTGGCCGGCGGCATGGTCTCGCCGCAGATCTCCGCCCTCATCCAGCAGATGTTCCAGGGACGGGAACGCGGCCGGGCCTTCGGCATGTTCGGCACGGTGGTCGGCATCTCCACCGCCGTCGGCCCGCTCCTCGGCGGCCTGCTCATCCAGGCGGCCGGAGCCGAAGAGGGCTGGCGGTGGGTGTTCTACGTCAACCTGCCGCTCGGCCTGATCTGCCTCCTGCTGGCCCGCCGCCTGCTGCCCGACACCCCGTCGGCCGGGCCGGTCAGGCTGCGGGACCTCGACCCGCTGGGGGTCCTGCTGCTGGGCACGGGGGTGCTGACACTGCTGCTGCCGTTCGTCCAGTCCCGGCAGTGGCCCGGCGACGGCAAATGGCTGCTGCTCATCCTGGCCGTGGCACTGCTCGCCGCCTTCGTGGCCTGGGAGGGCCGGTGCGGCCGCCGCGGCACCCAGCCGGTGATCGACCTCAGACTCTTCCGGGTGCGCTCCTACTGGCTGGGCTGCCTGCTGATCCTGCTGTACTTCGCGGGATTCACCTCGATCTTCTTCATCACGACCCTCTATCTCCAGAGCGGTCTGCACTACACCGCCCTCCAGGCGGGTCTGGCCATCACCCCGTTCGCCCTGGGCTCCGCCGTCGCGGCGAGCCCCGGCGGCCGGCTCGTCGGACGGTTCGGCCGCCCCCTCGTCGCCGTCGGACTGGCCGCCGTGGCCGTGGGCCTCGGGGCGACCGCCCTCGCCGTCCACCTGGTGCCCGGCCGGGGCGCCGGCTGGGCGATGGCCGCACCCCTGCTGTTCGCCGGACTCGGCAGCGGCCTGGTCATCGCACCCAACCAGACCCTCACCCTCTCCGAGGTTCCGGTGGCCACCGCGGGCAGCGCTGGCGGCACCCTTCAGACCGGCCAGCGCGTCGGCTCCGCGATCGGCATCGCCGCCGTCGGCTCGGTCTTCTTCGCCCGGGTCGGTTCCGACGGCTGGTCCAGCGCCTACGACCACGGGCTCGTCGTCTCGGTCGCCTTCGTCGTCGCCGGACTGCTCGTCGCGCTGGCCGACGTGGGCGGCGCCCGGCGGGGTAGGAACCGGGGGCGGCGCTCCGTACCTCCCGCAGCCGCCTCGTAAGCCTCGCACGCCTCGTAAGGAGAACGCGATGAACGACACCGCCGGCACCGGATCCGACGGCAACAGCGCGTACGGGCATAAACCGTTCAAGCGCTCCCGCAGCCACTTCGCCGACCGCATCACCGCCGACGGCCGCGACGGCTGGCCCGTCGAGGCGGGCCGCTACCGGCTCGTCGTCAGCCGCGCCTGCCCCTGGGCGAGCCGCGCCCTGGTCTCCCGCAGGCTGCTCGGCCTGGAGAGCGCCCTCTCGCTCGGCGTGACCGACCCGTTGCAGGACGACCGCAGCTGGCGCTTCACACTGGACGCCGGCGGCCGGGACCCGGTGCTCGGCATCCGCTACCTGAGCGAGGCCTACGACGCCAGGGAGCGCGACTACCCGGGCGGCGTCAGCGTGCCCGCGATCGTCGACGTACCCAGCGGGATGCTCGTCACCAACGACTACCAGCAGATCACCCTGGACCTCGCGACCGAGTGGACCGCCCTGCACCGGCCCGGCGCGCCCGACCTCTACCCCGAGCCGCTGCGCGCGGAGATCGACGAGGTCATGGAAGGCATCTACCAGGACGTCAACAACGGCGTGTACCGCGCCGGATTCGCGGACGGCCAGAGCACCTACGAGGCCGCGTACGAGGCGGTCTTCCGCAGGCTGGAGCAGATGTCGCAGCGGCTCGCAGACCACCGCTACCTCGTCGGGGACACGATCACCGAGGCCGACATCCGGTTCTTCACCACCCTGGTGCGCTTCGACGCCGTCTACCACGGCCACTTCAAGTGCAACCGCCGGAAACTGGCCGAGGACCCGGTGCTGTGGGCGTACGCCAGGGACCTCTACCAGACCCCCGGGTTCGGGGACACGGTCGACTTCCACCACATCAAGCAGCACTACTACCGGGTGCACACCGGCATCAACCCCACCGGGATCGTCCCCGTGGGACCCGACCTGTCCGGCTGGCTGACCCCGCACCACCGCGAACAGCTCGGCGGCCGTCCCTTCGGCGACGGAACCCCGCCGGGCCCGGTGCCGGACGGAGAGGCGGTTCCCGCCCCGCACCGGCCGTAGGGCGTGTTCCGGCCGGTGCGGGGCGGGGCCCTGTCGAGTCGGCCCCACTCACGAGATATCTTGATGTCAAGCAATGTTGCAGACGTGGAGCGGAGCACAGGGTGACTGACTCGACCATCATCTATACACACACCGACGAGGCCCCGGCCCTGGCGACGTATTCGTTCCTGCCCGTGATCGAGGCCTACGCCTCCAAGGCCGGGGTCACCGTGGAGAGCCGTGACATCTCCCTGGCGGGCCGGATCATCGCCGGCTTCCCCGACCGCCTCCCGGAGAACCAGCGCGTCGACGACGCCCTCGCCGAGCTCGGCGCGCTGGCCACCACCCCCGGGGCCAACATCATCAAGCTGCCCAACATCTCGGCCTCGATCCCGCAGCTGAAGGCCGCGATCGCCGAGCTCCAGGGCCAGGGCTACGCCCTCCCGGACTACCCCGACGACCCGAAGACCGACGAGGACAAGGACGTCCGCGCCCGTTACGACAAGGTCAAGGGCAGCGCCGTCAACCCCGTCCTGCGCGAGGGCAACTCCGACCGCCGCGCCCCCGCGTCGGTCAAGAACTACGCCAAGACCCACCCGCACCGCATGGGCGCCTGGACCGCCGACTCCAAGACGAACGTCGCCACCATGGGCGTCGACGACTTCCGGGCCACCGAGAAGTCCGCGGTCGTCGCCGAGCCGGGCAGCCTGCGCATCGAGCTCGCCGGTGACGACGGCACCACCACCGTCCTGCGCGAGTCCGTACCGGTCCTGGCGGGCGAGGTCGTCGACGCCTCCGTCATGCGGGTCGCCGCGCTGCGCGAGTTCATCACCGCGCAGATCGCCCGCGCCAAGGCCGAGGGCGTGCTCTTCTCCGTGCACCTCAAGGCCACGATGATGAAGGTCTCCGACCCGATCATCTTCGGTCACGTCGTGCGTGCCTTCTTCCCGAAGACCTTCGCCGAGCACGGTGACGCGCTCGCCGCCGCGGGCCTGACCCCGAACGACGGCCTCGGCGGCATCCTCAAGGGCCTGGAGGCGCTGCCCGAGGGCGCGAAGATCAAGGCGTCCTTCGAGGCCGAGCTCGCCGAGGGCCCCGCCCTCGCGATGGTCGACTCCGACAAGGGCATCACCAACCTGCACGTCCCCAGCGACGTCATCGTGGACGCCTCCATGCCGGCCATGATCCGCACCTCCGGCCACATGTGGGGCCCGGACGGCCAGGAGGCCGACACCATCGCCGTCCTCCCGGACAGCAGCTACGCCGGTGTCTACCAGGTCGTCATCGACGACTGCCGCGCCAACGGCGCCTTCGACCCGTCCACGATGGGCTCGGTGCCCAACGTCGGTCTCATGGCGCAGAAGGCCGAGGAGTACGGCAGCCACGACAAGACCTTCGAGATCCCCGCCACCGGCACGGTCCGCGTCGTCGACGCCGCCGGCAACGCGGTGCTGGAGCAGGCCGTCGGCGCCGGTGACATCTTCCGGATGTGCCAGACCAAGGACCTGCCGATCCAGGACTGGGTCAAGCTCGCCGTGACCCGCGCCCGCGCGACCGGCGACCCGGCCGTCTTCTGGCTGGACGAGGGCCGCGCGCACGACGCACAGCTCATCGAGAAGGTCCGCACCTACCTCGCCGAGCACGACACCGAGGGCCTGCGGATCGAGATCAAGACCCCCGAGGAGGCCACCGCCTTCTCCCTGGAGCGCATCCGCCGCGGCGAGGACACCATCTCCGTCACCGGCAACGTGCTCCGTGACTACCTGACGGACCTCTTCCCGATCCTGGAGCTCGGCACCAGCGCGAAGATGCTCTCCGTCGTCCCCCTGATGAACGGCGGCGGCCTCTTCGAGACCGGCGCCGGCGGCTCCGCGCCCAAGCACGTGCAGCAGCTCGTCAAGGAGGACTACCTGCGCTGGGACAGCCTGGGCGAGTTCCTCGCCCTCGCCGTCAGCTTTGAGCACCTCGCGCAGACCACGGGCAACGCCCGCGCCCAGGTCCTCGCCGACACGCTGGACCGCGCCACGGCCACGTTCCTCAACGAGGACAAGTCGCCCAGCCGTCGCCTCGGCGGCATCGACAACCGCGGCAGCCACTTCTACCTGTCCCTGTACTGGGCGCAGGAGCTGGCGCGGCAGACCGCCGACGCCGACCTCGCCGCCGCGTTCGCCCCGCTCGCCAAGACGCTGGCCGAGCAGGAGCAGACGATCATCGACGAGCTGATCGCGGTCCAGGGCAAGCCGGCCGACATCGGCGGCTACTACCAGCCCGACCCGGCCAAGGCCGCGGCCGTCATGCGTCCCTCCGCGACGTTCAACCAGGCGATCGCGAGCCTCGCCTGATCTGACGCGCGATGCCCCGGCCGGCCTCCGCCGCGCCGGGGCACCGCCGTCTCCGCCGCGACCACCCTGACGGGTGAAAGTCGCGCCACGGCGGGTGCCGGGCCGCGTCCGGGGGCCCCTTCGCTGGTTTGCTGCACCGGTAATGCGCGGCTGACCGGATCGAAGGAGCGGGCCTTGACGACGACGGGCACAGCAGGTACGGCGGAGGACGAGGAGTCGTACGCCAACGAGCTACCGGTGCACAGCAGGGAGCCCGGCAACGTCGTCATCAAGTGGGCGACCACCACCGACCACAAGACGATCGGCTCGCTCTACCTGGTCACTTCGTTCGCGTTCTTCCTCGGCGGCGGGCTGCTCGCGCTGTTCATGCGCGCCGAGCTGGCCCGTCCCGGCATGCAGATCATGTCGAACGAGCAGTTCAACCAGGCGTTCACGATGCACGGCACGATCATGCTGCTGATGTTCGCGACGCCGCTGTTCGCCGGATTCGCGAACTGGATCATGCCGCTCCAGATCGGCGCGCCCGACGTGGCGTTCCCACGGCTGAACATGCTGGCCTACTGGCTCTACCTCTTCGGCTCGCTCATCGCGGTGGCCGGCTTCCTCACCCCGAACGGCGCCGCCGACTTCGGCTGGTTCGCCTACTCGCCGCTGACCGACGTGGTCCGCTCGCCCGGGATCGGCGGTGACCTGTGGATCATGGGTCTGGCCCTCTCCGGCTTCGGCACGATCCTCGGCTCGGTCAACTTCATCACCACGATCATCTGCATGCGCGCCCCCGGCATGACGATGTTCCGCATGCCGATCTTCGTCTGGAACGTCCTGCTGACCGCCCTGCTGGTCCTGCTGGCCTTCCCGGTGCTCGCCGCGGCACTCCTGGCGCTGGAGGCGGACCGCAAGTTCGGCGCGCACGTCTTCGACGCCGCCAACGGTGGTGCGCTGCTCTGGCAGCACCTCTTCTGGTTCTTCGGCCATCCCGAGGTGTACATCATCGCCCTGCCGTTCTTCGGCATCGTCTCCGAGATCATCCCCGTCTTCAGCCGCAAGCCGATCTTCGGCTACATCGGCCTGGTGGCCGCGACGATCTCCATCGCCGGCCTCTCGATCACCGTGTGGGCGCACCACATGTTCGTCACCGGTGCGGTGCTGCTGCCGTTCTTCTCGTTCATGTCGTTCCTCATCGCGGTGCCCACCGGGGTGAAGTTCTTCAACTGGATCGGCACGATGTGGAAGGGCTCGTTGTCCTTCGAGACACCGATGCTCTGGTCCATCGGCTTCCTCGTGACGTTCCTCTTCGGCGGACTGACCGGAGTGCTCCTCGCGTCGCCGCCGATGGACTTCCAGGTCTCGGACTCGTACTTCGTGGTCGCGCACTTCCACTACGTCGTCTTCGGCACCGTGGTGTTCGCGATGTTCGCCGGGTTCCACTTCTGGTGGCCGAAGTTCACCGGCAAGATGCTGGACGAGCGGCTCGGGAAGATCACCTTCTGGACGCTGTTCGCAGGGTTCCACGGCACGTTCCTGGTACAGCACTGGCTGGGCGTCGAGGGCATGCCGCGGCGTTACGCGGACTACCTCGCCGCGGACGGCTTCACCGCGCTGAACACGATCTCGACGATCTCCTCGTTCCTGCTCGGTCTGTCGATGCTGCCCTTCCTCTACAACGTCTGGAAGACCGCCAAGTACGGCAAGAAGATCGAGGCGGACGACCCCTGGGGCTACGGCCGCTCGCTGGAGTGGGCGACCTCCTGCCCGCCGCCGCGCCACAACTTCGTCACCCTGCCCCGTATCCGCTCCGAGTCCCCGGCCTTCGACCTGCACCACCCGGCCGTGCGTGAGCTGGAGGAGGCCACCACCCACCCAAACCGCTCCGTCACGGTGGCACCGGGGGACAAGCAGGCGTGAGCGCCAGGGACGGCCGCAAGGAGAACCGGGTGGCGAGCGGCCCGGACACCGAGAGCGCCCGGGGGCTGGCCCAGATGGAGGGCTACCTGCTGTGGAACGCCGAGGTCGAGCAGGCGCGCAGGCTCGCCCGCCGCTTCACCGACCAGCTGCCCTGGCTCACGACGGCCCAGCGCGAGGACGTGGAGCGTGTCTACACGGCGGAGCGCACCATGGATTCCCGGCTGATGCTGGCGCGGATCTCGGCCCGCGCCACGCAACTGCGCGGCGAGTACAGCGAGCGCTACCGCAGGCTCCGCGCCCGCTGTGTCGCCACCGCGCTGGTCTGGGCGGGCGCGGCGGGCGGCGCCTGCGGTGTGGTGACGTACCTGGCCAGATGAGGGGCGAGGTCGTCCGTTCTGCCGTCCCAGCGGGCGGACCGCCACCTTCGTCGTGAAGATGAGAGGTGACGTGCGCGTGTGACGGGGCAGGCGAACGGACGACCGTGCAGACCCCCCAGAAGGGACGATCACTGTGGCACGACCCAGGATTCTCGTTGTCGGAGCCGGTTTCGCCGGGGTCGAGTGCGTGCGCCGTCTGGAGCGGCGGCTGCGGCCCGGTGAAGCGGACATCGCACTCGTCGCCCCGTTCTCGTACCAGCTCTACCTGCCGCTGCTGCCCCAGGTGGCCTCCGGTGTGCTGACGCCGCAGTCCGTCGCGGTGTCCCTGCGGCGCAGCAGCCGCCATCGCACGCGCATCATTCCCGGCGGGGCCATCGGGGTGGACCCCAAGGCGAAGGTGTGCGTGGTCCGCAAGATCACCGACGAGATCGTGGACGAGCCGTACGACCACCTCGTACTGAGTCCCGGCAGTGTCACCCGCACCTTCGACATCCCCGGCCTCCTCGACAACGCCCGCGGCATGAAGACGCTGGCCGAGGCGGCCTACGTACGCGACCACGTGATCGCGCAGCTCGACCTGGCGGACGCCAGCGACGACGAGGAGGAGCGGGCTTCGCGGCTCCAGTTCGTCGTGGTCGGCGGCGGGTACGCGGGCACCGAGACCGCGGCCTGCCTCCAGCGGCTCACCACCAACGCGCTCAGGCACTACCCCCGCCTCGACCCGGAGCTCATCAAGTGGCACCTGATCGACATCGCGCCCAAGCTCATGCCCGAACTGGGCGACAAGCTCGGCAACAGCGCCCTGAAGGTGCTGCGCGACCGGGGGATCGAGGTGTCGCTCGGCGTGTCGATCGCCGAGGCGGGGCCCGACACCGTGAAGTTCACCGACGGCCGGGTGCTGCCGTGCCGCACGCTGATCTGGACGGCCGGAGTCACGGCGAGCCCGCTGGTCGGCACCTTCGACGCGGAGACCGTGAAGGGCCGCCTCGCCGTGACCCCGGAGATGACACTGCCCGGCTACGACGGCGTGTTCGCGCTCGGCGACGTGGCCGCCGTGCCCGACCTGGCCAAGGGAGACGGCGCGGTCTGCCCGCCGACCGCCCAGCACGCCATGCGCCAGGGCCGCAAGCTCGCCGACAACCTCCTGGCGACCCTCCGCGGCCGGCCGCTCCAGCCGTACGTCCACAAGGACCTCGGGCTCGTCGTGGACCTCGGCGGGAAAGACGCCGTCTCCAAGCCCCTCGGCATCGAGATGCACGGGATCGGTGCCCAGGCCGTGGCCCGCGGCTACCACTGGACGGCGTTGCGGACCAACGTGGCCAAGGCCCGCGTCATGGCGAACTGGCTGATCAACGCCTCCGCCGGCGACGACTTCGTCCGCACCGGGTTCCAGATGCGCAAACCGGCGACGCTGCGGGACTTCGAGTACACCGACAGCTATCTCACCCCGGAGCAGGTCCGCAAGCACACGGCCGCGCTGCACGCCCGGATGTGACCCGGACGCCGGTCAGGCGGACGGCACGGTGGTGCGGATCAGCCGCAGGAACGCGGCGTTGTCCGGGGTGCGCCGGACGCGGTCGAGCAGCGTCTCCAGGGACGTCTGCGCGTCCCGGCTGTGCAGGGCCCGCCGCAGCCCCCGCACAGCGGCCAACTCATCGGCCGGTACGAGGAGTTCGTCGCGGCGGGTGCCCGATGCGGCGATGTCGACCGCCGGGTGGACGCGCTTCTCGGCCAGTGCGCGGTCGAGCCGCAGCTCCATGTTGCCGGTGCCCTTCAGCTCCTCGAAGAAGTACTCGTCGGCCCGGGAGCCGGTCTCGACGAGGGCGGTGGCCAGGATGGTCAGCGACCCGGCCTCCTCGGTGAGGCGGGCGGCCCCGAAGAGGCGCTTGGGGCCGAGCAGCGCCGCGGCGTCCACCCCGCCGCTGAGGGTGCGTCCGCCGCTGCCCGCCGCGTTGTTGTGGGCCCGGCAGAGCCGGGTGAGCGAGTCGAGCAGCAGAACGACGTCCCGGCCCTGCTCGACCAGCCGCTCGGCGCGGGCGAGCGCGAGTTCGGCGAGGGCGATGTGCTCCTTGGCGGGGCGGTCGAACGTGGAGGCGTAGACCTCGCCGCGCACCGAACGGCGCATGTCGGTGACCTCTTCGGGCCGTTCGTCCAGGAGCACCACCATCAGATGGCTCTCGGGGTGGTTCTCGGCGACGGCGGCCGCGATCTGCTGGAGCAGGACCGTCTTGCCGGTCCTGGGCGGCGCGACGATCAGACCGCGCTGTCCCTTGCCGACCGGGGCGACCAGGTCGACGACGCGTGTCGCCGGGCTGCCGGCCGCCGTCTCCAGACGCAGCCGCTGCCGGGGGTGGAGCGGGGTGAGGTCACGGAAGTGGGGGCGGCCGCGCAGTGCCTGCGGGGGAAGGCCGTTGACGCGTTCGACGGTGCTCAGGGAGCGGGCGCGTTCGCACATGCCCTCGACGACGTCGCCCTTGCGCAGGCCGTACCGGCGGATGAGCGCCGAGGGGACCTGTACGTCGCGGGGGGCGGGGTGCCCCTGGGGCGAGCGCAGGGCGCCGTTCCCCTGGTGCGTGACGTCGAGGATGCCGGCGGCGGCCGTGGGGGTCGCGGGCCGGGTAGTGGTGGGGTGTTCGAGTGTGGTGGTCATGCGGGTGGTCCTTTCGCGGACATGCGAATGAAGGGGCCCGGCAGAGACGGGGGCGGATGGTCACGCCCCGGACGACGGGCGGGAAAGCCCGGTGCGAGGAGTCCGTACCGGACTGGGGAAACGGTGTGACGAAGCTGGATCACCGGTCGCGATGACGGGCGCGTCAGCTTGAGAAAAATGAACCGGCACCGGCGTCTGCGGAACGAGACGTACACAAGTACCGATGGAAATGTACCACGCCCACCGGGCGGGACCGCGAAAGCCGCCCGGCCCCAGAGGACCGGACGGCTGGGCTGTTCAGGTGTTCCGGCTGGTCAGGACGGTGGCCCGGACCCCCGGAACGCCTCCAGGATCTCTTCCGCGGCCAGCGACGCCGGCAGCGTTCCCTCCCGCACCCGCCGTTCGAGCTCGGGTGCCAGCGCACGCACCCCGGCGTGCCCGCGCAGGCTCTCCAGCAGTTCGTCCCGCACCATCGTCCAGGTCCAGTCGACCTGCTGCTCGCTGCGCTTGTGCGCGAGCCGGCCGGTCGACTCCAGCAGTGTCCGGTGCTGTTCCAGCCGCTCCCACAGGGTGTCGAGCCCGCTCGACTCGCGGGCGCTGCACGTCAGGACCGGCGGGGTCCACGCGGCGTCCACCGGGTGCATCAGCCGCAGCGCGCCCGCGAGTTCGCGGGCGGCGGCGCGCGCGTCGCGTTCGTGCGGGCCGTCGGCCTTGTTCACCGCGATGGCGTCCGCCAGTTCGAGCACGCCCTTCTTGATGCCCTGCAACTGGTCACCGGTGCGCGCCAGGGTGAGCAGCAGGAAGGTGTCGACCATGTTGGCGACGGCCGTCTCCGACTGGCCGACGCCGACGGTCTCCACCAGCACCACGTCGTACCCCGCCGCCTCCATCACCACGATGGACTCGCGGGTCGCCTTGGCCACCCCGCCCAGGGTGCCGGCGGTGGGGGAGGGGCGCACGAAGGCGGCCGGGTCCACCGCGAGCCGCTCCATCCTGGTCTTGTCGCCCAGGATGGAGCCGCCGGTACGGCTGGACGACGGGTCGACGGCCAGTACCGCGACCCGGTGCCCGAGCCCGGTGAGCATGGTGCCGAGCGCGTCGATGAACGTCGACTTGCCGACCCCGGGTACGCCGCTGATGCCGACGCGGCGGGCGTTGCCCGAGTGCGGCAGCAGTTCGCGCAGCAACTCCTGGGCCAGCGCCCGGTGGTCGGGGCGGGTGGACTCGACGAGGGTGATGGCGCGCGCGATGTGCGCGCGTTTCCCGTCGAGTACCCCCTTCACATAACTGTCGAGATCGATCCTGGGGGCCATGGGTCAGCGGCTCACAGCTCGTGACCGAGAGCGGCGCCGAGGCGTGTCACCAGGTCGTGCGCCGCCTCCGGGATCACTGTGCCGGGCGGGAACACAGCGGCGGCACCCGCCTCGCGCAGTGCCTCGATGTCCTGCGGCGGGATGACCCCGCCCACCACGATCATGATGTCCTCGCGCCCCTCGGCGGCCAGTTCCTCGCGGAGCGCCGGGACGAGCGTGAGGTGGCCGGCGGCCAGGGAGGAGACGCCCACGATGTGCACGTCCGCCTCGACCGCCTGCCGGGCGACCTCGCCCGGCGTCTGGAAGAGCGGGCCGACGTCCACGTCGAAGCCCAGGTCGGCGAAGGCGGTCGCGATGACCTTCTGGCCCCGGTCGTGCCCGTCCTGGCCCATCTTGGCGACCAGGATGCGCGGACGGCGTCCCTCCGCCTCCTCGAACGCGTCGACCAGCGCGCGGGTCCGGTCCACGGACGGCGACTCCCCTGCCTCGTTGCGGTACACACCGGAGATCGTACGGATCTGGCCGGCGTGCCGGCCGTACACCTTCTCCAGCGCGTCCGAGATCTCGCCCACCGTCGCCATCGCACGGGCCGCGTCCACGGCCAGGGCGAGGAGGTTGCCTTCCAGACCGGGGCCGGGAGCCCGTCCGGCGGCGTCCGTCAGGGCGCGCAGCGCGTCCTGGCAGGCCCGCTCGTCGCGTTCCTCGCGCAGCCGGCGCAGCTTCTCGATCTGCTGGGTGCGTACGGAGGAGTTGTCGACCTTGAGGACGTCGATCTGCTCGTCGGTCTCGACGCGGTACTTGTTGACGCCGATGACGGGCTGGCGCCCGGAGTCGATGCGGGCCTGGGTGCGGGCGGCTGCCTCCTCGATGCGCAGCTTCGGGATGCCCGCGTCGATGGCCTTGGCCATGCCGCCGGCGGCCTCGACCTCCTCGATGTGCTGCCACGCCCTGCGTGCCAGGTCGTACGTCAGCTTCTCCACGTACGCGCTGCCGCCCCACGGGTCGATGACCCGGCCGGTGCCGGACTCCTGCTGGAGCAGGAGCTGGGTGTTGCGGGCGATGCGGGCGGAGAAGTCGGTGGGCAGGGCCAGCGCCTCGTCCAGGGCGTTGGTGTGCAGCGACTGGGTGTGTCCCTGCGTCGCCGCCATCGCCTCCACGCAGGTCCTGGTGACGTTGTTGAACACGTCCTGCGCGGTCAGCGACCAGCCGGAGGTCTGCGAATGGGTGCGCAGGGAGAGGGACTTGGCGTTCTTCGGGTCGAACTCCCGGACCAGCTTGGCCCACAGCAGCCGGGCGGCGCGCAGCTTGGCGATCTCCATGAAGAAGTTCATGCCGATCGCCCAGAAGAACGACAGCCGGGGCGCGAACGCGTCGACGTCCAGACCCGCTTCCCGGCCCGCACGGATGTACTCGACCCCGTCGGCCAGGGTGTAGGCAAGCTCCAGATCGGCCGTGGCCCCGGCCTCCTGGATGTGGTAGCCGGAGATGGAGATCGAGTTGTAGCGCGGCATCCTCCGCGAGGTGAACGAGAAGATGTCGGAGATGATCCGCATCGAGGGCTTCGGCGGATAGATGTAGGTGTTGCGGACCATGAACTCCTTCAGAATGTCGTTCTGAATGGTCCCGGCCAGCTTCTCGGGCGGCACGCCCTGCTCCTCGGCGGCCACGATGTACAGCGCGAGGACGGGGAGCACCGCGCCGTTCATCGTCATCGACACCGACATCTTGTCGAGCGGGATGCCGTCGAAGAGCCGGCGCATGTCGTAGATCGAGTCGATCGCCACCCCGGCCATGCCGACATCGCCCGTCACCCGGGGGTGGTCGCTGTCATAACCCCGGTGCGTCGGCAGGTCGAAGGCGACCGACAGACCCTTCTGCCCGGCCGCGAGGTTGCGACGGTAGAAGGCGTTGGACTCCTCGGCGGTGGAGAAGCCCGCGTACTGCCGGATCGTCCAGGGCTGGTTGACGTACATCGTCGGGTACGGGCCACGCAGATACGGCGCCACACCCGGGTACGTACCCAGGAAGTCGAGCCCCTCCAGGTCGTGGCCGGTGTACAGCGGCTTGACCGCGATGCCCTCAGGGGTCTCCCACAGCAGGTCGCCGTCGGAGCTTCCGGAGGACTCCTTGACCGCGGCACGCCACTGGTCCTCGGTCACCTCGGCGCCGCCGCCCGGACCGAGCTCGATGTCGGAGAAGTCGGGGATCCGCATTACGCCACACCCATACGGTCGAGAAGGGAAGAGAGCACGGCCACCGCGTCGCAGCCGGCGAAGACATACGCGTCCACGCCGGGGTACTCGCCGGGCCGCCCCGCCAGGTACACGCGCCGCGCACCTGCCGCGACCAGTGCGCGGACGACCTCGTCCGCCTGTTCGGCGTAGAGCGCGTCGGTGGAGCACAGGCAGGCGACGTCCGTGCCGGAGGCCGCGAACGCCTCGGCCACCGAGGAGGCGTCCACCCGCACCGGCTCGTGCACGGGCTCGATGCCGCCGGCCTGGAAGAGGTTCGCGGCGAACGAGGCCCGCGCGGTGTGCGCCGCCGCCGGACCGAGCGCCGCGATGAACACCCGCGGCCGGCTGCCGGTCGCCGCCAGATGGGCGTCCGAGCGGGCCCGCAGCGCCTCGAACGCCTCGTCGCGCCGGACCACGGGAAGCCCGCCGCCCACGGGGGCCGGCGGCAGCGGCTCGCGCTCCACCGGGCGCTCGTTCAGCGAGGGGAACTCGCTGACGCCGGTGATGGGTTCCTTGCGGCGGGCCAGGTCCTTGCCGCGTGCCTCCCAGGTGGCCGCGATCCGCTCCGCGACCAGACCGGAGCCCAGGGCGGCCGCCTGCCCGCCCGCCCGCTCGATCTCCTGGAAGAACGTCCAGGCCGCGCCCGCGAGTTCGTCGGTCAGCCGCTCCACGTACCAGGACCCGCCCGCCGGGTCGATGACCCGGGCCAGATGCGACTCCTCCAGCAGGATCGTGGAGGTGTTGCGGGCGATACGCCGGGCGAACGCGTCGGGCCGGCCCAGCGCGTGATCGAAGGGCAGCACGGTCACGGAGTCGGCCCCGCCCACGCCCGCGCCGAGACCGGCCAGCGTGGTGCGCAGCATGTTCACCCACGGGTCACGCCGGGTCATCATCACCGGCGAGGTCACCGCGTGCTGCCGCTGGGCCCCCGCGCCGGGAGCCCCGCAGGCCTCGGCGACCCGCGCCCAGAGCCGGCGCGCCGCGCGCAGCTTGGCGATCGTCAGGAACTGGTCGGCGGTGGCCGCGTACCGGAACTCCAGCTGCCCGCACGCCTCTTCGAGGCCGAGCCCGGCGTCGGTCAGCGCCCGCAGATACGCGACGCCGGTGGCCAGCGAAGTGCCCAGCTCCTGGGCCGCCGAACCGCCCGCCTCGTGGTACGGCATCGCGTCCACGACGATCGCCCGCAGCCCCGGGTACTCCTGCGCGCAGCGCCGCGCCCAGTGGACCGCCCGCCCGAGCTCCGGCCCGGTGCCGGTGCGCGCGGCCCTCCCCAGCGGATCGGCGCCGAGGCTGCCCCGCACCTGCTGTGCCGGCACCTCGCGTTCCGTGTGGAGCCGCAGCAACTCGGTCGCCGCCGCGTCCAGTTCGTCACCCGCGTCGAGAATGACGGGCGCCAGATCGAGGAGTACGCCGTCCAGGGCTCGGGCCAGACCGGACACCGGTACGCCGTCGGGGCCGCCGACGGCCAGCCACAGCGAGGTGACGCCGTTCTCCAGGTCCGTCAGCACAGCCTCGTTCAGCCGGACGGGATCTGTGTACGCGTGCCGCTGGCGTACCCCCCAGCCGCCCGTCGTGGACCCCTCGGGCTTGCTGCCGCGGGTGAAGGGGGCGAAGCCGGGGAGACCGGCATCGGGCGCGTCGTCGCGCGAGGTGTAGAGGGGCCGGGTGATGAGCCCGTCCTCCACCGTGGTGGACAGCGCTTTCTCGGCGGCCGGTCCCGAGACATCCTTGCCCGATTTGCGAAGCACACCCTCGACGAGGCTCTGCCACTGCTCATGGGCGGGGTCAGGGAATCCGGCGGCCAGCGAAAGCCCGTCAGCAGGCTGGACCGTCATGGCCCAGATGCTAGGGCAGGTCCCGGGGGTGCAGCAGTGCGTCGGCCTGTGACCTTGCCCTCCCTCACAGCACCTGATCCTTCACGCACGGTCGCGTCCGCCGGGCCCTTCGCCGTGCGGCGCTTTGTCACAGTGCGGCACTGAATGCCCGAAGTTATGCTGCTGGCAATCCATCCATCCGGAGAGGACACGCCCGTGGCTGTGGGACCAGTGGAGTACCTCGTCGAGGCGCGGAGGACCGGGCCTCCGGCGGAATGAGGGCGGCGCGCCGGTCCGTGCCCCAGAGGCACTCCATTCCGCCGCCATTCCGCCTCCAGTCCGTCTCCAGGTGAACGGGAGAACGGGACGGGAACCGGCGCCCGCGCACCCCTTCCGCCCCGCCGCGCGCCCGATCGATGATCCCCGGCGTTTTACTTTGTCGATTTGCCGACATCATGCGACTTTTGATCCGGCCAAGCCGAAGGCTCCCTTCGGATTCGTGTCGGGAAAAGAGGAAACCCATCGTGCAAACCGTCAGGGCCGTCCCGACCGCTTCCGCCCTCAATCTGCGCGATCTGGGAGGCATCCCCCTGGGCCCCGGCCGGCAGGTGCGGCAGGGCGTGGTGCTGCGCTCCGGACGCCTGAGCGGGCTCGACCCGGTGGACGCAGCCTCCGTCGCCGCGCTCGGCATCCGTACGGTCGTCGACCTGCGCAGCGCGGACGAGCGCGGCTCGGCCCCCGACGCGCTCCCGCCCGGCTCCCGGCTGTTCGTCGCCGATGTGCTCGGGGGCAACCCGGGCGTGGCCCCCGCCCGCTTCCGCGCGCTGCTCGCGGACCCGGTCGAGGCGGAGCGGCTGCTCGGGAACGGCAGGGCCGAGGAGATGTTCGCCCAGTCCTACCGGCAGATGGTGCTCTCGCCGGGCGCCGCGGCCGCGTACCGCGCCTTCATCGACACGGCCGCCGACACCTCGGCCCGGCCGGTGCTGTTCCACTGCACGACGGGCAAGGACCGCGCGGGCTGGGCGGCCGCCCTCCTGCTCCTGCTCCTCGGCGCGTCGCGGGACGCCGTACGGCAGGAGTTCCTCGCGGTGAACCCGGTGGTGCGGGACGCCTACCGGCCGTACGTACAGGGGTTTCTCGACGCGGGCGGCGACCCGGAGATCGCCTCCGCGATCATTGAGGTGCGCCCCCGCTACCTCGACACGGCGCTGGACGCCATGGACGAGCGCTGGGGCGGCCTGGACGGCTATGTGCGCGACTGCCTGCGCGTCCGCGGCCTCACACTGCGGCGCCTGCGCAGCGAACTGGTGGTGTACGCCCGCCCGTAGCGGCCGCACCACGCGGCACTCCGCCCCCGGCGCGCGCCGGGGGCGGAGTCCTGTGTGGGGTGCCGGGTCTCCCGCCGGCCGGGCTCCTCACACCTTCAGCAGTCGTTCGGTGATGTCACGGTAGTGCTGGAGGGTGACCCGCAGCTCCTCGGTCCGGGAACCGGGGTCCGAGCCGTCCCCGTCCGGGACGTGCAGGGTGCGGCGGCGTTCCCGGAGCGCGTCCGTGAGGCCGGTGACGGCCGCGTCGAAGGTGGATTCGGCCTCCTCGACCGCCCGGTGCGGGCTCTCCACGAAGTCCGTGACCGCCTGCTGGAGGCGGTGGGCCAGCTTGTCCTGGTCGCCGGTCGCGATCAGGGGCCGCGCCGCGTCGGGCGCGCCGTGCGGCGCGGTGCCGCCGGCCGGTACGGGTGCGGCCGCCGTGTGCCCGGTGTCCATGTCCGTCTCACCGGTCGGGGCGACCGATGCCGTGCGCGCGGCGTCCGCGGCGCCCGGGGGAGCGGGGGCCGTCGTCCGCGGGGGCCGGGCCGAGGCGTCGTCCGAGGGGCGGGCGGCCCCCGTTCCGGTGCCGGCGGCCGGTTCCGGGACGACCGGGCGGTTCGTGGGTGCTCCGGGAGCCTCGGCGGGGGTCCTCGGTGCGCGGTCGGTGTCCTTCGTCATGCCGTGCCACTTCCTTCCGCATGGTGGGGGTCCCGGCGGACCGGGCCGTCCGTGCCGTTCGTTACCAGGACGTCGAACAGGCCGCGGGCCTCGACCAGGGCCGTCCTCATCTCCTCCGTGTCGCCCTCGCCCCGCCCGGCGGCGTGGACCCGCCGGTAGCCGCCGACCTGTTCGGCGTGGTGGACGGAGAGCGCGTCGCTCTGCTCGCCGAAGTCCTCGCCGTCGGGGAAGCCCAGATCCCGGGCCAGTTCCGCGAGGAGCGCGTCGGCGTCGGCCACCGCCTGCTGCGGCGAGTCGACGAACCGGTCCTGGACCCGCGCCCAGCGTGCGGTGTACTCGGTCCGCTCCTCGGGCGTCAACGGGCGCTCGTCCAGCGAGCGGTGACGCTTCAGCCGCTCGCTCAGCTCGTGTTCGGCGGCCTTGGTGTCGCCGTCGTGCCGGGCGACGGCACGCTCGTACTCGGGCCCGAAGCGGCGCCGCAGTCCGTGCCCGCCGGTCGTCCGGCCGAAGGCGAGGAACAGCCCGGCGGCCACCACCACGACGACCGCGAGGATGATCACGAGGGTCGTCATGGTCACCACCCCCGGCGGTAGTCGGTCCGCAAGTCGCTGTGTTCCACTCCCACCATCCCTTTCGGTTCGCTGCCCGGCTTCCGTTCCGGCCGGGCGTGAAGCCCGTGTACCCCTGCGAACGCGTTCGAGACGCGCCAGGCGCGCGTTCCTCGTATCGCGTGCCGGGCGCGGGCCGCCTGACACCGCCCCGCGCCGAACGGGCCGCGCGGGGCGCCTCGGTAGGCTGGAGGGGCCGCAGCAGGAGCATTCCGAGAGGGGCGGAACACGTGACAGAGCGCAAACCCGCGGGTGTCAGCTTCGAATCCTGGGTCGATCACCAGATCCGGGAGTCCGAACAGCGTGGTGACATCTCCCGGCTGCCGGGATTCGGCAAGCCCCTCGAAGCGCTGAGCGCCCCGTACGACGAGGCGTGGTGGATCAAGGCGAAGATGCAGCGCGAGGGGGTGTCGGTGCTCCCGCCGGCCCTGGCGCTGCGCAAGGAGGCCGAGGATGTGCTCGCCCGCCTGCCGAGGATCCGGACGGAGGCCGAGGTGCGCCGCGTGCTGACCGAGGTGAACGAGAAGATCCACGAGGCCGTCCGGCGTCCGCCGCCCGGACCCCTGCTCAACCTCCGGCCGTTCGACGTGGCGGCCCTGATCGAGGAGTGGCGCGAGGCGCGCGCCTCCTGAGACCGGCGGCGGATGCGTAATACTCGCTCCATGAGATCAAGCGTTACGCCGTCGGGCCGGGGCGAGCCCGGCGGCCCGGTCCGCATCCGGCGGGCGACCGCGCGGGACGCCAGGCGGCTGACCCGCCTGGTCCGGTCCTCGCGGGCGTACGAAGGCCCGTACGCGCCGATGGTCGCCGGATACCGGGTGGGTCCCGACTACATCGAGACGCACGCCGTCCACGTGGCCGTGCAGGAGGCGACGCAGCGGGTGCTCGGCTTCTACGCGCTGGTCCTCGACCCGCCCGAGCTGGACCTCCTCTTCGTCGCCGACGACGCGCAGGGCACCGGAACCGGACGGCTCCTCATCGGCCACCTGCGCCAGGAGGCCGCCGCCCGCGGGCTGCCCGGCGTACGCGTCGTCTCGCATCCCCCGGCGGAGGGCTTCTACCTGCGGGTGGGCGCGCGGCGGACCGGCACCGTGCGGGCCACGCCGCCCGCCGTGATGTGGGACCGCCCCGAGCTGCTGCTGCCGGTCGCCTGAGGCGTCAGTCAGGCCGGTCCGGCGTCGGAGGCGCGGTGGACGTCCGTGACGGTGAACAGTCCGCCGTCCGGGTCGGTCAGTGTCGCCTCCCGGCCCTCGGCGCGGGTCAGCTCCTCCACGAGCGAGCCCCCGTGCTCCCGCGCCGCCCCGATCGTGACGCCCACGTCGGCCACGGGAAAGTTCACCTGCCAGTGCGGGCGGACCAGTGGGTCCGGCGCCGCCTCGACCGCGCCCGAACCGATCCGGGCCAGCTGGCGCCCCCCGCACTCCACGACGACCTCGTCCTTGGCGTACGCCACCTCGCAGGCGCCGGGCCGGCCGCTCGCCCAGTCCAGGACCTCGCCGTAGAAGATCGCGGCGTCGAAGGCGCTCCGGGTCCGCAGCCGCAGCCAGGCGTGCGCATAGTCGTCCGGGGCGGGCGGTGACGTCGCCGGCGCGGTCCGCTCCCAGATGCCGAAGCCGGCCCCATCCCGGTCGGCGGCCAGCGCGCCGCGCCCCTTGCCGAGCGTCAGCGGCCCCACCGCGACCGTGCCGCTGCGCTCCCGGATGCGGGCGGCGGCCACATCGGCGTCCCGGACGGCGAAGTACGGGGTCCAGGCGACCGCGACGCGGAAGGCGGTGGCCACGGCGCCGATGCCGGCGACCGGGACGTCACCGCGGCGGGCCACCGAGAACTCCTGGCCGAGCCTCCCGGGCCGGAAGGACCAGCCCATCACCGGGCCGTAGAACTCCTGGGCGGACCGCAGGTCCCGGGTCATGAGATTGACCCAGCAAGGAGCAGCGGACCCGGTCAGAGCCGCGCGCACGGGCGCCGTGCCGGAGGTGCTTGGGGTCATGGTCGTACTGCCTTCATCGGGAGTGCGGCAGGTGTGCCGGGCCTTCGGGGCCCTCACCAGCCTCACCGCGGGCGGCCGCTCCCGCAACACGCGGGGCCGCCGCCCGGCGCCACCGCCGCGGGGGCCGGGACGGCCCGCCGCCGGTGCCCGGGACCCCCGGCAGGGTCAGTCGCGCTTGTCGTCGTCCTCGTGCCGGATCGGCTCGTTGCCGCTCTCGCCGAGCTCGTACGGCGAGAGGCCCCTGCCGTCGGCCGGGAAGTGGTCGTCGCCGTGGACGTCGGCCTGCTCGACGTGGCTGCGGTGGTCCGGGCCGACGGGCTGCTCGTCCGGGCGGGGCGGGGGCAGCTCCTGGTCGTGCCGTCGCTTGCCCAGCCAGAAGGCGCCGATCAGCATGGCCACCAGGAGCACGCCGATCACGCCCAGCACGACTCCGGTCGCTCCGCGTCCGTCCGCGAGGGTGACTGCCAGGGAATTCAGGGCTCCATCCGAAACGTCCATGCTTGCCGGATACCCCAGGAGGAAGGCGTCACTCGGAGTGGAGATTGAATTCATGTTTTAAGTGGATATAGGTACGAAAATGTTTCGTTCCGTGTCCGGACCCGCCCGGCCACCGGACACGGGTGGTCCGGCCCCTCGTGTCGCACCCGCCTGCCGGCGGGGTGAGCCTGGAGGGGACGGCATTGCCCTCTTCGGAAGGAGCAGCGGTGAACAGCACACAGCAGCAGGCGCCGGAGGACCACCACGACCAGGAGGTGTCGGTGGTCGTCAGCGGCTGCCCGGAGGGCGACGCGCGTACGGTCTTCGACGTGCTGCGGGCCGCCTTCACCACCGACCGCTCCTCGACCGACATCCCCCACGAGGTCGCCGACAAGCGGCCCACCGCGTGGGCCGCCACCGTCGATGTGTCCGAGGCCCGGACGGTCTCGGGCTCCGTCGCCCTCTCGGCTCCCGTCACGGCCGAGGTGCAGGGCGGCTACCAGGCCGTGGACCGGCTCCGGCGGGGCCTGGCCGACGCCTTCGCGGTGCGGGTCGTGGGCGCGGTCTCGGGCGACCAGGAGGAGGAAGTGCGGCTGCGGCTGGACAACAAGTAGGCCGAACGCCCGCAGGCGGCCCCGGCGGCGCACCGAACGACGGTTCACATCTGGTAGAACTCGGACAAAGTGACCTCGTTGAAAGGTGTCGCACGTGGACCCGACCAGTGGGTGGGAGGGCGGCGCCGGCCAACCGCAGGCGCCCGGCGACCTCCCCTCGGCCACCCTGACCCTGCACATCAACGGCGCGGAACGCACCCTGACCCTGGACCACCGCACCACCCTCCTGGACGCCCTGCGCCACCACCTGGACCTGACCGGGGCGAAGAAGGGCTGCGACCACGGCCAGTGCGGCGCCTGCACGGTCCTCGTGGACGGCAGGCGCGCCAACAGCTGCCTGCTCCTGGCCATCGCCCAGGAAGGCTCCCGCATCACCACCATCGAGGGACTGGCGGACGGCGACCGGCTGCACCCACTCCAGGAGGCCTTCCTGGACCGTGACGCGCTCCAGTGCGGCTACTGCACACCCGGCCAGATCTGCTCCGCCGCCGGTGTCCTCGCCGAGGCCGGCCAGGGCTTCCCCTCCCACGTCACCCCGCACGACGCCCCCGTGGGCGCCCCGGCCCGGCTCGACGCCGAGGAGATCCGCGAGCGGATGAGCGGCAACCTCTGCCGGTGCGGCGCCTACCCCCGCATCGTCGAGGCGATCGAGGACGTGGCGCTGTGAAACCCTTCGCCTACCTGCGCGCCGCATCCGTCACCGACGCGGTCCGCGCGTGCGCCGCCCACCCCGGGGCCAGATTCCTGGGCGGCGGCACCAACCTGGTCGACCTGATGAAGCTCGGCGTGGAGACGCCCGGCATGCTCGTGGACGTGAGCCGGCTGCCGCTGGACCACGTCACGGACACCGCCGACGGCGGCCTGCGCGTCGGCGCCACCGTGCGCAACAGCGACCTGGCCGCCCACCCCGCCGTGCGCACCCGCTACCCCGCCCTGTCCCAGGCCCTGCTCGCGGGCGCGTCCGGGCAGCTGCGCAACATCGCTACCACCGGCGGCAACCTCCTCCAGCGCACCCGCTGCACCTACTTCCAGGACGCGTCCAAGCCCTGCAACAAACGGGAACCCGGCACCGGCTGCCCCGCTCGCGACGGCGCCCACCGCGACCTCGCCGTCATCGGCCACTCCGAGGAGTGCGTCGCCACCCACCCCTCCGACATGGCCGTCGCGCTGGCCGCCCTGGACGCGGACGTCGTCCTGCACGGACCGGACGGCGAACGGACCGTGGCGATGACCGGCTTCCACCGGCTGCCCGGCGACAACCCCGACGCCGACACGGTCGTCCGGCCGGGCGAACTCGTCACCGAGGTGCTGCTGCCGCCCCTGCCCGCAGGCGCGGTCAGCCTCTACCACAAGGCCCGCGACCGCGCCTCGTACGCCTTCGCCCTGGCCTCCGTCGCCGCCGTCCTGCGCGTACGCGACGGGCAGATCGAGCACGCGGCGCTGGCGTTCGGCGGACTCGCCCACCGGCCCTGGCGGGCCCGTACCGCCGAGCGGATCCTGCACGGCGCGCCCGCCACCGACGCCACCTTCCTGCGGGCCGCCGACGCCGAACTCGCCGCGGCCCGCCCGCTGCGCGACAACGCCTTCAAGGTCCGCCTCGCCCGCCACCTGGCCGTCGACGCCCTCGCCGAACTCGCCGCCCGACCCTAGGACCCCCGCCATGAGCCAAGCCCCCCAGCCACTGGGCGCCCCCGTCGTCCGCCGCGAGGGCCGGGACAAGGTCACCGGCGCCGCGCGCTACGCCGCCGAGCGCGGGCTGCCCGGCTGCCTGTACGCCTGGCCCGTACCCGCCGCCGTGCCGGCCGGCCGGGTCACCGCCGTCCGCACCGTCGACGCCCTCGCGCAGCCCGGCGTCCACAGCGTCCTGACCCATGACAACGCGCCCCGCATCCAGGAGCCGGACGACCCGATCCTCGCCGTCCTCCAGAACGACCGGGTGCCCCACCGCGGCTGGCCCGTCGCGCTCGTCGTGGCCGACACCCTGGCGAGCGCCCGCGCCGGAGCCCGGGCGCTGCACATCACCTACGAGACGGCCCCGCACGACGTCGTGCTGACCGAGGACCACCCGGGCCTCTACACCCCGGAGAACGCCAACGGCGGCTATCCGGCCGTCCGGGAACGCGGCGACTTCGACCGGGCCTTCGAAGCGTCCCCCGTACGCATCGACGCCACCTACACCCTCGGCGCCCTGCACAACCATCCGATGGAACCGCACGCCTCGACCGCCCACTGGTCGCCCGACGGCCATCTCACCGTGTACGACTCCAGCCAGGGTGCCACCACCGTGCGCGACACCCTCGCCGCCGCGTTCGGGCTGCGGACGGACCAGGTCACCGCCGTCTCCGAACACGTCGGCGGCGGCTTCGGCTCCAAGGGCACCCCGCGCCCCCAGGCCGTGCTCGCCGCGATGGCCGCGCTCCACACCGGGCGCCCCGTCGAACTCGCCCTGCCCCGGCGCCAGATGCCCGCGGTCGTCGGACACCGCGCGCCCACCGTGCAGCGCGTCAGGCTCGGGGCACGGCCCGACGGCACCCTCACCGCTCTCGCCCAGGAGGTCGTCACCCACACCTCCACCATCAAGGAGTTCGTGGAGCAGGCAGCCGTACCGGCCCGCGTCATGTACGGCTCACCGAGCAGCCGCACCACGCACCGGGTCGTCGCCCTGGACGTCCCGACCCCCTCGTGGATGCGCGCCCCGGGCGAGGCCCCCGGCATGTACGCCCTCGAATCCGCCATGGACGAACTCGCCGCGGAACTCGGCATCGACCCCGTTCAACTGCGGCTGCGCAACGACCCGGCCGACGAACCCGACTCCGGGAAGCCCTTCAGTAGCCGCGGTCTGGCCGCCTGTCTGCGCGAGGGCGCCGAACGCTTCGGCTGGCACGAGCGCGACCCCGCCCCCGGCACCCGCCGGGAGGGCGCCCTGCTGATCGGTTCGGGCGTCGCCTCGGCCACGTACCCCGTATACGCCTCCGCCTGCCACGCCTCGGCGCACGCCGCCGCCGACGGCTCCTACCGCGTCGCGGTCAACGCGACGGACATCGGTACCGGGGCCCGTACCGTCCTCGCGCAGATCGCCGCGGACGTCCTGCGCACCCCGCTGGACAACCTGACGATCGACATCGGCGACAGCGACCTGCCCGACGGGCCGGTGGCAGGCGGCTCCTCGGGTACCGCCTCCTGGGGCTGGGCCGTGCACAAGGCGGCCTCCGCGCTCGTCGAACGGCTCGACGCGCACACCGGGCCGCTGCCCGACGGGGGAGTGACAGCCACCGCCGACACCACCGAGGAGACCGCCGAAAAATCCCCGTACGCCCGCCACGCCTTCGGGGCGCACTTCGCCGAGGTCGCCGTCGACACCCGCACCGGAGAGGTCCGGATGCGGCGCATGCTCGGTGTCTTCGCGGCGGGCCGCATCCTCAACTCCCGTACCGCACGCTCCCAGTTCATCGGGGGCATGACCATGGGGATCGGCATGGCGCTGACCGAGGGCAGCACCCTGGACCCGGTCTTCGGCGACTTCACCGAGCGCGACCTCGCCTCCTACCACGTGCCCGCCTGCGCCGACGTGCCCGGCATCGAGGCGCACTGGATCGAGGAGGACGACCCGCACCTCAACCCCATGGGCAGCAAGGGCATCGGCGAGATCGGCATCGTCGGAGCCGCCGCGGCCATCGGCAACGCCTTCCGGCACGCCACCGGCGTCCGGCTGCGCACCCTGCCGCTCACCCCCGACCGGGTGCTCACCCGGCTGCCCTGACCGCCGAGCGTCCCCCGGATGCGCGAACGCGCCGGTCACCGGGGGTGCGCGCCCCGACGTGTTGCGCGAGCGGCCCAGCCGGGTCACCCTGTGGAGTGACCCAGAAGAGACATCTGCTCACTCTTCGTATTCGGGGGTCGTTGGTTCAACGGGGCGAAGAACGTGGGCCTCGATGTGAGGAGCCTCGACGATGACCGTTCCACTCGACCGGCACTATCTGGTCGAACTCCAGGTTTCCGCGGACCGTGTGGACCAGCTGCGACGGATAGTCGCCGCCCACCTCCGCCACTGGAGTCTCGAACTCCACATCCGGCCCGTGTGCCGTGCTGTGGAGGAGCTGCTGACCAATGTCCAACGGCATGTCGGTGACGACAACCGCTGCGTCGTCGAACTCCGCTGGTCCGGACGGCACCTCACGGTCTCCGTCGCCGACAGCGGCTCCGAGATGCCGCGCCTGCTCCACGAGGGCGGCGGCCTGAGCCGGGTCATGGCCCTCAGCGACAGCTGGGGCACCTGCCGGACCGCCGAGGGCAAGGTCGTCTGGTTCACCCGGTACGCCCAGGAGCCGCAGCACATCGAGCTGGTCCCGCTGCCGCCGCTGCCCGGCGTCCGCGAGTCCCGCCGCCCGCCGGCCGTGGTCGCGGAGATCCCCGAACCCGTCCCGGCAGGCAGCGGCGAGACCGTCCACGTCCACACCTCCGATGCCGCCCCCGCCCTGGTCTGAGGCGGGGCCCGGCCCGGAGCCGCCCACCGGCCCCCTCACCGCGGCCCCCCGGCGCGGATCGCGTGCGCGCAGTACGCATGATCCGCTCCGGCCGGGTACGCGGTGGCGGGGCCGCGGTGTGCCCCGGCCCGCGTTGCGGCCCGGCGCGCGGCGCGGCACGGTCGAGATACCGAGGCAAGGAGGCCACAGTCATGCCCATCGCGACGGTCAATCCCGCGAACGGGGAGACACTCAGGACGTTCGACGCGCTGGAAGCCGACGAGATCGAGCGGCGGCTCACCGCGGCCGACGCCGCCTTCCGCGAGTACCGCACCACCGGATTCGCCGAACGGGCCCGGCTGCTCGACCGGGCCGCCGACCTCCTCGACGAGGACCAGCAGGACATCGCGCGCACCATGACCCTGGAGATGGGCAAGCCGGTCTCGGCCGCCCGCGCCGAGGCCGCGAAGTGCGCCAAGGCGATGCGCTGGTACGCGGCGCACGCCGAGGAACTGCTCGCCGACGAGCACCCCGCGCCCGCCGACGTCGAGGACTCCGGTGCCTCCCGCGCCTTCGTCCGCTACCGGCCGCTGGGCCCGGTGCTCGCCGTGATGCCGTGGAACTTCCCGCTCTGGCAGGTCGTGCGCTTCGCCGCCCCCGCGCTCATGGCCGGCAACACGGGGCTGCTCAAGCACGCGTCGAACGTGCCGCAGACCGCGCTGTACCTGGGCGACCTGTTCCGCCGCGCCGGCTTCCCGGCCGGCTGCTTCCAGACCCTCCTGGTGGGCTCCAAGGCCGTCGAAGGCATCCTGCGCGACCGCCGGGTGGTGGCCGCCACCCTGACCGGCAGCGAACCGGCCGGACGCTCCGTCGCCTCCGTCGCGGGCGACGAGGTCAAGCACACCGTCCTGGAACTCGGCGGCAGCGATCCCTATCTCGTCCTGCCCTCGGCGGATGTCGCCAAGGCCGCCCGTACCGCTGTCACCGCCCGCGCCCAGAACAACGGGCAGTCCTGCATCGCCGCCAAGCGGTTCATCGTGCACACCGCCGTGTACGAGGAGTTCGCCGAACGCTTCACCGTCGGCATGCGCGACCTGACCGTCGGCGACCCGCTGGAGGAGTCCACCGACGTCGGACCGCTCGCCAGCGAGCAGGGCCGCGCCGATCTGGAGGAGCTGGTGGACGACGCGGTGCGCCGGGGGGCGAGCGCCCTGTGCGGCGGCGGCCGGCCCGGGGGACTGCGCGGCGGGCTGGAGAACGGCTGGTTCTACGCCCCCACCGTGCTCGCCGGGATCACGTCCGACATGCGTATCCACCACGAGGAGACCTTCGGCCCCGTCGCCTCCCTCTACCGGGTGGACAGCCTGGACGAGGCCGTGGAGCTGGCCAACGACACCCCGTTCGGGCTCAGCTCCAACGTCTGGACCCGCGACACCGAGGAGACCGAGCGCTGTATCCGCGACCTGGAGGCGGGCGGTGTCTTCTTCAACGGCATGACCGCCTCGCACCCCGCGCTGCCCTTCGGCGGCGTGAAGCGCTCCGGCTACGGGCGCGAGCTCGCCGGACACGGCATCCGTGAGTTCTGCAACGCCACCACCGTGTGGTTCGGCCCCCAGCCCCGGTGACCGCACACGTGGCACCCCCGCACCCGCCCGCTGAGAGGTGACCATGAGCGACGCCCCACCGTCCCCGCCGGCGGCCGGCCCGTCCGAGGAGGAGATCGACGCGCTCGACGCGCACTGGCGGGCCGCCAACTACCTGGCCGTGGGACAGATCTACCTCATGGACAACCCGCTGCTGACCCGGCCGCTCACGCCCGAGGACATCAAGCCGAGGCTGCTCGGGCACTGGGGCACCTCACCGGGCCTCAACCTCGTGTACACCCACGTCAACCGGCTGATCAGGGCGCGCGGCACCCACGCCCTGTGTGTCTGGGGGCCCGGTCACGGCGGTCCCGCCGTCCTCGCCGGCTCCTGGCTGGAGGGCAGCTACTCCGAGACGTATCCCGATGTCAGCCGGGACGCCGAGGGCATGCGCCTGCTGTTCAAGCAGTTCTCCTACCCCGGCGGCGTGCCCAGCCACGTCGCGCCCGAGACGCCGGGCTCCATCCACGAGGGCGGCGAACTCGGCTACTCCCTGGGCCACGCCTACGGCGCCGCCCTGGACCACCCGGACCTGCTGGTCACCTGCGTCATCGGCGACGGCGAGGCGGAGACCGGACCGCTCGCGGGCTCCTGGCACGCCAACAAGTTCCTCGACCCGGTCCACGACGGGGCCGTCCTGCCGGTCCTCCACCTCAACGGATACAAGATCGCCAACCCGACGGTGCTCGCCCGCCTCCCGCAGGCCGAACTGGACGCCCTGCTGCGCGGCTACGGACACGAACCCCTGTACGTGGAGGGGACGATCCCCGCACCGTGCACCGGGAGATGGCCCTCGCCATGGACCGGGCCGTCGACCGCGTCGAGGAGATCCAGGCCGCCGCCCGGACCGGCGGCGAGACGGACCGGCCGCAGTGGCCCATGATCGTGCTGCGCACCCCGAAGGGCTGGACCGGCCCCGCCGAGGTCGACGGGCTGCCCGTCGAAGGCACCTGGCGCGCCCACCAGGTCCCGCTGCCCGGCGTCCGCGACAACCCCGCCCACCTGCGTCAGCTGGAGGCGTGGCTGCGCTCCTACCGGCCCGGGGAACTCTTCGACTCCGAGGGGCGCCCCACCCCGCAGGTCCTGGACTGCGTGCCCGAGGGGACCGCCCGCCTCGGCGCGTCCCCGTATGCCAACGGCGGCCTGCTCCTGCGCGACCTGCCCATCCCCGGCCTGGACGGATTCGCCGTCCAGGTGGAGCGGCCGGGCACCACCCTGCGGGAGCCGACCCGGGTGCTGGGCGGGCTCCTCGAAGCGGTCATGGCGGCGACGGCCGACCGCAGGGACTTCCGGGTCGTCGGCCCCGACGAGACGGCGTCCAACCGGCTCGACGCGCTCTACGAGGCCAGCGGCAAGGCCTGGCAGGCCCGTACGCTCCCGACCGACGAGCACCTCTCCCGCGACGGCCGTGTCATGGAGGTCCTCTCCGAGCACCTGTGCCAGGGCTGGCTGGAGGGCTATCTGCTGACCGGCCGGCACGGGCTGTTCTCCTGCTACGAGGCCTTCGCGCACATCGTGGACTCGATGGTCAACCAGCACATCAAGTGGCTGCGGACCTCGCGCCGGCTGGCGTGGCGCCGCCCCATCGCCTCGCTCAACTACCTGCTCACCTCGCACGTCTGGCGCCAGGACCACAACGGCTTCTCGCACCAGGACCCCGGCTTCGTGGACCACATCCTCAACAAGAGCCCCGAAGTCGTACGCGTCTACCTGCCGCCGGACGCCAACACCCTGCTCTCGGTGGCCGACCACGCCCTGCGCAGCCGGGACTACGTCAACGTCATCGTGGCCGGCAAACAGCCGGGTTTCGACTGGCTCACCCTCGACCAGGCGCGGGTGCACTGCGCGCGCGGCGCCGGGGTGTGGGAGTGGGCGGGCACCGAGGACGGCACCCGGGAACCCGACGTCGTGCTCGCCTGCGCCGGGGACGTCCCCACGCTGGAGACCCTGGCCGCGGCCGGCCTCCTGCGGCGCCATCTGCCGGAGCTGGCGGTGCGGGTGGTGAACGTCGTGGACATGGCCCGGCTCATGCCGCAGTCCGAACACCCGCACGGGATGCCGGACTCCGAGTACGACGCGCTGTTCACCCGGGACAGGCCGGTGATCTTCGCGTATCACGGCTATCCCTGGCTGATCCACCGGCTGGCCTACCGCCGGACCGGCCACGGTGGACTGCACGTGCGGGGCTACAAGGAGGAGGGCACGACCACCACGCCCTTCGACATGGTCGTCCGCAACGACCTCGACCGCTACCGCCTGGTCATGGACGTCATCGACCGGGTGCCCGGCCTCGGCGTCCGGGCCGTGGCGGTGCGTCAGGAGATGGACGACATCCGGACCCGCCACCACGCCTGGATCCGCGAGCACGGCACCGACCTGCCCGAGGTGGCCAATTGGGTCTGGGAGGGCTGAGGCCACGCCCGCCGCCACGCGGACAGGCCCGGACGGAGCGATCCGTCCGGGCCTGTCCGTGAGCGTGGCGGAGCCGGCGCCTCAGTAGCGCAGGGCCGCCGCGACCCGGCCGTGCTCCTTGAGCGAGTCGTCCGCGACGAAGACCACGTCCGCGCCGCTGTCCAGCGCCGACTCGACCAGCTCGTCCACGATGTCCTCGCGGACGTCCTCGTCCGTCAGATCCGCGTTGTCCCCGACCGGCTTCAGGTGCTCCCGGTCGACCCGGACCGTCTGCTGGTAGTGCTCCTCCACCGCCACCAGACCGGCGCGGCCCTCACGCACGGCGGCCCACACCTCGTCCAGCCCGCCGGCGAAGGTCTTGCGCCCGCGCGCCTCGTCCAGCTTTCCGTCGATCTCCGCCGCGAACCGCTTCCGCCGGGCCTCCAGGGCCGGGCGCAGCTCGGTCAGCAGATCCCCGGGCCCCGAGTTCTCGGCCGGAGCGCCCTTGGTGACCCGGCCCGCCGAGCCCTTCGCGCTCTCGCCGACCTCGTCGAACAGGGCGAGCGCCGGGGCGAGCCCGACCAGGTACAGCGGCCGGGGGTCGGTGGCCAGGACGGCGCGCAGCTTCTCGTCCACATCGCGCAGGAAGTTGCGGGTGTCCTCGTTGGTGAAGTTGCTCGGCGTGTCGCCGATCCGCTCCTCGCGCTGCGGGTTGGGGTCCCAGTGCGGGGCCTTCAGCGGGAAGCCGCCGATGTGCGCCTCCTGCGCGGAGTCGGCCGTGCCGCTGTAGAGGGCGGCGTGGTCGGACGACACGGTGAGCGCCCAGAAGGGCTGGGCCTGCGCCTTCGCGGCGACGAGGTTGCGGGTCAGGTAGCTGTCGCTCAGCACCACCCGTTCGGGTGCGGTACGCGGCAGCCGCCAGATCCGGTACTCGTCGGCCGTCGCCAGGAGCACCAGCGCGTCCAGGGCCCGGCGCTGATCGAGTTCGCCCACCGCACGGTCGAGCTGCTGCCTGATCGCGGTGCGTGCCTCGCGGGTGACCGCCGGGTCCGCCTCCAGCCTGCTGGCCGCCTCGGAGAGCAGGTTGCGCAGCCGCACGGCGTCCTGGGCGTTGTCCGGGGCGCGCCGGTGGGTCGGCATGGTCAGGGACAGGGCCGGATAGGGCTTGGCCGCGCGCAGCTCCTGCAGCAGGCCGGCGGTCAGAGCGTCCGTGTCCATCAGTTCCCTCCCGGGGAATTACGCGCACGGCGTGCGGAGCGGGTGATTCAACGAGTCAATTCATACCTTTTGATCATAATATGGGCGAGTTGGTCATTCCGGGCACGGGAGTCCCGCTTCCCGCGCCCCTTCAGTAGACGGAGCGTTTGTGAACCGGACCAGCCCCGTGCGGCGCGCCCTCGGTGGCCGCGCCGCCCGCAGCCTGACCCCCGCCGTGCTCGCCGCGGTGCTCGTCGCCGGTGTCGCCGCCTGCGGCAGCTCCGACACCTCGTCGCCCGGCACGGCGCGCAGCACGCGCACGCTGTCCGCCGCGCCGTCGGCGAGCCCCAGCCCGACCCCGAGCGAGCGCTCCCAGGCGGACTTCGCGGCCTCGGTCTCCGCCGAGGAGGAGCGCAGCCGGCAGAAGGCGGAAGCCACTCTCAAGGGCGTCGAGGGCAAGGGCGACGCCATCGACGACGTCTCCGTCAGCGGCCTTCCGGTCGAACCGTCGGAGCGGTTCCGCAGCGCCCTGGTGCGGGTGACCAACCGCACCGACAAGGAGGCCTTCTACGCGGTGCGCGTGGAGTTCGTCGACGCGTCGGGCAAGGTGCTGGACTCCGTGGTGCTCGGCTTCTCCGACACCCCGCCCGGCCGCACCGTCAGTGAGCACGCGAACAGCCGCAAGGCCGCGGGCGTCAAGACGTTCCCCCGGATCGCCCAGGCGCAGCGGGGCTGACGCCGGGGCGACCGGGCAGGGCCGCCCCCGTCACCAGATGGCTTCCACCCATTCGGGGTGGTCGATGAACGGGTTCCGGTTGTGCTGGTACTGGTCGAATATGACGTCGTTGCGCCGCTTCTCGAAGGAGTCCGGCGGGTCCTGCTCGCTCCAGGTCTTCAGTACCGAGAGCCGGCCGATGTTCGGGGCGGAGCCGTTCGACACGCTGTCGTTGGGCTCCAGATCGGCGAACGAGTCGTCGCCCTCGTAACGCACCGCCATGTAGAGGATCATGCGCGCCACATCGCCCTTGACGGCGTCGCGCGGCTCGAAGGAGTCGCTGTCGGTGTAGTTGCCCGGCGCGCCGCTCACCGCGCTGCCGCCGTTGTCGAAGTCCTTGTTGCCGCGCGTGGAGTTGACCTGGACGTCCGAGGGGCGCAGGTGGTGGATGTCGGTACCGGGGCCGGTGGCCGTGCCGAAGTTGCCGTGGGACTTGGCCCAGACGTGCTCGCGGTTCCACTGGCCGACGCTGCCGCCGTTGTTGCTCTTGGGCTCGGAGCGGCCCGTGTACAGCTCGATCACGTTCGAGGGGTTGGCGGGGTCCTCGTCGGTGTCCTTCAGGGCGTCCCACACCTGGCTGTAGGTGATCTTGCTCTGGTCGCTGATGATCGTGTGCAGTGCGCTCTTGAGCGCGGTTCCGGTCTTGCCGACCGCGTCCTGGTAGTAGGTGTCGTCCAGCGGGGCGAGCGGGGCGGCGGCGGTGGACGGTGCGGCCGGGGCCGGTGCGGCCGCGGCGGTTCCGGTGAGCACCGCGAGTACGGCGAGCGCGGCGGGCAGGGAGCGCCGCGGGTGAAGGTGGTGACGACGGGACATGTGGGGTGTCCTCTCCGGGAAAACACACACCGCGGCGCCGTCACGAGGTGGGGGGCGGCTCCGCGGTGGTCGTGTTCGCTATGTGGTGAACGGAGCCTTCCATGCGGACCGTGACGATGTGTGAACGCGTCGTATCTATCATGTGCAGGTCAAGTGAGGGCCCGGAGTCCCCTCCCCGGCCACCGCACGGCACCGGATGCGGGCCCGGCGGCGGAGGACGAGAATGACGGGAAGGACAAGGAGGCGGCATGAGCGACGAGTCCGAATCCGTATCCAGTACCCGGGGCGTGACCCCGGACGCCCTTCTGCACACCGGCGCCAGCGACGATCCCTCGGCGGAGGACCTGGTGCTCGCATCGGGGCGCGACCTGACACCGCAGAGCCTCGAGTGGGCGCGGCGCACCCTGGCCAGGGAGGGCCGGGCGGCCCTCGACAAGCGACTGCCGTAGGCGGCGGAGCGGCGCGGCGGCCTGCGGCAGCCGCGCCACCCACGGGTGTACGGGCGCCGGCCCCGCTCGGTTAGCCTGAACGCACAATGAACCGTTTGACGACGTCAGGGGCCGGTTACGACCTCGCCCGCTACCCCGAGGACCCCCGCGACCCCTTCCGTGCCTGGGACGCGGCCGACGCCTACCTGCTCCAGCATCTGGAGGGGGCCGACGGGGCGGATCCGGTGGACCTCTCCGGGCGCCTCGTCGTGGTCGGGGACCGCTGGGGCGCGCTGAGCACGGTGCTGGCCGCCCACCGCCCCGTGCAGATCAGCGACTCCTTCCTCGCGCAGCGGGCGACCGGGGCGAACCTGCGGCGCAACGGCGCGGCCGCGGACGCCGTGCGCCTGCTGTCCTCGCGCGACACCCCGCCGGACCGCGTCGACGTGCTCCTCGTACGGGTGCCCAAGAGCCTCGCGTTCCTGGAGGACCAGCTGCACCGGCTGGCGCCCGCCGTGCATGCCGGCACCGTCGTCGTCGGCACCGGCATGGTCAAGGAGATCCACACCTCCACGCTCAGCCTCTTCGAGCGGATCATCGGCCCCACCCGCACCTCCCTCGCGGTCCGCAAGGCCCGGCTCATCCACTGCACGCCCGACCCGGCCCTGCCTCGCACCCCCAGCCCCTGGCCCCTGCGCTACGCGCTGCCCGACGACGCCGGAGCGGTAGCCGGCCGCACCGTCACCAACCACGCCGGGATCTTCTGCGCCGACCGGCTCGACATCGGCACCCGCTTCTTCCTGAAGCACCTGCCGGCCCGCAGCGGCCCCGACCGGGTCGTCGACCTCGGCTGCGGCAACGGCGTCGTCGGCCTCGCCGCCGCACTCGCCAACCCCGACGCCACGCTCACCTTCATCGACGAGTCCCATCAGGCCGTCGCCTCCGCCGAGGAAACCTTCCGGGCCAACACCGGCCCCGGAGCCCGCGCCCGCTTCGTCGTCGGTGACGGCCTCGCCGGCGCCGAGCCCGGCAGTGCGGACCTGGTCCTGAACAACCCGCCCTTCCACTCCCACCAGGCCACGACGGACGCCACCGCCCGGAACATGTTCCACGGGGCGCGTCGCGCGCTGCGCCAGGGCGGCGAGCTCTGGGTGGTCGCCAACCGGCACCTCGGCCACCACACCGCCCTGCGCCGCGTCTTCGGCAACTGCGCCACGGTGGCGGGGGACCCGAAGTTCGTCGTGCTGCGCGCCGTCAAACGCTGACCCGCGCACCGCGGGGCCGTACCCCTTCCGGATTCTTGCAACACGTTCTACTGTGTGCGCCGCCGCACACGGGCGACGCGACCGCGAGCATCCTGGAGGGGCCGTGCACCTCGAATACACGCCGCAGCAGCAGGAGTTGCGCGCCGAACTGCGTACGTACTTCGCCGCCCTGGTCCCCGACAACGCCTACGCCCGCTATGGGGACCCGGCCGCCCAGAAGCGCTTCTACCGGCAGACGATCAGGCGCCTGGGCGCCGACGGCTGGCTCGGCGTCGGCTGGCCCACCGAGTACGGCGGGCGGGGCCTGTCGCCGATGGAGCAGTTCATCTTCTTCGACGAGGCGGCCCAGGCGGGCGTACCCCTGCCGCTGATGGCCCTCAACACCGTCGGCCCGACGATCATGCACTTCGGCACCGACGAACAGAAGGCCGCCTTCCTGCCCGGGATCCTGGCCGGTGAGACCGACTTCGCGATCGGCTACAGCGAACCCGGCGCGGGCACCGACCTCGCCGCCCTCAAGACCCGGGCAGTCCGCGACGGCGACAGCTACGTCGTCAACGGGCAGAAGATCTGGACGACCAACGGCGACACCGCCGACTGGGTCTGGCTCGCCGCCCGCACCGACCCGGACGCCCCGGCCCACAAGGGCATCACCATGCTCCTCGTCCCGACCTCCGACCCCGGCTACTCCTGCACCATCATCAACACGCTCGCCTCGCACGACACCACCGCCAGCTACTACGAGAACATCCGCGTCCCCGTCTCCCACCGGGTCGGCGAGGAGAACAAGGGCTGGCGCCTCATCACCAACCAGCTCAACCACGAACGCGTCACGCTCGCCGCCCACGGCACCATGGCCATCCGCGCCCTGCACGACGTGCGCCGCTGGGCCGCCGGGACCCGCCTCGGCGACGGCCGCCGCGTCATCGACCTCGGCTGGGTCCGCACCCGCCTCGCCCGCACCCACGCCCGGCTCGACGCGATGAAACTCCTCAACTGGCAGATGGTCTCCGCCGTCCAGCACCAGACCCTGACCCCCCAGGACGCCTCCGCCGTCAAGGTCTACGGCTCCGAGGCACGCCGGGACGCCTATGCCTGGCTCCTTGAGGTCGTCGGCTCCGCCGGCCCCCTCAAGGAGGGCTCGGCCGGCGCCGTGCTGCACGGCGAACTCGAACGCGGCTATCGCTCCGCCGTCATCTTCACCTTCGGCGGCGGCAACAACGAGATCCAGCGGGAGATCATCTCCTGGATCGGCCTCGGGATGCCGCGCGTACGGCGCTGAGGCGGTGTGACGCGGTACCCGTTCCTGACGGGGCGGCGCGGGCCCGGCGCATCGGTCCCGCCTCAAAGGAAATCCGGTGGACCCTTCGCCGTGGGCCAGGCACAATTCCCCGGCAACCGGGGCGAGGGGAAGCTTGTTTGGACGTGTTCGTGTGTGCCGGGTGCGGTACGGAGCTGACGGCGCCGGTGTCCCGGGTGGCCCTCCCGGTCCATACCCACCACGGGGGATGGGAGGAGCTCCACCCTCCGCTGATGGAGCCGGCGACGTACGCCGTCGACCCCCTGCCCACCGGACCGCCGTGGCGGTTGTGGGAGGAGGTCGGAGAGGACGCGGCTGCCCGGCAGGGTGTGTACGCGCCGGTGCGCTCCGTCTCCTTCGGCGCGCGGAACAGGATCGTCATCGCCCCCGGCGACTCCCGGTCCATGGCCCTGATACCCGAGAAGTGCGAGGGCTACTGCCGGGGTGTGGACGGCCGGGCCGGCCCCAACCTGGCGTGCGAGGGGTGCGGGCGGGCCGTGGCGACCCGCATGGACGACTGTGGACTGTGGCAGACGGTATGGCTGGAGCCCGGCGCGGTCGTACGCCGCACCTCCGCGCTTCCCGACGGTCCGCCTCCCGGCTGGGACGAGGTGGAGCGCGCCGGGCACCGCGTCCCACCCGTCGAATCCGACGGGTCGTGGAGCCGCCGCTGGGAGGCGGCGGTCGGGGTCGCGCTGGCCCACCTCGTGGCGGCCACCGGGGGCCGCCACGTGATCCTTCCCACGGGCCCCGTCGCCGAGCTGCTCGGCCACGCGGTCGGCCGGTACCTGCCGGCCGGTCCCGATGCGCGTTGTGCCGGGCTGGCCGGCCCGGGAATCCGCACACCCCGGCCCCGTCCCGACGTCCTCCTCGTACCCCGCCACCCCCTCACGGGTACACCCTGGCGCCCACCCGGCGACGACGCGCCCGTCGTGCCGCTGGACAGCGGGGTCTGGGCCTACCTCGCCCACCCGGGTGAGACCTCACCGATCCCCGCGACGGGGGTGCTTCCGGACGGTGTCCTGCGTGACGAGTACCCGCTGCCGCCGCGCCCCTGGCGCCCGCTGACGCCTCACCACCACGCCTTCGAGGACACCCTGGCCGGGCTGCCCGCCGTACGCGCCCCCCGGCTGCGCGGGTATCACGGCGGGTACCGGTCATGAGCCCTCATCCACCGCGGGCAGCGGTTCCCGGGCCGCGTGCCAGGCGGGCGGGAGCGCGGCCACGCCCGTGCGAGCGGCGATCACCCCGCCGGCGATGGCACAGGTGGTGTCGATGTCGCCGCGTCCCTCCACGGTGAACCACAGGCCCTCCTCCAGACCGTCCAGGTGCCCCGCCGCGCACCAGAGGGCGAAGGGGACGGTGTCGGGCCCGGACATCCGGTAGCCGGAGCCCAGGACCTCCGCGGCATGCCGCAGCGAGGTACGGGCCGGCATCCGCGCCGCGACCCGCACCCCCGACCGGACATCGCTGTCGGGCAGCCGAGCGGCGACCTCCTGGAGGAAGTCCGCACGGGCCGGGGCAGGTCCGCCCCGGCTGCGCGTGGCCAGCGCCGCCGCGAGGGCCACCGCCACCGCTCCGGCGACCGCCTCCGGGTGGTGGTGCGAGACCTCGCTCTGGCGGGCGGCCTGCTCGGCGGCCGTGTCGAGGTCGGCGGCGTGCCAGGCGCCGAGCGGGGCGACACGCATCGCCGCGCCGTTGCCCCAGGAGCCCATCCCTTCGAACTGCCCGGTCACCACGTCCCGCCACGGCTCGCCCGCGCCGACCCGGCGGAGCACGTCGTGCATCGATGCGCCGTAGCCGCGGTGCGAGTCGGCGGCGTACGCCTCGGCGAGACGCAGCGCGAAGCGGTCCTGGTCGACGGTGCCGGCGCCCTCGGCGAGTTCACGGACGAGAACGATCGCCTGGGCGGTGTCGTCGCTCCACTGCCACACCGGCTCCTGGGGCGGGATCCGTGCCGCCAGGGGCTCCGGGCCCTCGCGGCGCAGGATGCCGAACCAGCGGTCGCCGAAGGCGTCACCGAAGGCGAGCCCGGAGAGCGAATCCAGCGCGGGGACAGGCGGGTTGGTCATCGGAGCAGTATGACAAGGCGGGGTCCCCGGCCGGGCCGCCGGCTCCGGTCGGCCCGCTTCGGCGCGCCGGGCCGAGGCGGCCGCCGCGGCGCCCCGGGACAGCGGGGCGCGGCGCGCCGGCCCGAGCACACCGGCCTCAGCCCCACCACCGTCCGCCACCGCCGCGACACCGGCCAGGCGCCCACCGCCGGCCTGACGCCCCCGTCGTACGGGTGCCCACCGGGCGCGCCCCCGGCCACACTGGGGGCATCCGGCGGATCGCCCCCGGACCGCCGCCGAGCCGGAGGTACCCGCACATGACGCAAGCCGACCCCGGGCTCTTCGGCCCCGCATCGGTCACCTGGCAGCTGCACGGCGACCCGATGATGTGGGTGGCCGGTGTGCGCGCCCTGTACCTCCAGGCGCTCCACCCGCTCGCGGTGCGCGGGGTCATGCAGAACTCCGACTTCCGCGAGGACGCCTGGGGCCGGCTCATGCGCACGGCGGGCTTCGTCGGCACCATCACCTACGGCACCACCGAAGCCGCCGAGAAGGCGGGCGCCCGGGTCCGGAGGATCCACCGGCACCTGAAGGCCACCGACCCGGCGACCGGGCGCACCTACGGCGTCGACGAGCCCGAGCTACTGCTGTGGGTGCACTGCGCCGAGGCGGATTCCTACCTCCAGGTCCTGCGCCGCTCCGGCTACCCGCTCACCGGCCGGCAGGCCGACCAGTACATCGACGAACACCGCCGCGGCGCCCGCCTCGTCGGCCTCGACCCGGACCGGGTGCCCGCGACGACCGCGCAGCTGGCCGCCTACTTCGCCCGCGTACGACCGTGCCTCGCCCGGACGCCGGAGGCGAGGGACGTCGACAGCTTTCTGCGCACGCCGCCCGTCCACCCCCTGCTCGTCCCCGCACGGGCCCTGCTGTGGCGGCGTGTCGCGACGCTCGCCTACCAGTCGCTGCCCCCGTTCGCGCAGGAGCTGTACGGCCGCCCCGCGCCGCCGCCGGCCGCCGTCGACCGGCGCCTGCGGGCCGCCGGCACAGTCCTGCGGGCCGTCCCCGCGCGGCTGCGTTGGCGGCTTCCGCCAGGTCACATCATGAACGCGATGGCGCGGCTCGGACCCGGCAGCCGCCCCACCCCGTACACACTGAAGAGGCAGGCAGCCATACTGGACGCTCCGGGGAGGGCGCGGCGACAGCAGGCGGAATGACGGGGGCGGCAACAGGGATGGCGGAAACCAGGCTGATCCAGAGCCGGTACCGGCTGCTCGACCTGATCGGGCGCGGCGGCATGGGCGAGGTGTGGCGCGCCCGCGACGAATCGCTGGGCCGCCAGGTCGCCGTCAAATGCCTGAAGCCGATGAGCCCCCAGCACGACGAGGACTTCAACCGCATCGTGCGCGAACGCTTCCGCCGCGAGGCCCGGGTCGCCGCGGCCCTCCAGCACCGGGGCGTCACCGTCGTCCACGACTTCGGCGAGTACGAAGGCGTGCTCTACCTCGTGATGGAGCTTCTGGACGGCCGCAACCTCAGCCAGCTCCTGGCGGACAACGAGCAGCACCCGCTGCCCGTCGACGACATCGTCGACATCGCCGAACAGGTCGCCGACGCCCTCGGCTACACCCACCAGCAGGGCATCGTCCACCGCGACCTCAAGCCCGCCAACATCATGCGGCTGTCCGACGGGACGGTGAAGATCTGCGACTTCGGCATAGCGAGGCCCGGCCACGGCATCCCCGTCACCTCCCGGCTCACCGGCGTCGGCGTCGCCATGGGCACCCCGCACTACATGTCGCCCGAGCAGATCATCGGCGGCCAGGTCGACCACCGCAGCGACCTGTACTCGCTGGGCTGCGTGCTGTACGAGATCGCGACCGGGGCCCCGCCCTTCGACCTGGAGGACTCCTGGGGCATCCTCGTCGGCCACCGCGACACGCAGCCCGAGCCGCCGCGCTCGCACCGCGCCGAACTGCCCGGGTTCTTCGACCGGGTCGTCCTGGACCTGCTCGCCAAGACCCCGGACGAGCGGCCGGCCGACGCCCACGACCTGCGCCGCCGCATCGCGGTGGGCCGCACCGGAGAGCACCCCTCCCTGGAGCCGACCGGCCAGGTGCCGCTCGCCCCGCCCGTCCCCGTGCCGCTCCCCGGCCGGCCACCCGCCGCACCGCCGCCCCCCGCATGGGCGCGGCGGATCACCGGGGGCCTCAAGGCGACGGGCACGGCGAACCCGGCCCCGGCCGGGCCCTCGGAGGCCCTGACCCGCGCCTGGACCACCGGCAGCGGCACCGGTCCACGCCCCGACCCCGCGCAGCCCGCCGCGCACGGCACCCTCGCCGGCCGCTACGAGCTGGAGACGAAACCGAGCCGCAAGGCGCGGGCGCAGGACGCGCTGAGCGAGTTCGGCCGGATCGCCGAGGCCCGCGAACGCACCCTGGGCCCCGACCACACGCAGACCGTCGCCGCCCGGCAGCAGATGGCGTACGCGCTGGGCCGGCTCGGCCGCCACGACGAGGCCCACGAACTGCACGCGGCCGTCCTCGTGTCGAGTGAGCGTGCGATGGGACCCGAGCACCCCGACACCCTGCGCTGCCGCCACAACCTGGCCTTCAGCCTCAGCAGGCTGGGACGCCTGGAGGACTCGTACCGCATGGCCCGGGACGTGGCGGCGGCCCGCGCCCGGGTGCTGGGCGCCGGCCACCCCGACACCCTGGTCACCCTCTACGAGGTCGGTTACGCGCTCGGGCGGCTCGGCCGGTGGACGGAGGCCCTGCACACCTACCGGCAGGTCGCCGACGCGCGGACCCGGCTGCTGGGCGCCGACCACCCGGACACCCTCGCCACCCGCTACGAGGTCGGCATCAGCCTCGGGCGGCTCGGCCGCAGCGCCGACGCGCTGGAGCTGTACCGCGCGCTCGTCGCCGACCGCACCCGGGCAGGCGGCCCGGACGATCCGGAAACCCTGCGCGCCCGCCACGGACTGGGCGTCAACCTCGGCCGGCTGGGCCGCTGGGACGAGGCCCTGGCCGAGGCGCAGGCGGTGTGCGCGGCCAGGGAACGCGTTCTGGGCGCCGACCACCCCGACACGCTCGTCAGCCGCCGCGAGGTCGCCGTCGCGCTCGGCTGGCTGAGCCGGTGGACGGAGGCCCTGCACACCTACCGGCAGGTCGCCGACGCGCGGACCCGGCTGCTCGGACCCGGCCACCCCGACACGCTCGCCGGCCGCGACGACGAGGCGCACTGCCTCGAACAGCTCGGCCGCGCCCACGAGGCGGCCGGCCTCTACCGCGAGGTGGCGGCGCTCCGGCAGCAGCGCGGCCAGCCGCCGCCCTGACCGGCGCCCACTCTGGCCGGGCCGCCCCCGCCGTGCTACCAAGGGGCATGACCGTACGGGACAGCTATGACGCGGTGATCGTGGGCGGCGGCCACAACGGCCTGGTCGCGGCGGCCTATCTGGCCCGCGCCGGACAGACCGTCCTCCTCCTGGAACGGCTCGCCGCCACCGGGGGCGCGGCCGTCTCGACCCGCCCCTTCGCGGGTGTCGACGCCAGGCTCTCGCGCTACTCCTACCTGGTGTCGCTGCTGCCGCGGAAGATCGTCCGCGATCTCGGCCTGGACTTCGCCGTACGCAAGCGGACCGTCTCCTCCTACACCCCGGCCGTCCGCGACGGGCGCCCCACCGGGCTGCTCGTCGGCGGCGACCGCACCCGCGACTCGTTCGCCGCGCTCACCGGATCCGACCGGGAGTACACGGCGTGGCAGCGCTTCTACGCGATGACCGGGCGGGTCGCCGAGCGCGTCTTCCCGACCCTGACCGAACCGCTGCCCGCCCGTGACGCGCTGCGCGAGCGGATCGGGGACGCGGACGCCTGGCGCACGCTGTTCGAGGAGCCCATCGGCGTCGCCGTCGAGAAGCACTTCCGGGACGATCTCGTACGCGGCGTCGTGCTCACCGACGCCCTGATCGGCACCTTCGCCGACGCCCACGACCCCTCGCTGCTCCAGAACCGCTGCTTCCTCTACCACGTGATCGGCGGCGGCACCGGCGACTGGGACGTCCCGGTCGGCGGCATGGGCGCGCTCACCGACGCGCTCGCCGGAGCCGCCCGGACCGCCGGCGCACGGATCAGGACCGGGCACGAGGCGGTCCGCATCGACACCGACGGGACGCGCGCCGAAGTGACGGTACGGACGGACGGCGGCGAACACACCGTCGGCGCCCGCCGGGTCCTGGTCAACGCCTCCCCGCAGGCCCTCGCCGCCCTGCTCGGCGACGAGCCGCCCGAGCAGCCCGAAGGCGCCCAGCTGAAGGTGAACATGCTGCTCACCCGGCTGCCCGGGCTCCGCGACCGGTCCGTCGACCCGCGCGAGGCGTTCGCCGGTACGTTCCACATCGCCGAGGGGTACGGGCAGCTCGCCTCCGCCCACCGGGACGCGGCGGCCGGCCGGCTGCCCGCCGCGCCGCCCTCGGAGATCTACTGCCACTCGCTGACGGACCCCTCCATCCTCGGCCCGGACCTCGCCGCCCGCGGCTACCAGACCCTCACCCTCTTCGGCCTGCACACCCCCGCCCGCCTCTTCGCCGCGGACAACGAGGGCGCCCGCGCCGCCCTGCTCCGGGCCACCCTCGCCGAACTCGACGCCCACCTGGAGGAGCCGGTCGCCGACTGCCTGGCGCTCGACGCCGACGGCGAGCCCTGCATCGAGGCGAAGACCCCCCTCGACCTCGAACGCGACCTGCGGCTGCCCGGCGGCCACATCTTCCACCGCGACCTCGCCTTCCCGTACGCCACGGAGGCGACGGGCCGCTGGGGTGTGGAGACCGCGCACCCCAACGTCCTGCTGTGCGGGGCGGGCGCGGTCCGCGGCGGCGGGGTGAGCGGCGTCCCCGGCCACAACGCCGCGATGGCGGCACTCGGCCGCTGAACCGGGCGCCCGCGGACCGGCGACGTACCGCGGTGTGCCCCGGCGCCCGCAGACCGGAGGAACACATGTCCACACGCTGGAGTCTGACCATCGACTGCGCGCACCCCGCGCGTCTCGCGCGGTTCTGGGCGCTCGCCCTGGGGTACGCGCCGAAGCCCCCGCCGGAGGGCTTCGGCAGCTGGGAGGAGTGGTTCGCGCACTTCGGCGTCCCCGAGGAGGAGTGGGACGACGGCGCCTACCTGGCGGACCCGGACGGCCGGGGGCCGGCCCTGTCCTTCCTCAAGGTGCCCGAGGCGAAGGCCGGGAAGAACCGCCTGCACCTGGACGTGCAGGCGGGCGGCGGCCGTGACGTGCCGTGGGAGGTGCGGTGGCCGCGCGTGCGGGAGGCGCTGGCGCGGCTGACCGCCGCCGGGGCGACGGTCCTGGGGGAGTACGAGGCCCAAGGCAGGCCCGACCACTACGTGCTGACGGACCCGGAGGGCAACGAGTTCTGCCTGCTCTGAGTTCCGGATCCGGTGCGTACGCGGGGCGGCCCGGCCCATCCGCCCCGCGTACGCGGCCCTCGCCGGTGTCAGTCGGCGGAGGGGGCCCACCCGTCGGCCTCGATGCGGCGGGCGTCCGGCGACCTGGTCTCGTCGAAGACCGTACGGCTGCCGTCCTCGACCCGGATGGCGTCCACATACGCCCCCCGGCCCACGTACAGCTGGTCGGTGGTGTAGCGCCACCTGAGGTGGACCCGGGCGCCGCGCCAGTCACCGAGGCCGGCTTCGAGGCGGTGCCAGACCCGGCCCGACCAGCCGGAGAGCGAGCCCTCCGGATGCGGCTCGGGCCGCGGGTGCCGCCCCTGCCCGGTGGGGGTGGTGGTGAACGGGACCGGCTGCCAGGTGGCCCCGGCGTCCGTGGACGCCTCCAGGAGGAGGAAGTCCGAGTCGGGTTCGGTGTCCCACCACAGCGCACAGCTCAGCCGGGCGCGCGAGGAGGTGAGCGCCAGCGGCGGCAGCGCCAGGGTCGCGGTGGCGGCGCCGGCCATCCCGGAGAACCAGGCCGTACGGCCGCGGTCCGGCCGGACCGCGACGGCCCGCGCCATCTGGTTGGCGGTGGCGACGCGCGGCGCGCTGCCGGAGCGCCAGTTGCGCACCGGGTGCACCGAGTTGCCCAGGACGATCAGGAACGAGTCCGTGCTCGGGTCCAGGACCAGGCTGGTCCCGGTGAAGCCGGTGTGACCGGCCGTCCGGGGCGTGGCCATGGCGCCCATGTACCAGTGCTGGTAGAGCTCGAAGCCCAGGCCGTGCGCGTCACCGGGGAACGCCGTGTTGAAGTCGGTGAACAGCAGGTCGACCGATTCGGCGGAGAGGACGCGGGCCCGCCCGTAGACCCCGCCGTTGAGCAGGGTGCGCGCGAGGACCGCCAGGTCCCAGGCGCACGAGAACACCCCGGCATGACCGGCGACCCCGTCCAGGCTGTACGCGTTCTCGTCGTGCACCTCGCCCCAGACCAGGCCGCGTTCCAGGCCGGACCAGGGCAGCCTGGCGTCCTCGGTGGCGGCGATCTTCGGCTTCCAGGAGGCGGGCGGGTTGTACCGGGTGCGCTGCATACCGAGCGGAGCGGTGATCCGTTCGCGCAGCAGTACGTCCAGGGACCGGCCGGTCAGCTTCTCCAGCACCAGCTGGAGCGAGATCAGGTTGAGGTCGGAGTAGAGGTACACCGTGCCGGGCGGGTTCGCCGGCACCTCGTTCCACAGGAGTTCGAGCTTGCCCTCCCGGGTCGGCGCGTCGTAGAGCGGAATCCACGCGGTGAACCCGGAGGTGTGCGTGAGCAGCTGACGGATCGTGATGTCCTGCTTGCCGCCGCCCGCGAAGTCCGGCAGGTAGGAGGCGACCGTCGCCTCCAGCTCCAGCGTGCCCCGCTCGATCTGCTGCACGGCCAGGATCGAGGTGAACAGCTTCGAGACCGACGCCAGGTCGAAGACCGTGTCCTCGGCCATGGCGATCTGCTGGTCCGCCGGGAACTCCACCCCCGTGTCGGTGGTCTCGTCGTACGCCGAATAGCGCACCGCCTTGCCGATCGGCCGGTGCAGCGCCACCGTCCCGCCCCGGCCCGCGAGCAGCACCGCGCCCGCGTACCACGGGTGTGCCGGTGAGTCGGCGAGGTAGCGCTCCGCCTCGGTGACCAGCTGGTCGAGCGGTTCCTGAAGCAGGCCCGCGCGGGCGGCGGAGCCGCGCCGCAGGGTCGGCCGGGCGCCGTGCCCCGACCCGGTTCCCGCGCTCATGTCCGCCCCCGCTCCCGGCTCCGTGGCAGACGCCGTGCCCGCGAACGGGATGGGCGCCAGGGCGAGTGCTCCGCCCAGGGCCAGCATCCCACCCCCCAGCCGCCGCCGGCTGATGCCCTCGCCCGCCGTGTCCTGCGTCATCCGCAACCCCTTCCCACTGCCTGAAAGTAACTTTCTAAATATCTTCCGAGCATGAAACTTCCTGCCGAGGCAGAGGGTACTGTCAGCGCCCGCCGTCCCGTAGGGGCCGGAGCCACAAAGAATCTGACACTGCATCAGAAAATCTCTTCCCTCGGTCGCCGTACTGCGGCATCCTGCCGCCCATGGAGACGGAGCTGAGCCAACAACTGGGGATCGAGCACGCCATCTTCGGCTTCACGCCGTTCCCCGCGGTGGCCGCGGCCATCACCCGGGCCGGGGGATTCGGTGTGCTCGGCGCGGTCCGCTACACCGCCCCCGACGACCTCGCACGCGACCTCGACTGGATGCAGGAACACACCGACGGCAAGCCCTACGGACTCGACGTCGTCATGCCCGCCAAGAAGGTGGAGGGGGTGAGCGAGGCCGAGGTGGAGGCGATGATCCCGCCCGGTCACCGGCAGTTCGTCCAGGAGACCCTGGCCGCACACGGCGTGCCCGCGCTCGCCGAGGGAGAGGCATCCGGCTGGCGCATCACGGGCTGGATGGAGGAAGTCGCCCGCAACCAGCTCGACGTGGCCTTCGACTACCCCATCGGACTCCTCGCCAACGCGCTCGGTTCACCGCCCGCCGACGTCGTCGCCCGCGCCCACGACCGCGGCGTCCGCGTCGCCGCCCTCGCCGGAAGCGCCCGGCACGCCCGCCACCACGCGGACGCCGGCATCGACATCGTCGTCGCCCAGGGCTACGAGGCGGGCGGCCACACCGGCGAGATCGCCTCCATGGTCCTCGTCCCGGACGTGGTCGACGCGGTCGGACCGCTCCCTGTCCTCGCGGCCGGCGGTATCGGCAGCGGCGAGCAGATGGCCGCCGGACTGGCACTCGGCGCCCAGGGCGTCTGGCTCGGCTCCCTCTGGCTCACCACCGAGGAGGCCGATCTGCACTCCCGGGCGCTGACCGCCAAGCTCCTCGCCGCCGGCTCGGGCGACACCGTCCGCTCCCGCGCCCTGACCGGCAAACCCGCACGCCAGCTGCGTACCGAGTGGACGGACGCCTGGGACGACCCGGCCGGGCCCGGCACGCTGCCCATGCCGCTCCAGGGCCTCCTGGTCGCCGAGGCCCTCTCCCGTATCCAGAAGTACGAGACACCGGCCCTGCTCGGCACCCCGGTCGGCCAGATCGTCGGCCGGATGAACACCGAACGCCCGGTGCAGGCCGTCTTCGACGACCTGACCCGCGGCTTCGAACGTGCCGTGGACCGGATCAACCGCATCGCCGGACGGAGCGCCTCATGAACCAGCCGCCCAACGGCTTCTGGGCCCAGGCCACCGCCGATCCCGGCCGCACCGTCCTGACCGCGCCCGACGGGGAGGACTGGACGGCGGGCCGGCTGCACGCCGAGGCCAACCGCATGGTCCACGGACTGCGCGCGGCGGGCCTGGCGGAGGGGGACGCCTTCGCCGTGGTGCTGCCCAACGGCGTCGAGTTCTTCACCGCCTACCTGGCCGCCACCCAGGCCGGTTTCTACCTCGTTCCCGTCAACCACCACCTGGTCGGCCCCGAGATCGCCTGGATCGTCGCCGACTCCGGCGCCAAGGTGCTCATCGCCCACGAACGCTTCGCCGAGGCCGCGACCGCCGCCGCCGACGAGGCGAAGCTGCCCGCGAGCCACCGCTACGGGGTCGGCACCGTCGACGGATTCCGCCCGTACGCCGAACTGCTGGCCGACCGGCCCGCAACACCCCCGCAGGGCCGCACGCTCGGCTGGGTCATGAACTACACCTCGGGCACCACCGGCCGCCCGCGCGGCATCCGCAGGCCGCTGCCCGGCAGACTGCCCGAGGAGAGCCACCTCGGCGGATTCCTCGGAATCTTCGGCATCAAACCCTTCGACGGCAACGTCCACCTCGTCTGCTCGCCGCTCTACCACACCGCCGTCCTCCAGTTCGCCGGAGCGGCCCTGCACATCGGCCACCCCCTCGTCCTGATGGACAAGTGGACGCCCGAGGGCATGCTGCACGCGATGGACACCCACCGCTGCACCCACACCCATATGGTCCCCACCCAGTTCCACCGCCTCCTCGCCCTGCCCGAAGGGGTCCGCGCGCGCTACGACGTGACGGCGATGCGGCACGCCATCCACGGCGCCGCCCCCTGCCCCGACCACGTCAAACGCGCGATGATCGACTGGTGGGGCCGGTGCGTCGAGGAGTACTACGCGGCGAGCGAGGGCGGCGGAGCCTTCGCCACCGCCGACGACTGGCTGAAGAGGCCCGGGACCGTCGGCAGGGCCTGGCCGATCAGCGAACTCGCCGTCTTCGACGACGAGGGAAACCGCCTGGGACCGGGTGAACTGGGCACCGTCTACCTGAAGATGAGCACCGGAGGCTTCAGCTACCACAAGGACGAGGGCAAGACCAGGAAGAACCGCATCGGCGACTTCTTCACCGTCGGCGACCTCGGTCTCCTGGACGAGGACGGCTACCTCTTCCTCCGCGACCGCAAGATCGACATGATCATCTCGGGCGGCGTCAACATCTACCCCGCCGAGATCGAGAGCGCCCTGCTGACCCATCCCGCCGTCGCCGACGCCGCCGTCTTCGGTATCCCCCACCCCGACTGGGGCGAGCAGGTCCGGGCCGTGGTCGAGACCGCCGAGGGGTACGAGGCGGACGACGCGCTCGCCGACGCGATCCTCGGCCACTGCGCCGGGCTGCTCGCCGGATACAAACGCCCCAGGAGCCTCGGCTTCATCACCACCATGCCGCGCGACCCCAACGGCAAGCTCTACAAACGCCGGCTGCGCGCACCGTACTGGGAGGACAACGGCTGACCCCCACCGGGCCCGCCGACGGCGCCGATGGGATCAAGACCCTTGACCGACGGGCCCCGGCCGCACAGGATCACGCCATGACCGGTGTACGCAGCAGCACAGTCGACGGAGTCGTGACCCGCAGCGCACGGCGCACCCCCGAGCGCACCGCCCTGCGGTACGCCGGACGGACCTGGACCTACCGCGAGCTCGACGAGGCCGTCGGCACCGCGGCCGCGGCCCTGACCGAGGGGCACGGGCTGCGCCCGGGGGACCGGGTCGCCTCCTACGCCCACAACTCCGACGTGTACCTGATCGCCTTCCTCGCCTGCGCGCGGGCCGGGCTCGTCCACGTGCCGGTCAACCAGAACCTCACCGGCGACGACCTGGCGTACATCCTCGGCCAGTCCGGCAGCTCCCTGGTCCTCACCGACCCGGACCTGGCCGCCCGGGTCCCCGACGGGTTCACCGTGCGGCCGCTGCGCGACGACGAGGGCTCACTGCTGGCCGAACTCGGCACCCCGCGCCCCTTCGTCCCCACGCACGAGCCGGCCGCGGACGACCTGGTCCAGCTGCTGTACACCTCGGGGACCACCGCGCTCCCCAAGGGGGCGATGATGACGCACGGCGCCCTCGTCCACGAGTACGTCAGCGCCGTCACCGCTCTCGACCTGCGGGCCGGCGACCGGCCCGTGCACGCGCTGCCGCTCTACCACTCGGCACAGATGCACGTCTTCCTGCTGCCGTATCTGGCGGTGGGCGCCGAGAACACGGTCCTCGACGCGCCGGACGCGGGCCGCGTCTTCGATCTGGTGGAGTCCGGGCAGGCCGACAGCCTCTTCGCCCCGCCCACCGTGTGGATCGCCCTGGCCAACCACCCCGAGTTCACCGCCCGCGACCTCGGCGGCCTGCGCAAGGCGTACTACGGGGCGTCGATCATGCCCGTCCCCGTGCTGGAACGGCTCCGCGACCGGCTGCCGGACCTCGCCTTCTACAACTGCTTCGGCCAGAGCGAGATCGGCCCGCTGGCCCTCGTCCTCGGACCGGACGAGCACGAGGGCCGGATGGACTCCTGCGGCCGGCCCGTCCTCTTCGTCGAGGCCAAGGTGGTCGACGAGGACGGCAAGGACGTCCCCGACGGCACCGCCGGCGAGGTGGCCTACCGCTCGCCCCAGCTGTGCGGCGGCTACTGGGACAAGCCCGAGGAGAGCGCCGAGGCGTTCCGCGACGGCTGGTTCCACTCCGGCGACCTGGCCGTCCGGGACGCGGAGGGCTACTTCACCGTGGTCGACCGGGTGAAGGACGTCATCAACTCCGGTGGCGTCCTCGTGGCCTCCCGGCAGGTCGAGGACGCCCTCTACACCCACCCCGCCGTCGCCGAGACAGCCGTCGTCGGGCTGCCCGACGAGCGCTGGATCGAGGCGGTCACCGCCGTCGTCGTCCTGCGGGAGGCGGCGACCGAGGACGAGCTGATCGCACACGCCCGCGAGCGGCTCGCCCACTTCAAGGCCCCGAAGCGGATCCTGTTCGTGGACGGCCTCCCGCGCAACGCCAGCGGCAAGATCCTCAAGAGGGAACTGCGCGACCGCTTCGCCGCCGACAGGCCCTAGCCGCGGACGAGGCCGACCCCGACGTGGAAGCTGTCGCTGAACTCACGGCGCTCCGGGGCGGGCGTGCCCCGGTGCCACTGCGGGGCGGTCACCAGACCCGGTTCGACCAGGTCGAGCCCCTCGAAGAACCGGGCGACCTCCACGCGCGTACGGGGCCGCAGGGTGATCCCGCTGGAGGTGTAGCGGTCGGTCTTGTCCTCGTCGGCGGTGAGGAATTCCCTGGTGAAATGGGAGAGCACCAGGCAGCTGCCGGCCGGCAGCGCGTCCAGCAGGGCGCGCGTGATGCCGTACGGGTCGTCCTCGTCGGGGACGAAGTGCATGAGGGCGATGAGGGACAGCGCCACCGGCCGTTCGAAGTCCAGCACGGTACGGGCGTGTTCGAGGATCCTCCCCGGCTCGCGCACATCGGCTTCCACGTAGTCGGTGGCCCCTTCCGGGGTGCTGACGAGCAGCGCCTCGGCGTGCCGCAGGACGATCGGGTCGTTGTCCGTGTAGACGACCCGGGCCGCCGGGTTGACCTCCTGGACGATCTGGTGGAGGTTCGGCTGCGTCGGGATGCCGGTGCCGATGTCGAGGAACTGGTCGATGCCCGAGCGCACCGCCCAGCCGGCCGCCCGCTGCATGAACGCCCGGTTCTGCGCGACACCGGCCTTCGCCACGGGCGGCATCTGCTCGCCCAGCCGCTGGTCGACGGGGTAGTGGTCCTTGCCGCCCAGGAGGTAGTCGTAGACGCGGGCCGGGTGCGGCCTGCTGGTGTCGACCGGGGTGTTGGCCGGGCCTGCCGTCATGGGGAGCTCCAGAGTCTTCTGCGGGGAGAACACGCACTGCGAGCGCGCGGGCCGCACGCACCTCCCCTGCGGACAACAACGGCCACTTGACCTCATCCTGCCACAGCAACCCATGGTCCCATCAGGGGAGTTGTCCCCGCACCGCCGGGGGAGGGCAGGGGAGCGGGGCGGTCAGCCTCCCGGCCGTTCCCGCTCGTCCACGATCCGCCGGAACTTGCCCACCGACCTCTCCAGCGTCTCCGGGTCGAGGATCTCGACGCCGACCGACACCCCGATCCCGTCCTTGACCGCCGCCGCGACGGCGGCCGCGGCCTCCGCCCGCTGCCGAGGTGTCGCCTCCGGCCGGGCCTCCGCACGCACCGTCAGCACATCGAGCCTTCCTTCACGGGTCAGCCGCAGCTGGAAATGCGGCGACACCCCGGGCGTGCGCAGCACGATCTCCTCGATCTGGGTGGGGAAGAGGTTGACCCCGCGCAGGATCACCAGGTCGTCGCTGCGGCCGGTGACCTTCTCCATGCGCCGGAACACCCGGGCCGTACCGGGCAGCAGCCGGGTCAGGTCCCGTGTCCGGTACCGGACCACCGGCATGGCCTCCTTGGTGAGCGAGGTGAACACCAGCTCCCCCTTCTCCCCGTCGGGCAGCACCTCCCCGGTGAACGGGTCGACCACCTCCGGATAGAAGTGGTCCTCCCAGATGTGCAGCCCGTCCTTCGTCTCCACGCACTCCTGCGCCACCCCGGGACCCATCACCTCCGAGAGCCCGTAGATGTCGACCGCGTCGATCGCGAACCGCTCCTCGATCTCGCGCCGCATCTCCTGCGTCCACGGCTCGGCCCCGAAGATCCCCGCCTTCAGCGAGGTCGACCGGGGATCGACACCCTGCCGCTCGAACTCGTCGAGGATGGTCAGCATGTACGAGGGTGTCACCATGATGATGTCGGGCCTGAAGTCCTGGATCAGCTGGACCTGACGGGATGTCATGCCACCGGACGCGGGAATCACCGTGCAGCCGAGCCGCTCCGCCCCGTAGTGGGCCCCGAGACCGCCGGTGAACAGCCCGTACCCGTAGGCCACATGGACCTTGTGTCCGGGGCGCCCGCCCGCCGCCCGGATGGAACGGGCCACCACGTCCGCCCAGGTGTCCAGGTCCTTCGCCGTGTAGCCGACGACCGTCGGGCGGCCCGTCGTCCCGCTGGAGGCGTGGACGCGGCGCACCCGGTCCTCGGGCACCGCGAACATCCCGAACGGATAGTTGTCCCGCAGGTCGGCCTTGGTGGTGAACGGGAAACGGGCCAGATCGGCGAGCGAGCGGCAGTCCTCCGGCCGCAGCCCCGCCCGGTCGAACGCCGCCCGGTAGTGGCCGACGTTCTCGTACGCGTGCCGCAGCGTGGCCCGCAGCCGTTCCAGCTGAAGCTCCTCCAGCCCGGCGCGGCTCATCCGTTCCGCCGCGTCCAGCAGAGCCGTCATGCGGGCCTCCTCGTTCCGTGCGCACCGTGCGGACGACCGATCATTCGGTCGACTCCTCCGGGAGCAGTAATTCAGGATCTTCCACCGCCTGGCAAGAGGGGTGACCCATCTCGCCCGCCCACCCGGATACGCCCGTACCGAACACGGCTGCATCACCCGGACGGCCCTGTTTGGATGGGCCCATGCCGACCTTCCACACGTACGACGGAACCGAGCTGGCCTACCACCTCATGGGCGAGGGCGCCCCGCTGGTCTGCCTGCCCGGCGGTGCCATGCGGGCGAGTGCCTACCTCGGAAGTCTCGGCGGGCTCGCCGCCCGGCGGCAGCTGGTCCTCCTGGACCTGCGGGGCACCGGGGACTCCGCCGCGCCCGAGGACCCGGCCACCTACCGCTGCGACCGGCTCGTCGCGGACGTCGAGGCGCTGCGCGTCCACCTCGGCCTGGAACGTGTCGACCTGCTCGCTCATTCCGCGGCCGCCGACCTCGCCGCGCTCTACGCCGCCCGGCACCCGGACCGGCTGCGCAGCCTCGTCCTCGTCACCCCCACCACACGCGCCGCCGGCCTCCCCCTCGCCGGGCGCGAGGCCCGCGAGGTGGCCGCGCTGCGCAGCGCGCAGCCCTGGTACGCGGAGGCGCGCGCGGCCCTGGAGGAGATCTGGGCGGGGCGGCTGACGGACGAACTGCGCGCCGGGGCCCGGCCGTTCATGTACGGGCGCTGGGACGCTGCGGCGCGGGAACACGCCGCCGCTTCGCCCCCGCAGATCAACGCCGAGGCGGCCGTGCGCTATACGGGCGAAGGCGCCTTCGACCCGGCCGCGACCGTCCCCGTCCTGCGCGAGCTGGCGGCACCCGTCCTCGTCCTGGCCGGAGAGTACGACCACCTCACCCCGCCCGACCGGGCCGCCGAGCTGGCCGCGCTCTTCCCGCACGCGGAGTTCGCCGTGCAGCGCGGCGCCGCGCACTTCCCGTGGATCGACGACCCGGGGGCGTTCGTCCGTACGGTCACGGCGTTCCTGGACCCCGAGGTCCACAGCGTGCGGGCCGGCGGGGTCCGTCTCGCCTACCGGGTGTGGGGCGACCCGGCGGCCCCGCCCGTCGTCCTCGTCCACGGCCGGTGCGGCGACAGCACCACGTGGACGCACATCGGTGCCCGGCTGGCCGCCACCCACCGCGTGTACGCCTTCGACCTCCGCGGCCACGGGCTCAGCGACTGGCCCGGCCGCTACTCCTTCGAGCTGTTCCGCGACGACCTGCACGGCTTCCTGGAAGCCCGCAACCTCGCCGGTGCCACCGTCGTCGGGCACTCCATGGGCGGTGCGGCCGCCTATCTCCTCGCCGAGCGGCAGCCCGGACTGATCGGCCGCCTGGTCATCGAGGAGGCGCCGCCGCCCCTCCCGCTCGACCCGCCGCGCCCGGTGCCCGAACGGCCCGGCGGGGAGCTGGACTTCGACTGGCCGATCGTGCCGTCCACCGACGCCCAGCTGAACGAACCCGACCCGGCGGGCCGCGAACTCCTGGGCGCCATCACCGCCCCCACCCTCGTCATCGGCGGCGGCCCGAGGAGCCGGATCGCCCAGGAGGACCTGGCCTGGATGGCCCGCCGGATCCCGGGCGCCGAACTCGTCACCATCGACGCGGGCCATCTCGTACACACCGAACGACCGGAGGAATTCCTCGCGGCTCTCCGGTCGTTCGGTGTCTGAGTCAAGGGGCCGGCGCCACCTCAGTCCCGGTGCAGCAGCGTCGCCAGGACTTCGTGCAGCGTCGCCTCGGCGTCCTCGACCCCCGCCTCGGCACGCCAGGCGACGAAGCCGTCGGGGCGTACCAGGACCGCGCCGTCCGGCTGCGTCCCGTGCGCCTCCGCCCAGTCCACTCCGTCCTCGGGCTCCAGGTCCCCGCCAGGACCGGTCCCGATGCCGAACGCGGCCAGCCGCACGCCGAGCCGGTCACCGACCCGGGCCGCGGCCCGCCGCCACACCGTGTCCGCGCCATCGGTGAGCAGCACGAACGAGCGCTCGTACAGATCGAGGGTCGAGATCCGCTCGCCGGCCCGCCGCACCCACAGGTGCGGCGCCCTGCTGCCCGGGTCGCCCGCCAGCCGCATCCCCTCGGGGACGACCGGCTGCTCGGGGGAGACGCCCAGCACCGCGCCCCGCACGTAGCGGTAGCCCAGCGCCACGTTCAGCATCCCGCCCCGCTTGCCGCCGCCCACCGACGGCGGCGGCGCGTAGCCGGGATGGCTGTGCTCCTCCGACCGGGCCGACGCGCGCGCACTGGTCGCCCGCGCCACCGGCAGCCGCTCCTCCCCGTACGTCTCCAGCAGCCCCCGGCCCGCCTCGCCACGCAGTACGGCGGCCAGCTTCCACGCCAGGTTGTGCGCGTCCTGGATGCCGGTGTTGGAGCCGAACGCCCCGGTGGGCGACATCTCGTGCGCCGAGTCACCGGCCAGGAACACCCGGCCCCGTGAATACCGCTCGGCCACCCGCTCCGCCGCGTGCCACGGCGCCTTGCCGGTGATCTCCACATCGATGTCCTGGGCGCCCACCGCCGTACGGATGTGGCGGACGCACCGTTCGTCCGTGAAGTCCTCCAGCGTCTCGCCGCGGCCGGGCTGCCACGGGGCGTGGAACACCCACTCCCGCTCGTTGTCCACCGGCAGCAGCGCCCCCTCCGCCTCCGGGTTGGTCAGGTAGCAGACGATGAAGCGCCGGTCGCCCAGTACCTCGGCCAGAGCGCGCGAACGGAAGGTGACGCTCACGTTGTGGAACAGGTCGCCGGCCCCCGAACGGCCGATGCGCAACTGCTCACGGACCGGGCTGCGCGGCCCGTCCGCCGCGATCAGGTAGTCCGCCCGCACCGTCGTGTGCTCGCCCGTCGCGCGGTTCTTGAGCGTCGCCGACACACCCGAGGCGTCCGGGTCGAACGACATCATCTCGGTGGAGAACCGCAGGTCACCGCCCTGCTCCCGGGCCCGCTCCAGCAGGACGGGCTCCAGGTCGTTCTGACTGCACAGACACCAGCCCGTCGGGCTGAAACGCGCCAGCGTCCCGCCCGGGTCGATCTGCTTGAACAGCCACTCCTGATCGTCCCCGGTCAGCGAGCCGGCCTGGAGAATCCCGTGGTTCTCCGCCAGCACCGAAGCGGCCGCCCGGATCCCCGGCTCCACACCCGCCCTGCGGAACACCTCCATCGTGCGGACGTTGTTGCCACGGCCGCGCGGATGGGTCGAGGTGGCGGCGTGCTTCTCGACCAGCAGGTGCTCGACGCCGAGCCGACCGAGGAAAAGGGACGCGGACAGGCCCACCAGCGAGCCGCCCACGATGAGGACCGGTACATGGAGGTCGACGTTCTCGTTCATCAGTTGCTCCAGCTCCGACGCCGTACAGATGCACTGTCCATGCCCGGGTCCGGGCCGTGTCGGAGCGCTTGGGGCGCCTGCTCACCTGAACGGTTCATAAATCTCGCGTCAGGCGGACCAGCGTTTCACGATCGGTCACGGAGACGACGCCCTCGCATCGGGGCGGGCCGTGCGCGATCGCCGGGAGACTCCCCGTTCCGATTCCCCTCGGCAGCCGACGGCTCCCCACCGGTCCGGCCCGCTCTCCCCGCGTCAGTGCCATTCAGCGTCGAAGGAGTTCGCAAGATGACCACCACACTCTCGGAACGGATCTCCCAGTCCGCCTTCGACGGATCCAGGCTGCGCGTCGTGCTGCTGCTGGACCTGCACGACGGCGCCCAGACGCAGTTCCTGGAGGCGTACGAGCACATGCGCAACCAGGTCGCCTCCATCCCCGGACACATCAGCGACCAGCTGTGCCAGTCCATCGAGAACCCCTCGCAGTGGCTGATCACCAGCGAGTGGGAGAGCGCGCCGCCCTTCCTCGCCTGGGTCAACAGCGAGGAGCACGTCGCCACCGTCCAGCCCCTGCACAGCTGCGTGCGCGACACCCGTTCGCTGCGCTTCAGCGTCCTGCGCGAGACCGGCAAGGGCTTCGAGACCGTGCCCGACCCGCTCAAGGGCGGCCTCCAGACCTCACCGCGCCTCGGCGACGGCGTCGTACGCCACGCCCTCACCTTCACCGTCAGGCCCGGCACCGAGGACATCGTCGCCGGGCTCCTGGCCGACTACGAGTCGCCCCGCTCGCGCGTCGACGACCACACCCGGCTGCGCCGCACCTCGCTGTTCATGCACGGCAACCGGGTGGTGCGCGCCGTCGAGGTCGAGGGCGACCTCATGGCCGCGCTGCGCCACGTCTCGCGCCAGCCCGAGATCCGCGCCGTCGAGGAGGCCATCAACCCCTACCTCGAACAGGACCGGGACCTCGCCGACCCCGACTCCGCCCGGATGTTCTTCACCCGCGCGGCCCTGCCCACCGTCCACCACGTCTCGGCCGGCCGCCACGCCCCCGAGGAACTGCGCCGGCACGCCGTGTTCTACCAGGCCAAGGAGGGCTGCGGGATGGCCCTGGCCCGGCTGCTGGCCGGTCACGACGAGGAGGCCGCCGACGACTCGGCCAGCCCCATCGACAGCAGCACCATCTTCCAGCGCGACGACGTCGTGGTCCGCCTCCTGGAGGCGAGCGGCCCGCTCGACGCGCAGCCCGCCCAGGCGCTCGGCATCCACGGTCCCGACAAGGCGGCCAGGCTGGCCCGCCTCCTGGACGGGGACGCGAACGTCGTGCCGGCCACCGACCAGGACGCCGCACGCTTCCTCGCCCGGTCCGAGATGCGGCTGATCACCGACCGGCGGGCCGCGGATTCCTGACCCGCGCACCGGGACCCGGGGGGCTCTCGCTCGACCCGTCACCACAACGCGCCCAGCGCCCAGGAGGAAACCAGTCATGACCACGCACCGGCCACGCATCGTGGACCTCAGTGAGACCCAGCCCAACCGCAGGCGCGGAGGCGACCTGCGCGCCCTGCTCACCCCGACCGCGGTGGGCGCCACCAGCGGCTTCATGGGCCTGGCCATCGTCGAGCCCGGCGACCGCATCGGCGAGCACTACCACCCGTACTCGGAGGAGTTCGTCTACGTCGTGCAGGGGCTCCTGGAGGTCGACCTGGACGGTGAGACGCACGCGATGCGCCCCGACCAGGGGCTGCTGATCCCGCCGCACGTGCGCCACCGCTTCCGCAACGTCGGCGACACCGAGGCGCGCATGGTCTTCCACCTCGGACCGCTCGCCCCCCGCCCGGAACTCGGCCACGTCGACACCGAGGTGACCGAGACCGCCGAGCGCGGCGCGCCGCCAGAACGAACCGAGGCCGCCTCATGACCCGGCGCGTGGCGGTCACCGGAGTCGGCGTCGTCGCCCCGGGCTCCATCGGGACCCCCGCCTTCTGGGACCTCCTCTCCAACGGCCGCACCGCGACCCGGGGCATCACCCTCTTCGACCCGGCGGGCTTCCGCTCCCGGATCGCCGCCGAGTGCGACTTCGACCCGGCCGCCCACGGACTGGACGACGAGGAGACCGCCCGCGCGGACCGGTACGTGCAGTTCGCGATGGTCGCCGCCCGCGAGGCACTGGCCGACGCCGGTCTCGACACCGAGCGGACCGACCCCTGGCGGATGGGCGTCTCCCTCGGCACGGCCGTCGGCGGAACCACCCGGCTGGAGCACGACTACGTCGCCGTCAGCGAGAGCGGGGCGCGCTGGGACGTCGACCACCGCCGGGCCGGAAACCACCTGGAACGCGCCTTCTCACCCAGCTCACTGGCCTCGGCCGTGGCCGAGCAGGTCGGCGCGCACGGCCCCGTGCAGACCGTCTCCACCGGCTGCACCTCCGGACTCGACGCCATCGGCTACGCCTTCCACTCCATCGAGGAGGGCCGGGTCGACGTCTGTATCGCGGGCGCCTCCGACTCGCCGATCACCCCGATCACGGTCGCCTGCTTCGACGCGATCAAGGCGACCTCGCCCAACAACGAGGACCCGGAGCACGCCTCCCGGCCCTTCGACTCGCGCCGCGACGGCTTCGTGATGGGCGAGGGCGGGGCCGTCCTCGTCCTGGAGGAGCTGGAACACGCCCGCGCCCGCGGGGCGACGGTGTACTGCGAGATCGCGGGCTACGCCACCTTCGGCAACGCGTACCACATGACCGGGCTGACCCCCGAGGGCCTGGAGATGGCCGAGGCCATCGACCGGGCGCTCGGCCACGCCCGGATCGCCCCGCAGGACATCGACTACGTCAACGCGCACGGCTCCGGCACCAAGCAGAACGACCGGCACGAGACCGCCGCGGTGAAGCGGGCGCTCGGTGCGCACGCCCACAAGGTGCCGATGAGCTCCATCAAGTCGATGGTGGGCCACTCCCTCGGCGCGATCGGGGCGATAGAGATCGCCGCCTGCGTCCTGGCCCTGGTCAACCAGACGGTGCCGCCGACGGCGAACTACGAGTCCCCGGACCCCGAGTGCGACCTCGACTACGTGCCGCGCACCGCCCGCCCCCTGAAGCTGCGCAGCGTCCTGTCGGTGGGCAGCGGATTCGGCGGCTTCCAGTCCGCGGTGGCCCTGACCCGAACCGGTGGGAGGACACCATGAGCACGCGAGAGGCCCGGCGCACCGTTGTCACCGGCATCGGCGTCGTCGCACCCAACGGCACGAGCACCGAAGCCTTCTGGAAGCGGACGCAGGAAGGCATGAGCGTCCTGGACCGGGTCACCCGCGAAGGGTGCGAGAACCTGCCGCTGCACATCGCCGGCGAGGTCCGCGGTTTCGACCCGGTCGCGCTCATCGAGGAGCGCTACCTCGTCCAGACCGACCGGTTCACGCACTTCGCGATGGCCGCCGCCGACATGGCCCTGGACGACGCCCGGCTGGGCCGCGCCGACTACGAGGACCGGCCGTTCGGCGTGGGCGTGGTCACGGCGGCCGGCTCCGGCGGCGGCGAGTTCGGCCAGCGCGAACTGCAACGGCTCTGGGGCCAGGGCTCCACGTACGTCGGCCCCTACCAGTCGATCGCCTGGTTCTACGCGGCGAGCACCGGGCAGATCTCCATCCGCGGCGGCTTCAAGGGGCCGTGCGCGGTGGTGGCCAGCGACGAGGCGGGCGGCCTCGACGCACTGGCACACGCCGACCGGTCCGTCCGGCGCGGCACCGACGCCGTGGTGGTCGGTGCGGCCGAGGCCCCGCTCGCGCCCTACTCCGTGGTCTGCCAGCTCGGCTACCGCGACCTGAGCGCCTGCGAGGACCCGACCCGCGCCTACCGCCCGTTCACCGCGGACGCCTGCGGATTCGTGCCCGCCGAGGGCGGCGCGATGTTCGTGGTCGAGGAGGAGACGACGGCGCGCGAGCGCGGCGCCCGGATCAGGGCCGAGATCGCGGGCCACGCCGCCACCTTCACCACCGCGGCGCACTGGGAGGAGTCCCGCGCGGGCCTCGCCCACGCCATCGAGGGCGCGCTGCGGGAAGCCGGCTGCGCCCCCGAGGAGGTCGACGTGGTCTTCGCGGACGCGCTCGGCTCACCTGCCGCCGACCGGGCCGAGGCGCTGGCCCTGGCCGACGCCCTCGGCCCGCACAGCCGGCGCGTCCCGGTGACCGCCCCCAAGACCGGCACCGGCCGCGCCTACTGCGGGGCCCCCGTCCTGGACGCGGCGGCCGCCGTCCTGTCCATGGAAAACGGCCTCGTCCCGCCCACACCCAACGTCTTCGAGGTCTGCCACGACCTCGACGTCGTCACCGGACGCGCCCGCACCGCCGAACTGCGCACGGCGCTCGTGCTCAGCCGCGGCCTCATGGGATCGAACGCGGCGATGGTGCTGCGCCGCCCCGCGTGAGCCCCGACCACCCTCGTGAGAAGGAGAAGTCCCTCATGACCGACCGACTGACGTACGAAGAACTCGCCGCCCTGATGAAGAAGGGCGCCGGGCTCTCCGTCGACCCCCGGGAGATGGAGAACCGCTCCGGCACCCCCTTCGACGAGTTCGGCCTCGACTCCCTGGGCCTGCTCGGCATCGTCGGCGTACTGGAGAACCGGCACGGGCAGCCGCTGCCGGCCGACGCGGACCGTTGCAAGACGCCCCGCGAGTTCCTCGACCTCGTCAACAACAGCCTCATGACAGGAGCCTGACGTGTCCGGACACACCGAGAACGAGATCGTCATCGCCGCCCCCCTGGACCTCGTCTGGGACATGACGAACGACCTGGAGAACTGGCCCCGCCTGTTCAGCGAGTACGCCGCGGTCGACGTAATGGAGCGGGACGGGGAGCGCACCACCTTCCGTCTGACGATGAAGCCCGACGAGAACGGCAAGGTGTGGAGCTGGGTCTCCGAGCGCACCACCGACCGCCCCGGGCGCACCGTGCGGGCCCGCCGCGTCGAGCCCGGACCGTTCCAGCACATGGACATCCGGTGGGAGTACTCCGAGGTGCCCGGCGGCACCCGCATGCACTGGACGCAGGACTTCGCGATGCGCCCCGACGCGCCGGTCGACGACGCCTGGATGACCGACAACATCAACCGGAACTCCAAGGTCCAGATGGCGCTGATCCGGGACAGGATCGAGCAGCGTGACCGCGAGAGCCGCTCCGCGGCCGTCCCGGCCAACTGACCCACCGTCGCAGGCCGGCCCACCCGGCCTCCCGGCCGGGTCCCGGTCCGGGGTACCAGAGAGGCACCGCCCGATGCACCACGCTCTGATCGTCGCCCGGATGGCGCCGGGTTCGGCCCCGGACATCGCGGAGCTGTTCGCCGCGTCCGACAGCAGTGAACTGCCGCACCTGGTCGGCGTCACCCGGCGCAAGCTGTTCCAGTTCGGTGACGTCTACCTGCACATGATCGAGTCCGAGCGCCCGCCGGGCCCGGAGATCGCCAAGGTCACCGAGCACCCGCGGTTCAGGGACATCAGCGAACGGCTCACCGCCTTCGTCAGCCCCTACGACCCGCAGACCTGGCGGGGGCCGAAGGACGCGATGGCCCAGGAGTTCTACCGCTGGGAGCGCGACACCACCGCGTGACCGACGACGACCGCCCCGGTCCCGGCCGCAAGCCGGAACCGGGGCGGTTCGCGTATCCGCCCGGCGGAGGGGCTCAGTCCGGCACCACGCACTCGAACGCGTGGAGATACGGGTTGACCGGCCGGATCTGGCCGATCCGCAGCCCCGCCTCGGACAGCCGGTCCACCAGGCTCTGCCGGGTGTGCTTGGCGCCGCCCACGTTCAGGAGCAGCAGCAGGTCCATGGCGGTGGTGAACCGCATCGAGGGGGTGTCGTCGACGAGGTTCTCGATGACCACGACCCGGGCGCCCGGACGGGCCGCCGCGACGACGGAGCGCAGCGCCCGGCGGGTGCTGTCGTCGTCCCACTCCAGGATGTTCTTGATGATGTAGAGGTCGGCGGCCACCGGGATGCCCTCGCGGCAGTCCCCGGCCACGATGGTCGCCCGCCCGGCCAGGGCGCCGTCCTCCCGCAGCCGCTGGTCGGCCCGGAGGATCACCCCCGGCAGGTCCATCAGGGTGCCGCTGACCGACGGGTGCTTCTCCAGCAGGCTCGCCAGCACGTGCCCCTGGCCGCCGCCGATGTCGGCGACCACCGAGACACCCGTGAGGTCGAGCAGGGCGGCGACATCCAGCGCCGACTGCACGCTGGAGGTGGTCATCGCCCGGTTGAACACCTGGGCCGACTCGTGGGCATCCTGGTGCAGGTAGTCGAAGAACTCCTTGCCGAACGTCTCCTCGAAGACGTTGCCGCCGGAGCGGACCGCGTCCTCCAGCCGGGGCCAGACCTCCCACGTCCAGGGCTCCGTGCACCACAGCGAGATGGCCCGCAGGCTGTCCGGGTCGTCCTCCCGCAGCAGCCGGGACATGTCGGTGTGCGCGAAGGTGCCGTCGGCGTGCTCCGTGAAGACGCCGTAGCAGGCCAGCGCCCGCAGGAGCCGCCGCAGCGGCCCGGCCTCGGTGTTCACCGCCGCCGCGAGCCGCTCCACGGTCTCGGGCGTCTCGCCCAGTGCGTCGGCGACACCCAGCCGGGCGGCGGCGCGCACGGCGGCGGACCTGGCCGCGCCGAACACGATCTCGCGCAGCCGCATGGCGGGCTGCGGGGTGGGAAGGGGCTGGACGGGAGTGGTGCCGGGGGTGGTGCTCACGGTGGTCATGCCGTCTCGCTTCTCCTCGTACGGGGGGACACCGGTCAGCACATTCCGGCCGGTGCGGAGGTCGTGCAGACATTGCCGGTGAACCGGTTGCCCGTGCCGGTGTCCCGGTCGGCCAGGTCCGCCGGCCGGTTGCCGAGGACCACGTTGCCGCTGACGGTGTTGTCGGTGTTCTTCGCGCCCACGAAGCTCTTGAAGAGCACGACGCCGCCGGACAGCGGTGTCTCGCCCACGTTGTCGCGGATCACGTTGGACCGCACCTCGGTGGACTCGGCGCCGGTCAGGACGATCCCGGAACCCTGGATCGCGGGCAGCCGGTCCGTGGCGGCGCAGAACTTGTTGTTCCCGGTGATCCGGTTGGAGCGCAGACTCATGGCGCCGGCCTGCGGGGTCCCCTCGTCGCCCACGACGAACACGCCGCTGCAGTTGGCGGTGAAGGTGTTGTCGCGCACCGACAGATTGCGCACCCGCCGCGCGGTGAACCCGATGCGGTTGTCGGTCAGGGTGTTGCCCCGGACCCGGGTGCCGCCGGTGTCGGTGGCCCCGCCCTCCTCGTCGACGCTGTTGGCGACGAAGATGCCCGCGTCACCGTTGGAGCGGGCGGTGCTGTCCCGGATGTCGGAGCGGGTGGAGCGCTGCTCGGCGATGCCCCAGACGCCGTTGGCGTCGGCGGTCACCGCCCGGACGTCCAGCCGGTCCGTCCAGGAGGCCCAGACGCCGCTGCGGGCGAACCCGGTGACACGCAGGGACCTCACGGACACGCCGTCGACGGTGCCCTTCGCCGTACCCAGGACGCAGATGCCGTTCCCCGCCCGCGCACAGGCGTTGTCCTGCTCCGCCCGGCCGGCGGCGGGCGTGATGACGGTCCGGTCCCCGTAGCCCCGCAGGGTCAGACCGGGCTTGGTGATCACCACGCTCTCGCGGTAGGTGCCGGGCCGGACGACGATGGTGTCCCCGGGCCGCGCGGCGTCCACCGCCGCCTGGATGGACTGCCCCGGCGCCACCACGTGACCGCCCGCCGCGGCGGCCGGGACGGCCGGTGCCGCCGCGCCCAGTCCGGCGGCCGATGCGGCTGCGATGCTCACGAGGCGTGTGATGTGTCGTTTCCTCATGAGCCGAAGCTATGGGCGATCCCCCTCGCGTGCCACGTACGGTAAGCGGTTGGACGCGGGGCGTGCCCGAATGGCTCACGCCCCGGGCCCGCCCCCGCCTCGGCCGCGGGCCCCGGACCGTCCACTCGGGTGACCCGGGCCCGCCCGCCCGCGCCCGCCTCAGTCCTCGGCCGAACGGGCGGTGGTGAGCACGGAGCGGGCCCACCGGTAGTCCGCCTTGCCGCTGGGGGAGCGCCGGATCCGCGGGGCGATCACCAGGTGCCGGGGGATCTTGTACCCGGCCAGCCGGGTGCGGCAGTGCGCCTGTACGTCGTCGAGCGAGAGCGCCCCGGCCCCCTCCCGTACCTGCACCACCGCCGCGACCCGGTTGCCCCAGCGCGCGTCGGGGGCGCCCGCGACCAGCGCGTCGTACACGTCCGGATGGGCCTTGAGCGCCTGCTCGACCTCCTCCGGATACACCTTCTCGCCCCCGGTGTTGATGCACTGCGAACCCCGGCCCAGCACCGTGACGATGCCCTCGGCGTCGACGGTCGCCATGTCCCCGAGCAGCACCCACCGCTCCTCGCCCCTGCGGAAGAACGTCTGCGCCGTCTTGTCCGGGTCGTTGTAGTAGCCGAGCGGCACGTGGCCGCGCTGCGCGATCCGGCCGGGCTCGCCGGGGGCCACCGGCTCGTGCGTCGCCGGGTCGACCACCGTCGTACGGGAGTTGACCCGCAGCCGGAAGCCGTTGTCCGGACCGGAGTCGTCGGTCGCGGTGCCGTTGAAGCCGGACTCGGAGGAGCCGAAGTTGTTCAGCAGCATCACATGGGGGACCAGCGCCTGGAATTCCGCCCGCACCGAGTCCGACATGATCGCGCCCGAGCTGGAGACCGAGAACAGCGCCGAGCAGTCGGTGCCCTTCATGGGGCCCTTCAACGCGTCGATCAGCGGCCGCAGCATCGCGTCGCCGACCAGCGACACGCTGGTCACCTTCTCCTTCTCGATCGTACGGAGCACCTCGTGCGGCACGAACTTGCGGTGCAGCACGACCCGCTGCCCGAAGCCGAAGGCGATGAACGCGGTGAGCGTCGAGGTGCCGTGCATCAGCGGGGGAGTGGGGAAGAAGGTGATGCCCTCCCCGCCGGCCGCCACCCGCTCGGCCAGCTCCTCGGGCCGCTTCACCGGCTCGCCGGTCGGCGCGCCGCCGCCCAGCCCGGAGAAGAACAGGTCCTCCTGGCGCCACATCACCCCCTTGGGCATGCCCGTGGTGCCGCCGGTGTAGATGATGAACCGGTCGTCCGCCGACCGGGGCCCGAAACCGCGTCCGGGGTCCCCGGACGCCTCGGCGGCGGTGAACGCGACGGCGTCCGTGGCGGCCCCGGCCCCGGCCGGCGGGCCCACCCGCACCAGGTGGCGCAGGGCCGGAGCCTGCGGGGCGGCGGCCGCGACGCGCTCCTCGAACTCGCCGTCGTAGACCAGCGCGGCCAGATCGGCGTCGCGGTAGAGGTAGACCAACTCCTCCTCCACGTACCGGTAGTTGACGTTGACCGGGACGATGCGCGCCTTCAGGCAGGCCAGCACCGTCTGGAGGTACTCGACGCCGTTGTACAGGTGCAGCCCCAGATGCTCGCCCGGGGCGATGCCGGTGGTGACCAGGTGATGGGCGATCCGGTTCGCGGCGGCGTCGAGCTGTGCGTAGGTGAGCCTGCGCTCGGCACCCGTACCGGGGTGGCCGACGTGGACGAGCGCCTCGCGGTCCGGGACGGCGTCGACCACCGACTCGAACAGGTCGGCAAGGTTGTACTCCACCGTTCCTCCTGACCCCGGCTGCTGAGTGACCCGGCGGTCATTAGAGCGCCGACCGGCACAAGTGGGAAGGGGGTCCGGCCAAGAAAACTGACTGACTGTCAGAAAACTATTGAACTGCCCACCCGTCTACTGCAACCTGTTCTGGGCCGTGTCCGCGAAGCCGCGTCGTACGCCCGCGGGCCGGGCGGGACTTCGAGGACAGGGCCCAGCCCCGAGACGGGAGACGAACCATGGCCGGTACGGAACACCTCACCGTGCGGCGCGAAGGCGCCACACTCGTGCTCACCCTGAACAGGCCCGAGAGCAAGAACGCGCTCTCATTGCCGATGCTCGTCGGGCTCCACGACGGCTGGCTCGCGGCGGACGAGGACGACGAGATCCGCTCCGTCGTCCTCACCGGCGCGGGCGGCTGCTTCTGTGCCGGTATGGACCTCAAGGCGCTCGCCGGAGACGGCATGGCGGGCGAGCGCTACCGGGACCGGATGAAGGCCGACCCCGACCTGCACTGGAAGGCCATGCTGCGCCACCACCGCCCGCGCAAACCCGTCATCGCCGCCGTCGAGGGCCACTGCGTCGCCGGCGGCACCGAGATCCTCCAGGGCACCGACATCCGCATCGCCGGCGAGAACGCCGTCTTCGGCCTCTTCGAGGTCCGCCGCGGCCTCTTCCCCATCGGCGGCTCGACCGTCCGGCTGCCCCGCCAGATCGCCCGCACCCACGCCCTCGAAATGCTGCTCACCGGCCGCCCCTACAGCGCCGGCGAGGCAGCCGCGATCGGGCTGATCGGCCGCGTCGTCCCCGACGGCACCGCCCTGGACGCCGCCCTCGCCGTCGCCGAACAGATCAACGCCTGCGGCCCGCTCGCCGTCGAGGAGGTCAAGGCGTCGGTGTACGAGACGGCCGAGATGACCGAGACGGAGGGCCTCGCCGCCGAACTGAAGCGCGGCCGGCCCGTCTTCGCCACCGCCGACGCCAAGGAGGGCGCCCGCGCCTTCGCCGAGAAGCGCCCGCCCGTCTACCGGCGGCTCTGAAACCAGGAGGCAACCGTGCCCGACATCCTCAGCGCTCCGCTGGTGGTCGAATTCCCCTTCACCCGCTCCCTCGGCCCCGTCCAGAGCGCCTTCCTCACCGGGCTGCGCGAGCGCACCCTGCTCGGCGTCCGCACCGCCGACGGCAGGACCCTCGTCCCGCCCGTCGAGTACGACCCCGTCACCGCCGAGGAGATCCGCGACCTGGTCGAGGTCGCCCCCACCGGCACGGTCACCACCTGGGCCTGGAACCCCGAGCCCCGCCGCGACCAGCCCCTGGACACCCCCTTCGCCTGGGTCCTCGTACGGCTCGACGGCGCCGACACCGCACTCCTGCACGTCCTGGACGCACCCGGCCCCGACGCCGTGCGCACCGGGATGCGGGTACGCGTCCGCTGGGCCCAGGACCGCACCGGCGCCATCACGGACATCGCCTGCTTCGAACCGCACGACGGCGAAACGGGCACGCCCGCCCCGCACGACGGCACGTTCGCCGACCCCGTCACCGGCATCGTCACACCCGCCCGACTCGACTACACCTACTCACCCGGACGCGCCCAGAGCGCCTACCTCGAAGCGCTCGAAGGCCGGCGCGTCGTCGGTGAACGCTGCCCCTCCTGCCGCAAGGTGTACGTCCCGCCGCGCGGCGCCTGTCCCACCTGCGGGGTCGCCACCGCCGAACGCGTCGAGGTCGGGCCGCGCGGCACGGTCACCACCTTCTGCGTCGTCAACATCAAGGCGAAGAACCTCGACATCGAGGTCCCCTACGTCTACGCGCACATCGCCCTGGACGGCGCCGACCTCGCCCTGCACGCCCGCATCGGCGGCATCCCGTACGACCAGGTGCGGATGGGGCTGCGCGTCGAACCGGTGTGGTCCGAGGGCAGTCGCCACCCCGACCACTACCGGCCGGCCGGCGAGCCCGACGCCGACTACGACACGTACAGGGAGCTGGTCTAGATGCGGGACGTAGCCATCGTCGCGTTCGCACAGAGCGACCATCTGCGGCGCACCGACGAACTCTCCGAAGTCGAGATGCTGATGCCCGTCCTGCACCAGGTCCTCGACGCGACCGGGCTCAGGACCGGCGACATCGGCTTCACCTGCTCCGGCTCCAGCGACTACCTCGCGGGCCGCGCCTTCTCCTTCACCATGGCCCTGGACGGGGTCGGCGCCCACCCGCCGATCTCCGAGTCCCACGTGGAGGCGGACGGAGCCTGGGCCCTGTACGAGGCCTGGGTGAAGATCCAGACCGGTGAGGCGGACACCGCGCTCGTCTACGCGTACGGGAAGTCCTCGCCCGGCCAGGTCCGCGACGTCCTCACCCGCCAGCTCGACCCGTACTACACCGCCCCGCTCTGGCCCGACTCCGTCGCCGTCGCCGCGCTCCAGGCACAGGCCCTCATCGACGCCGGCGACACCGACGAGGCCGCGCTCGCCGCCATCGCCACCCGCAGCCGGCGTGACGCCGAAGCCAACCCGCACGCCCAGCTCAGCGGCCCCGTGCCGGCCGGCGACTATCTCGTCCGGCCGCTGCGTACCGGCGACTGCCCGCCCGTCGGTGACGGAGCGGCCGCCGTGATCCTCGCCGCCGGGGACACCGCCCGCGCCCTGTGCGAGCGGCCCGCCTGGATCCGCGGCATCGACCACCGCATCGAGGCCCACGGCCTCGGCGTGCGCGAGCTCACCGAGTCACCCTCGACCCGCCTCGCCGCCGAACGGGCCGGGGTCTTCGACCGGCCCGTCGACACCGCCGAACTGCACGCCCCCTTCACCTCCCAGGAAGTGGTGCTGCGCAAGGCGCTCGGGCTCGGCGACGACGTCCGGGTCAACCCGTCGGGCGGCGCGCTCGCCGCCAACCCGCTGATGGCGGCCGGGCTGATCCGCCTCGGCGAGGCCGCCGCCCGCATCCACAGCGGGGCTTCCCACCGCGCCCTCGCCCACGCCACATCCGGGCCCTGCCTCCAGCAGAACCTGGTCGCCGTACTCGAAGGGGAGAGCGCACATGCCTAAGGAGCCCGTGGCCGTCGTCGGCATCGGCCAGACCAAGCACGTCGCCGCCCGCCGCGACGTCTCCCTCGCCGGACTCGTCCGCGAAGCAGCCCTGCGCGCCCTCCAGGACGCGGCCCTGACCTGGGCGGACATCGACGCCGTCGTCATCGGCAAGGCACCCGACTTCTTCGAGGGCGTCATGATGCCGGAGCTCTACCTCGCCGACGCCCTCGGCGCGGTCGGCAAACCCATGCTCCGGGTCCACACCGCGGGATCGGTCGGCGGTTCGACCGCGCTCGTCGCCGCCAACCTCGTCGCCGCCCGGGTCCACCGTACCGTCCTCACCCTGGCCTTCGAGAAGCAGTCGGAGTCCAACGCGATGTGGGGCCTGTCGCTGCCCATCCCGTTCCAGCAGCCGCTGCTGGCCGGTGCGGGCGGCTTCTTCGCCCCCCACGTGCGCGCCTACATGCGCCGGACCGGCGCCCCGGACACGGTCGGCTCCCTCGTCGCGTACAAGGACCGGCGCAACGCCCTGAAGAACCCGTACGCACACATCCACGACCCCGGCATCACCCTGGAGAAGGTCCAGGCCGCACCCATGCTCTGGGACCCCGTCCGCTACTCCGAGACCTGCCCGTCCTCCGACGGCGCCTGCGCGATGATCCTCACCGACCGCACGGGGGCGGCGCGTTCACCGCATCCGCCGGCCTGGATGCACGGCGGAGCGATGCGCAGCGAACCCACCCTCTTCGCCGGCAAGGACTTCGTCTCGCCCCGGGCCGGCCGGGACTGCGCCGCCGATGTGTACCGGCAGGCCAAAATCAGCGACCCGCGCCGGGAGATCGACGCCGTCGAGATGTACGTGCCGTTCTCCTGGTACGAGCCGATGTGGCTGGAGAACCTCGGATTCGCCGCCGAGGGAGAGGGCTGGAAACTCACCGAGGCCGGCGCCACCGAACTCGACGGCGACCTCCCGGTGAACCCCTCGGGCGGTGTGCTGTCCGCCAACCCCATCGGCGCCTCCGGCATGATCCGGTTCGCCGAGGCGGCGCTCCAGGTGCGCGGGCAGGCGGGCGAGCACCAGGTGGACGGCGTACGACGCGCGCTCGGCCACGCCTACGGCGGCGGGGCGCAGTTCTTCTCCATGTGGCTCGTGGGCGCCGAACCACCGCCCGGCTGACCCGGACCCGCCGGGCGCGCGGCCGAGGCCCATGGCTGCCCCGATCCGTGCTGGTGAGGGAGGTCACCCGCCCGGCCGGGCGGCCGCCGCGCCCGCGTCGCACGCCACCACGAGCGGCGCCGCACCCCGTGGGTAGCGTGGTGGGGGTGACAGCCGAGAAAGACCTCCGAGTCCTGCTGAGCAACCTGCGCCCCGAGCTGCGTCCGGGCCGCTACGTCTACGCGACCGCGCCCGACGGTGTCCTGCCCGGCGCCGTCGCACCCGTCGTCACCGTCCGGGAGACCGAGGGGCTCACCCTGGTGCTCCCCGAGGCGGAGGCCGCGGCGGCCGGGCTGCCCTACACCTATGCGGCGGGCTGGATCACCCTGCGGGTGCACTCGGCACTGGAGGCCGTGGGACTGACCGCGGCCGTCTCGCTCGCCCTCACCGACGCCGGGATCAGCTGCAACGTGGTGGCGGGCTTCCACCACGACCACCTCTTCGTGCCCTACGAACGGGCCGCCGAAGCCGTCACCGTACTGGAACGGCTGGCGGCGGAGTCACACACCGGGTGACGGCGCGACCGCGTACGGCACACCACCGCGCACCGGGGTGGTGTGCCACGGCCGCGGTGCCTCCCCGGGCCCGGCTCGGCGAGGTGAGCCAGGACACGTAACATGTCTGCATGTCCTTCCTCCGCCGCCGTAGTGCCGCCACGCCCGCGGGCCCCGACTTCGACGTCCTGGCCATGGACCCCGGTGACTGGCCCGGAAACCTCGGTGCCGGGTTGCTGCCCGCCCCCGACGGCAGCTGTCAGGGTGTGTTCCTGCGCTACGACCTCTTCGGCGGCCGCGGCCCCGCGATGATCATCGGCAACCTGCCGGAGGGCTCGCCCGCGCGCGAGACCGAGGAGGGGCAGGTCCCCTTCGAGGTGGCCCAGCTGCTCCTCGCCCTGGAGAACGACGAACCGGTCGAGGTCACCGGCACCGAGGACATGCCCGTGATGCAGGGCGACAACCTGCTCATCGTGCGCCGCGTGAAGCTCTCCGAAAGCCGGATCTCCTGCGTCCAGTTCGACCGCAGCGACGGTGTGCTCGTCACCATCGCCAGCTGGGACCGGCCGATCACGGACGACCTCTACACCCTCCTGAAGCCGCTGCCCGCCGAACTCTTCCAGCAGGGCTGACCCGGTCGCCGTCACCGGGCCGCCCGGCCCGGTGATCCCACTTCTGTCCAACTGCACGCGGCCTCTGTCCAAGAGGCCGCTTTGTCATGTGCCTTGTCCGGTCAGTCATCGGACGTCTAGCGTCATCCGGCATGACATCCGGGATGACGCGACGCACCACAGTGAAGACGGTCATGGGGGCAACCAGTGCGCTGGCGCTGGGAGTTCCCACACTTTCCGGCACCGCGGCCGCTGCCGGTACCTCCGATGAATCAGGGAACCGGCGGCGAGCCGACGAGCCGCTGCCGGACCCGGTGCTCCACTACCGCGCCCCCGCCGCCGACTGGGAGCGGGAGACCCTGCCCATCGGCTGCGGAGCCCTCGGCGCGAACATCTGGGGCACGCTCGCCTCCGAACGCCTCACCTTCAACGAGAAGACCCTGTGGACCGGCGGACCGGGCTCCGCCGAGGGATACGACTTCGGCAACTGGACCGCCCCCAGACCCGGCGCCCTGGACGGTGTGCGCGAACGCCTCGACGCCGAGGGGTCCCTCGCCCCCGACGAGGTGGCCGCCGCGCTCGGCCAGGCCCGCCGCGGCTACGGCGCCTACCAGGTCTTCGGGGAGCTGCGGCTCGACATCCCCGGCGCACCGGCCGCCCCAGACGCCTCCTACCGGCGCTCCCTGGACCTGCGCACCGCGCTCGCCACCGTCACCTACACCCAGGACGGGACCGTCCACACCCGGGAGTACTTCGCCTCCCACCCCGGCGCCGTCATCGGCGGGCGGCTCACCGCGGACCGCCCCGGACAGGTCGCCTTCACCCTGCGCCACACCTCGCCGCGCGACGACTTCACGGCCACCGCGAGCGGCGACCGGCTCACCGTGCGCGGCGCCCTGGACGACAACGGCCTGCGCTTCGAGGCCCAGATCCGGGTCCGCACCACCTCGGGCACGGTCACCGCCGGCGCCGACGGCAGTCTCACGGTCGCCGGAGCCGACCAGGCCTGGTTCTTCCTGGCAGCCGGCACCGACTACGCGGACACCTACCCCGGCTACCGCGGCGAGGACCCGCACGCCAGGGTCACCGCGGCCGTCGACACGGCCGCCGCGACCTCGTACGAGGAGGTCCGGGCCGCCCATACCGGCGACCACAGCGCCCTGTTCGACCGGGTGGTGCTCGACGTCGGCCAGCAGCTCCCCGACCTGCCCACCGACCAGCTCCTCAGCGGGTACACGGGCGGCCCCGGCGCCGCCGACCGGGCCCTGGAAGCGCTCTTCTTCCAGTACGGCCGCTACCTGCTGATCGCCTCCTCGCGGGCCGGGTCACTGCCCGCCAACCTCCAGGGCGTCTGGAACAACTCCACCACCCCGCCGTGGTCGGCCGACTACCACAGCAACATCAACCTCCAGATGAACTACTGGCCGGCCGAGGTCACCAACCTCGCCGAGACCACCGCCCCCTACGACCGCTACGTCCAGGCCATGCGCGAACCCGGCCGGCGAACGGCGAAGGAGATGTTCGGCACCGCCGGCTGGGTCGTGCACAACGAGACCAACCCCTACGGTTTCACCGGCGTCCACGACTGGTCCACCGCCTTCTGGTTCCCCGAGGCCGCCGCCTGGCTCACCCAGCAGATGTACGAGCACTACCGCTTCAGCGGCTCCACCGACTACCTGCGCTCCACCGCCTACCCGGCGATGAAGGAGGCCGCGGAATTCTGGCTGGCCAACCTGCGCACCGACCCGCGCGACGGCCTCCTCGTCGTCACCCCCAGCTACTCGCCCGAGCACGGGGACTTCACCGCCGGGGCCGCGATGTCCCAGCAGATCGTCCACGACCTGCTCACCAGCACCTTGGAGGCCGCCCGCACCCTCGGCGACGCACCCGCCTTCCGCAGCCGGCTCGAAACCGCACTGGACCGCCTCGACCCCGGACTGCGGACCGGGTCCTGGGGCCAGCTCCAGGAGTGGAAGACCGACCTGGACGACCCGGCGGACACCCACCGCCACGTCTCGCACCTCTTCGCCCTCCACCCCGGCCGCCGGATCGAACCCGGCACCGCCTGGGCGAAGGCCGCCGAGGTCACGCTCGGCGCCCGGGGCGACGGGGGCACCGGCTGGTCCAAGGCCTGGAAGATCAATTTCTGGGCCCGGCTGCGGGACGGCGACCATGCCCACAAGATGCTCGCGGAGCAGCTCAAGGACTCCACGCTGCCCAACCTCTGGGACACCCACCCCCCGTTCCAGGTCGACGGCAACTTCGGTGCCACCGCGGGCATGGCCGAGATGCTGCTCCAGAGCGGGCAGGACACCATCGACATCCTCCCCGCCCTCCCGGCCGGCTGGCCGGACGGATCGGTGCGCGGACTGCGCGCACGGGGAGGATTCACCGTCGATATCGAGTGGGCCCGGGGCGCGGCCCGCCGTGCGGTGATCACGGCGAGCCGCACCCGGGCAGCGACCGTCCGCTCCACGCTGTTCGCGAGCGGCGAGAAGGTCATCAGGGCCCGCGCCGGACAGCGCTACACGCTGACCCCGGACAGCTGACCCGACAGCTGACCGAACAGCGCCGCCACCTGCGCCGACGAAGTGCCGAGCCCCGTGGGACCGCTCAGGTGCCACGGGGCGCCGGTGCCGCGCCGCAGATCCTCCTCGCGGTAGCGCCGGCAGCCCCGGTGCCAGATCAGAATGCCCGCGAGCCAGTGCTTCAGCTCCTGCACATAGCCGGCGAGGGTCTCCCGCGCCTCGGCGTCGAGCTCGAAATCGTCGTACAGGACGGGCAGTTCGTGCTCGGCGACATGGAGGAACTGCCGCAGCCGCGACTTCATCAGGTCGTACAGGATCGCCATCCCCGTCGGGTAGTCCACCCCGAAGAAGTTCTGCACCACCAGCACACCGTTGTGCACCTCACCCTCGTACTCGATCTCCTTCTGGTACGAGAAGAGATCGTTCAGCAGGGCCGCGTAGTCGGCGGCCGCGTTCTCCAGGGAGCGCAGCGGACCGCTCTCGTAGATCTCCTGCGGCACTTTCCTGCCGTGCCCGACCCGGCACAGGCTCATCGTCAGATCCGAGCCGAACGTCATACGCCGCATCTCGACGTAGTCCACCGGGTCGGGAATCCGGTTCTGCGCCTGGTTCGCCAGCTCCCACAGCCAGCTCTCCGTCATGTCCTCCACCGACTTGCGGAACGCCCGCCTGCCGGCGTCGTCCATCGGCCCGGCGGTGCGTTGCCACAGATCGCCCAGCCCGCGCTCCAGCGCGTTGACGGGCTCCGGCGGAGCGCTCCCGTCCAGCGGCATGAACAGCGACAGGCGCTCATTGGCCAGCCGGGCCCCCGCCAGGTCCCGGCTCCGCCCGTGGACCACCGGGAACCAGTCGTCGCCGTACGTTCCCCAGGCCAGCCACCCCGACGACAGATCGAGCTCGTCCGGCGTCGCGTCCGGGTGGATACCGGCCGCGCACAGCGGCAGGTCGATCGCCCGCAGCCGTTCCTCGTCCCAGATGTGCGAACCGGGCACCCCGGGCTGCGGCTGAAGGATGCCCATCCGGTCGGCCCAGACGACCATCCGCTCCCTGGCCCCCTCCAGATGCGGGCTGAGCGTCGTGCCGAACGGCAGGTCGAAGTCGGGCAGCAGGGACGGGCCCACGTGCTGGTAGGGCACATGGCTGTGGTCACGCAGCCTGGCGGACTCCGAGCGGCGGGTGAACCGGATGGACGCCGCCGCCATCCCGAAGCCCGGCTCGGCCCCGGCGGCCCCGCCGTCGTTCATGTAGCGGCTGGAGCGCATGTGCCACTCGTGGCCGCCGGACTGCCAGTCCTGGAGGCCCTTGACGTACGCGAGCACCGCCGCCGTCCGCGCCGGGTCCAGGCCCTTCGCCGCGCACAGGGGACCCAGCTCGGTCAGGGCCGTGTTCTCGAACTGCTGGAGCCGGGACGTCAGCAGATCGTTCACCGCCTCGGCCGCCTCCTGCGTCGAGCAGTCGAGGAAGCGCTCCAGGACCAGCACGCCATTGCTGTTCTCGCCCTCGTCCTCCACCTCGCGCTGGTAGGAGAAGAGGTCGTTGCGCAGATGGACACCGTCGGAGAACGCGTCGCGCAGCACCCGTAGCGCCCGCTCGTCGGCCACCGCCTCCGGTACCTCGGCCCCCGCCGCGTACTCCACCAGACCCGCCGACCAGGGGGCCCCGCCCACCTTGCGGCGCATCTCGATGTACTCGACGGGGTTCGCGATGCGGCCCTCGTTGATGTTGGCGAGCTCCCACAGCGACTCGTTGAGCAGGTTTCTCGTCGACTCCGCGAACCGGACCCGCCACGCGTCCGACATCGCCGGCACCGTCCGCGCCCACAGGTCCGCGAGCCCCGCCTCGACCGGATTCTCCGGCTCGGGCGTCGGCGCGCCGCGCTCCATCGGCATGAACGCGGGCAGCCGGTCCAGGTAGCGCTTGCCGCCCTCCCGGTCCGGGGTGCGCTTGAACAACTCCAGGAAGTGGTCGTCGAAGAAGAAGACCCACACGTACCAGTCCGTGACGAGCGACAGCGCCTCGGCCGAGCAGTCGGGATGGGTGTACGCGCACAACAGCGCGTAGTCGTGGGCTTCGAGGTCCTTCTCCTCCCAGATACCGGACCCCTCCAGCATCCCTATGGCCCGCGCCCACGTCCTCGTGTGCTGTCGGGCCTCCTCCACATGGGGATTGAGACGCGCCGGATACGGAACATAGAAATCCGGCAGGGTGAACGGCTGAGGCATGTGCGTCCGGCCTTTCCGAGAGCCACCGCGTGAACGTCACGCGTATCGGTCCTGTCGGCGCCAGCACTACCCTTCGGCCGTTCGGGGCACGCACACCCGCAATTAGTCACACCGCAGAGCGCCCGTTCGAGGGACACGGGGACGAGCCCCGCCCCTCGTAAAACCCCGGTAACGCGCCACCGTCAGACACCCGGAGCTCGCCGCCCTTCGCAGGTCACAGGCCCTGTCAGTGGTCTGGTCCAGTGGCTCAACACACGGCGTCCGTTTCGCTCTTGACGCCCCTTCACCTCAGGTCACAGAGTGTGCGCGCACCACCAACAGCGGGATCGGAACATGCACGCATCTCGAAACGCACGGCTCCGGAGCACCAGGCTCGACGAAGGGTTGTCATGACGTCCAAGCAGAGGACCAGGCTCGCACTCGCCTTCACCACCGCCGGAGCGCTCAGCCTCGCGCTGCTCAGCCCCGCCGCACAGGCCGGCGCCGACGGCGTGCGGCCCGAGTGCCCGCGCGGCCTCGCCTGCGACTGGGTCCCCGCCGCCTACCAGCAGACCGGCGACCCGGCCGACAAGGAGACGTACGGCAACTACGACACCGCGGACCGGCCGCACAGCAACAAGATCAAATTCATCGTGCTGCACGACACCGAAGAGGACTTCGACACCACGCTGAAGATCTTCCAGAACCCGCTGAAGCAGACCTCCGCCCACTACGTGGTGCGGTCCGCCGACGGGCACGTCACGCAGATGGTGAAGAACAAGGACGTCGCCTGGCAGGCCGGGAACTGGTACGTCAACAGCCACTCCATCGGCATCGAGCAGGAAGGCGTGGCCGTCGAGGGGGCCACGTGGTACACCCCCGAGATGTACCGCTCGACCGCCGCCCTCGTGCGCTACCTCGCCGCCAAGTACGACATCCCACTGGACCGCCAGCACATCATCGGCCACGACGGCGTCCCGCCCACCAGCGCCGCCGGCACCCAGAACATGCACTGGGACCCGGGCACCTACTGGGACTGGAACCGCTTCATGGCGCTCCTCGGGAAGCCCACCGTGCCCACCGCCCGCAAGAACAGCCGACTGGTCACCGTCAGCCCCGCGTTCAAGCAGAACAAGCAGGCCTTCCGCGACTGCGAGAAGAACGTCGACCTCCCGGTCCAGGGGTCCAGCGCCGTCCCGCTGCACACGGCGCCCTCCGACGACGCGCCCCTCTTCTCCGACCCCGGCGTCCACCCCGACGGATCGCCCGGCACCAACTGCGCCGCGGACTGGGGCAGCAAGATCAGCGCCACCCAGCAAGCCGTCGTGGCCGGCCACGCACCCGGCTGGACGGCGATCTGGTGGTACGGCGAGAAGGCCTGGTTCCGCACGCCCGCCCACACCCGCACCACCACCCCCACCTCCGGCTATGTCGTACGCCCGAAGGCGGGCAGGGCCGAGGTGCCGGTGTACGGGGTGGCGTACCCGGAGAAGTCCGAGTACCCGGCCGACTTCGCGGACCAGCGGGTGGGAGCGCCGCTCCAGTACACCATCAAGGCCGGCCAGTCCTACCCCGGCGGCGGCCAGGCCCCCACCGGCTTCTTCTACGCGCCGACGATCGACGCCTCCTACCCCCTGGACCACGCCTACTTCCAGGGCGGGCAGAAGTACGTGACCGTCCAGATCGGCCACCGCGTCGCCTTCGTGAAGGCATCCGACGTAAACATCGTCCGCGCGCGCTGAGACGGGCGAAGCGGGCGGGAACACACAACAGCGCGCCGCGGACCCGGTGTGTCGGCACCGGACCCGCGGCGCGCCCCGTGGGGCGGGTCAGCGTGTGCCGACCGCTGCCCGCACGGCGCTCCGGGCCATCGCACAGTCGTCGTGCAGGCGGCGCAGCAGGAGCCGCTGCTCCTCGCCGGGCGACAGCGCGCCCGGCCGGTCGTGCCCCGCCCGGGCGGGACCGGGGTCCCGCATGGCCCGCTGCACAGCCGTCTCGTACGTGCGGATCTCCCGGGTGAGCACGAGCATCAGATTCACCAGGAACGCGTCCCGCGCCGCCGGGCCCGCCAGCTGGGCCAGCTTGCTGATCTCGCGCCGGGCCACCGGCGCGTCGCCCAGTACGGTCCACAGCGTCGCCAGGTCGTAGCCCGGCAGATACCAGCCCGCGTGCTCCCAGTCCACCAGCACCGGACCGGTGGGCGACAGCAGGATGTTGGAGAGCAGCGCGTCCCCGTGACAGAACTGCCTCATGCCGTGCCGGCCCCCCGCGTGCGCGAGGCCGTGCAGCAGCTTCTGCAGATCACCCAGGTCCCGGTCGGTGAAGAGGCCCAGCTCATGGAAGCGGGTGATCCGCGCGGCGTAGTCCAGCGGCTTGTCGAACAGACCCGTCGGCGGACGCCAGGCGTTGACCCGGGCGATCGCCCCGAGCACCGCCCGCAGATCCGCCCGGGGCGGCGCCTCGGACGGATGCCGGGTCAGCGCCGCCACCCGGCCGGGCATCCGCTCGATGACCAGGGTGCAGTTCTCGGGGTCGGCGGCGATGAGCCGGGGAGCCCGGACCGGCGGACGGTGCCGGACGAACGCCCGGTATGCCGCTATTTCGTGCCTGAATCGCTCCGACCACTCGGGGGAGTGGTCCAGTAAGCACTTGGCGACCGCCGTCGCCCGCCCCGTCGAGCCGACGAGCAGCACCGAACGCCCGCTGCGCCGCAGCACCTGCACCGGGTTGAACTCCGGGCAGATCCGGTGCACCGACGCGATCACCATCCGCAGCTGGGCGCCCTGCGGGCCCGACAGGTCCAGCCGCCCGCTGAGCGAGGGGGTACCCGGCCCCGCCGCGCGCCTGGGCCGGCCGATGCCGGGCGCCGGGACGGTGGCGCGGGGGTCGAGGTACGGTCCGCCGCCCGCTCCGATGGGACGCAGCGGCCGGGGCGGGGCGGACACGGAGGACGATGCTGTGTACATGGGCGAGACAGATCCCTTCGCGCGCCGACAAGTTGCGTGCGCCGCCCCGGCCGGCGGCCGTTCGGCACCCTGGGGAGTACCTAGGGCTGCCGGGCGGGGTTGCGCTTTCCTACCTGACACCGGCGCGCGGGTAGTGGACCATCTGGCGCACCCTGGCGAACCCTGGCGAATAGTCGCACGGCATCTGACGCGGGGTTACTGTCAACACAGCCGAGAACCTGGGGGCTTGACGTGACCGGAGAACCCAACACCCGCCTGTCCGACCTGTTCGGCCTAGCCGGCTGGTCCAAGGGCGAACTCGCGAGAATGGTGAACCGGAAGGCGGCGGCCATGGGCCACCCGCAACTGGCCACCGACACCTCGCGCGTGAGGCGCTGGATCGACATGGGGGAGTCCCCCCGTGATCCCGTGCCCAGGGTGCTGGCGGCCCTGTTCACCGAGCGGCTCGGCCGTGTCGTGACCATCGAGGACCTCGGGTTCGGCCGGCGCGGGCGTGTGGGGAAGCGGCGAGAGGCCGGGACGCAGGACAATCCCGACCAACTCCCGTGGGCGCCCGAGCGGACGGCAGCGGTCCTCACCGAATTCACGGGAATGGACCTTATGCTCAACCGACGCGGCTTGGTGGGCGCGGGCGCCGCGCTCGCCGCCGGCTCCACCATCGCCGGCCCCATGCACGACTGGCTGCACACCGACCCCGTACTGGCCGCCGACGCCCCTCGCGCCGGCGATCCCGTACACGCGGACCCCGCCGGCTTCGACCGGTACGAGGCCGCTCCCATCGGCTCCGAGGAGATCGAGGCGCTGGAGCGGTCCGTGGAGGTGTTCCGGGCCTGGGACGCCTCCCGGGGCGGCGGTCTCCAGCGCAAGGCGGTGGTGGGCCAGCTCAACGAGGTGGGCGGCATGCTCGCCTACCGCCACCCCGACCATCTCCAGAAGCGCCTGTGGGGCGTGGCCGCCAACCTCGCCGTGCTCGCGGGATGGATGTCCCACGACGTCGGCCTCGAACCCACCGCCCAGAAGTACTTCGTCATCGCCGCGCACGCGGCGCGTGAGGGCGGCGACCGCCCGCGCGCGGGCGAGGCACTGTCCCGCGCGGCCCGTCAGATGGTCCACCTGGGCCGCCCCGACGACGCGCTGGACCTGATGAAGCTCGCCAAGTCCGGCTCGGGCGAGAACGTCCTGCCGCGCACCCAGGCGATGCTGTACACCATCGAGGCGTGGGCGCAGGCGTCCATGGGCCGGGGCCAGGCCATGCGGCGCACCCTCGGCCGGGCCGAGGAGCTGTTCGTCTCGGACAAGAGCGACGTGCCGCCGCCCAGTTGGATGCAGATGTTTGACGAGGCCGACATGCACGGCATGCAGGCCCTGGCCTTCCGCACGCTCGCCGAGCACGATCCGTCGGCGGCGACCATCGCCCAGCGTCACGCGAAGCAGGCGCTCGAACTGCGGGTCAACGGGCGCCAGCGGTCCAAGATCTTCGACTACATCTCGCTCGCCTCGGCCTGCTTCATCGCCGACGACCCGGAACAGGCCGACCGCTACGCGCGGCTCGCCCTGGTCACGATGGGGGAGACCTCCTCCCACCGGACCTGGGACCGGTTGCGCGAGATGTACCGGCTGACCGGGCAGTTCGCGGGCTACGCCAAGATCGAGGACCTGCGCCAGGAGATCCAGCTCTCGCTCCCCCAGAAGAACCGCGTGGTGAAACCGAGGAGTGCGGAGATCTGATGAGCTCCGGGGCCGGATGAGTCCCGCAGGTCCATGAACGACGCGAGCTGATCCGTCGGCGCCTCGGCGAGGTCCGCCGCTGATTCGCTATGCCCCGATGCGGGCGATCAGCACACCCGCGTCGTCCAGTCGCTCGGCCCCGCCGAACTCCTCGACGACGGCCCGGACGCACTCCTGCGCCGAACGGGCCCGGCTGAAGCGTGGTGCAAGGGCGAGCAGCGTCCGAGTGCCCGGGTGCGCGCCGCCGCGCCCGTCGGCCCTGTCCCGGGCCAGTCCGTCGGTGTGCAGCACCAGCACGTCGCCGGGCAGCAGGCGCACGTCGTCCTGCTCGTAGGCGACTTCGGAGGCCGCTCCGAGCAGCACTCCGTCCGGTGGGGGGAGCGGGCGCCCGGTCCCGTCGCGGAAGAGCAGTGGCGCGGGATGCCCGGCCTGTGCCCAGTCGAGGGTGCGTGTCTCCGGGTCGAAGCGGCAGCACACGGCACTGCCCAGAGCGGGCTGAATGGAGGTTTCCAGCAACTGATTGAGGTGGCCCATCAGGGCCCCGGGCTCGATGCCGGCCACCGCCATGCCGCGCAGGGCGCCCAGGACCACTGCCATCGCGGAGGTGGCCTGGATGCCGTGGCCGGTCAGATCGCCGACGGTGAGCAGGGTCCTGCCGTCCGGCAGTTCCATCGCGTCGTACCAGCCGCCGCCGACCAGGGCGCTCGTCTCCGACGGGAGGTAGTGGGCGGCGATGTCCAGGGTGCCGGGGCCGTGGTCCGGGAGCCGCAGGGAGCTCTGCCACGGGGGGAGCACGGCCTCCTTCAGCTCCACCGCGATCCGGCGCTCGGCCCTGGCGATGTGCTGTTCGCGCCGCAGGGAGTCGTGCGTGCGGCGCACCACTTGCTGGCTGCGCCGCAGTGCGCTGACGTCCCGGATGACCGCCCACATGGATGCGGTGCAGCCGTCCGTGTCGAGCACGGGTTCGCCCGTCATGTGCAGGGTGCGGATGCGCCCGTCGGTGTGCGTGATGCGGAACTCGCCGTCTATCGGCTTGCCGTCCACCAGGCAGTCCGTCACGAGCGCGGTGAGTAAGGGCTGGTCCTCGGGGAGCAGCGTCGACGGCAGGTCGTCCAGCGACAGACCGCCCGCCTCCGGGGCACGGCCGAAGATTCCGAACAGCTCGTCGGACCAGCTGACCGCGTCGGTCAGCAGATTCCATTCGGCGCTGCCCACCCGGCCGATGAGGGAGCCGGCGGGCTCGTCGGCGGCGTCCTCCTCGCTCGTACGCGCGGGCGGGCCGGCGCATTCCGCGGGCAGGCCCTCCTTGAGCTGTCCGAGGTGGGTGCCGAGATCGTCGAGGTGGTGGACCGCCAGGTCGCAGAGCGCGCGCTGCCAGCGCATCTGCGGATCGTCCTCGTCGATGCGCACGGCATCGCGCCGCACCGCGTCCACATCGCCGCGCAGTCGACGCGTCCGATGGATCAACGCATCGACGGCATCGCGCTCGGGCGGCTGGGGGGCGGGGCGGTCCGCGGAGAGGGGGGACGGCATGTCGTACTCCGATACAGGGCGGCACAACCAGTTCTGAAGGGTGGACCGCATACGACTTTCGCACAGCCGGAAGAGGCCCGTAAGTGATTTGGCAACACTCGACGCGTTCTTGCATCTGGCATATGCCAGCGGCTGACTGTAGCCCATATTTTTCGAACAGCCTTGCTGCTGGCGGTGGTTGGTGCAAGTCAGCGGGGGCGTGGAGGGGGTGGCGGGCGCACGCGCGCCGTGTTCGCGCGGCGCGCGCGCCGGGCGTCGTGGCATATGCGGCTGCCGGGGTGCGGCGGGTGCGGAGGGGTGGGAATGGGGGCGGGTGCCCTCGTGTTGTACGGGGCGGAACGAAAACGAATCCCGTTCCCGTAAAGGGGGCGGGTCGTGGTCCACGAGTCCGGAGAGGATGCCCATGAAGTCACGAATCCACCCCGTCTCCCGTCCGGTGGTCTTCCGCGACCGTGCCGCCGGGACGGCCTTCCTCACCCGCTCGACCGCCGATTCCGACCGGCGGACGACGTGGGAGGACGGCCGCAGCTACCCCGTGATCGACGTGGAGACCTCGTCGGCGAGCCACCCGTTCTACACCGGCACCCAGCAGGTGCTGGACACGGCCGGCCGGATCGAGCGGTTCAACCGCCGCTACGGCGGCGAGACGTCCTCCCAGGGGGCGTGAAGCCCCTCGCGCGCCCCGCGTCGTGCCCTGGATCACAGTTTGGGGCAGGGATGGCCGGGAACAGTGCGCGGTGGTTTATCGTTCACCTATATGTGGATGACGCCCTGAGCGCCCACATTCAAGCCGCCCCGGCTGGATTCCCCCGATCCGGCCGGGGCTTCCCGTTGCCCGGCTCCCCGGCCCCGGCGGCATCACCCTGCCCGCGCCCCACCACCGTCCCGGCCAGCAGCGCGGCCCCGGCGAGCGCGGCGGGTGCCACGGCTCCCGCGGCGGGCCACAGTCGCACCATCAGGGCCGCCAGCGCGGCCCCCGCCACCACGGCGGCCAGCCGCCCCGCCACCCAGCCGTCGCCGTCGTGCCGTCTGCCCACGGCGAGCCGGCCGATGAGAGAGGTCAGGGTGCCGGTGAAGTAGTTCGTGGGCGTGGCGCGCACCCGCCCCTGAATTCCCATCGCGAGCCCCATGAGCGCCAGCAGCCCCAGCCGGTCCGTGTCCGACGTGATCAGCCGCGCCGCCCACAGCGCCGCCCCGGCCGCGAGCAGCACCACCTCCGCCAGGAGCATCACCGGCATCCGCCGCCACACCCGCTCACCCACGACGGCGGCCCCGGCCACACCGCAGCCGTACGAGAACAGCGCGGTCACCACACGCAGCGCCACGCCTTCCTCGCCCGCCCCGACCGCCGAGGCGCCCAGCAGCACGAGGTTGCCGGTCATCACCCCGGCGAAGACCTGTCCCACGCAGATGAAGACGAAGGCGTCCGCCGCCCCGGAGGCAGCCGACAGCAGCAACAGCGCGAGGTGGCCGTGCGCCGCCCCCGCCCCCTCGGGGCCGGCCGGACCGGTGGATGACTGGTAACGGGGAGTCGCCACCCCAGCATCTTCGCCGCAGCCCGCCCGCCCGGCCGTGTTGCGCCGCGTCCGGCGTGGCGGCCCGGGTCCACGCCGCCGCCGTCAGCCGAGCCCGCGCGCCTGCCTGAACCGGGTCAGGCCATCGGCCAGGTCCACCACCGGCTCCGGATAGTCCAGGCGCTCACGCTCAGCGCCGCGCAGCTTCCACGGCTCGTGCACGGCCGCCCCGGACAGTGACGCCAGCTCCGGTACCCAGCGCCGGACGTAGTCGCCGTCCGGGTCCAGACGCCTGGCCTGCGCCACCGGGCTGAGCACCCGGTTGGGCCGGCTGTCGGTTCCGGTCCCGGCCATCCACTGCCAGTTCAGCTGGTTGTTGGCGATGTCACCGTCCACCAGAAGGTCCAGGAAGTGCCGCGCGCCGACACGCCAGTCCACGTACAGGGTCTTCGTCAGGAAGGAGGCGGCGAGCAGCCGGCCCCGGTTGTGCATCCAGCCCTCGTGCCGCAGCTGGCGCATCGCGGCGTCGACCACCGGATAGCCCGTGCGCCCCTGCCGCCACGCCTCGACCTCGCCGGCCGCGTCCGCCTCACGGCGCCACCGGTCGTGCTTGGTGCGGTAGTTCTCCCAGGACGCGGCCGGCCGCGCCGCGAGGACCTGGTGGTGGAACTCGCGCCAGCACAGCTGCCGGACGAACGCCTCGGCGCCGGCGCCGCCCGTGTCCCGCGCCCGGCGCACCAGCTCGACCGGGGACAGGGTGCCGAAGTGCAGATGCGGGGAGAGCCGGGAGGTGGCGTCGCCCGCCAGGTCGTCGTGCCGGTCCTCGTACGCGGCGAGCCCGTGACGCCGCCAGTTCGTGAAGGCCCTGCGCGCCGCCTTCTCGCCGCCCTCCGCGAGACCCTCCGAGACCCCACGGACACCGCCCCGGGCCGGCACCTTCTCCGAGCGCGCCCCCTCAGGCACCCGCACCGTGCGCGGAGCGCCGAAGACATCGCGCAGCCGCTCGCCCGACCAGCGCCTGAAGTACGGGGTGAACACGGCGAAATGGTCGGAGGACGCGGGGGTCACCGCGCCCGGCGCCACCGCGGTGATCACCCCGTCGTGCACGCGCAGCCCACGCCCTGCGGACCCCAGTGCCTCACGCAGCCGCTCCTCCCGGCGGCGGGCGTACGCGCTGACCCCCGCCGCGACATGCACCTCCCGCGCGCCGGTCTCGGCGGCGACGGCACACACCTCGGCGGCCACCTCGCCCGACCGGATCACCAGCCGGCCGCCCCGGTCCCGCAGCCCGGCGTCGAGATCGCGCAGACAGTCGGCGAGGAAGGCACGCCGGTTCGGGGCGTCGAACCCGGCCGCCTCGATCGCGCGGTCGTGGACGAACAGCGGCACGACCTCGTCGGCGCCGGCGAGTGCGGCCCGCAGCGGCGGATGGTCGTGCAGGCGGAGATCGGCGGTGAACAGGACGACCGCTGTGGTCATGGGGCAACTCCAGGTGAGGCGGGGACTGCCATGCTGCCGTCCGTTCCACGCCCCGGCCCGCGCCGCTCAGGACGACACCGCGGGTACCGCCCGTCCGGGTGACACGGCGGTCTCGGCCGCCCGCGCGATGTTGCGGGCCATGCCGCCGAACACCAGGGCGTGGAAGGGCGAGACGCCCCACCAGTACGCGTGACCGAGCAGCCCGCGAGGATGGAACAGGGCCCGCTGCCGGTAACGCGTACGCCCGTTCTCGTCCCGCTCCACGTACATCTCCAGCCAGGCCGGGCCCGGCAGCCGCATCTCCGCGCGCAGTCGCAGCAGCCGGCCCGGTTCGATCTCCTCGACCCGCCAGAAGTCCAGCGAGTCGCCCACCCGCAGCCGGTCGGTGTCGCGCCGCCCGCGCCGCAGGCCCACGCCTCCCACCAGCCGGTCGAGCCAGCCGCGTACCGCCCAGGCCAGAGGGAACGAGTACCACCCGTGCTCGCCGCCGATGCCCTCGACCACCCGCCACAGAGCGGCCGGTGACGCGTCGACGGTGCGCTCGCGCACATCCGTGTACAGGCTGCCGCCCGCCCAGTCGGGGTCCGTGGGCAGGGGGTCGCTGGGCACCCCCGGCACGGAGGCGGAGGACCACCGGGTGGTGACGCGGGCCTCCCTGACCCGTTGCAGGGCCAGCCGCAGCGCCGTGTCGAAGGTGAACGGCTGCCCCGCGCCGTCCGGCACGTACTGTGCGATGTCGTGCTCCCGGCACACCACCTCGTACCGCAGGGATTCCGCGAGCGGCCGGGCGATCGGCGCGGGTACGGGGGTGATGAGCCCGACCCAGTGGCTGGAGAGGCCCGGTGTCAGCATCGGCACGGGCAGGATCACCCGGTGCGGCAGCTGGGCGACCTGCGCGTACCGCTGCATCATGTCCCGGTAGGTCAGGACGTCCGGCCCGCCGATGTCGAAGGTGCGGTTCACGTCCCGGGGCATGCCCGCTCCGCCCACCAGGTAGCGCAGCACGTCGCGCACCGCGATCGGCTGGATCCGGGTCGACACCCAGCTCGGCGTCACCATGACCGGCAGCCGCTCCGTGAGGTAGCGCAGCATCTCGAACGAGGCGGAGCCGGAACCGATGATGACCGCGGCGCGCAGGGCGGTGGTCGGGACGCCGGAGTCCAGCAGGATGCGGCCCACCTCCGCCCGCGAGCGCAGATGCGGCGACAGCTCACGCGCCGGCGTGCCCTCGGGCGTGAGGCCGCCGAGGTAGACGATGCGGCCGACGTCCGCCGCCCGCGCCTGCTCCGCGAACCCGGAGGCGGCCCGCCGGTCGGTCTCCTCGAAGCCGGCCCCGGTCGTCAGGGCGTGCACCAGGTAGTACGCGACGTCGATGCCGCGCATCGCCGGGGCCAGGGACTCCGCGTCCGTGACATCGCCCCGGACGACTTCCACCTCCCCGGCCCACGGATAGTCCCGGAGCTTCTCCGGGGTGCGGGCCAGACACCGCACCCGGTGCCCCGCCGCGAGGAGTTCCGGCACCAGCCGGCCGCCGATGTACCCGGTGGCGCCGGTGACCAGACAGTGCAGCGGCGCGTTCGCGTGGTCGCCCGTCATAGGACCTCCGCATCGGTTCGTTTCCTGCCGTATGCGCCGGGCCTTCCGCGACCGGCCCACTGCGACCAGTCTGACCTGCGGACCCGGTCCCCGCACGGCCGCGCCGGGAGTGGCCCGCGCCTTCCGGGGCATCCGGGCTCCATGGACGCAGCAGCCGCGCAAGGTGAACGCGACACGACCCGGTCCAGGGGATGGGGGCGGCTTCTGCTGCGCGTCTCCCTACTGGGCCTGGCCTTCCTGGCCCTGGTCGGATTCTCCGTCGTCCTGGCGAAGGTGACGCTCACCCCGTCGCCCGCGTCCGAGGATCTCGTCACGTCGAACCTGCGACCGGGACGCTCCCTGCGCCAGTACGCCGAGGACTACACCTTCCTCGCCGCGTGCAAGCAGGCCGGGGGCAACCTTCTGCTGGGCATGCCGTTCGGTGTCCTGCTGCCCGTCCTCGTACCGCGACGGCTGCGGATGATCCGCATGATCCTGCTGACGGTGCTGGTCATCGCCGTGGTCGAACTGGCACAGGGAGCACTCGTCGCGGGCCGCGCCTTCGACGTGGACGACGTCATCCTCAACACCGCGGGAGCGGTCCTGGCCTACCTGCTGATCGGGCGCCGCCTGAGCCACCGCTACCACGTCCTCGCGGACGGGCCCGGCCGTACGGCGAAGCCCGCCCCGGTACCCCGCCCGAAGACGGCCCGCCGCCGTGCCCGGCCGAAGGCACACAGTGGGCGGACCGGTTCGCGCTGGTCACGGATGCGGCAGGGCGTACGGGCCGGGGCCGCCCGGGGCCGCCCCCGCAAGCGCTGACCGGGACGAGCGCCGGGAACCGACCGATACCTCGATCGGCCCGTGGCCGATTGCGGAGGGCTTTCCCCGGGCCGACGGTGACAGGACACCGGGCGTGACATGAACAGGGGCCGCGCCGGTCACCGCCGAAGGGGAGCGACATGACGGACGCCCAGTGGAGCCCGGGGCGACGAGCCGGAGACGCCGCCGAGTTCCTGCCCGTGCTGGACGTGACCGAACCCGCGCGCCGGCGCAGGCTCACCATCCTGTTCCGGCTGCTCCTGCTGATCCCGCACGCCGTCGTGCTGTTCTTCCTGGAGATCGCGGCCTTCTTCACCGTCGTGTTCGGCTGGTTCGCCGCCCTGGCGCTCGGCCGGCTGCCCGCACCCGTCTACCGCTTCCTCGCCGGGGTCCTGGCCTACCGGACACGGGTGGGCGCGAGCGGCATGCTGCTCATCGACAGCTACCCGCCCTTCACCCTGACCCAGCCGCCGCACTACCCGGTACGCATCGATGTCCGGCCGACCCGGCTCAACCGGCTCGCCGTCCTGTTCCGCCTGATCCTGGTGATCCCCGCGGCGATCGTGCAGGGGCTCGCCACATCCGGCTGGTCCGCCCTGGCGATCCTGTGGTGGCTGATCACGCTGATCCTCGGGCGCATGCCCCGGCCCCTGTTCGAGGCCACGGCGGCCACCCTGCGCTACGAGATGCGGGTGTCCGCCTATCTGTCGATGCTCAGCCCCGCCTACCCCAAGGGCCTGTTCGGCGAGGACGCCGCCCTGGTACCGCAGGAGGAACCGCGCTCCGCCACCAGGCCGCTGGTCATGAGCACCGCAGGAAAGGCGCTGCTGGTCCTCTTCCTCGTCATCGGGGTCATCAGCGGCGTCACGACGTCCGTGACCCGCTCCTCCCCGGACGACAGCGGCTACAGCATGCGGCCGTAAAGGGTTCGTGCGCACGCCCGCTCCCCGGGCATGATCGCCGGATGACATGGACAGCCCCTGAGGCCACACGTACGCCCGGCTCGCTCGTCGCCGGAGAGCGGGAGACGCTCACCGGATTCCTGAACTGGTTCCGCTCCACCCTGCTCCAGAAGTGCGCCGGCCTGACCGGTGAGCAGCTCGCCGAGCGGACCGTCCCGCCGTCGAACCTCGCGCTCCTGGGGCTCGTACGCCACATGGCCAAGGTCGAACGCACCTGGTTCCGGCAGCGGTTCGCCGGCCAGGAGCTGGAGCCGATGTACGACCCCGCGAAGGGCAAGGACGCGGACTTCGAGGACCTCGACCCGGCCCGAGCCGCCGAGGACTACGCCCGGCTGGTCGAGGAGTGCCGGCTCGCCGACGAGATCGTGGCGGGCGCCTCACTGGACGACACCTTCACCCACAACGGCGAGGTCTACTCCCTGCGCTTGATCCACGTCCACATGATCAGCGAGTACGCGCGCCACATCGGCCACGCCGACCTGGTACGGGAGCGGCTGGACGGCGTCACCGGGGCGTGAGGGAGGCGGGTGACGGCGTGCGGCGACCGGACCGTCCGCTCCCTCGTACAGCGACCGGCGCAGGTGCCGCGGCCTCCGGTGTGAATCCGGCCGGCACCGCCCGCCCCTCACCCGCCACCCCAACTCGCTTCTCCAGCGGGACCCTTGACGCCCACTGCTCCCTGGGTATGGTCTAGTCCAAGTGCAGGGCCCGGCCCCGGCCACCCCCTACGCAGGGGTGTCCGGTCATGGTTCTGCCGTGCCCTTCGCACCTCTTGGCCCCACACCTGAGAGGCCGGTCTGCCGCTTTCGGACTCCCCACAGTCCGCGCGCAGCGACGCCTCATGTGAAGGAGAAGCATGCACGCGAAAAGGAAGACCGCCGCGGCCGTCGGGGCCGTACTCGCCCCCGTACTCGCGCTCACCCTGCCGACCGGCTCCGCCAGCGCCCACGGCTACATCTCGTCACCGCCCAGCCGGCAGGCCCAGTGCGCCGCCGGGACCGTCAGCTGCGGCTCCATCACGTACGAACCGCAGAGCGTGGAGGGCCCCAAGGGGCTGACCAGCTGCAGCGGCGGCAACAGCGGCTTCGCCGAGCTGGACGACGACTCCAAGGGCTGGCAGGTCACCCCGGTGAGCCGGAGCACCTCGTTCCAGTGGGTACTGACCGCCCGTCACGCCACCAGTACCTGGCAGTACTTCGCGTCCGGCCAGAAGATCGCGGAGTTCAACGACAACGGCGCCCAGCCCGGCGCGACCGTCACCCACCAGGTGGACTTCGGCAACCTCTCGGGCAAGCAGAAGGTCCTCGCGGTCTGGAACATCGCCGACACCGCCAACGCCTTCTACGCGTGCATCGACGTCAACGTCAGCTGACGACACCCGTCACCGGAACCCACCGGGAACAGGAGCCCCCGCCCTGCGTAGGGTGGGGGCTTCGGTGGTCGCGCGGGACGCGGCACGGGCGGAGGGCGGAACATGACTGACCACTGGGTGCGGCTCGAACTCGACACCACGACCTTCGACGCCGAACGGTTCGGCGCCTACGTCACCCGGTGCCGGGACCAGGGCATCCGGCTGACCACGCTCGCGGAGCTGGGCGACACCCCGGAGCACCGCCGCGCGCTGTACGAGCTCAACAAGGAGTGCTCCGCCGACATTCCGGAGCGGGGCGAGTTCTTCACGTACGAGGAATTCTGCGCACGCCGCTTCGACGTACCGTCGTACGACCCGCGCGGTGTCGTGATCGCCCTCGACGGCGAGGAGTGGATCGGACTGGCGGCCACGTCCCGCCACACCGGCTTCGTGTTCAACGAGATGACCGGGGTGAGGGCTCCTTACCGGGGCCGTGGCATCTCCATCGCCATGAAGACGTTCGGGATGGACTTCGCGCGCCTGTGCGGTCTGCACCGGATCCGTACGTTCCACCACCCCGCGAACGCGAGCGCGATCGGGATGAACCGCACCATGGGTTTCGTCGACACCGAGTGAACCCGGCCGATCCGTGCGACACGTCGACCGGGCGGACTTTCGCGGAGGCCGAAGTCGTTGAAGCCATGATGAGGTGCCGCGGCCGATGAGATGACCCGGCCGGACGTCGACGATGGGAAAGACGCATGCCTCTTCAGGGCGAGTACCAGCCGAGCCCCGCACAGTGGGTCCGTGACCAGGTCGAGCAGTACGAGAGCTCGGGGGGAACGGAGGGGACGACGATGCGCGGCATGCCGGTCATCGTCCTGACGACCGTCGGCGCCAAGAGCGGGAAGATCCGCAAGACGCCCCTCATGCGCGTCGAGCACGACGGCCGGTACGCGGTGGTCGCCTCCCAGGGCGGCGCCCCGAAGCACCCGGTCTGGTACCACAACCTCGTCGCCGACCCGCGCGCGGAGCTCCAGGACGGGCCGGTGCGCCGGGACATGACCGCCCGTGAGGTGACCGGCGAGGAGAAGGCGCTCTGGTGGGAGCGCGCGGTCGAGGCGTTCCCCGACTACGCCGACTACCAGAAGAAGACGGACCGGGAGATCCCCGTCTTCGTACTGGAGCCGGTCGACGGCGGCCACTGAGACGGCGGGAACACCGCGGCCGGTGGGCGCTGCCCCGGGGCGGCGCGCCACCGGCCGGCGCGGGACCCGGATCGCGTGGCGTGAGCAGCTGCGGGACCTGGCGCGCGTGGCGGGATAGTGTCCAGCTCGGCCCCTGAGGGGTGGGGTCGAGCGGAAGGATGCAGAACCTATGACAGACAACTCAGGCCTCGTCGCGTTCGTCCGGGCACGCCTCGACGAGGAAGAGCAGGCAGCGCGGGCAGCGGGCGGCGAGGGGTGGCGCTGCCCGGCCGAGGTGCCCGGCGAGATCCACGACCGCGGCGGTGCGATCGCCTTCACCCTGCGCAACCACGGCTACGACCGTCACATCGCCCGGCAGGACCCGGCCCGCACCCTCCAGCGCATCGAGACCAACCGGGTCCTCCTGGACGAGTACACCGAGGTCGCCGCCCTCGACATCGACCGGCCGCAGCGCGATTTCGCCTCGGGCCGGGCCTTCGGCCTGGGCTTCGCGGTCCGGCAGATGGCCGCCGAACACGCCGGGCACCCCGACTACCAGGTGAAATGGCTGCCCCGTTTCACCCAGTGACCCCCGGGGCCGCCGGCCCGCTCCGGTGGCACCGCGGGTCAGAGCGGGTTCGTCCCGTGGTCGCCCTTGGTGGTCACCTGGTCGCTCCGCTCCCGGAGCCGGCGCGCCTTGTCCTGGAGGCGCCGGCGCTCCTGCGGGTCGGACGCACGATCGGCGGCCTCCTGCATCTCCCGCGCCTTGGCCCGGATCCGCTCGGCGCGGCCGCCGGTTTCGTCCGCAACGCTCATGATCACTCCTGGTTCTCGATGGAGAGCCGACCACTCCAGCGAATCAGCGCCGCCCCGCGCCCGCATCTCGAACCGCCGCCGCCCCGGGGCCGCCCGGGTGCCCGGCCGCCCGGTGCCCGCATGTCCGGATGTGACAGTCAACCGTCATTGCGGCCACCCCGGATCCTGACGACGATGGGTCCATGCCCACCCCACACCGCGTCGTCATCGCGGTCTTCCCCGGCGTCGACCTCCTCGACGTCGCCGGCCCCGCCGAGGTCTTCGCCCTGGCCAACCGGGCCGGCGGGGGCCGCGCCGACTACGAGGTCCGGCTCGCCGCCCCCGAAGCGGGCGCGGTACGGACATCGGCGGGTGTCCGGCTGGTCCCCGACCTGACCTTCGCCGAGGTCGGCGGGCAGGTGGACACCCTGCTGGTGCCCGGCGCGGTCGACATGACCGACGACGGCCCCGTCGCCCGGATCGACCAGGACATCGTGGCGTGGGTCAAGGAGACCGCCCGGCACGCCCGTCGGGTGGCGTCCGTGTGCGTGGGCGCACACCTGCTGGCCGCGGCCGGACTCCTCGACGGCAGAACGGCCACCACCCACTGGTCGACGGCCGCGCAGCTCGCCGCCGCGCACCCGGAGGTCACCGTCGACGCGGACCCGATCTTCGTCCGTGCCGACCGGGGCCGGGTGTGGACCGGGGCCGGCATCAGCGCCTGCCTGGATCTCGCACTCGCCCTGGTGGCCGAGGACCGGGGCGAGGACGTCGCGCTGGCCGTGGCGCGGCAACTGGTGATGTACCTCAAGCGGCAGGGCGGGCAGAGCCAGTTCTCCGTTCCCCTCAGCAGGCCTGCCTCCTCGCGGCGCGACATCGACGACCTGCGGCTGTGGATCGCCGACCACCTCGACGCGGACCTCCGTGCGGAGGTGCTCGCCGGGCGGATGTGTCTGAGCGAGCGGCATTTCGCCCGGGTCTTCACACAGGAGACCGGCGTCTCCGCGGCCGCCTATGTGGAGGCCGCCCGGGTCGAGGCGGCCCGCCGGCTGCTGGAGACGACCGATGACCCGCTCGACCGTGTCGCGGCGACGGCCGGGCTCGGCTCGGCGGAGACCCTGCACCGGGTGTTCCGACGGCAGCTCGCCACGACCCCCGCCGCCTACCGCCGCCGCTTCCGCACCGGGCCGGCCTGACGCGTCGGCCTTCCACCGTCACCCGCGACTTCTTCCCGCCCACGCGGGGCGGACAGCTCCGCCCTGCCCGCATCCCCGAGAAAGGCACACCATGAACACCGCCACCCACCGGCCGTCCCCGACGCTGCGCGAGGTCACGGGCGCGGAAACCCGGCTGCCCCGGCTGAGCGACTCCGTCCTGATCCTCATCGACGTCCAGAACACCTACCGCACCGGCGTCATGGCCCTGGAGGGTGCCGAGGAGGCCGTCGCCGCCTGTGCCCGCCTGCTGGAACGGGCCAGGGCCGCCGGCACCCCCGTCATCCACGTCGTCCACGACGGCGGTGAGGGCTCCGCGTACGACATCCGCGCCCGCATCGGTGCCATCAGCGACGAGGTGGCCCCCAGGGAGGGCGAGACGGTGGTGGTCAAGCACTTCCCCGACTCCTTCCACCGGACCGAACTGGAGAAGACCCTGACCGCCCTGGGCGCGGCGCCCGGCAGCGGCAAGGAGCTGGTCCTCGCCGGCTTCATGACCCACATGTGCGTCAACTACACCGCTCAGGGGGCCTTCAACCTCGGCTACCGGCCCGCCGTCGTCGCCGAGGCCACCGCCACCCGCAGCCTCACCGCACCCGACGGCACGGTCCTGCCGGCCGCCGCGCTCAAGACCGCGGCCCTCACCGCCATCGGCGACCTCTTCGCCCCCGTCGCCCGCACCGTCGACGCACTCCCCGGCTGACGGGCCCACGGGGGAGGAAGGGGACCACCGAAGCCCGTATCGGCGGCAAGACCCGCTACGGGGACGCCCGACGTCCTCGGGCGGCTCCGGCGGCGTGCAAGGTCAGGGTCCGCGCCACACGTTGGCGAAGGCGGCGTTCTCGATGGAGCGCCTCTGGCGTACGGCCTCCAGCTCCATCACCGCGTCATGGACGCCGGCCACCACGACCGTCACCTCGTCACCGAGATCGGTCTCCTCGTCGGACCGCTCGCTCTCGATGCCCACCGCCGAGGCAAGAGCGGTCAGGACGGGCTCCCTCTCCTCCCAGCGGGCGGCCGCCCGGCGGCGCGCGGGCGTATCGGCGGCCTCCACGCGTTCCGCGCCGAAGGACAGCCGGCGGCCCCGCTTCGGGTTCAGCTCGCCGTCCGCCTCCAGGGCGGCCTGGTACGCGGCCGCGAGATCCCGGCCCCGGCGCCACAGCCAGTCGTCGATCCGCTCGTGGGGCCCCTGCCGGGTGAGCGCGGCGGCGGCCTCGGCCAGGAGCCGGTCCTCCGGCTCCGGGGGACCGCCCGCCACGACGCGGTCACCGTCCAGGCCGGCCGCTCCCGCGCCGATGAGGTCGATCAGTTCCGCTCCCGCGAGTGCGAGTGAGAGGTCGCCCTGTCCGACGGGGTGTTCCGCCTTCGGGTCCATGGCGGTGATGAACAGGTCTTTCGCCGTGGTCATGAACGGCTCCCCTCGCAGACGTCGGCAGAGCTCTGTCCCGGTCGGTCCAGCCGGCATCCGACCTCGGTCCACCGGCGGGACGACCGTCACGATCAGTATCGCCCCACCGGGCGGCGAGCCACCCTGTACGGCGTCACGTCGAGGGCGAGGAAAGCGGAAGGACTAATCGAAGGTGTGAGAAGGAAGTCCTCCCATGGCCTCGCCGGGACCGACGCTACCAGTCACGCGGGGATCAGGTCGCGCAGATGTGCCGGAGTGACGATCACGGAGTCCGGGTGCAGGCCGTCCGGGCGTTCCAGACCGATGTACGTGACCGGGCCGTCCGGCACCGTCACCCCGTCCCACAGCGTGGTGGCCGCTCCACGCCCCGCCATCAGACCGGTGAGGTAGCGGACCGTCAGGTAGTCGCGCTCGACGACGCCGCGCACCAGGGTCGCCACGGACACCCGGTTGCCCTCGACGCGGTTCGCGTACGGGCTGCCCGCCAGGTACAGGTGGAGCCACCTGGCCCGCCAGCCGCCGTCGGGGCCGCGCAGGAATGCCAGCGGCAGGGCAACCCTGCCCGGCCCGCGCAGTTCGGACTTCATGCGGACCGTACGCGGCTCGAACGGGCGGCCCGCCTGCTCGGCGTCGCGGGTCATGAACCCGAAGAACGACTCCTCGACGGCCTCGAAGCTCTCCCCGGAGAAGATGTTGACCTGCGGGACGATGAAGTCACCGCGTACGGCGTCCAGACGCAGGTTGATGAACTCCGAGGCGCCTTCGGGGGCTTCCGTGATGTCACCGGAGTGTTCGCCCCCGACCTCGGTGAGCGCGGTGTACGACAGCCAGCACACCGTCTCGTAGTCGGCGTCGAGCATCAGCGCGGACAGGTCGAAGTCGGTGTCGTGCTCCGTCTGCCTCCAGTGGACGAAGAAGCGCAGCAGCTCACCGTCGACGGGGGTCAGGGAGCCGCGGGGGAGCACCCCGAGGCCCTCGGCCGTCGACTTGCCGCTGAGCGGGAGCGCCACATCCAGGACATCCGGGTCGATCAGCAGGTGCCCGGCCTCCGGCAGGCGGCGGCTCGTCTCCGCGTCCAGCGCCGCGATCAGGCGTTCGATCCCGGGCCGCGGTACCGGCGGACGGGTGTCGGTGGCGACCCAGGCACGGGCGCGCTGATTGACGAAGACACGGCGCCCGCCCGGTGCCCCGGTCCGGTTGTGCAGGTGCTCACGGACCGACAGCAGGACCCTGCCCGACACGTGCGGGGCGGCCTGCCCGGCGGCGGCCACGACCGCATCGCGTTCGCCGTCTGTACGGCACAAGCGCAGCAGACGGTCCAGCGAGCGGAACAGCTTGCCCGGGGCGGCCGCCAGCAGCCGCGCCGCGCCGGTCACGTCATCGGCGCCGAGCAGCTCCTCGACGCGGCTGTCGAGGGACCGGGCCTCCCGCTCGCCCCGGGCCACGGCGAAGACCTCGGCGGCATGCGGCCGGTTCGGGTACTCGTGCGGATGCAGGCGCTCGCCGAGACGCTTGAACGCCTCACGATGGGCCGGCACGTCGGCGAGCTTGCCGGGCGCCGCCGCGACCACGGCGTCGAGCCCGGCCAGCAGCGCCCGGCGCACCGGCCGGGACAGCGACCGGAAGCGGGTCGGTTCCACCAGGGTCACATCACCGTCGCTCAGGGCGCAGGCCAGGCGGAGCACATCGGTGACGGTGTCCAGCAGAAGGTCCCGGCCGGCCGCGAGACGGCCGGCGTTGACGACGGCCCTGTTCTCGCGCACGGGTACGGCCTCCGGCTGCGGCCCGTCCGCACAGTGCGCGGCCAGCGCGGCGAGGTCGCGCAGGCCCTCCTCGCCCAGCGGGGTGCTGCTGCCCGCGAGGGCGAGGTAGAGCGCGGTGACCTCCTCTTCCGAGGTCCCGCCCAGGTGCAGGACCGTCATCCGGTCGCCGGCGGCAGCCGTCAACTCGTCGTGCGCGGCGAGCATCTCGGCGTACGAGTGCCGGTAGTTGCCGTACGACGGCAGGGTCAGCAGATCGACCAGCCCCGTGCGCAGCTGCTCGATCGCGCCGGCGCGCGAGGTGCCGTCCAGGAGCGCGTCGGTGATGCACTCCCTCCAGAAGTCGAAGGTGTCCGGCACACCCGCGGGGAAGTCACGGAAGTACGTGTTGTGCTGGACATGGTCGCCCACCATCTGCCGCACGACGTCCAGCGTGCGGGTGGCTGTCTCGGCCACGGTGTCCTCGGACAGGGCCGACAGACGCTCCAGCACGCCGGCCGAGAGCTTGAAGCCCACGGACATCAACGCGATGTCCAACTGCCGCGCGGCGCCGTCGCCTTGCCCGGCGGGCCCGGACGGGGCGGGCAGGCGGTGGGTGTGACGGATGACCAGAGGGTCGAAAGGGTGCAACGACATCCGGGCAGGATCCCAGAACCGCAGGGGAAGAGGCACGCGAGTTTCGGGGCCCCGGCGGTTCACCGCGTGGCGGGCTCCCAGGCGAAGCCGTCCGGGTCGGTGAACGAGGCGCTGCCGCCGCCGACGACCAGCCGGTGCGAACCAGTGCCCTCCGGCGGCACACCGGCGTCCTCGGCGAGGGCGCGGCGCGGGTAGAGGGCCAGCTTGACCGCGCTCTGCGGCGTCGCGAACTCGACGTACTTGCGCCCGTAGCTCTTGCCGACGGTGAACCCGCGGTCGATGTAGAACTGCTTGCTCGCGGCCATGTCCCCGACCCCGAGCAGGAGCACGAACTGGTCGATCCTCCCGGTGTCCGGGCCCTTGTCCTTCTTCGCCGAGCTCGCGACCTTCCACAGCGCGCCGTCGGGCGCCCGTACGACCCCGCCGTAGCCCCAGAACGACTTGGCGGCCGGCTTCACCGGTGTGGCCCCGGCGTCGAGCGCCGCGTCGATGAGGCTTCGCACGGTGGCCGGCTGGGCGACGGTGAGTGACAGGGTGTAACCGCGGAAGCCGGTCGTCGGTGCTTCCGCGGCCCGCGCCCGGATCTGCGAGTCGAGACCGAAGGCCGCATTGTAGAAGCGGAGGGTGGCGGCCGGGTCCTCGGCCTCAAGGGTGATGTGTTCGATGGAGGTCATGCGTCGAGGCTATTTCCGTCCCGCGCGCCACGCTTCTCGATTCCTGACCGGTCACGTCCACCGCGGGTCAGCCGCCCACCGAGCTGGTCGTGAATCGGTCGCCGCAGATTCGGAGCTGCGGGTCGCGCAGGGTGAGCGCCTCCTTGGAACCGGGCGGGTACACGCGGAGGTAGTCGGCGCCGGCCCAGCACCCGGAACCGTTGATGTGCTGGTTGAGTGTGTGCAGGGTGACGTTCGCCGCCTTGCCCGGGGCGATCACCCTGCGCCCCTGCGCCGCGCCTTCGCGCTTCGCGGGTACGCCGATGACGCTGCCGTCGCGCTTGATCAGGGAGACCCCCGGGAAGCCGGTGAGGGTGCAGGAGTGCGCGGACTTGTTCACGAAGGTGAGCCGGTAGTAAAGGTGGCCCGCGCCCGCGTCGGCGCGCCGCACACTCATGGTCAGGCCCTCGGCCGTGCACCGTGCGGAGCCCGAAGCGGAACCGGAGCCGCCGGCCGTGGCGGTGGCGGAACCGGGCGTCGTGGTGGGTGTGGTGCCGGGGGAGGACGGCGGCGTGGCGGGCGCCGACGAGGCCGCGTCCGGAGGGGGCGCAGGGGTCTGCGCGGAGCCGGTGCTTTTGGTGTGGGCCGCGGCCCCGGCCGGGTCGCCGGACGACGAGGCGCCGTCGCAGGCCGCCGCGACGAGCGCGAACGACAGCACGGCGACCGGGGCGAGGAGGTGTCGGCGGAGTGGCCGGGCTCTCCCGGCGGTTGTGCGGCCTCGTGGACGGAGCGCGCGCCCGGACGGTGAGGGGGTGGCGGTGGCACGTGAGAGTGAACCCATAACGGACGGCTGCTCGATTTCCGGCGGTCCGAACCTGATGATCTTACGAAATTGTGGCGGCCGGTGCCGTCCGGCCCCGAGCGGTGGCCGGCCTACTCCGGGGCGGACCCTGCGACGGGCAGCCCGGCCGTCCGGGCCGCCTCGGCGAGCACCTCGCGGAACATCGCCGCGGTGAGCCGGCCGGTGAAGACATTGCGCTGGCTGACGTGGTAGCAGCCGAACACCGTCAGCGGGTCGCCCGCCCCGTCGGCGGGCGCGAGCGTCGTACGGACACCGTGGCCGAACACCGGCCGGGGCTTCGGCACCTGACGGCCGGCCCGCTCCAGGGCGGCGAGCGCCGCCTGCCAGCCGAAGCCGCCCAGCACGACCACGGAACGGACCGTCGGCCGCAGCAGTTCGAATTCCCGGGCCAGCCAGGGCCGGCAGGTGTCCCGCTCGCCGGGTGTCGGGCGGTTGGCGGGCGGCGGGCAGTGCACGGGCGACGTGACCCTCACCCCGTACAGTTCGAGGCCGTCGCCCGGACCCGTCACCGTCGGCCTGGAGGCCAGGCCGAGCTCGTACAGCGTCGCGTACAGGAGGTCGCCGGCCCGGTCCCCGGTGAACATCCGCCCCGTCCGGTTCCCACCGTGCGCGGCGGGCGCGAGGCCCGTGATCGCCAGGGAGGCGTCGGAGGGCCCGAAACCGGGCACCGGACGTCCCCAGTACTCCCAGTCGCGGTACGCCGGACGCTTGGCGCGGGCGGTCTCCTCCCGCCACTCCACGAGGCGGGGGCAGGCGCGGCACCGGATCAGCTCCGCGTCGAGGCCGGCCAGCGTGCGGGAGCGGGCCGCGGCCCGTACCGGGTAGTCCTCGGCGGTGCACATGCCCGACCCGCTTCCCGTCCGTGCCGACGCTCCTCGGGGCTCGCCGGGTGGCGGGCCCTTCGGAATGAGCGTACCCAGGGCGGAGGGGGCGAAGGCCACGGACCTGGCCCGCGCACCACGAGAAGAAGTGACCTGGGCGAGGTGGCGTGAGGTGGCGCGGTGAACAGGATCTGCACGGTCGGGCACTCGACGCGCGAGTTCGACGAGCTGCTGGAGCTGCTGCGCGGGAACGACGTCACCTGTCTCGCCGACGTGCGCTCGTTCCCGTCGTCGAGAAGGCTCCCGCAGTGGAACCAGCAGGAAATCATCGATGCCCTGCCGCCCGGCATCGGATACCGGTGGATGCCGAAGCTCGGAGGACGGCGGCACACCCCGAAGGGCGTGGAAAGCGTGAACGGCGCCTGGCGGGTCAAAGCCTTCCGCGATTACGCCGACTACATGGCGACCGGCGAGTTCCGGGAAGGTCTCGACGCGTTGCTGGAACTCGCGGAGCACGAACGGCCCGCGATCATGTGCAGCGAGGCCGTCCCGTGGCGCTGCCACCGCAGACTGATCACCGACGCGCTGATCGTCGCGGGCGCGGAGGTCGTCGACATCCTGTCGCCCACCTCGACGCGGCCCGCGGTCCTGAACAAGGACGCGCGGGTCCGCGACGGCGGTCTCGTCTACCCGCCCCACGACTGAGGCGGCCCGCCGGCGCCGGGCGCGCCGGGGCCGTTCCCGGGCCAGGGCCGCAGCTTCTCCGGGTTGCGCACCGCCCAGACACGGTGGACGCGGTCCCCGGCCAGGCCGAACGCGGCCACCGTGACGGTGGCGCCCGCGTGCTGGGCGACCAGCCCCGGCCGGCCGTTGACCGTCCGCTCCAGGAGCACCAGCGCGGGAACCTTCTCGGCGAAGTGGACCAGGTACTGGGCGACGCGCTCGCCGCCCTCCACCGGACGCAGGGCCGCCCCGGCCAGCCCGCCCCCGTCGGTGATCAACGCGGCCTCCGGGTCGAGCAGGCCGACCAGCGCCTCGATGTCCTTCGCCTCCCACGCCTCCTTGAAGTCCCGCACCAGCACGGCCTGCTCCGCCGACGGACCCGTCTGCGCCCGCGCTTCACGGACGCGCCGACGGGCCGAAGCGGCGAGCTGCCGGCAGGCCGGGGCGCTCCGGCCGACGATGCCGGCGACCTCGGCGAACGGGTAGCGGAAGACGTCGTGCAGGATGAACGCCACCCGCTCGGCCGGTGTCATCGACTCCAGCACGACGAGGAACGCCATGTTCACGGACTCGTCCAGGGTGACCCGGTCCGCGGGGTCCACCGGTCCGTCCCCGCCGCCCGCGGCGCCCCCGCCGACCCACTCCGTACGGTCGGGCAGCGGTTCGGGGATCCACTCGCCGACGTAACGCTCGCGCCTGACACGCGCCGAGCCGAGGACGTCCAGGCAGACCCGGGCGGCCACCGTCGTCAGCCACGCGCCGGGGGACGCGATGGCCTCCTGCCGGCTCCGGGGCATCGCGTACCAGCGGGCGTACGTCTCCTGCACGGCGTCCTCCGCCTCGGCGAGCGAACCGAGCATCCGGTAGGCGAGGTTGATGAGCCGGCGGCGTTCGCCGACGACCGCGCTCAGGCTCGGCTCCGGGCGTGCGTCGGACCGCTCGTCGCCCGGCTCGGATGGTGTGCTCATGATCGTGACCGTCCCTGATTCTTCTCGTCCGATTCCGTTCCCGCCGGTTCGACGGAACAGCGCACCCGAATGTGAGGTCCACGCACCCCACCTCTCAGCCGGGTGTGGCGGCGCCCATTGATCCGGACGATGGCGGGTACGCGCGGTGGACCCCCACGGAAGGACGCCGCGTGTCCCCACAGCGCAAGAACATCTTCGTACTCGGCCTGGACGACGCGAACCTGCCGACGCTGCGTGCCGTCCCGGACGCCGGCACCTACCACTTCCACCCCCTGCTCGGTCTCGATGAGCTGCAGGGCGGTGAGGTGTCGGTCCGCGATCTGATGAACCGCGCCCGCGCCGTCCTCGACGCGCACGAGGGCAGCATCGACGCGATCGTCGGCTACTGGGACTTCCCCGTCAGCACGCTCGTGCCGATGCTCGGCAGCGAGTACGGCACCCGCACCACCAGCCTGGAATCCGTCGTCAAATGCGAGCACAAGTACTGGAGCCGGCTGGAGCAGCGGAAGGCCGTCGACGCCTGCCCCAACTTCGGCCGGGTGGACCTCGACAGCGCCGACCCGCAGCCGCCCGAAGGCGTGAACTTCCCCATGTGGCTCAAGCCGGCCCTCGCCTACTCCTCGGAACTCGCCTACGGGGTGAAGGACATGACGGAGTTCCGTACGGCCGTCGACACGATACGAGAGGGCATCGGCCGGGTCGGAAGGCCCTTCGACGCGGTGCTCGAACTCCTCGACCTGCCCCCGGAGATGGAGGGCGTGGGCGGACAGGTCTGTCTCGCCGAGGAAGCCATGACCGGGATCCAGGTCGCCGTGGAGGGCTACGCGCACGACGGCGACGTCACGGTCTACGGGGTGCTCGACTCGATCAGCTACCCCGGCTCCTCCTGCTTCCTGCGCCACCAGTATCCGAGCACGCTGCCCCCGTCCGTGATCCGCCGCCTGCACGAGGTGAGCGAGCGGACCATCCGGCAGATCGGCATGGACGCGGCGACGTTCAGCATCGAGTACTTCTACGACCCGCGGACCGGGCGGATCGGCCTGCTGGAGATCAACCCGCGCCACTCCCAGTCCCACGCGGAGCTGTTCCAGTACGTCGACGGCGTCCCCAACCACCACCGGATGATCCGCCTCGCGCTCGGCGACGACCCCGTGACACCCGGTGGGCAGGGCGCCTACCGCCTGGCAGCCAAGTGGTACTACCGCTGGTTCGGCGAGGGCACCGTGCACGAGGTGCCCACCCCCGAGGCGCTCTCGGCCATCGAACGGGACATACCCGGCGTACGCATCGACGTCGTGCCGTCCGAGGGACAGAAGCTCTCCACCGTCCCCGGGCAGGACAGCTACAGCTACGAGATCGCCCACATCTTCACCGGAGCGGACGACGAGGAGGGGCTGCGGCGCAAGTACGACCAGTGCGTCGCCGCCCTCGGCCTCTCCTTCGACGACACCGCACCGGGCGGCCACGACGTCAAGGCCTCGTGAACAGGGCCGCGGGCGGAAAGGAGCAGAACACAGGTATGCGACACGTCGACCGGCTGCCGTACACGGTGCGGCGGGAGGACCACGTCACCATCACCATGTCGGACGGGATCCGGCTGTCGGCGAGGATCTGGCGGCCCACCACCGCCGACCGGCAACCCGTCCCCGCGATCCTGGAGGCCGTCCCCTACCGGAAGAACGACCTGACCTCCACCCGCGACGCCATCCACCACCCCTACATCGCAGGCCACGGCTACGCCTGTGTACGCGTCGACCTGCGGGGGACCGGCGAGTCCGAAGGCGTCCTGCTGGACGAATACCTGGAACGCGAACAGCGCGACGCCGAGGAGGTGCTCGCCTGGCTCGCCGCGCAGCCCTGGTGCGACGGCACCACCGGCATGATGGGCATTTCCTGGGGCGGCTTCGCGGCCCTCCAGGTCGCGGCCCGCCGGCCCCCGGGCCTGGCAGCCATCGTCATCGCGTCCTTCACGGACGACCGGTACGCGGACGACATGCACTACGTCGGCGGCGCCATGCTCTCCGACAACCTCGCCGAGGCGGGCACCATGTTCGCCTACTCCACCTGCCCGCCCGACCCCGCCGCCGTCGGCGACCGCTGGCGCGAGATGTGGCTCGAACGGCTGGACTCGGCGCGCCCCTGGGTCCTGGAATGGCTGCGTCACCAGGAACGCGACGACTACTGGCGCCACGCCTCGCTCAGCGAGGACTACGGCGCGCTCGGCTGCCCCGTACTCGCCTCCAGCGGCTGGGCCGACGGGTACTCCAACGCCGTCACCCGGCTCCTGAGCCGCGTCGGCGTACCGCGCAAGGGGCTGATCGGGCCCTGGTCGCACAAGCTGCCCCACCTCGGCGAACCGGGACCGGCCATCGGATACCTCCAGGAGGTCGTCCGGTGGTGGGACCACTGGCTCAAGGGCATCGAGAACGGCGTCATGGAAGGGCCCATGATCCGCGCCTGGATGCAGGAGAGCGTGCCGCCCTCCACGGCGTACCAGGAACGGCCGGGCCGCTGGGTGGGGGAGCCGGGCTGGCCGTCCCCGCACATCGGGGAAGTGGCCCACCCGCTGCGGGACCACCGCATCGTGTGCGCCGACGACGACCCGCCAAAAGCCGGGGGAGCGGAAGCGGCGGAACGCGTCCACACCATCCAGTCACCGCTGTCCGTGGGCCAGTTCGCCGGGAAGTGGGCCTCGTACAACGCCCCGCCGGACCTGCCCTACGACCAGCGGGAGGAGGACGGCGGCTCACTCGTCTTCGAGACCGAGCCGCTCGCGGAACGCGTGGAGATCCTCGGCGCACCCGCGGTGGACCTGCTGCTGTCCTCGTCCAGGGAGACCGCCCAGGTCGCCGTGCGGCTGTCCGACGTGGCGCCCGACGGCAGCGCCACCCGGGTCACCTACGGGGTGCTCAACCTGGCCCACCGCTCCGGCGGCGGCCGGTCCGAGCCGCTGGAGCCCGGCGAGAAGTACCGCGTCCGGGTCCCGCTCAACGGCGTCGCCCAGGTCTTCCCGGCGGGTCACCGCATCCGCCTGTCGCTCTCCACCTCCTACTGGCCGCTGGTCTGGCCGGCCGCCGCACCGGCCTGCCTGAGCGTCCACGAGAGCGGCAGCGGCCTCACCCTGCCCGTCCGCCCGCCCGAGGCCCCCGACGGGATGCCGGGGGTGCCCTTCGGCGAGCCCGAGGGGTGCGCGCCCCCCGAGGTCACGCAGCTGACCGAGCCCGAGCAGGCGTGGACCGTGTCGAGGAATCTGGTCGACTACCGCTCCGTGCTCGACATCGTGAAGGACCGGGGGCTCCAGCGGTTCGAGGAGAACGGCATCGAGGTGGGGCTGCGCGCCTGCGAGAAGTACACCTCCGTCGCCGACGACTTCGGGTCGGTGAGCGGCGAGTCCGCCTGGACCATGCGGTTCGGGCGCTCCGGCTGGGACGTGCGCGTGGAGACCCGCACCACTCTGACCTCGGACGACACCGCGTTCCACGTGGACGCCACCCTGGACGGATACGAGGGCGGCCGCAGGGTCTTCTCCCGTACCTGGAACGAGGACGTGCCCCGCGTCGCCCCCTAGGGAGCGGGAGTGGGAGTGGGCCGGCGCCACTCCAGCATCAGGATGGTGGCGTCGTCGTTCAGCCTGTCGTGCTGGGACTCCCTGATGGAGTGGATGAGCTGCCGGAGGGCTTCCGACGCGGGCTCGCCGGCGGCGGTGGCCCGGATGACGAAGGCCGTGAAGCGGTTCAGCCCGAACTGGGTGCCGTCCGCCATGCGGGCCTCGGTCACCCCGTCCGTGTAGAGCAGGACGCGGTCGCCGGGCCGCAGGGGCACCTGGTGCACCCTCCGGTCCGCTCCGGCGAGCTTTCCCGGGGTGCCCATGGGGGGTTCGCCGGGGCGGTCGAGCACGTTGTCCAGGACGCGGTTGTCCCGGATGAGCAGGGGAGGCGGGTGGCCGCAGTTGATCCAGCTCAGAATCCCGCTGGACATGTCCAGTTGCAGGGTGATGCCGGTGCAGAACTGGTCGGGCAGCCACTCGGCCAGGACGTCGTCGACGGTCTCGACGAGTTCCCTCAGCCCCGCGCCCTTGCGGCGGGCACTGCGGCAGCCGGCCATGGCGATGGCGCTGGTCATTCCCGACGCGAGGTTGTGGCCCATCGCGTCGAGGATCACGGCGTGCAGTGTGGACTCCGTGAGGGAGTGGTCGAAGGCGTCCCCGCCGAGCTCGTAGGCCGGTTCGAGGACCGCTGCCGACACCGCGCGCTCCTCACCCACCGTGCGCGGGGGCAGAAGGGCCCGCACCATTTCCGCGGGCAGCGTCATGGCCTCGGTACGCGCCTGCTCCACGAAGCGGTCACTGAACGCGCGTTTCGACGTGACGGCCATCGCGATCACGGTCGCGAGACTGTTGCACCGCTCCAGCCGCGTCTTGTCCAGCGTGTCCACGGACACGCCGATCACGCCCAGCCGCTCCGCCCCGTCGACGAGCGGCAGCCACGCGATCAGGGTGCCGGTGTCGGTGGTCTCGACGCGCAGCGCCAGGGAGCGGTAGGCCGCTCCGGCCAGTGACGCGTCCACACGCAGCTCCGTGTCGCCGGAGAGCGGTGTCAGGAGCTGCTGCTGAAGGTCGACGAGGTAGATCTCGACGCGGCGCATCCCCAGCAGCCCCGCGTACCGGTCGACGAGCGCGGGCAGGTCGGTCGGTGCGGTGGCGTGCACCTGCGCCAGGAACCCGTGCAGCAGCTGCTCGCCGCCGCTGGTGGGGGAGTGCGTCATGGGGGTATCACCCGTCCGGCAGATGTGCGCGCTGGGGACAAGCCAACCGTCCGGGGGCCGGGAACGGCCAGTCCGGGACGCCATTCGGCTGACGGTCCGAGTGAGGGACGACGACAGAAAGGAGGGGCCGTCCGGGAATTCCCGGACGGCCCCTCCTTTACGCGTACGAGCTCCGTACGGACCGGTCAGATGCCGCGGTGCCCGTGGTAGTAGCCGCCGATCTGCTCGTGGTATCCCGGGAGTCACATACAGGGGCCGAGAACAATAAAATGGGCTGGGACATGACCAGCGGTCATGTCCCAGCCCATTTCTGTTGGCAGCGGGAATTATTTACCAGCGGTACCAGCGGCCGCGCTTTCCACCGCCGCCCGCCGGGCGTACGACGAAGCCGAGCAGCCACACCACGAGGACGGCGATGGCTATCCACCACAGAGCCTTCAGGGCGAAGCCGGCCCCGAAGAGAATGAGCGCAAGCAGAAGAACCAGAATGATGGGAACCATGGGTATCAACCTCCGAGGCTTCACGTGCCCCGGCCTCCGTTCTGTATTCCTGGAGAATTTCACGACTTTCCTGTGCGAGAACGGGAAGGAGATGTCCTCGCCCGCTGTGCCGGGCGGACAGTACGTGGAACACCCATAGTGGGTGCTGGCGGCGGACATCCTGCTGCTGGCCACCCCGATCTGGCTCGGGCACCCGTCGAGCCTGTGCCAGCGGGTGCTGGAACGGCTGAACGCCGGCATTTGTGAAACCGACGGCGAGGGAAGGCAGTTGCCTTACGGAAAGGTGGCCATGGTGGCCGTCGTGGGCAACGAGGACGGCGCCCACAAGGTGAGCGCCGATGCTTTCCAGGGTCTCAACGACCTGGGATTCACGCCGGCCCCCGGGGCGGTGAGTTATTGGGTCGGAGAGGCCCGGCACGGGACCGACTACCAGGACCTCGACGAGACGCCCGAGGCCGTCAGGTCCACCACGCGTTCGATGACCGTCAACGCCGCTCACCTGGCCCGGGTCTTGGCCGACACCCCTTATCCGCCGCGCTGACCGGTGTCCGCCCGGTCTTCGTCCCCGCCCTGTGCCGCTGTCGTGTCAGAGAACGGCAGCGGCACACCGTTTGGCCGCCGCGTGTGTGGAACGCATGGCTCCGGGTAGTCGCAGCTTCGCGTATGCGAAAGCAGGCGCCGCCCGACGGAAGGGGAATGATCGCGATGTCGATACCCGTATCTGTGCAGGTACCGGGGACCACAACAGGTGCGCCGGCGGAACTCCCGGAGATCGCCGACCCGTTGAAGGTCGCACCCAAGGACGCCCGCGCGCTCAGCAAGCTGTTCTTCGACCGGCTGCGGAATCTCGAAGAAGGCACGGCGGAGTACCAGTACGCCCGTAACACGCTGATCGAAATGAACCTGACCCTGGTTCATTTCGCGTCCGCCCGCTACCGCAACCGCGGCAACGGCCAGATGGAAGACATCATCCAGGTGGGGACCATCGGGCTGATCAAGGCCATCGACCGCTTCGAACTCACCCGCGAAGTCGAGTTCACCTCGTTCGCGATCCCCTACATCGTGGGGGAGATCAAGCGCTTCTTCCGCGACACCACCTGGTCCGTGCATGTACCGAGGCGGCTCCAGGAGCTGAGGGTCACCCTCGCCAAGACCAAGGAGGAACTGGCCACCGCGCAGGGCCGGGAGGCCACGGTCGCCGAACTCGCCGAGCGCCTGGAGATCAGCGAGGAGGAGGTCATCGAGGGCCTCGTCGCCTCCAACGGTTACACCGCGCACTCGCTGGACGTGCCCCTCGACGGGGCGGAGACCGACAGCCCCAGCGGAGTGAGCCGCACCCACGCGGACATCACCGGTGAGTGCGACCCGGGCATCGAACTGGTCGAGAACCTGCACGCCCTGGCGCCCCTCCTGGAGACGCTGGACGACAGGGAGCGCGCCATCGTGGAGATGCGCTTCGGGCAGGAGATGACGCAGTCCCAGATAGGCGAACGGCTGGGGTTGTCCCAGATGCACGTCTCGCGGCTCATCGCCCGCATACTCGGCAGGCTCCGCGAAGGCATCCTCACCGAGGACTGACCGGAGAACCGGGCGGGGGCTGTGCGGCCTCGCCTACTGGACGCGCGAGGTGCTCCCGGACGACTCGTCCTCGTCCTCGTCGTCGTCCGATCCCGGCACGTGGACGTCCGTGACGTTGATGTTGATCTCGACCACTTCGAGACCGGTCATGGTCTCGACCGCGTCCGTGACGTCCGTACGGATGTTGTGCGCGGTGTCCAGGATGGGGATGCCGTAGTCGACGACGATGTCGACATCGATGGCGGTCTGCTTCTCGCCGACCTCCACCTTGATGCCCCGCCCGGGATCGTTGGAGCGGGAGACCTTGTCCTTGACGGCACCGAGTGCCCGCGACGGTCCCGAGCCGACGGAATGGACACCGTCCGTATCCCGTACCGCGATGCCGGCGATCGTGGAGACCACACTGTCCGCGATGGTGGTCGTCCCTCGGGAACCGCTCGAATTGCCGCTTTCCAGCCGGGTGCCGCTGACGCTTTCGTTGGTCGCCATGAGTTCCTCACACAGAAGCTTGTCGGGGAGGGGGGATTCGTCCGGGCGGATCACCTTCCGCCACGGTCCGGCCCGTCTCCCACTCTCCTCCGGCCCTCGCCGACCCGCCATTCGGGTGGCCGGCGAGACCCTGTAGACAGTGTCTACGGCGACCTGGTAGACACGGCCCATGGATTCTGGAAACCCCCTGCGGGAACGGCTGATCGACGCCGGTGTGGAACTCGTCATGACCGAGGGGTCCGCGTCGCTCGGGCTGCGCGAGATCGCGCGGCGGGCCGGCGTGTCCCATGGGGCCCCGCGCCGCCACTTCCCCACGCACCACTCCCTGCTCTCCGCCATCGCTCGACGGGGCTTCGCCGATCTCGCCCACCGCTTCGCGGCGGCGGCCGACCCGGCGGATTCCCCGCGCGCCCGGCTGCGGGCCCTCGCGGACGCCTACCTCGGCTACGCCTGGGAGCACCACGGCATGTTCGAGCTGATGTTCCGTCACGACCTGCTCGACAGTGAGAGCCAGGAGCCGTCCGGCGGGGCCCGGGGCCCGGAGCGGCCCCGCCTGCGCGAGTCGACCCTCCCGCTCTTCGCGCACCTGGTCGAACTCGTCACCCAGGACCGCGAGGAGAACGCGCAACGCCGGACCGGCCCCTCCCACGAGGCCGCCCCGCCGCCGGCCGTGACCGCCGCCGCGCTGTGGACCAACCTGCACGGCATCGCCGAACTCCGCGCCCGGCGCAGCCTCCAACTCGCCCTGGGCGCCTCGTCGTCCGACGGCGGAGACCCGCTGGAGCCCCTCGTCGCGGCGGTGCTCGACGCCCACCTCGGCCGGGTGAATTCGTGACGGTGACCGCCGCCCCCGCCCTGCGGCCACGCGTCGCGCTCGTGGCCTCGGTGGCGGGCGCCATGATCGTGGCGCTGGACGGCACGGTGCTGCTCGTCGCGCAGCCGGATCTGCAACGCGACCTCGGGGCGGACGTGACCCAGGTCCAGTGGACCAGCACCGGCTACCTGCTCGCGGTCGCCGCCTTCCTCGTCATCGCCGGGCGGCTGGGCGACCGGTACGGGCACAAGCGGCTGCTGTTCATCGGAGTGCTCGGCTTCGGCGCGGCCTCGGCGGGCATCAGCCTCGCCCCGGGGGTCGGCTGGGTGATCGGCCTGCGTGCCGCACAAGGCGTGTTCGGGGCACTCCTGCAACCGGCGACGCTCGCCCTGCTGAGGCTGGTGTACCCGGCCGACCGGCTCGGCACGGCGGTCGCCGCCCGCACCAGCGCGATCGGGGTGGCCGCGGGGGCCGGCCCGGTGCTCGGCGGAGTGCTCGTCGCGCACTGGGGGTGGCGTGCCGTGTTCCTGATCAACATCCCGGCCGCCCTCGCCATCGCCGCGCTCACCCTCGCCGTACGGACACCTGTGTCGCCGCGCACCGCGTTCCGGCGGTTCGACCTGGCTGCCGGCGCCCTGCTCGCCGCCGCGCTCGCCGTCCTGGTCCACACCCTGGCCGGTGTTCCGGACCACGGGTGGACCGGCGTGCGGACGGTCCTCGGGCTGGTGACGGCCGTGGTGTTCGCGGCCGGGCTCGTCGTGTACGAACGCCGCAGCGCACAGCCGGTCGTGCCCGCGGTGGTGACGCGTTCGGTGCCGGTGATGGCGTCGATGGCGCTCTTGCTCGTCACCTCGGGCGGAATGTTCGGCGCGCTGTTCGTAGCCACGTTCTTCCTGCAGCAGGGGCTCGGCCTCGACCCGCTCACCACAGGTCTGCGCGTCCTCCCGCTGACCGTGCTCATGGTCGTCGGAGCCCCGGCCGCCGCGGCCGGGGCCCGCAGATTCGGGCCGCGCCGCACCGCCGTCGCGGGCCAGGCGGGCGTCGTCCTCGCCATCATCGGGCTCTCCCGGCTCTCCCCGGACAGTGCCTGGCCGGAGACCGGCGTGCTCTTCGCGGTGCTGGGCGCCGGGTTCGCCACCGTGATGGTCACCGCCACCGGTACCGTCGTCGGGGACGCGCCGCCCGGCCACGCCGGGGTCGTCGGCGGGCTCAAACAGACGGCCATGAACGTGGGTCCGACCCTCGGGATCGCCGTCGCGGCCGGTCTGATGCCCCTCACTTCGTCCGCCGTCGCCACCCCGGCGGAACCGGCCCTCGCGATGTCGGGGCCCGCCATGGGCCAGGCCCTGATGGCGGTGGCGGCACTCGCCGCGCTCGGCCTGGCCCCGGCGTTGGTGCTGCCCAGGCGGTGACGTCGCCCGAACGCGCGGTGTCCGGGCGGGGGCGCGGGACCCTGCCCGGCCCGTGCCCCCGCCCGCGCGGGGCCGTCACCGCGCGGTCCGACCGCGGCGCTCCGCGAAGCGCTCGCGTCGTCGCCCGGGCCGTGCGCCAGTACGCTGCCAGAGGATCACGGCCCGTGAACGAGGAGCAGACCGATGGACCTCCGTTTGAGGACGATCAGCCGGGACGAGCACATGGCGTTCATCGACGGCCTGCCGTCGGCGAGCCACATGCAGGTGCCGTCCTGGGGCGGGGTGAAACCCGACTGGCGGGCGGAGAGCCTCGGATGGATCGACGAGGAGAACCGGATCACCGGCGCGGCCCTCGTGCTGTACCGGCCGCTGCCGAAGCTCGGGCGCCACCTCGCCTACCTGCCCGAGGGCCCGGTCATCGACTGGTACGACGACGACCTCGGCCGGTGGCTGAATCCGCTGCTGGGCCACCTCAAGGAGCAGGGCGCGTTCACCGTGAAAATGGGGCCGCCGGTCGTCGCCCGGCGCTGGGACGCGGCCACGGTGAAGGACGCGATCGCCGATCCGCGCGCCCACCGGCTCGGCGAGGTCGAACCCACCACCCGCGACCCCCGCGCCTTCGCACTCATGGACCGCCTGCGCTCCCTGGGCTGGCAGCAGTCCGGCGGCGCCGGCGCGGACGGATTCGCCGCCGGGCAGCCGCGCTATGTCTTCCAGCTCTCCCTCGCCGGCCGCTCCCCGGACGACATCCAGCGCGGCTTCAACCAACTGTGGCGCCGTAACGTCAGGAAGGCCGAGAAGGCCGGCGTCAAGGTGGTCCAGGGCGACTACGCCGACCTCGACACCTTCTACGCGCTCTACACCGAGACCGCCGCCAGGGACCGGTTCGTCCCGCGCCCGCCGGAGTACTTCCGGCGCATGTGGAAGGCCCTGACCGCCGAGGACCCGGACCGCATGCGGCTCTACCTCGCCGAACACGACGGGGAGGTGCTGGCCGCCGCCACCATGCTCACCGTCGGGGAGCACGTCTGGTACTCCTACGGTGCCTCCACCAGCCGAAAGCGCGAGGTTCAGCCCAACAACGCCATCCAGTGGCAGATGATCCGCGACGCCCACGCCATGGGCGCACGCGTCTACGACTTCCGCGGCACGACCGACACGCTGGACGAGAGCAACCACCTGCTCGGTCTGCTCCGCTTCAAGGTCGGCACCGGCGGGGAGGCGGCCGAGTACGTGGGCGAGTGGGACTATCCGATCAGCAAGGTCCTGCACAAGGCGTTCAGCCTCTACCTGGCGCGGCGCTGAGCTGAGCGTCATCCCGGGGGGCCGAACGTGCCCTGGGTCATACGGGTCCGGTGCGGCGGCGCAGTAGTCTGCTCGGCGATCCAGCACCCGAGGGGACGCCCCGATGCCCGCAGACCTCGCTCCACTCATATCCGCCACCACCCAGTGGCTGACCCGCGCGTTTCCCTCCGGCGGCGGCGCGCTCACCGCTGCCCTGGCCGAGGCGCAGGCCCGCCAGGCCGTCACCGTCGCCGCCTGGCTGCGCTACCCCACGGACCTGGACGCCGCCCTGGTGACACTGGTCGGACCTGGCGGCTCGGCGCGCCTCGACGCGCTCACCGGGGTCCGCGGCGGCGGGGCGGCCGACCCGCGGGAGCCGGCCTGGCGGAGCTGGGTCGACGAGGTCGTCGCCAGCTGGGCGGCCCATCTGCTCACCGCACCGGACGCCGCCGGGGAAGCGGTGCGGGCCCTCGAAACGTGCGAGCACACCTGTGCCGGACCCGCCGAGTTCCGCCGGCTGACCGAACCGAGCGCCCACGACCTGGCGGCCACCGCACTGCTGCGCCACCCCGATCTGCTGGAGCCGGTAGCCCGCCTCCACCATGCCGGCCTGCTCGACCGCCTGGGGCGGGCCCGCACCTGCTGACCGCCCGGCGCGGCCACGGCGGGGTCAGCCCTTGCCGCGGCCGGAAAGAAGATCACGGGCCCGGTCGACCAGCCCGGCACCGGGGCCGAGGATCTTGTTGCCGGGCGGGGTGTCGGGGGCCGAGGGGTGCGGACGGGTCGGGGCGGTCTTCTTGGCCGCGCGGACCCTTTCCCCCAGCGTGTCCAGGGCCTCCGGGGAGCAGGCCGCCGCGAGCAGCGGGAACAGCCGGCCCTCCTCGTCGCGCACGTGCTCGCTGACCTCGAGCTTCAGCTTCGCCACCAGGTGGTCGAACTGCGGGTCGTCCGCGGGCAGCCCCTCCAGCTCCTTGAGGTGCTGCTCCACCTTCGCGTGGTCGGACAGCTCCTTGTCCGCCATGTCGTCCCCGTCGTCCACGAACCTGCGCACGGCCGGGTAGAGGTGCATCTCCTCCGCCACGGAATGGCGGACCAGCTCGATGGTCAGCTGGTCGGCCAGCTTCCTGCGCCGGTCGTCACCGACCGGCTGCTTCTCGATCTCCGCGAACAGTTCGTCGACCTCGCGGTGGTCCGTGGTGAGTTCCGCGATCACGTTGCCGCCGTGTCCCATCAGAGAAAACCCTCTCCGCTTGTGTGGTGCCCGTTGTGCTGGTGCGAGCCGCAGCCAGCTCACCGTTCCACAGGGGTACCCCCGAACCCTTCCAACACACGGAGCCACGCCTCACGCTGCGCAGCCTGGCGTAACCGCACCCGCCCGGGTCGCGTACGCGGGACGGACCCACCGGCCGGGAACGGCGCCGGCGCCTGCGCGGCGGATCAGTGCCGGGGCACGGCGTCCGTGGCCATGGCTTCCCTCAGCGCCGTGGTCGCCGTCCGCAGACACGACGGGAAATCGCGCTGTCCCCGGGCGTCGATCCATTGGCCGAACGCGCTCTGGAAGGCGACCACAGCGATCTGAGCGACCAGGCCGGCCCTGTCGGGTGGTACGCCGCGCCGCGTCAGCCCGTCGCGGATCGCCATCGTGAGGGTGGCGAGCTTGGTGCGCTCGCGTTCCCGCAGTTCCGCGCTGCTGTCGATCACGGCACGGCGCTCCGCGGCCTGATCGACGTGGGCGACCAGCCGGGAGCCGACCCGGGAGAGGGCGTCGAGGGCCGCGGCCAGCGGGGCGGCCGCCTCGGCGGTGTCGAGCAGCGCGTCCGAGACCGCGACGGGCAGCTGTTCGGATCCCGCGAACAGCACTTCGCGCTTGTCGGGGAAGTAGCGGAAGTACGACCGCCGGGTGATCCCGGCGCGTTCGGCGATCTGGGTCACCGTCACGCCCTCGTAGCCGTGCTCCTGGAAGAGTTCCAGCGCGGCCTTCTTGAGGCGCTCCTGCGTACCGGGGTCCCATCTCGCCATGGCCCGACCCTAGCAAGTGATGTCTCGGTGTGTCATCGGTGCTAGCCTGAGTGATGACACAGTGAGACATCACTTGGTGCGGGACGCATGGGGCCCGGACCGGCGGAAGGAGCCGGCATGACACCGGACACGAGAACCGATGAGGTGTGGATTCTGGGAGCCACGGGCCGGATCGGCCGCGCGGTCGCCGCTCGACTGGCGGCCAGGGGCATCGATCCCGTCCTGGTCGGGCGGGACCCCGGGCGTCTGCGCGAGGCCGCGACGGCCCTCGGCCGGGACGGCGATTCGAGGATCGTGCAGGCCGATACGGCGGAGCGCATCGCCGCCCGGATCGGCGAGAAGCGTCCCGGGGTGGTCGTCAACACCATCGGCGACTACGCGGCGACGGCCGCGCCGATCGCCCGCGCCTGCATGCCGGGTGGCCACTATGTGGATCTGGCCGCCGACCTGGTCGCCGTTCCCCGGCTGCTCGGCCTGCACCAGGACGCGACGGCGGCCGGCAGCACACTGGTGACCGGTGCGGGCTTCGGTGTCCTGGCGACCGAGTCCGTGGTCGTGAAACTGTGCGAGGGTCGGCCCGCTCCGCGCGAGGTGCGCGTCGACGCGCTCGCTTCGGTGGCCATGGAAGCCGGAGCCGTCGGTGCCGCCTTCGCGGCCACCTCCGTCGACGTGCTGACCACCGGCGGACGCCGCTACCGCGAGGGCCGGCCGGTCAGGGCCCGGCTCGGCGCCGGCCCGCTCACCCACATCCTCCCGGACGGGCAGACGGTGAGGTCCGCCGGCCTGCCCTCGGGTGAGCTCCTGGCCGCCCAGCGGGCCAGCGGATCACCTTCCGTCACCGCGACCTCCGCTCTCGCTCCCGCCTCTCCCGCCGTGCGGGCCGTGCTCCCCGTGCTCGGGGCCCTCCTGTCCGTCCCGGTCCTGCGGCGTCTCGCCGTCAGCCGGATGGCCGGGATGCGCATGAAGGCCGCCCCGATGCCCCGGCGGCACTCCTGGGGACACGCCGTCATCACCTGGCCCGACGGCACAAGTCGCGAAGGGTGGCTGCGCGCCGGTGACGGCATGGACTACACGGCCGATGTCGCCACCGAGGCCGCCGTGCGGCTGGCGCGGGGCGAGGGCCGGCCCGGCGCGTACACACCGGCCGCCGCGTTCGGCCCGGACCTCGCCACTGCGGCCGGCGGCGACTTCATTCTCGACTGAACCATCAGCCGAAGGTGAAGCTGAAGCGGAGGGTGAGGTGGGCTCGCGGCCGTCCGGCCGGTGCCGACGCCCGGGGGCGTGGTCCGCGCGCCCGGCCGTCCTGGTTCAGCCCTCGACGCTCCGCGTACCACCGAGCGGCCACGCCTCTATGTCGCGGTAGCGGATCTGCTCCTGGCCGCGCCCCGCGTTGCTGCCGACCAGGTGGAGCCGCTCGGCGTGCCAGGCGTGGCCGCGAAACCCGTCGAGCCGCGCGGCGATCTCGGCCGCCGAGGTGTGATCGCCCCGGCGGACGCGGGCCAGGGTCAGGTGGGGCCGCAGGGGCCGGTCCTCCAGGGTGACGCCGCAGCCCTTGACCACGGACCTGACGTCGGCGGCGAGCAGATGCAGTGCGTCGAGGTCTCCGGCGATCCCGCTCCACGCGACCCGTTCGTCGAACGTCCCGCCGCCGTGCAGCGACAGGCGGGGAGAGCGATGGGCCGCCGCGAGGTCCGCGAGCGGAGGGCGGAGCAGCGGAACGGTCCGGGCCGGGAGTTCGCCCAGGAACGCCAGGGTGATGTGCCAGTCCTCGACACGGTTCCACCGCACGTGGGGGTGCGTGCCGTACAAGGGGCGCAGCTCCTGGGCGAGCTCCTCCTTCGCCGGGTCGGGCGGGGCGAGGGCGATGAACACGCGAACGGTCGCGGGCGGGTTCTGTTCGTTCACACGGCATTCGTATCCCATGCGTTCCGAGCCGCCTCCGCCGGACAGGTGGCACCACCACAGAGAACCTTACGCACGGTGATGGAAATGGCCATTGGTTCGGGGCGGGGCGCGCAACCGGCGCACGGGAGCGCGATGTGATCGGCGCGTGTCCGAGGGGCTGGGGGCGTACGCCGGCGGTTATCCGGATTTGCGCGGGTCGTATTCAGTGAAACGTGAACAATCAGGACATGGGGTGGCTGAATGTTTCCGTAGGAGTGGGCCTGGCATATGTCTCCGGCCGGCCTGGGCGCGTGTCGCGGCCGTGTGCGGCCATAAGTAATGGGCTGAATTTGTCCCTTTGGCTGTCGGGCGTCATCTATGGTGATTGGCGTGAACGGGCGAAGCCGGGAAGCCGGCTCGGCCATCGGTGTTACGCCGGTATCCCGAGACGTAACGTATCTCCGCCCGCGTGGCCGAGGTCGTGGCGGAAGGGGTGGGCGGCTCGGCGGTGGGCCGGGGGAAATCCGTACGGCAGGCCCGTATCCGTCCGGAGAAAATGTCGTGGCATGTGTGAAACAAGTGGGGGACGGTCGTGGCCAATCCTTTCGATGACGAGTCGGGTCGGTTCGTGACGCTGGTGAATGGCGAGGGTCAGTACTCGCTGTGGCCCGCGCACATCGAGATCCCGGGCGGCTGGAGCGTCGGCGGTCCGGAAGGATCGCGGCAGGAGTGTCTGGACGCGATCGAGGCCGCGTGGACCGACATGCGGCCCGCCGGCCTGGTGCGGGCGATGGAGGCCGACGCCGGATAGGGCGGTCTCGGGGGCTGTCGAGGGTGCGCAGACCGCCCGGTCCGGGGCGGTCCCGCTACTTCTCCTTGATCTGATCGACACTGCTCGCATTCGAGCAAAATCGATCAAGTGAGCGTGCTGATCGATCGCGCCTCGGCTGAAAATGTTCATGCCGCCTTCATGCGGCTTTCTCGAATCACTGATGGACTGCCCAGGGGCATGTCCTCAATACGCGAAGACAGCGGAGTTTCCTCGCGGGTACCGGAGCCGGAGGGTGCTCCGTCGGTGCCCGGTGTCCGGGGCGGCGATGTCTCTCTTCGCTTTACCCGCCCGTTGTCGGCGAAGGGTGCCACACCGGCAAGACCGGCTTCGTCCTGCCCTCTTCGTCCCCCTGAAAACTCTCCCCAAAGGTGTGTCCCGGCATGCGCGAAAACAGATCTGTCGCCTCGGAATCGGTTCTCGATGAGTTCTTCGGTACGACCATCGCCCAACGGGGCGTCTGGTACGGGCAGCTGGTCGACCCCGACAGTCCGAAATACAACATCGGTGAATGCTTCGAGATCCGGGGCGACCTCGACGAGACGCTATTCGCCGCAGCGGTCGACCGGGCGGCCGACCTGTGCGACAGCCTGAACCTCGAATTCGTCACGGAGAGCGACACCGTCCGCCAGCGCGTCGTCCGCCACCCCCGGGCCGACACCGGCCGGCTCCGTACCGTGGACCTGTCCCGCTCCGCCGACCCCGCCGCCGAGGTCGAGCGCTATCTCGCCGAGGACATGGCGTCCGCCGACACACTCCACCGCCCGCAGCACCACTTCGCACTGCTGCGCGCCGGCGGCGGGCTGCGCTACTGGTACGTGCGCTTCCACCACATAGCCGTCGACGGTCTCGGCGGCGCCGTCTTCACCCGCACCGTGGCCGACCTCTACGGCCGGGCCGTCCGGGGCGAGGACCTCGCCCGGGTCACCCTGCCCGCCGCGCCCCTGCGCGAACTCGTCGCCGATGAGACCGCCTACCGCGACTCCGGCCGTTACGAGGCCGACCGCGCCTACTGGACCGGCAGGTTCGCCGACCTGGCCCCCGGCGCCGCCGGGGAAGGCGACGACGCGCACAGCGGCAGGACCCTCATCCGCCGGCGCACCGACACCCCCGCGACGCCCGGCCCCGACGGAACCGAGGTACGGCTGCACACGGGCGAGACACTGCCCGTGAGCGTTCTCGACGGCCTGCGCCGGCTCGCCGCCGCCCACCGCACCACCTGGAGCGCGGTCATGGTGAGCGCGGTCGCCGCCTACACCGCCAGGGTCACCGGAAACCGCGACGTCACCGTGGGCCTGGCCTCCAACGGCCGGCACGGCGGACTGCGCCACATCGTCGGCATGACGTCCAACATCCTGCCGCTGCGCCTCACCCTCACCGCCGACATGACCGTCGGCGCCCTGATCCGCGAGGTCGCCGACGAGATGCGCGGCGCCCTGCGCCACCGCCGCTTCTCACGCGAACAACTCGCCCGTGAACTCGGCATGAGCGACGACGCGTCCCGCCTCACCGGCGTCGTCGTCAACATCATGGGCTACGACTACGACCTCGACCTCGCCGGCGTCCCGGCCCCCTCGCGGGTGCTGTCCATCGGCCCGGTGGACGACGTGTCGCTCTTCGTCTCCGAACGGGCCGAGGGCAAGGGGCCGCTGATCGGGTTCGACGCCAACCCCGAGCTGTACCGCCCCGAGGACGTCCAGCTGCACGAACGGGCCGTCGTGTCCTTCGTGACGGCCCTGGCCGACGCCGGCCCCGGCCTCCCCCTGCGCGACCTGCCGCTCCTGGACGACACCGCCGTCCGGGTACTGCGCGACCAGGGGCGCGGCACCGCTCTGCCCGCACAGGCCGCCGGCCCGGATCTGCCCCGGGCGTTCCGCGCGCAGGTGCGCCGCACGCCGGACGCCCCGGCCGTCGTGGACGCGGCCCTCATCGTCTCGTACCGGCAGCTGGAGCGGGCCGCCGACGCCCTCGCGGGCGCCCTGACCGGCCTGGGCATCGTCGGCGAGGACGGAGTCGGCGTGCTCGTGGGTCGTTCGGCCGCCGTGCTGACCGCCACCCTCGGCGCGGTCGCCGCCGGCGCGGCCTATGTGCCGATGGACGCCGCCTGGCCCGCCGAACGGCTCGACCGCGTCGCGGAAGCGGCCCGCGTCCGCGCCCTGATCGCCGACGAGGCGGCCGCCCGCACGCCCTGGGTGCGGGCGGCCGCCGCAGCCGGTCTCCCGCTCCTCGTCGTGGACGCGCGCGGCCATGTGCTGCGCGGAACGCCGCCCCGGCCGGGCCCGCTGCCCCGGACCGGCGGAGCCGACCGGCTCGCGTACGTCATGTTCACCTCCGGCTCCACCGGCCTGCCCAAGGGCGTCGGCGTCACCCACGCCGACATCCTCGCGCTGGCCGCCGACCGCACCTGGACCGGCGGTGTGTCCGACGCGGTGCTGATGCACTCCGCGTACGTCTTCGACGCCTCCACCTTCGAGATCTGGGTGCCGCTCCTCAACGGCGGCCGCGTGGTCGTCGCACCCCCCGGCGTCCTGGAGGCACGCGTCGTCCACGACATGGCGGACACGTACGGTGTCACCGCGCTGTTCCTGACGACCGCTCTGTTCAACGTGATGGCCGAGGCGGACCCGGCGGTGTTCTCCGGCCTGCGGCTGGTCGCCGCCGGCGGCGAGGCCGCGACGCCGGACCTGATGCAGCGGGCCGCCGCCGCCTCGCCCCGCACGCTCGTCCTGCACGTGTACGGCCCCACCGAGACCACCACGTTCGCCGCCCGCCACCCCGTCACCGCCGACAGCGGCGGGGTACCGCCCATCGGCCGCGCACTGGACGGCATGAGCCTGTACGTCCTGGACGACACTCTCGGCATGGTGCCGCCGGGCGTCGTGGGGGAGTTGTACGTGAGCGGTCACGGTGTCGCCCGCGGATACCAGGGCCGGCCCGCGCTGACCGCCGGCCGCTTCGTCGCCGACCCGTACGGGCTGCCGGGCTCACGCATGTACCGCACCGGCGACCTCGTGCGCTGGACCGCCGGGGGCGACATCGAGTACGTGGGGCGGGCGGACGGCCAGATCAAGCTCCGCGGATTCCGCATCGAGCCCGCGGAGACCGAGCACGTCCTGCTCACCGACCCGGACGTGCACGGCGCCTGCGTCGTCGTACGCGAGGACACCCCCGGCGACCGCCGGCTCGTCGCCTACGTGGTGCCCGCCCCCGGCGCCCGCCCGGACACCGCCGTCCTGGCCCGCCGGATCGGCCGCGCGCTGCCCGCGTACATGGTGCCCTCCGCCTTCGTGACGCTCGACGCCCTGCCCCTGAACCCCAACGGCAAGGTCGACCGCCGCGCGCTGCCCGCGCCGCGCACCGCCACCGGTACGGGCCGGGTCCCGCGCACCGCGTACGAGGAGGTCCTCGCCGGGCTGTTCGCCGATGTCCTCGGGGTACACGCGGTCGGTGTGGACGACAGCTTCTTCGCCCTGGGCGGCCACTCGCTGCTCGCCGCCCGCCTCACCGGCCGGGTGCGGGCGGCCCTGGGCGCCGAACTCGCCCTGGGCACCCTCTTCGCCCACCCCACGGTCGCCTCCCTCGCCGCCGTCCTGGACACCTCCGGCGCGGCCCGGCCGGTTCTCGCGCCGCAGCCGAGACCCGACGTGCTCCCGCTGTCCTTCGCGCAGCAGCGCCTCTGGTTCCTCAACCGGGCAGACGGCCCGAGCGACACGTACAACGTGCCGCTCGTCCTCGAACTCGACGGCCCCGTGGACACCGACGCGCTGCGCGCCGCGCTGGCCGACGTGGTCGCCCGGCACGAGAGCCTGCGCACCGTCTTCGCCGAACACGACGGCGTCCCCCGCCAGCACATCATCGACGCGGCGTCCGCCGCCTCCCTCGTACCGCTCCCCGTCGAACACCCCCCGGCCGGCGAGGCCGCCGATGCCTGGGTGCGCGAAGCGGTACGCCGCCTGAGCACCGCCCCCTTCGACCTCACCGAGGACGCCGCCCTCCGCGCCCACCTGCTGTGCCCGGGACCCGGCCGGCACGTCCTGGTCCTCGTCCTGCACCACATCGTCGCCGACGGCTGGTCCCTCGCCCCGCTCAGCCGTGACCTCTCCGCCGCCTACCGGGCCAGGAGCGAGGGAACGGGCACACCCGGCTGGGCGCCGCTGCGGGCGCAGTACGCCGACTACACCCTCTGGCAGCGCCGGCTGCTCGGCGAGGACGGGGAGGCCGGCAGCCTGGCGGCCCGCCAGCTCACCTTCTGGCAGGAGGCGTTGCGCGGCATCCCCGACCTGCTCGACCTGCCCCTGGACCGGCCCCGCCCGGCCGTGCCCAGCCACCGGGGCGCCTCCGTACCCTTCGAACTGCCCGCACCCGCGCACGCCGCGCTCGTCCGGCTCGCCCGCGACGCCGGCTGCACCCCGTTCATGGTGCTCCGTGCCGCCCTCGCCGTGACGCTCCGCGCCCATGGCGCCGGCACCGACATCCCGCTCGGCACGGCGGTCGCCGGGCGCACCGACGAGGTCCTGGACGATCTGGTCGGCTTCTTCGTCAACACCGTGGTTCTGCGCACGGACCTCTCCGGCGACCCGACGTTCCGCGAACTGCTCGACCGGGTCAAGGAGTTCGACATCGCGGCCCTCGGCCACAGCGACCTCCCCTTCGAGCGGATCGTGGAGGCCGTCAACCCGGAGCGGTCCGGCGACCACCACCCGCTCTTCCAGACGATGCTGGTCCTCCAGAACCAGGAGCGGGCCGAGCTGGACCTGCCGGGCGTCACGGTCCACGACCGGTCCCGGCACCGCGGAGGCAGCAAGTTCGACCTGACCTTCTCACTGACCGAAGCCACCGAAACCACCGAACCCGCCGAAGCCGTCGGGACCGCCGGGACCGCTGAACCCGCCGGGGGCGACGAGCGGGGCGCGGGCCCCGGTGCCCGGGGCATCGGCGGTTATCTGGAGTACGCCACCGACCTCTTCGACGCCGCGACCGCCCGCGCCCTGTGCGCCCGCTTCGCCCGCGTCCTCACCCAGGCCGTGGCCGACCCCGGCCGCCCCGTCAGCGGCCTGGACCCGCTCACCCCCGGCGAGCGCGACGAACTCCTCACTCAGGGACGCGGCGTGCCCGGCGCGCTGCCGGTGCCGACCGCCCCCGAAGCGGTCCGCGAACAGGCCCGGCGCACGCCCGGCGCCGTCGCCGTGCGCGACGCGGACACCCACCTCACCTACGCCGAACTCGACGCCCGCGCCGACGCCCTCGCCCAGGTGCTGCGCGCGCGGGGCGCGGCACGGGGGACCAGGGTCGCCGTCGCCGCACCGCCCTCCGTGCACACCGTGGCCGCCACGCTGGCCGTGCTGCGGGCCGGCGCCGCCCACCTGCCGGTCGACCCGCGGTACCCCCACGCCCGCATCCGCCACATGCTGGACGACGCCCGTCCTGTCCTCCTCCTCACCACCGGGGACGTACACCCGGACCTGCCCGCCGGGGACATCCCCCGGCTCGCCCTCGACGACCCGGCGCTGTGGACCGCACCCCCCACGACGCCGCCGACGGACGCACCGCACCCGGCGGACCCCGCCTACGTCATCTACACCTCCGGGTCCACCGGCCGTCCCAAGGGCGTGGTCGTGCCGCACGCCGCCCTCGCCAACCACATGGCCTGGATGGCACGGCACCTGGCGATCACCCCGCAGGACCGCGTCCTCGCCCGCACCTCCACCAGCTTCGACGCGTCCGTCTGGGAGCTCTGGCTCCCCCTGATGAACGGCGCCGAGGTCTGCGTGCTGCCGCCCGGGGCCAACACCGAGCCGGACGCGCTGGTCACCTGGATGAGCCGGTTCGGCGTCACCGTCGCCCAGTTCGTCCCCTCCCACCTGAGCCTCGTCCTGTCCGAAGCGGCCCACGCCGCGCCCCTGCCCGGCCTGCGCGCCGTCCTGTGCGGCGGCGAACCACTGCCGAGCGCCCTGGCACGCGACACGGCCATGCTGTGGCAGGCCCAGGTGCACAACCTCTACGGCCCGACCGAGGCCACCATCGACGCGACCGCCCACCGCGTCCCCGCCACCGCGGGCACCGGCACCCCGCACGAAACGGTGCCGATCGGCCGGCCCGTCGACACCATGCGCGCCTACGTCCTGGACGACCGGCTGCGGCCCGTACCGGCAGGGGTCACCGGCGAGCTGTACCTCTCCGGCCCCAACCTGGCCCACGGCTACCTGGGCCGGCCCGGTCTGACCGCCGCACGGTTCGTCGCCGACCCCTTCGACGGCGCCGGCGCCCGCATGTACCGCACGGGCGACCTCGTACGGTGGAACCGGGACGGGCTGCTCGCCTACGTCTCCCGCGCCGACGACCAGGTCAAACTGCGCGGCTTCCGTATCGAACCCGGCGAGATCGAGGCCGCCCTGCTGGCACGGCCCGGCGTCACCGCCGCCTGCGCCGTCATCCGGGAGGACATACCCGGCGACCTCCGCCTCGTCGCGTACGCCGTCACCACGGACCCCGGAATCCGACCCGCCGCGCTGCGCGACGCCCTTGCCGAAACGCTTCCGCACTACATGGTGCCCGCAGCCGTCGTCGTCCTGGACGCACTGCCGCTCCTGCCCAACGGAAAGACGGACCGGCGCGCCCTGCCCCGGCCCGAAGCGGACGCCGGGACCACCATCGAAGGCCCGGGGGAGCACACCCCGCGCGAGGACCTGCTCGCCGGAATCCTCGCCGATGTGCTGGGACGCGCGGAGGTCCGCCCGCACGACAGCTTCTTCGACCTCGGCGGACACTCCCTCCTCGCCATGCGCGTCGTCAGCCGAGTCCGCGCGGTCCTCGGCAGCGACATCGCCGTACGCACCCTGTTCGAGCACCCGACCGTCGCCGGGCTCGCCCGGTCACTCGACTCCCAGGGGCGCTCCCGTCCGCCGGTGCTGCCCGCCGCGGACCGGCCCGACCCGCTTCCCCTGTCCCACGCACAGCAGCGGCTCTGGTTCCTGAACCGGCTCGAAGGACCCAGCTCCTCCTACAACATTCCGCTCGTCCTCGGCATCGACGGCCCCCTGGACACCGTCGCCCTGCGCGCCGCACTGCGGGACGTCGTGGAACGGCACGAGTCGCTGCGCACCGTCTTCCCCGAACGCGACGGAGTGCCGCACCAGGTCGTCCTTCCCGCCGAAGCGGTCGTCCCGCGTCTGCCGGTGCTCCGCACGGCCCCCGCCGAGCTGGAAGCGGCGGTCCTGGACGCCGTGGGCGAGCCGTTCGACGTGCTCACCGACCCGCCGCTGCGCGCCCTGCTCCTGCGCACCGCACCCGGCCGCCACGTCCTCGTGCTCGTCCTGCACCACATCGCGGGCGACGGCTGGTCCCTGGCCCCGCTCGCCCGCCATCTCGGCGACGCCTACCGGGCCCGGCTCGCCGGTCACGGGCCCGAGGCGGGCAGTCCGCTCCAGTACGCCGACTACACCCTGTGGCAGCACACCGTCCTGGGTGACGCGGACGACCCCGGAAGCGTGCTGCGCGAGCAGCTCGACCACTGGAACACCGCGCTCGCCGGCCTGCCCGGCCTGATCGACCTGCCGCTGGACCGGCCGCGTCCCGTCATCACCGACCCCTCGGGGGCCGTCCACAGCTTCGACGTACCGCCCGAACTGCACGCACGACTGCTGCGCCTGGCAAGGGAGTCCGGCAGCACCCTGTTCATGGTGCTCCAGGCGGCGGTCGCCACCCTGCTGCACCGGCACGGCGCGGGCGACGACATCCCGCTCGGCACCCCCGTCGCCGGCCGCACGGACGAGGCGCTGGAGGACCTGGTCGGCTTCTTCGTCAACACCCTGGTCCTGCGCAACGACCTCGCGGGCAACCCGACCTTCGGTGAACTCCTCGCTCGTGTCCGGGAGTTCGACCTCTCGGCCTACGCGCATCAGGATGTGCCCTTCGAGCGGCTCGTCGAGAGCGTCAACCCGGTCAGGGCACGCAACCACCACCCCCTCTTCCAGACCATGCTGGTCCTGCAGAACCAGGAGGCGGTCCGCCCCGAACTGCCGGGCCTCACCGTCGAGGACCGGCTCGTCCACAACGGACTGAGCAAGTTCGACCTGACCTTCGCGTTCGGCGAGGAGAACGGCGGCGGTCTCACCGCCGGGATCGAGTACGCGACCGCCCTCTTCGACCGCGCCACCGCCGAAGCCCTCGCGGACCGTCTGCTCACCCTCCTCGGACAGGTGACGGCCGACGCCGGCCTGCCGCTGGCGGACTACGACCTGCTGACGCCGGAGGAACACGGCCGCGTCACCCACTGGGGCACCGGCCGCGAACTCCCCGCCCCCGCACCGGAGACCACCCTGCCCGCGCTCTTCGCCGCGCAGGCACACCGCACCCCGGACGCCGTGGCCGTATCGGACGACGGCACCTGCCTCACGTACACCGGACTCGACCGGGCGTCCTTGGCACTCGCGCACGCCCTGGCGGGTCTGGGGGCCGGACCCGAGACCGGCGTCGGCGTACTACTCAGCCGCTCGCCGGCCGTCGTGACCGTGTCGCTCGGCGCTGTCCGCGCGGCCGCCGCATACGTCCCGATGGACGCGCGCTGGCCCCGGGAACGGCTCGAACAGGTCACCGACGTGGCGGACGTGCGGGTCCTCGTCGTGGACGAACAGGCCGCGGCCACCGCCTGGGTGCGGGAGACGGCCCACCGCATCCCGGTCCTGGTCGTCGACCGGACCGGCCGCGTCCTGCGCGGCGCGCCCCCGGCAACCGGCCGCCCCGCCGCCGTACCGGGGCCCGACAGCCTCGCGTACGTCATGTTCACCTCCGGCTCGACCGGCCTGCCCAAGGGCGTCGGCGTCACCCACGCCGACGTGGCGGCGCTGACGGCGGACTCCGCCTGGCGGGACGGCGCGGCCGACGCGGTCCTGATGCACTCCGCGTACGTCTTCGACGCCTCCACCTTCGAGATCTGGGCCCCGCTCCTGCACGGCGGCAAGGTCGTCGTCGCACCCGACGGCGTCCTGGAGGCCCGGATCCTGGGCGACGCCGTCCGTGAGCAGGGGGTGACCGCCGTCTTCCTGACGACGGCCCTGCTCAACGTGATCGCCGACACCGGACCCGGCGCGTTCGCCGGTCTCCGCCTCGTCTGCGCCGGCGGCGAACTGGCCTCACCGGACGCCATGCAGCGGGTCGCGGGCGCCGCACCCGGCGTACGCGTCCTCCATGTGTACGGGCCCACCGAGACCACCACCTTCGCCACCCGCTACGACGTGACCGCCGACCTGCCGTCGGGGCCGCCGCCCATCGGACGCCCCCTGGACGGCATGCGGCTGTACGTCCTCGACGACTCCCTGGGCCCGGTACCCGCCGGGGTCACGGGCGAGCTGTACCTCGCGGGGCGCGGCCTCGCCCGTGGATACACCGGCCTGCCGGCCCTGACCGCGACCCGGTTCGTCGCCGACCCGGCCGACCCGGCGGGCGGGCGCATGTACCGCACCGGCGACCTGGTCCGGTGGACCAGGGACGGGCAGATCGCCTACGTCTCCCGCGCCGACAGCCAGGTCAAACTGCGCGGCTACCGCATCGAGCCCGGCGAGATCGAATCCGTGCTGGCCTGCTGCGAAGGCGTCGCCGACTCCTACACCGTCGTCCGCGAGGACACCCCCGGGGACCGCCGGCTCGTCGCCTACGTGGTGCCCACGGACTCCGCCCGCCCCGACCCCGCCGACCTCGCCGAAGCCGTCGCCCGGTCCCTGCCCGCCTACACGGTGCCCGCCGCGTTCGTCCTGCTCGACGCGCTGCCGCTCACCGTCAACGGCAAGGTGGACCGCCGCGCCCTGCCCGCGCCCGAGCACCGCGCCGCGCCACGCGGGCGCGCCGCCCGCACCGCACGCGAGGAGATCCTCTGCGGACTCTTCGCCGATGTGCTCGGCATCCGGGAGGCGGGCGTGGACGACGACTTCTTCGCCCTGGGCGGCCACTCCCTGCTCGCCACCCGGCTCGTCGCCCGCATCCGGACCGCACTCGCCGTCGAGGTCCAGGTCAAGGCCGTCTTCGAACACCCCACGCCGGCCGCGCTCGCCGCCACGCTGGACGGCGCCGACGCGGCCGGGAGCGCCCTGGAGCCCGCCCGGCACCGGCCCGATCCGCTGCCGCTGTCCTTCGCGCAGCAACGCCTGTGGTTCCTCAACAGGTTCGAGGGACCCAGCGCCACCTACAACGTGCCGCTGGTGCTCCGCCTGGACGGACCGCTCGACGCGAAGGCCCTGGAGCGCGCCCTCGGGGACGTCGTGGAACGCCACGAGAGCCTGCGTACCGTCTTCCCCGAGACCGACGGGGTGGCCCGTCAGCTCGTCCTCGACGCGGCCGGCGCCGACCTGGACCTGACACCCCGGGACATCGACCCGTCCCGCCTGGAGGAGGTGCTGAGCGCCGAGGTGGCGCACGCCTTCGACGTGCGCACCGACCTCCCGGTGCGCGCCAGGCTGCTCGGGCTCGGCCCCGACTCCCACGTCCTGGTCCTTCTCGTCCACCACATCGCCGGAGACGGCTGGTCGCTTGCCCCGCTGGCCCGCGACCTCGGCGACGCCTACCGTTCCCGGATCCACGGCGAGGAGCCCTCCTGGCCGCGACTGCGCGTCCAGTACGCCGACTACACCCTGTGGCAGCGCGCCCTCCTCGGCGAGGCGGACGACACCGCCGGGCGGGGCGCGCGCCAGCTGGACTTCTGGCGCACCGCCCTGGCGGACGCGCCCGGTCTGCTCACCCTGCCCCTGGACCGGCCGCGCCCCGCCGTCACGACGTACCGCGGGGACGCGTTCACCTTCCCCGTCGGCGCGGACACGCACCGGGCACTCGCGGAGCTCGCCCACGCCCGTGGGTGCAGCCTCTTCATGGTGCTCCAGGCCGCCCTGTCGGTCCTGCTCTCCCGGCACGGGGCCGGTGAGGACATCCCGCTGGGCACCGCCGTCGCCGGGCGCACCGACGAAGCGCTGGACGACCTGGTGGGCTTCTTCGTCAACACCCTCGTCCTGCGCACCGACCTGACGGGCGACCCCGCCTTCACCGAAGTGCTCGACCGCGTACGGGCGTTCGACCTGGCCGCCTACGCCCACCAGGACGTGCCGTTCGAGCGGCTGGTGGACGCCCTCAGCCCGGACCGGGCGCAGGACCACCACCCGCTGTTCCAGACGATGATCGTCCTCCAGAACCAGGCGGACACCTCGCTCGGCCTGCACGCTCTCACCGTGACCGAACAGCCCGTACACACCGGCATCAGCAAGTTCGACCTCACCTTCACCTTCACCGAGAGCCGCGACGAGGCGGGCCGGCCCGCCGGTCTCGACGGAGTCCTGGAGTTCTCCACCGACCTGTTCACCCACACCACCGCACACGCCCTGGCCGCACGCCTGACCCGCCTGCTCGCCTCGCTCGCCGCCGACCCCGACGGACCCGTCCGCACCGCCGCTTTCCTCGGCGCGGACGAACGCGCGGCGCTGGAGCGGGCCTCCCACGGCCCGGTCCGCCCCGTGCACGCACGTACCGCCCCCGAGGCGTTCCGCGCACAGGCCGCCCGGACACCCGGGCAGACCGCCGTCCGGGCCGGCGCGCGGCGGCTCACCTTCGGCGAACTGGACGCCCTGTCCGACGCCCTGGCCGGGCACCTGCGCGCGCGGGGCATCGGCCGCGGCGATCTCGTCGCCCTCGCCGCCGAAGGGACCGCCGAGCAGGTCGTCGCGATGCTCGCGGTGGCCAAGGCCGGGGCCGCCTGCCTGCCCGTCGACCTCGACTACCCCGAGGCACGCGTCACCCACATGCTGGACGACGCGCGCCCGGCGCTGTTCCTCGTCCACGGCGCCGCCCGCGCCGCCCGCTTCACGAATGTGCCCCTCCTCGCGCTCGACGACCGGACCGCCTGGGCCACCGGAAGCGCCGCGCCACCCGAGGCCGCGCCGGAGCCGGACGACGCGGCGTACGTCATCTACACCTCGGGCTCCACCGGGCGGCCCAAGGGTGTCGTCGTCACCCACGCCGCCCTGGCCAACCACATGGCGTGGATGGCCCGCCACCTCGCCCTGACCGACGAGGACCGGGTCCTCGCGCGCACCTCGCCCAGCTTCGACGCCTCGGTGTGGGAGACCTGGCTGCCCCTGCTGCACGGCGGCGCGACCTGCCCCGTCCCGCCCGCGCTCAACCACGACCCCGCCGGGCTGCTGGCGCGGATGCGCGAGGAGGGCGTGACCATCGCCCAGTTCGTGCCCTCGCACCTGTCCCTGCTGCTCACCGAGACCGGCCCCGATGACGCGCCCACCACCCTGAGGGCCGTCGCCTGCGGCGGCGAACCCCTGCCCCGGGCCCTGGCCGTACGAGCCGGCCGCACCTGGCTGGCCGCCGTGCACAACCTCTACGGGCCCACCGAGACCACCATCGACGCCACCGCCCACCACCTCCGCGCCGAGGCGGACGACAGCACGGCGCAGGAGGGCGGCATCCCCCTCGGCCGCCCCGTCGACAACACCCGCGCCTACGTCCTTGACGCCGCGCTGCGGCCGGTCCCGCCGGGAGTCACCGGCGAACTCCACATCGCGGGCGACGGCCTCGCCCGCGGCTACCTGGGCCGCCCCGCCCTGACCGCGACCCGGTTCGTCGCCGACCCCTTCGGCCCGGCGGGAAGCCGCATGTACCGCACCGGCGACCTCGTCAGACAGGACAACGAGGGACTGCTCCACTACGTCTCCCGCGCCGACGACCAGGTCAAGCTGCACGGCTTCCGCATCGAGCTCGGCGAGATCGAGGCCGCCCTCACCGCAGTCGACGGCATCACCGCCGCCTGCGCACTCGTCCGCGAGGACCGGCCGGGCGAACGGCGCCTGGTCGCCTACACCGTGGGCTCCGCCCCGCTCACCGACGGCGAACTGCGCGGCCGGCTGACCTCGTCACTGCCGCCCTACATGGTGCCCGCCGCCTTCGTCGCCCTGGACGCACTGCCGCTCCTGCCGAACGGCAAGACGGACCGCGCCGCCCTGCCCGCCCCGGCGCTCCCCGCCGCCGGCCGGCCCGGCGGGCAGCCGCGCACCGCGGCGGAACGCGCCCTGTGCGACGCCTTCGCCTCCGTACTGCGCGCCTCCGCCGCCGTGCGCGCCGACGACGACTTCTTCGCGCTCGGCGGCGACAGCATCCTGTCCATCCAGCTCGTCAGCCGCGTACGGGAAGCAGGGCTCGCCGTCACACCCCGCGACGTCTTCGCCCACCGCACCCCTGAGGCCATCGCCGCCGTCGCCGCCCCGCTCGACGGCAGCACCACCGAACCGGCCGGCCACGGCACCGGCGAGATGCCACCGACGCCCATCGCCGCCTGGCTCCTGGAGCGCCCCGGCACGACGGACGGCTACAACCAGTCCGGCGTCCTGAGCACCCCCGCCGGAGCCGACGAGGACACCCTCGCCGCCGCCCTCCAACTCCTCGCCGACCACCACGACATGCTCCGCCTGCGCGTCACCCGCACCGCCGGGGGCGACCCCGTCCTGCACACGCTGCCGCCCGGCACCGTGCCGGCCCGGCGCCGCCTGACCCGCGTCGACATCACCGGGCTCGACGCGGACGCCGTCCGCGGCGTCCTCACCGAGGCGGGCGAACGGGCCCGCAGGCGCCTGCGGCCCTCGGCCGGGTCCGTGTTCGAAGCCGTGTGGGCCGACGCCGGCCCCCGGGAACGCGGCCGGCTGCTCCTGGTCGTGCACCACCTGGCCGTCGACGCGGTCTCCTGGCGCGTCCTCGCCGAGGACCTGGCCCGCGCCTGGCAGGCGGCGACCCGGGCGACGTCCGCCGGGAAGGCACCCGGCCCGCACACCGCGCTGCCCGCCGCGACCACCTCCTACCGGCGCTGGGCACAGCTCCTCACCGAGCAGGCCAACGGCACGGAACGCCAGGCCGAACTCCCGCTCTGGGAGGAGGCCCTGAAAACACCCGACCCGCAGCTCGGATACCGGCCGCTCGACCCCTACCTGGACACCGCCGACGGGACGCGCACCCTCGTTGCCCATCTGCCCGCCACCTGGACGAAGCCCCTGCTCACCACCGTCCCCGGCGCCTTCCATGCCGGAGTCGACGACATCCTGCTCACCGGACTCACCCTCGCCGTCAACGCCTGGCGGGCCCAGCGGCCCGGCTCCCCCCGGCCGGACACCGCCGTCCTGCTCGACCTGGAGAGCCACGGCCGCGAACAGATCGCCGGCCACATCGACCTGTCCCGCACGGTCGGCTGGTTCACCAGTCTCCACCCGGTCCGGCTCGACCCCGGACCGCTCGACGGACGTGACCCGGCACGCTTCGGCGCCGCGCTCGTTGAACGTGCAGTGAAGCGCGTCAAGGAGCAACTGCGGGCCGTCCCCGACCACGGCGTCGGCTACGGCATGCTGCGCCACCTCAACCCCGCGACCGGCCCCCGGCTGGCCGCCGCCGCACCCCAGATCGGCTTCAACTACCTGGGGCGGTACGCGGCGGCCGGGACGGCGGCGGGCGGCGACTGGGACGTCCTGCTCGACGCGGGCGGGCCGCGCAGCCAGGACCCCGACATGCCCGTCCACCACGTCCTGGACATCAACGCACACACCGAGGACCTGCCGGACGGCCCCCGCCTGGTGGCCCGCTGGACCTGGCCCAGCGACCTCCTGAAGGAGGAGGACGTGGGCGCCCTGGCCGACGCCTTCACGCGTGCCCTGCGCGCCATCGCGGAGCACGCCGAACAGCCCGGAGCAGGCGGCTACACGCCGTCCGACCTTCCTCTGGTCTCGCTCAACCAGAACCAGATCGACCGACTGCAGAACAAGTGGGGTGGACGCAAGTGAACGGGTTCCAACTGGAGGACGTACTCCCCCTGACGCCATTGCAGGCCGGCATGTACTTCCACGCCCTCTACGACTCCCACGCCGTGGACGTCTACACCGCGCAGTTCGTCTTCGACATCGAGGGCCCCGTCGACGTCCCCGCCCTGCGCGCCGCCATCGGCGCCCTGCTGCGCCGCCACGCCAACCTCCGCGTGGGCTTCCTCCACGAGGACCTGGACGAGCCCGTGCAGGCGGTCGCGGCCGAGGTCCCCGTCCCCCTGGAGGAACTGGACCTGACCGGCCCGGACCCGGACGCCGACGCGCCACAGCGGCTGACGGCCTTCCTCGCCGCCGACCGCACCCGCCGCTTCGACCTGGCCACCCCGCCCCTGATGCGGTTCACCCTCGTGCGCACCGCACCCGGGCGGCACCGCCTGGTCATGACGAGCCATCACATCCTGTTCGACGGCTGGTCGCTGCCCGTGCTCGTACGGGAGCTGTTCGAGCTGTACGCGTCCGGCGGCGACGACAGCGCCCTGCCGCGCGTCACCCCCTACCGCACCTACCTCGTATGGCTCTCCCAGCAGGACCGCGCCGCCGCCCTCGAAACCTGGACCGCCGCCCTGGCCGGAATCGAGACGCCGACCCTCCTCGCCGGCCCGGGCGCCGGGGAAGGCCCCGGCCCGGCCGAGCTGCCCGAGACGCTCGTCCTCGACCTGGACGCGGAGACGACGCACCGCCTGCGCGAGACGGCCCGCGCCCACCGCCTCACCCTCAACACCCTCGTCCAGGGCGCCTGGGGACTGCTGCTCGGCCACCTCACCGGCCGGTCCGACGTGGTGTTCGGCGCCACCGTCTCCGGACGCCCGCCGGAGATCCCCGGCATCGAGTCCATGGTCGGCCTGTTCATCAACACCGTCCCCGTACGGCTCCGCCCCGCACCCGGCGAGACCCTGGCCGGGCTGCTGACCCGGCTCCAGGAGGAGCAGGGCCGGCTCCTGGACAGCCGGCACGTGGGCCTGAGCGACATCCGGGGCGTCACCCACCTGGACGAACTCTTCGACACCCTGGTCGTGTTCGAGAACTACCCGATGGACGACGAGGCCCTGCGCACCGCCCAGCGCGGACTGCCCGGACTCACCGTCACCGGATTCAGCGGCACCGACGCCGCCCACTACCCCCTCACCCTCACCGTCGCGCCGGGGGAGACCCTGCGGATCACCTTCGGCTACCGGCCCGCCGTGCTCGACCGGCAGGAGGTGGCCCACACCGTCTCCCGCCTGCGGCACCTGCTGACCGCCATGGCCCAGGGCCTCGACGGCCGCGCCGACACCGCCCCCGTCCTGCTGGACGGCGAGCACGAGCACCTGATCGCCCAGGGGACGGGCGACGGACTCCCCGGCGGAACAACGGCCGTGAGCATCCCCGGGGCCGTCGCCGAGCGCGCCCGCCGCCACCCGGACGCGGTGGCCGTGTCCGGGGCGGGCGAGCAGCTGACGTACGGGCAGCTCCAGGGCCTCGCGGACGACCTCGCGGGCGCGCTCACCGGGCTCGGGACCGGCCCCGAGGACGGCGTCGGCATCCTCGTCGCCCGCTCGGCCGCCACCGTCACCGCCTCGCTCGCCGCCCTGCGCGCGGGCGCCGCCTATGTCCCGCTCGACCCGCGCTGGCCCACCGAACGGCTCAACCGCGTCACCGAGGTCGTCCCCCTGAAGGTCCTCGTCGTCGACGAGACGACCCGCACCCTCCCGTGGGTCCGCCGGCTCGGCGCCGGGACCGCCGTGCTGAGCGTCGACGCGGCGGGCCGGGTCCACACCGGGGGCCCGGCCGCCCCCGGCGCGCTCCCCGAGGCCACGGGCGGCCGCCGCCTCGCGTACGTGATGTTCACCTCCGGCTCCACCGGACTGCCCAAGGGGGTCGGCGTCACTCACGGCGACGTCGGCGCGCTGGCGGCCCACCGGGGCTGGGGCGACGGCGCCGCCGACGCCGTCCTGCTGCACTCCGCGTACGTCTTCGACGCCTCCACCTTCGAGATCTGGACCCCGCTCCTCAACGGCGGCCGCGTCGTCGTGGCACCCGAAGGGCCGCTCCAGCCCTCCGCGCTCCGGGACCTGGTGGCCCGGCACGGCGTCACCGCCGCCTTCCTGACGACGGCCCTGTTCAACGTCCTGGCCGACACCGACCCGGACTGCCTCGGACAACTGCGCCTGGTCGCCGCCGGAGGCGAGGCCGCCGCCCCCGGAGCCATGCAGCGCCTCGCCGCCGACCACCCCGGCACCACCGTCCTGCACGTCTACGGGCCCACCGAGACCACCACCTTCGCCACCGCCCACCACGTACGCCCCAACGACGCCCCCGGCGGCGCGGCCCCCATCGGACGCCCGCTCGACGGCATGCGCGCCTACGTCCTGGACGCCGGGATGCGGCCCGTGCCGCCCGGCGCCGAGGGCGAGCTGTACCTCGCGGGCCCCGGCGTCGCCCGTGGCTACCTGGGCCGGCCCGCCCTGACCGCGACCCGCTTCGTCGCCGACCCCTTCGACCGGGCGGGCGGCCGGATGTACCGCACCGGCGACCTGGTGCGCCGCGGCGCCGACGGCAGCCTGACCTACGTGGCGCGCGCCGACCAGCAGATCAAACTGCGCGGCCACCGCATCGAACCCGCCGAGATCGAAACGGTCCTGCGCGACCACCCGGCCGTGCGCGCCGCCTGCGTCCTCGTACGCGAGGACCTGCCGGGCGACCGCACCCTCACCGCCTACGTCGTCCCCGCCGACGGCGAGACCCCCGACCCGGGACTGCTCGCCGCCCACGTCGGCCGCCTGCTGCCCGCTTACATGGTGCCCGCCGTCATCCAGCCCCTCGACGCACTGCCCCTGACCCCCAACGGCAAGATCGACCGGGCCGCCCTGCCCGCCCCCACGGGACCGCGCACCGTCGCCGGACGCGCGCCGCGCAGCGCCATGGAGGAGATCCTCGCCGGACTGTTCGCCGACGTGCTCGGCGTGCCCCGCGTCGGCACCGACGACAGCTTCTTCGCCCTCGGCGGCCACTCCCTGCTCGCCACCCGTCTCGTGGGCCGCATCCGCACCGCCCTGCACACCGAGACCGACATCCGCACCCTCTTCGAACACCCCACCGTCGCCGCGCTGGCCACCGCCCTTGAGGGCGCGGACGGCACCACCCGCCCCGCCCTCGTCCCGCAGCCGCGCCCCGCCACGCTCCCGCTGTCCTACGCCCAGCAGCGCCTGTGGTTCCTGCACCGGCTCGACGGCCCCTCCGCCACGTACAACATCCCGCTCGCCGTGCGCATCGACGGACCGCTCGACGCGGACGCGCTGTGCCGGGCCGTGGCCGACCTCATCGGCCGGCACGCCGCCCTGCGCACCGTCTTCCCCGAGGGCGACGACGGACCGCACCAGCACATCACCGCACCCGACGACGTCCTCATCCCGTTCGCGATGGAGGCCGTCGACGAGGCCAAGCTCCGCCACCGGGTCGCGGCAGCCACCGCCGAACCCATCGACATCGAGCGCAGCCTGCCCCTGCGGGCCACCCTCCTGCGGCTGAACCCCGACGCCCACGTCCTGGTCCTCGTGGTCCACCACATCGCCGCCGACGGCACCTCCCTGGCCCCTCTCGCCCACGACCTGGGCGCCGCCTACCGGGCCCGCGTCCGCGGCGAGGAACCCTCCTGGGCGCCGCTGCCCGTCGACTACGCCGACCACACCCTGTGGCAGCGCGACCTGCTCGGCGAGGAACAGGACGCCGACAGCCTCGTATGCCGTCAGCTCGCCCACTGGAAACACGCGCTGGACGGGCTCCCGGAAGCCGTCGAGCTGCCCTGGGACCGGCCGCGCCCCGCCACCTCCCGGCACACCGGGGCCACCCTCGGCTTCTCGGTCGACCCCGCCACCGCCCGCCAGGTCACCGAACTCGCCCGCGCCTGCGGATGCAGCGTCTTCATGGTGCTCCAGGCCGCCCTGGCGACCGTCCTGTCCCGGCACGGCGCAGGGGACGACATCCCCCTGGGCACCGCCGTCGCCGGACGCACCGACGAAGCCGCGTCGGGTCTCGTCGGCTTCTTCGTCAACACGCTCGTCCTGCGCACCGACCTCAGCGGCGACCCGACCTTCCGCGAACTCCTCGGCCGCGTCAGGGAATTCGACCTGGCGGCGTACGCCCACCAGGACGTGCCCTTCGAGCGCCTGGTCGAACTGCTCAACCCCGCGCGCGCCCAGAGCCACCACCCGCTCTTCCAGACCATGCTGGTCCTCCAGAACCAGGCGTCCGCCGCCGTCGACCTGCCGGGCCTCACCGTCTCCGGGGTGCCCGCCGAGGCCGAAGTCAGCAAGTTCGACCTGTCGTTCGCCTTCACCGAGACCTACGACGAGACCGGCGCCCTCGACGGCATGCGGGCCACCGTCGACTACGCGACCGAGCTGTTCGACGCCCCGACCGTCCACGGCCTCGCGGACCGCCTCGTCCTGCTGCTCGGCGCCGTCACCGCCGACCCGGACCGGCCCGTGCACACGTACGACCTGCTCACCGCCGCCGAGCACCGCCGCCTCACCGCCCTCGGCACCGGGCCCGACGACGGCCTGCCCGCCACCACCGTCCCCGCGCTCTTCGAGGAGTGGGCCCGGCGCACCCCCGACGCCCCGGCGGTCCGCGACGCGCACACCACCCTCGGCTACGGCGAACTCGACGCACGCGCCGACGCCCTCGCCCGGCACCTCGCCGACCGGGGGGTCGGTCCCGAGGACCGGGTCGCCGTCGCCCTGCCCCGCACCCATCACCTCGTCGTGGCCCTGCTCGCCGTCCTCAAGACCGGCGCCGCCTACGTGCCACTGGACCCCGACTACCCGGCCAAGCGCCTGTCCTACATGCTCGACGACGCGAACCCGCGCCTGCTCCTCACCACCCCCGCGATCCACGACCGCCTCCCCGGGAACGCGGTGCCGCACCTGTACACCGACGACCTCGCCACCGACGGGCGCACCCCCACCCGCGGCCCCGCCCCCGCACACCCGGCCAACCCGGCGTACGTCATCTACACCTCCGGCTCCACCGGCCGCCCCAAGGGCGTCGTCGTCACCCACCGCGGCGTCCGGGCCATGGCCAGGACCCAGAGCGAGCGGCTGCGCGTCGGGCCCGGCAGCCGGGTGCTGCACATGGCGTCGGTCAGCTTCGACGCCGCGTTCTGGGAGCTGTGCATGGGCCTGCTCTCCGGAGCCTGCCTGGAGATCGACACACGTGAAGCCCTGCTGCCCGGCCCGGCCCTGGCCGCACTCGTACGCGAACGGGGCGTCACCCACCTGACCATCCCGCCCGCCGCACTGGCCGTGATGCCGCCGGACTCCCTGCCCACCGGCCTCACGATGGTGCTCGCGGGCGAGGCATGCCCGCCCGCCCTGGTGCACGCCTGGGCCAAGGACCGCTTCCTCGTCAACGCCTACGGCCCGACGGAGACCACCGTCTGCGCCACCATGAGCGCGTTCCAGCACGCGGAGGGGCCGCTCGCCCCCGACCGCACCGTCCCCATCGGCGCCCCCGTCGACGGCACCCGCGTCCACGTCCTGGACGACCGGCTGGCCCCCGTGCCGCCCGGCGTCGTCGGCGAGCTGTACGTATCGGGCGAAGGAATCGCCCGCGGCTACCTCGGCCGGCCCGACCTCACCGCGACCCGCTTCGTCGCCGACCCCTTCGACCGCGCCGGCGGCCGCATGTACCGCACCGGCGACCTCGTGCGGTGGACGACGGACGGCCGCCTCCTCTACGTCTCCCGCGTCGACGACCAGGTCAAGCTCCGCGGCTTCCGCATCGAACTCGGCGAGATCGAGGCCGCGCTCACCGCCCTGCCCGGCGTGGCCGCGGCCTGCGTCACCGTCCGCGAGGACCGTCCGGGCGACCGGCGCCTCGTCGCGTACACCGTCGCCGACGAGGACACACCCGACCCGGACTGGGCCGAGCTGCGCGGCCACCTCGCCGCCGTCCTGCCCGACCACATGGTCCCCGCCGCCCACGTCCGCCTCGACGCCCTCCCCGTGACCCCCAACGGCAAGACCGACCGGCGCGCGCTGCCCGCCCCCGGCAACCCGGTGGCGGCCGGCGGCCGGGCTCCCCGCACCGCCCGGGAACGCGCCCTGTGCGAGGTCTTCGCCCAGACGCTCGGCCTGCCCGAAGTAGGGGTCACGGACGACTTCTTCGCCCTGGGCGGCCACTCCCTGCTCGCCGTGACCCTGGCCCGCCGGATCGGGGAGCGGTGCGGCCGGCGCCCCTCCCTGCGGGCCCTGTTCGCGACGCCCACCGTCGAGGGCGTCGACCGTCTGCTGGGCCGTGCGCCGGGGGAGGAGGAGCAGGAGGACGCGCCCGCCCCCGACCTCGCCGCCGAGGCCGCGCTCGCCCCCGACATCACCGGCGCCCGCCGGAGCCTCGCTCAGCCCGACCCCGCCCGCCGGCCCGCGCGCCCCGCCGCCCGGCCCCTGCTCACCGGAGCCTCCGGCTTCCTCGGCGCGTTCCTCCTGCGCGACCTGATCGAGGCCACCGAAGGACCCGTCGACTGCCTCGTACGGGCCGCGAGCCCCGGGAGCGCGGCGCAGCGGCTCCGGGCCAACCTGGAACACTACGGCCTGTGGCGCCCCCGGTACGCGGACCTGATCCACCCCGTCCCCGGCGACCTCGCCGCACCCGGCCTCGGTATCGAACCGGACGAGCGGACCGCCCTGGCCCGCCGCCTCGGCCCCGTCCTGCACAACGGGGCACGCGTCAACTTCGCCGCCCCGTACGGCGATCTGCGCGCCCCCAACGTGGCGGGCACCGAGGAACTGCTGCGCCTCCTCGCCGACTCCGCCTCGCCCGGGATGCACTACATCTCCACCACCGGTGTGTTCGCCCCGACGCGCGGCACCGACCCCGCCCCTCTCACCGAGGCGTCCCCGACCGGCCCGGCGGCCGACCTGCCCGACGGGTACGCCCGGAGCAAGTGGGTCGCCGAGCAGCTCGTCGGCCTCGCCCGTGACCGGGGGCTGCCGGTGACCGTCCACCGCCCCGGCCGGATCAGCGGTGACACCGTGACCGGAGCCTGCCAGGACCGCGACCTGCTCTGGCAGCTCATCAAGGGCTGCCTCCAGGCCGGAGCGGTGCCGGACCTGCCGTACGGGACGACCGACTGGGTGCCCGTGGACTACGTGAGCGCCGCGGTCGTCGCACTCGGCGCGTCCGGTGGGGGTGCGGCGGAGACCTACCACTACACCAACCCGGACGCGCCGTCCCTGGACCGCGTCTTCGAGGTGGCGGCCGGTCTCGGCTACGCGCTGCGCACCGTGTCCCCCGAGGAGTGGCGGGCCCGCGTGGCGGAGCACCCCGACAACGCCGCGCAGCTGTTCCTCGGGGACGACGGGCAGGCCGGGAGCGACGAGGCGGACCACCGCCGCTTCGACTCGCGCCGCACCAGCCGGGCGGCCGAGGCGGCGGGCGTGAGCCAACCGCCCCTCACCGACGACGTCCTGGGCCGCTATCTGACGTACTTCCAGGTCTCGGGCTTCCTGCCGACCCCCGGAGCGCGGCCCGCGCCCTGAGGGCTGTCCCGCAATTCCTGGCGGGCGCACGACGTCAGCTACGGCACCTCGCCGCGTTGTCGAAACGCCCGAATACGTCCAGTATGCGGGCGCCTCTCCGCCTTGCGATGCACCGCATCCGACGCCGCGCGCTGATCCACCAGGAATGACGGGACAGCCCTTAGCGGATTCCTTCGAACGCGCGGCGGCGAGGCGGACGGTCGGTCACCGAGCCGCAAGGGGCCCGCGGTGCCGGCACGCCTCGCGAGGGCGCGGGTGCGCTGCCGGCCCGGGGCTACCGGCCTCGGCGCTGCCGCACCGGGGCGAGCTTGGCGGTGAGCGCCGCGAGGAAGACCGGGAGCTTGTCGACCATGGCTCCGGGGACCGGTGTGGTCTGGACGGTGCCCTTCCGCACGTCTTCGACGACGAGGGCGTAGGCGCCGTTCTCCTCGACGAGCTCGGCGGCGAACAGCACGGTCTGCGTTGAGGTTTCCATCAGAGTTCCTGGGTCCGGGTGTCGTCGTTGAGCCAGGCGTTCCACGCCTTGGTGGCCTGCTCCTCGTCGGTGTCCTCGGCGAACAGATGGTGGGCGAGCCGGATCGGCACGTTCCACGTACTGCCGTTGAAGAACCGGTACAGGGCGTCCGGACCGCGCAGGCCGACGAAGTCGGTGCTGAGCCAGTCGACGGCCACCTCCACGGGTTCGCACTCCGGGCCCGGGGCGAGCAGTGTGAACCGGTCGCCGGCGACGGCGTCGTCCGGGAGGCCGAGCCGGCGGCGCAGGGTCGCGAAGTCGCCCGGGTCGGAGGTCGGTTCGGGGCAGCTCGCCGTGACGTAGCCGGCCCGGCGGCCGGCGAAGTGCCGGAGGTACTCGTCCAGCGAGTGCTGATGGAAGTCGACGTACCTCTCGGCCACTTCGGTCTTGGTCTCCCAGTTCCAGGCGTCGTCGACCACGCCCGTGTGCACCCAGTGGATGCCCATCCGCAGGCGGCTCGTGGCGCCGTCGGCCGCCTCGACGCGGTAGCTGAGCGTGTTGGAGAACCCGTCGTCCTGCGCCGCCCGGACCGCCAGGTGGTGCGGCGGTTCCCAGGCCACGACGGTGGCGTCTCCCCGGGTGACCTTTCCGCCGACGCGCGGCTCGATCTCCATCGGGTAGAGCCAGCCGAGGTTGCCGGCGCCGGTGGCCACCGCGTTCCAGACCTGCTCGGGTGGGGCGGGCAGGTCCTGTTGCCTGCGGACCTCGAACTCTCGGGCCATGGTGGGTACCGCTCCTTCGTCGTCGTTCACGGTCGGTGGGTGAGGGGGAGGGCGCTCAGGCGCCGTTGCAGCGGGTTGGGCCGCCAGTCGAGCACCGCCCCGTCGGCGAGGCGCAGACCGGGCAGCCGGCGCACCAGTGTGCCGACGGCCACCTCCGCCTGGAGCTTGGCCAGCGGGCCGCCGAGGCAGAAGTGCGGGCCGTGGCCGAAGCTGAGGTGCCGGTTGCCGGGGCGGGTCAGGTCGAGCCGGTCGGGGTTCTCGAAGCGCTCGGGGTCGCGGTTGGTGGCGCCGAGGAACAGGTACACCAACTCGCCCTCCCGCAACGTCCGTCCGCCGATCTCCAGGTCCTCGGCGACGACCCGGACGATCGCCTGGGTCACCGTGTCGTAGCGGGCCAGTTCCTCGACGGCCCTGCGGGTCAGATCGGGGTCGGCGCGGAGCCGGGCCAGCTGGTCCGGGTGGCGCAGCAGGGCCAGCACGCCGTTGGCGATCAGGTGCGTGGTGGTCTCGTCGCCGGCGGTGATCAGGACGAAGCAGGTGGACAGCAGTTCGGAGTCGGTGAGCCGGTCGTCCTGCGACTGCGTGGCGACCAGGGCGCTGATCAGGTCGTCGCCCGGCTCGCGCCTGCGCTGCCGGATGAGACCGGACAGGTACTCCTCGTACTGGTCGATCGCGGTCTCGGACTTGCCGATGTCCTCGCTGAGCCGGCCGAAGCGGCGGAACCAGGTCTTGACCCGCGGCCGGTCCTCGTCGGGGATGCCGAACAGCTCACAGACGACGGACATGGGCAGGGGGGAGGCGACCGCCTCGATCAGGTCCATGACCGGCCCGGCGGCGACCGCCTCGTCGATGAGCCGGTCCACGATCTCCTGGACACGGTCGCGCAGGGCCTCGACGCGGCGGGCGGTGAAGGCCCGGTTGGCCAGTTTGCGCAGCCGGGCGTGGTCCGGCGGATCGGTGTTGGTCATCACCCGGCCGAGTCGCTCGGTGAGCCGGCTGAGGGCTTTCATGTCGCCGCCGAGCGCGCTGCACGCGCGGGTCATCCTGTCCCGGTCGTTGGACAGCCGCAGATCGCAGAGCGCCGCCTCGACGTCGGCGTACCGGGTGAGGTACCAGACGCCCTGAGGGCTGCGGTGGACCGGGTCCTCGCGCCGCATGCGGGCGTAGAAGGGGTACGGGTCCCGCCGGGCCCCGGCAGTGAGCAGGGCCGCGGCGAGGTCGTCGGACCGGGCGGGGCCCGCGGCGTCGCGAGTCCCGCCCAGTGTTTCGGTGGAGGTCATGTCGGCCGCTCTACCGCTGCGCGTCCATGGCGTCCGCAAGGCTCTTGGGCCGCATGTCGGTCCAGGTCCGCTCGATGTGCTCCAGGCAGGCGGCGTGGGTGCCGGGGCCGTGGGAGACGGTCCAGCCGGCCGGCACGTCCGCGAACTGCGGCCACAGCGAGTGCTGGTTCTCGTCGTTGACGAGGACGACGAAGGTGCCGTCCTGGTCGTCGAAGGGATTGGTCATGGGTCAGTCCTCCTGAAGGGGAAGGGTGGTGTCACCGGCGTCACCGGTGGCCTCGGCGATCCTGGCGGCCAGGATCGGCCCGATCTGGGCCAGCGACCCCGCTCGGGTCATCTGGTCGTGCCGCGTGGTGATCTCGTGGGACTCGATCCGGCCCGCGATGTACGGACGCCAGAGATCCGGACCGGCGTCGTCGTCGCCCCGGTCGATCGTGGAGTTGAACAGGAGCAGGTCGCCGTCGTACCTGCCGGGGACGAAATCGACCGCCAGCTTCGCGTTGTTGATCATGATGTGGACGATCACTTCGACCTGCCGCTCGTCGAGTCCGGCCAGGGCGCTGCCCCGCCGGTTCAGGACCTCGGCGACCTCGGAGTAGGCGATGTCCCGGTCGCCCAGTTCGTCGGGGTCGACGTCGAGCACGCCGACGAGCACGTCCCGGACGGTGGGCACCGGCTCCTCCTCGAACCGCACGTCCTTGACCGGGTAGGCGTCCAGGACGGCCAGCAGCGCGGTCCGCTCACCGCGCGCCTGAAGTTCGCAGGCCAGCGCGTGGGCGATCAGCCCTCCCGCGGACCAGCCGAGCAGCAGGTACGGACCCTGCGGCTGGACCTTCTGGACGTGGTCCGCGTAGTCGGCCGCCATCTCCTCGTACGACGCCGGCAGCGGCTCGGGCCGGCCGAGGCCGCGCGCCTGGAGGGCGTAGACCGGGTGCCGGCGGCCGAGGTGGTTCAGCAGCCCGCTGTACGACCAGCTGATGCCACCGCCGGGATGGACACAGAAGAGAGGCGTCTCCGTCCCGGTCGAACGCAGGGGCAGCAGTACGTCCAGGGCGTCGTCCGGATTGTTCATGGCCAGGCGTTCGGTGAGCCCGGCCACGGTCGGCGCCTCGAACAGCAGGCGCAGTCCCAGCTCGACCCCGAGGGTCTCGCGGACCCGGGAGGCCAGCCGGGCGGCCAGCAGCGAGTGCCCGCCCAGGTCGAAGAAGCCGTCGTCGATGCCCACCCGCTCCCGGCCCAGGACCTCGGCGAACAGCCCGCACAGCAGTTGCTCCTGCGGTGTCCGGGGCCCGCGTCCGGAGTCCGTGACCCGGTAGTCGGGGGCGGGCAGCGCGGCCCGGTCGAGCTTGCCGTTGGCGGTCAGCGGCAGGGATTCCACGGTGACGAACGCCGCCGGCACCATGTAGTCGGGCAGTTCGCGGCGCAGCCGGCCGGCCAGCTCCGCGGTCCCGGGTGCGGCTCCGGGCGCGGGCACCAGGTAGGCGACCAGCTGCTTGTCGCCCGGCCGGTCCTCACGGGCGACCACGGCCGCCTGTGCGACATCCGGGCAGCTCGCCAGGACGGCCTCGATCTCTCCCGGCTCGATCCGCTGACCGCGCAGCTTGACCTGGTGGTCGACGCGGCCGGCGAACTCCAGCGTGCCGTCGGGAAGCCACCGGGCCAGGTCACCGGTACGGTACACGCGGCTCCCGGCAGGACCGTACGGGTCAGCGGTGAAGCGCTCCGCCGTCAGGCCGGGCCGGCCGAAGTAGCCGCGGGCCACGCCCGTCCCCGCGAGATACAGCTCACCGACCATCCCGGCCGGCAGCGGACGCAGCCGGCCGTCGAGCACGTAGGCGCGCATGTTCGCCATGGGCCCGCCGATCGGCACGGTCGCGGCGTTCTCGGGGAGGTCGTGCACCGGGTGACGGGTGGCCAGGGTGGTGGCCTCGGTGGGCCCGTAGCCGTTCACGACCTCGATGCCGGGGCAGGCCGCCAGGACCCGGGCGACGGCGGCCGGCGAGACCACGTCGCCCCCGGTCCACACCTCGCGCACCTCGGCGAGCAGACCCGGGCGCTCCTCGGCGACCAGGCGGAACAGCCCGGCGGTCAGCCACAGTCCGGTCACGCCGTGCGTGGCGATCGTGTGCTGCAACAGGTCGAGGTCGAGCCGCTCGGGCGGTGCGACCACGATCCGGCCGCCGTTGAGCAGTGGAACCCACAGTTCGTACGTCGAGAGGTCGAAGGCCGTCGGGGAGTGCATCAGCACCCGCTCGTGCCCGCCGCCGCGCCACTCGGGGGTCAGCGCGAGACCCACGACGTCCCGGTGGGTGACGGCCACCCCCTTCGGCCGCCCGGTCGAGCCGGAGGTGTACATGATGTACGCCAACTGCCCGGCCTCGCACGGGACGTCCACAGGAGCCGGATCGTCGTCCCCGGACCGCAGCAGCGCGGTGAGCACTTCCCGGGTGAGGACCAGCGCCGCCCCGCTCTCCCGCAGGATCAGGTCGATCCGCGAGGAGGGGAATCGCGGGTCCAGCGGTACGTAGGCGCCGCCGGCCTTGATGACGGCCAGGATCGCCACGACCAGCTCCGCGGAGCGGTCCAGCATGACCGCGACCGGGGTCTCCGGTCGTACGCCATGGCGGATCAGCGCCCGCGCCAGGCGGTCGGCCCGCAGGTCGAGTTCCGCGTAGGTCAGCTCGGTGCCGTCCGCCACGACCGCGACCGCGTCCGGGGCAGTCCGCACCTGACGGGCGAAGAGCGCGGGTACCGCGTCCGCCGACAGCTCCGCGGCCGTGTCGTTGAACCCGTGGAGCAGCCGGTGGCGTTCCGCGTCGGACATGAGGTCGATCCGGCTGATCGGCCGGTCCGGGTCGGTGACCGCCGCGCGCAGCAGACGGGCCCAGCGCTCGAACAGCAGCTCCACGGTGGACGCGTCGTAGAGGTCGGTGGCGTACTCCACCGCGCCGGCCAGTCCGGCGGCGCCGCCGTCCGGGCGGAACCGCTCGGCCAGGCTGAACGTCAGGTCGACCCGTGAGGTCCCGGTCGGTGCCTCCACATGACGCGTCTCCAGTCCCGGCAGCGCGAACTCGCCGAGCGGCGCGTTCTGCAGCGCGAGCATGACCTGGAACAGCGGGTGGTGGGCCAGCGACCGCACCGGGTTGGCCACCTCGACCAGGTACTCGAACGGCACGTCCTGGTGGTCGTAGGCGGTGAGCGCCTTCTGCCGCACCCGGCCGAGCAGTTCGGCGAAGCCAGGGTCACCGCTGGTGTCGGTGCGCAGCACGAGGGTGTTGACGAAGAACCCCACGAGCTCGTCCAGCGCCTGATCGGTCCGGCCGGCGATCGGACTGCCGATCGGAATGTCCGTACCGGCGCCCAGCCGGCTCAGCAGGGCGGCGAGGCCGGCCTGAAGCACCATGAACATGCTGGCGCCGCGGGCGGTGGCCAGCTCGCGCAGCGCCTGGTGCAGCTCGGGGTCCAGGGCCACCACGACCCGGTCGCCCCGCTGGGAGGCCACCGGCGGCCGGGGCCGGTCGGCCGGCAGGTGCAGCTGCTGCGGAATGTCCGCCAGCTCCGCCTTCCAGTAGGCCAGCTGACGGGCGAACAGGCTGTCCGGGTCGGCGGTGTCGCCGAGCAGGTCGCGCTGCCAGCCGGTGTAGTCGGCGTACTGCACCGGCAGCGGGGACCACCGCGGTTCCTCGCCCCGGCAGCGCGCCGCGTAGGCCGACGCGAGGTCCCCGGAGAGCGGCCCCATGGACCAGCCGTCGGCGGCGATGTGGTGCACGACGACCAGGAGCACGTGCCGGTCGGGGGCGAGCGCGTACAACTCGGCCCGGATCGGCGGCTCCGTAGCGAGATCGAAGCCGCGCCGGGCCGTGTCCGCGAGCCGCTCGGCCAGTCGGCTCTCGTCGATCTCGGTCACGGGCAGCGCCGGATGTGCCTCGGCGGCGCTCAGCACCACCTGGTACGGGACACCGTCGGTCTCACAGAAGACCGTCCGCAGGCTCTCGTGCCGGGCGATCACGTCCGCGAGCGCGGCACGCAGGGCCGGCCGGTCGAGGCCGCCGTCCAGGCTGAGCGCGAGCGGCATGTTGTAGGTGGCGCTCGGGCCGTCCATCCGGTGCAGGAACCACAGGCGGCGCTGGGCGAAGGACAGCTCCACCCGCTCCTGGCGGGGCCGGGCGGTCAGGGCGGGGCGAGCGGCTCCGGCACCGTCGAGCCGGGCCGCAAGTCCGGCCACGGTCGGGACCTCGAACAGGGTCCGGACCTCCAGTTCCGCGCCGAGGGTGGCACGGACCCTGGAGGCCAGACGGGTCGCCAGCAACGAGTGCCCCCCGAGGTCGAAGAAGCTGTCGTCGACCCCGACCTGGGCCAGCCCGAGCACCTCCGCGAACAGCCCCACGAGAACCTGCTCCTGCGGGGTGCGCGGAGCCCGCCCGGCGTTGGCCGGGCCGAGGCCGGGGGCGGGCAGCGCACGGCGGTCGAGCTTGCCGCTCGCCGTCAGCGGCAGCGAATCCAGGGCCACGAACGCCGACGGGACCAGATGGTCCGGCAGCCGCCCGCGCAGCCAGTCGCGGAGCTCACCGATGAGGGCGCCGGTGCGGCGGCTGCCGGTCGGGCGGTTGGTCAGCGAGGACAGCGCCGTCCCGGCGGCACACGCCGGCCGGTACTGCCCGGCGGGGGAGCCGGGGCGCGTCCGGGGGTCGGCGAGGACGACGTCCACGGCGTCGGCCGCGAGCGCCGACCAGGTGACAGTCACGGTCCGGCCGAACTCCTGCCCGAGGGCGTGGAAGTCCTCCGGGTCGGGCAGGCCGCTCGTCTCGTCCGGGGCGTGCAGCCGCCGCAGCAGCTCGGCGAGCGTCCCGTCCCCGTCCCGCACCGCTCGGGCCAGGGCGGCCTCCCGCACCACTCGGCGGTTCGGCACTCCGGTGATCCGCAGCACCTCGGGCGGCTGCCCGCCGAGCAGTTCGCGCAGGCCGGCCGGCCCGTCGATCTGCCGGTCCCACTCCAGCTCGGCGACCCGGCCCCGGGCCTCCGTGCCGGCCGGCGCCTTGCGCAGCGTCACGTCGTAGCGGTAGCGGGTCAGCTCGTTGTGGTGGCGGCCGCGCTTGACCTCCACGGACACCGCGCCGATGTCCGTACCCCGGTCGCGCAGGACGGCGAAGAAGTCCGGGTCGACCAGGAGTTCCTTCTCCACCCTGACCGCCTGCTCCACCGCACGGCGGACGGCCGCGAGATCGGTGCCGTCGGCGGTCCGGTGGAGTTGGACGGCGGTGGCCAGCGGGCGCAGCAGCCGCAGGTTGCGGACGTCACCGATGAAGAGCGCCCCGCCGGGGGCGAGCAGCCCCATCAGCTTCCCGACCACGTCCGCGAGGTAGTCCGCGGACGGGAAGTACTGCACCACGGAGTTGATGACGATGGTGTCGAACTCGCCGGCCGGCAGCCCCTCGGTGTCGTGCGCCGGCCGGGTCCGGAGCACCACACGCCCGGTCAGCCGCTCCTCCTTCGCCACCTGGGTGGTGAGGGAGTCGATCGCGGTGGCGGAGAAGTCGGTCGCCCAGTAGCTGTCGCAGTGGGGTGCGATCTGCGAGAGCAGCAGCCCGGTGCCGACCCCGACTTCCAGCACCCGGCGCGGGCGCAGGGCCAGGATGCGGTCCACCGTGGCGTCGCGCCACTCCCGCATCTGCTCGACGGGGATCGGTGTGGCGTCGTAACTGCTGTTCCAGCCGACGAAGTCGTGCCCGAAGACCGCCTCCCCGGGGGCGATCGGCAGGGCGTCGTAGATGTCCTGCCACTCGCCCACGTGGTCCGCCTCCAGCCCGTCGTCGCGGGACGGGCCCGGACGCGGAACGACGTAGCCGACGAGCCGGTCGTCCCCGGCCACGACAGCGGCCTGGGCGACGGCGGGGTGCTCGGTGAGCGCGGCCTCGATCTCTCCGGGCTCGACCCGGAAGCCGCGCACCTTCACCTGGTCGTCGGCTCGGCCGACGTACTCCAACTGGCCGTCGCCCAGCCGGCGGACCAGGTCGCCGGTGCGGTACATGCGCTCGCCGGACGCGAACGGGCAGGCGATGAACCGTCCCGCCGTCAGGCCCGGCCGGTTCAGATAACCGCGCGCGAGACCCGCGCCGGCCACGTACAGCTCCCCGGTCACGCCCGGCGGCACGGGGCGCAGCCGCTCGTCCAGCACATAGACCCGGGCGTTGGCGATCGGCCGTCCGATCGGCGGGACGCCGGCTCCGGGGGACAGCGGGTCGCTCATGGTCGCGCACACGGTGGTCTCGGTCGGGCCGTACGCGTTGATCATCCGGCGTCCGGGTGCCCAGCGTTCCACCAGGTCCGGCGGGCACGCCTCGCCCGCGACCACCAGCGTCGACGCGGTCACCGCACCGTCGGCCACGGCGGCCAGGACGGACGGCGGCACCGTCACATGGGTGATGCCGAGGCCCGGATCGGTCAGCGCGGCGAGCGGCCCCGCCCCGGCGGGCAGCACCAGAGCGGCCCCGCACAGCAGGGCCGTGCAGATCTCCGACACCGAGGCGTCGAAGCTGGGGGAGGCGAACTGGAGCACCCGGCTGTCGGGCGCGATCGCGAAGCGCTCGATCTGTCCGGCGACGAGACTCGCCAGACCGCCGTGGCCGACCACGACGCCCTTGGGGCGGCCGGTGGAACCCGAGGTGTAGATCACGTATGCCGGGTGCCGGGCGTCGATCGCGGTCTGCGGGTCGGTGTCCGGCCAGTGGCCTTCTGTGACCGTGGCGGGGTTGTCGACCACGAGTGCGGGGTGGGCGTCGTCCAGCATGTACGTGATGCGGGCGGGTGGGTAGTCGGGGTCGACCGGGAGGTAGGCCGCTCCCGCTTTCAGTACGCCCAGGACGGCGATGACGGACTCCACCGAGCGTGGCAGTGCCACGGCCACGACCTGCTCCGGTCCGACACCCCGTCCGATCAGCGTGTGCGCGAACCGGTTCGCCTGTGCGTCGAGTTGACGATAGGTCAGTTCTGTTGCGCCGTGGACGAGTGCGACCGCGTCCGGGGTTGCGGCCACCCGCGCCGCGAAGGCATTCGGCAGCGGGAGGGTGCCCACGTCGCGGGCGGTCGCGTTGTCCTGTTCCAGCATCCGGCGCCGCTCGTCGGCGTCCAGGAGGTCGATCCCGCCGATCGCCTGCTCCGGGTCGGCGGTGACGGCCTTCAGCAGGAGGGTCCAGCGCCGGACAAGGGCGTCGACCGTCGAGCGGTCGAACAGGTCGGTGGCGTACTCGACCGCGCCGACGATTCCGGCCGGGGCCCCGTCCGCGCCGAACCGTTCGACCATGCTCACGCCGAGGTCGAACTTGGCGGTCCGGGTCGCCACCGCGTAGGTGGCGACCTCCAGGCCGGGCAGCGAGAACCGGCCGGTCGGGGCGTTCTGCACGGCCAGAATGGTCTGGAAGAGGGGGTGGTGGGACAGGGACCTGGACGGGTTCAGTGTCTCCACCAGGTGCTCGAACGGGACGTCCTGGTGTGCGTACGCGGAAAGCGCCGTCTCCCGTACCCGGCCCAGGAGTTCCGTAAAGCTCGGGTCGCCGCTCGTGTCCGTGCGCAGGACCAGGGTGTTGACGAAGAACCCGACCAGGTCGTCCAGTGCCTCATCCGTACGCCCCGCGATCGGACTCCCGATCGCGACGTCCGTACCCGCGCCCAGCCGGGTGTACAACGCGGCCAGCGCGGCCTGCAGCACCATGAAGAGGCTCGTCCCGGTGCTCCGGGCCAACTGCGCGAGGGAAGAGTGCAGTGCGGGGTCGAGTTCCAGTCCGATGTGGTCGCCCTGCCGGCCGGCGACGGCCGGACGCGGCCGGTCGGCCGGCAGCTGGAGCAGCTCGGGCAGGCCGGCCAACTGCTGCTTCCAGTAGGCGAGCTGCTCGGCGAACCGGCTCTGCGGGTCGGCGGCGTCACCGAGCAACTCGCGCTGCCACAGCGTGTAGTCGGCGTACTGCGCCGGCAGAGCCGGCCGGCTCACCGCCCGGCCGGCGCAACGGGCCTCGTACGCCTCGGCCAGGTCACGGGCCAGCGGCCCGGTGGACCAGCCGTCCGCGGCGATGTGGTGCATGACGAGCAGCAGTACGTGCTCATCAGGAGCGACCGTGAACAGGTCCGCGCGCAGCGGCGGCTCCGCCGCCAGGTCGAAGGGACGCCGGGCGGACTCGGAGAGCCGCTGCGGCAGTCCGGCCCGGGACACCTCGGCCGGCCGGGCCCGCAGACGGACCGCGTCCGGTTCCAGCACGCGCTGGCACGGCACGCCGTCGACCTCCGGGAACACCGTCCGCAGACTCTCGTGCCGGGCCACCACGTCGGCCAGCGCCAGGTCCAGCGCGGCCCGGTCGAGCGTTCCGGTCAGCTCCAGCGCCAGCGGAATGTGATACGTCGCGGCTGCGGCGTCCATGCGGTGCAGGAACCACAGGCGGCGCTGGGCGAACGACAGCGGCACCACCTCGGGCCGCTGGTACGGGGTCAGTGCCGGGCGGACCCGGCCTTCCTCGCCCAGCGCCTCGGCCAGGCCCGCCACGGTGGGCGTCCGGAACAGCGCGCGCAGCCCCAGCTCCGCACCGAGCACGGAGCGCACCCTGGCGACCAGCCTGGTGGCCAGCAGGGAATGCCCGCCCAGGCCGAAGAAGTCGTCGTCGACCGAGACCAGCGGCACGCCGAGCACCTCGGCGAACAACTCGGCGAGGATCTGCTCCTGCGGCGTGCGCGGTGCCCGGCCGCTCCCGGCGGGAGCGGCTTCGGGCGTGGGCAGCGCCGCGCGGTCCAGCTTCCCGTTCGGAGTCAGCGGCAGTGTGTCCAGCACGGTGAGAACGGTCGGCACCAGGTAGTCCGGCAGCCGTTCGCGCAGATGCGCCGCCAGCTCCGCGGGGCGCACGGAGCGGCCGGGACGGGCAGCCACGTAGCCGACGAGCCGGTCGTCCCCGGCCACGACAGCGGCCTGGGCGACGGCGGGGTGCTCGGTGAGCGCGGCCTCGATCTCTCCGGGCTCGACCCGGAAGCCGCGCACCTTCACCTGCTGGTCGGCTCGGCCGACGTACTCCAGCTCGCCGTCGGCCCGGCGCCGCACCAGGTCGCCCGTGCGGTACATCCGCGCGCCCGGCGGCCCGAACGGGCAGGCCGTGAACCGTCCCGCCGTCAGGCCCGGCCGGTTCAGGTATCCGCGGGCCAGCCCCGGCCCCGCGACGTACAGCTCCCCGGTGACGCCCGGTGGTACGACGCGCAGTCGCTCGTCCAGTACGTACACCCGGAAGCCGGCGACCGGTCGTCCGATCGGCGGGACGCCGGTTCCGGGGGACAGCGGGTCGCTCATGGTCGCGCACACGGTGGTCTCGGTCGGGCCGTACGCGTTGATCATCCGGCGTCCGGGTGCCCAGCGTTCCACCAGGTCCGGCGGGCACGCCTCGCCCGCCACCACCAGGGTGGTGGCGGTGAGTCCGGCGCCGTCGAGCGCGGCGAGGGCCGAGGGCGGCAGCGTGACATGGGTGACGGAGAGCCCGCCGTCCGTGAGGGCCTCAAGCGGGGCCTCGGCGGGGGCCAGGACGAGGGCCGCGCCGGTGAGCAGCGCGCTGCAGAGGTCCCAGAAGGACGCGTCGAAGCTGGGGGAGGCGAACTGGAGCACCCGGCTCCCCGGCGCCACGCCGAGCCGGTCGCGCTGCATCGCCACCAGACGGGACACGCCGGCATGGCTCACGACGACGCCCTTGGGGCGGCCGGTCGAACCCGAGGTGTAGATCACGTATGCCGGGTGGCGGACGTCGATCGCGGTCTGCGGGTCGGTGTCCGGCCAGTGGCCTTCCGTGACCGTGGCGGGGTTGTCGACCACGAGTGCGGGGTGGGCGTCGTCCAGCATGTACGTGATGCGGGCGGGTGGGTAGTCGGGGTCGACCGGGAGGTAGGCCGCTCCCGCTTTCAGTACGCCCAGGACGGCGATGACGGACTCCACCGAGCGTGGCAGTGCCACGGCCACGACCTGCTCCGGTCCGACACCCCGTCCGATCAGTGCGTGCGCGAACCGGTTCGCCCGGGCGTTCAGTTGACGATAGGTCAGCTCTGTCGCGCCGTGGACGAGCGCGACCGCGTCCGGGGTTGCGGCCACCCGCGCCGCGAACAGCTCCGGCAGACTCGCCCCCGCCGCCTCTTCCCCGACGGGCGGCAGCAGCTCACCTCGTTCCTCGGCGGACAGCAGGTCGATCCCGCCGATCGGCCGGTCGGGTGCGGCGGCGACCTCGGCCAGCAGCCTGGTCCACCGGGCGGCCAGAGCCCGCACCGTCGAGCGGTCGAACAGGTCGGTGCTGTACTCGATCGCGCCGCTGAGCCCGGCCGGTGCGCCGTCGGGTCCGTGCTCCTCCGCCATGCCGAAGGTCAGGTCGAGTCGCGCGGTACCGGTGAGCACGGCCATCCCGGAGACCTGGATACCCGGCAGCTCGAAGCCGCCGCCCGGCGCGTTCTGCACCACCAGACCGGTCTGGAAGAGGGGGTGGTGGGACAGGGACCTGGACGGGTTCAGTGTCTCCACCAGGTGCTCGAACGGTACGTCCTGGTGTGCGTACGCGGAGAGTGCCGTCTCCCGTACCCGGCCCAGGAGTTCGTTAAAGCTCGGGTCACCGCTCGTGTCCGTGCGCAGGACCAGCGTGTTGACGAAGAACCCGACCAGGTCGTCCAGTGCCTCGTCCGTACGCCCCGCGATCGGACTCCCGATCGCGACGTCCGTTCCCGCGCCCAGCCGGGTGTACAAGGCGGCCAGCGCGGCCTGCAGCACCATGAAAAGCGTCGCCCCGGAACGCCGGGCCAACTCCGCCAGGGAGGCGTGCAGTTCCGCGTCGATCCGGAGTTCCAGCACGTCGCCGCCGTACGACATGACGGCCGGACGGGGCCGGTCGGCCGGGAGCCGCAGCTGCTCGGGCAACCCGGCCAGCGTCTTCCTCCAGTAGGCGACCTGCCGGGCGAACAGACTGTCGGCGTCGTCCTCGTCGCCCAGGATCTCGTGCTGCCAGAGGGTGTAGTCGCCGTAGGTCACCGGCAGCGGCGGCCATTGCGGTTCCGCGCCACCCAGCCGGTGCGTGTAGGCGGCGGCCAGGTCACGGGCCAACGGCCCCATGGACCAGCCGTCCCCGACAATGTGATGCATCACCAGCAGCAGCACGTGCTCGTCGGGTGCGACCGCGAACAGCTCCGCCCGCAGGGGCACTTCCGTGGTCAGGTCGAAAGCACGCACCGCCGCGTCGCGCAGCAGCGCGGGCACCTCGGTCCCGCCGGCCGTGCGCACGGCCAGCGGGATTGCTGCCTCGGCGGTGTCCAGCACCCGCTGGTGCGGGATTCCGCCCGTCTGCGGGAAGACCGTGCGCAGGGTCTCGTGCCGCGCCACCACGTCCACGAGCGCGGCGCTCAACGCCCCCCGGTCGAGGTCCCCGGACAGCCGCAGGGCGAGCGGCATGTGATAGGTGGCGCTCGGTGCCCCGAACTGCTGGAGGAACCAGAGCCGGCGCTGAGCGAAGGACAGCGGCATCAGTTCGCGGCGGGGCCGGGGCACGAGAGCCCGCCGCGCGGTGCCGGCGCCGTGCAGCCCGGCCGCCAGCCCCGCGGGGGTCGGGCTCCGGAACAGGGCGCGCAGCTCCAGTTCGACGCCCAGGGTGGCCCGTACCCGCGAGACCAGCCGGGTGGCGAGCAGGGAGTGGCCGCCCAGCTCGAAGAAGTCGTCGTCGACCCCGACCCGCCCGGTGCCCAGCACTTCCGCGAACAGCTCGCACAGGATCTGCTCCTGCGGGGTACGCGGTGCCCGGCCACCGCCGGCCGCATCCGCTTCCGGGGCGGGCAGCGCCGCGCGGTCCAGCTTCCCGTTCGGAGTCAGCGGCAGAGCGTCCAGCAGCACGAACGCGGACGGCACGAGGTACTCCGGCACCCGGTCCCGCAGAAACGCGGACAGTCCCGCCCCCGTCGCGGTCCCGTCCGAGGGGACGACATAGGCAACGAGCCGGTCCTCCCGGGCGAGTACGGCGACCTGGGCGACGCCCGGGTGCGCGGTCAGCTCGGCCTCGATCTCGCCGGGCTCGACCCGGAAGCCGCGCACCTTGACCTGGTGGTCGATCCGGCCGGCGTATTCCAGCTCGCCGTCGGCCCGCCAGCGCACCAGGTCGCCGGTGCGGTACATCCGCGCACCGGCCGGTCCGTAGGGGTCGGCCACGAATCGCGTCGCGCTCGGACCGGGCCGGTTCAGGTAGCCGCGGGCGAGCCCCGCGCCGGCCAGGTACAGCTCGCCCAGCACTCCGGGTGCCACCGGACACAGTGCCGCGTCCAGGACGTACGCCCGGCAGTTGGCGATCGGGCGGCCGATCGGCACGGGCAGCGGGCAGTCGGCGGAGTCGTCCGGAAGCGCGTAGGCGGTGATCACATGGGTCTCGGCGGGCCCGTAGTGGTTGTGCAGAACCCGGCCCGGACGGCGGGCCCGGAAGCGGCGGACGGCACCGCCCAGCCGCATCGCCTCCCCGGCCTGCGCGACCAGCCGCAGGTGGGGCAGGCCGAGCCCGGCCTCCTCGGCGGCCTCGGCCAGCGCCTCGACCACCAGGTTCGGCGCGAACAGCTCCTCGACCCGGTGCCGGTCGAGCCAGCGCGCGAACAGTTCGGCACTGCGGCGCTGCTCCTCGGTGGGCACCACCAGCGTCTTGCCGTACAGCAGCGCGGACAGCACCTCCTGCACCGAGACGTCGAAACTGATCGCGGTGAACTGCGCGGTGCGCGTGCCGGGTTCGCCGCCGACGACCCGGTGGTGCCACGTCAGCAGGTTCAGCAGTCCGGCCGCGGGCATCGTCACGGCCTTGGGCCGGCCGGTGGAGCCGGAGGTGTAGATGACATAGGCCGGGTGGCGGCCGTCCACGGGGACGGCCGGATCGTGCTCCGGCCGGCGGCCGGACGGAGTGACGTCGGCGAGGTCGTCGAGCACCACCGCCGGGCGCGCGTCCTCCAGCATGTACGCGATGCGCGCGGCCGGGTAGTCGGGGTCGACCGGCAGGTACGCCGCGCCCGTCTTGAGCACCGCGAGAACGGCGATCACCAGCTCGGCCGAACGCGGCAGCCTCAGGGCGACGACCTGCTCCGGTCCGACGCCCCGCGCGATCAGCGCATGGGCCAGTCGGTTGGCCCGGCGGTTCAGCTCGTCGTAGGTCAGCACGTTGTCCTCGAACACCACCGCCGGAGCCTTCGGCGCCGACCGGGCCTGCGCCTCGAACAGCGCGGGCAGGGTGGTGTCGGGGACCGGGGAGGCCGTGTCGTTGCGGGTGACGAGCAGCTCGCGCCGCTCCTCGGCGGTGAGGACGTCGATCCGGCTCAGCGGACGCTCCGGCTCGGCGACGACCGCCGCCAGCAGCCCCAGCCACCGGGCGACAAGGGCCTCCACCGTCGCGGCGTCGAACAGGTCGGTGCTGTACTCGACCCGCCCGACGATGCCTTCGGCCCGGCCCCCGGCTCCGCCGCGCTCCAGCAGGTGGAAGCCGAGGTCGAACATGGTCGTCGGCGTCCCCACCAGGACGGCCTCGGTGGCCAGACCGCTCAGCGCGAACTCGGTGCGCGGCACGTTCTGCAACGCGAGCAGCACCTGGAACAGCGGCTGGCGGGTCAGCGACCGGGACGGGTTGAGGGCCTCCACGACCTGCTCGAAGGGCAGGTCCTGGTGCGCGTACGCGCCGAGCGAGCGCTCCCGGACGCGGACCAGCAACTCCGCGAAGGAAGGGTCACCACTGGTGTCCGTGCGCAGGACCAGGGTGTTGACGAAGAACCCGATGAGGTCGTCCAGCGCCTGGTCCGTCCGGCCGGCGATCAGGCTGCCGACCGGGATGTCCGTGCCGGCCCCGAGCTTGTCCAGCAGGGATGCCAGGGAGGCCTGGAGCACCATGTACACGCTGGCGCCGTGCTCCCGGCCGAGCCGGAGCAGCCCCGCGTGGAGTTCCGCGTTCAGTTCGATCGCCAGCCGGCCACCGGAGCAGGAAGAGGTGGCGGGACGGTGGCGGTCGGCGGGGAGCCGGATCTGCTCCGGCAGGCCGTCGAGCGTCCGCATCCAGTAGGCGGTCTGGCGGGCGGACAGACTGTCCTCGTCGGACGGATCGCCGAGCAGTTCGTGTTGCCAGAGGGTGTAGTCGGCGTACTGCACGGGCAGCGGCGCCCACCGCGGCTCCTCGCCCCGGCCGCGCGCCGCATAGGCCGTGGCCAGATCGGTGGCCAGCGGGCCCAGCGACCAGCCGTCACCGGCGATGTGGTGCGTCACCAGGAGCAGCACATGATCGTCCGCCGAGACCTCGAACACCTCGGCGCGCAGCGGAGGTTCGGACGCGAGGTCGAATCCGCGCGCCGCGGCTCCCGCCAGCAGTTCCGACAGAACCGACTCGTCGGCAGGGGTCACCGGCAGGGTCGGGCGCACCGCCTCACCCACGGGCAGTACCCGCTGGTGGGGGACGCCGTCCGAGGCGGGGAAGACCGTGCGCAGGGTCTCGTGCCGGTCGACGAGATCGCCCAGCGCCGATTCCAGGGCCGCCAGGTCCAGCGGGCCCGAGAGCCGCCAGGCGAGGGGCATGTTGTAGACCGAGTCGGCGCCCTCCAGCTGGCGCAGGAACCAGAGCCTGCGCTGAGCGGACGACAGCGGCACGACCTCGGGCCGCTCGGCGCGTTCCACGGCGAGCCTGGCCCGGTCCGCGCCGCCGAGACCGGCGGCCAGCCCTGCCACGGTCGGCGTGCGGAACAGGGCGGGGAGGGCCAGTTCCACGCCCAGCACCGAGCGGGCCCGTGCGATGAGCCGGGTGGCGAGCAGGGAGTGGCCGCCGAGGTCGAAGAAGTCGTCGTCGGCACCGACCCTCGGAAGGCCCAGCACCTCCGCGAACAGCCCGGCCAGCACCTGCTCCTGCGGAGTGTGCGGTGCCCGGCCGGCCGAGGACGCGGCGGACTCCGGCTCGGGCAGGGCGCGCCGGTCGAGCTTGCCGTTCGGCGTCAGCGGCAGAGCGTCGAGAAGGACGAAGGCGGCCGGCACCATGTAGTCCGGCAGCCGCTCGCGCAGGTGAGCCCGGAGTTCTTCCGTCCGGGGCTCCGCCCCGGTGGCGGGCCGCAGGTAGGCGACCAGCCGGGGGCCCCGCGCCCGGTCCTGCCGGACGGTCACGGCGGCGTGTGCGACGTCGGGGTGTTCGGTGAGGGCGGTCTCGATCTCGCCGGGTTCGATGCGGAAGCCGCGTACCTTGACCTGGTCGTCGGCGCGGCCGAGGAATTCGAGGTTTCCGTCGGTGTTCCAGCGGACCAGGTCGCCGGTGCGGTACATCCGCGAGCCGTCCGGACCGAACGGGTCCGCCACGAACCGCCCCGCCGTGAGACCCGGCCGGTTCAGATAGCCGCGTGCGAGTCCGGCACCCGCGATGTACAGCTCGCCCGTCACGCCTTCGGGTACGGGGCGCAGGGCGTTGTCGAGTACGTGGAGGCGGGCGTGGGTGACGGGCCGTCCGATGACGGGGCGGGGGCTCGTCGCGAGGGAGGCGGTGACCGAGTTGACGGTGCACTCGGAGGGTCCGTACAGGTTGAGGCAGGAGGTTCCCTCGGCGGCCCGCAGCCGCTCCCACAACTGCTCGGGGACGGCCTCCCCGCCGGCCGCCACCAGCGCGGGGCGATGCCGGGGATCGTCCAACAGCCCGTGATCGAGCAGAACCTGGAGGTAGGAGGGGGTGGCCTCGACATGGTCGAGACCGTGGCACACCACGTAGTCGACGAAAGCCCTTGGGTCGGTCCACGTCGCGTGGTCCAGGACGTGCAGCTCATGACCCGCGAACAGAGCGAACAGCTGATCGCAGGAGGCGTCGAAGGACACCGAGGTGGTCAGCGCCATCCGCAGCCGCTCTCCCGCACGGGAGAGCAGCGGGCGCTGGTCGGTGAACAGGTTGGCCAGGCCGCCGTGTGTCGCCACGACGCCCTTGGGCCTGCCGGTGGAACCCGAGGTATGGATGACGTAGACCGGGTGGCCGGGGTCGACCACCACCATCGGATCGGCCGCCGGGAAGCCGGCCACCAGCTCCGCCGTCTCCGGGTCGTCCAGGACCAGCCGGCCGGCCGGACCGTCCGGAAGACGGCCCAGGGCGCGGCTGTCGGTCACCGTCAGCACCGGGTGGGCGTCGTCGAGCAGGTACGCGATCCGGGCGGCCGGATACTCGGGGTCCACCGGAACGTACGCCGCACCGGACTTCAGGACCGCGAGGATCGCCACCACCAACTCGGCCGACCTCGGCAGCGCCACCGCCACCAGCCGCTCCGGGCCTGCACCCCGCGCGATCAAGGCGTGCGCCAGCCGGTTCGCCCGCGCGTCCAGCTCCGCGTACGTCAGCGACACGTCACCGCACACCACCGCGACACTCTCGGGAATCGCGCGGACCTGAGCCCGGAACAGCTCCGGCAGGCTCCCAGCGGTCGCTTCCGCCGCCGGCCCGGTACCGAGGGCCGCCACCGCGCGGTGCTCCTCGGCGGTGAGCAGGTCGACCCGGCTGAGCCGCCGTCGCGGGTCGGCGACCGCGGCGCGGAGCAACCGCTCCCACCGGGCGATCATCGTCTCGACGGCGGCCGGGTCGTAGAGGTCGTCCGCGTACTCGACGGACCCCTCGATCCCGTCCGGGGTGCCGTCCTCCGCGTGGCGTTCGGACATCGTGAAGGTCAGGTCGAGCTTGGCGGTGGTCGAGGCCGCAGCCATCTCGCCGACACGCAACCCGGGCGGCGCGAAGTCGGCCCGGGGCGCGTTCTGCAGCACCAGCATCACCTGGAAGAGCGGGTGGTGCGCCAGCGACCGGGACGGGTTCAGGACCTCGACCAGGTACTCGAACGGCAGCTCCTGATGGGCGTACCCGGCCAGCGCCGTGTCCCTGACCCGGTCCAGCAGCTCGGCGAACGTCGGATCGCCGGAGGTGTCCGTACGGAACACCAGGGTGTTGACGAAGTAGCCGACAAGCTCGTCCTGCGCCTGGTCGGTCCGGCCGACGACCGGACTGCCGACCGGGATGTCGTCGCCCGCGCCCAGCTTGCTGAGCAACGCCGCGAGCCCGGCCTGGAGCACCATGAACAGACTGGTCCCGTGCGCGCGGGCGAGTTCCCGCAGCCCGCGGTGCAGCCCGGCGTCCAGCCCGGCGCGCACGGAACCGCCCCGGTGCGAGGCGACCGCCGGACGGGGCCGGTCGGTGGGCAGCCGGATGAGCTCCGGAAGACCGGCCAGCTGCCGGGTCCAGTAGTCCGCCTGGCCGGCGAGCAGGCTGCTTCGGTCGGCGGAGTCGCCGAGAAGTTCGTGCTGCCAGAGGGTGTAGTCGGCGTACTGCACGGGCAGCGGCTCCCACTGCGGCTTCTCACCGCGGCGGCGCGCCGTGTAGGCGTCGGTCAGCCCCTCCGTGAGCGGCCCCAGCGACCAGCCGTCGCCGGCGATGTGGTGGAGCACCAGTTGGAAGACGTGCTCGTCCGGCGCCGACTCGAACAGCTCGGCCCGCAGCGGTACGTCCACGGACAGGTCGAACCGCCGGTCCTTGGCCGCCGCCATCAGGGCCGGCAGCCCCGCCTCGGTGGTCCGGCTCACACGCAGCCGCGGTCCGGCCGCCTCCGCGTCCAGCACCAGCTGGTGCGGCACGCCGTCCACCTCGGGAAAGACGGTGCGCAGGCTCTCGTGCCGCGCCACCACGTCCGCCACGGCGGCCTCCAGGGCCGACCGGTCCAGATCGCCGGAGAGCCGCCAGGCCAGGGAGATGTGGTAGTTCGCGCCGGCCGCTTCCAGCTGGTGCAGGAACCACAGCCGCCGTTGTGCGAACGACAGCGGGACGACCGCGGGGCGCTCGCGCCGCGCCAGGGCGGCCTGCGCGGGCCCCGCCGCCATCAGCGCGGCGGCCAGACCGGCCGGGGTCGGCGCCTCGAACAGCGTGCGCAGCGGCATCTCCACGCCGAGCGTCGCGCGCACGCGGGCAGCCAGCCGGGTGGCCAGGAGGGAGTGCCCGCCCAGATTGAAGAAGCCGTCATCGACACCTGCCGACGGCGCGCCCAGGACCTCCGCGAACAGCTCGCGGAGGATCTGCTCCTGAGGGGTGCGCGGCGCACGGGACGCGGCCGTCGGGCCGATGCCGGGGGAGGGCAGAGCCCGGTGGTCCAGCTTGCCGTTGACGGTCAGCGGCAGGGCGTCCAGCGTGACGAACGCCGACGGCACCATGTACTGCGGCAACCGCTCGCGCAGGTGCTCCCGCAGGTCGGCGGGGCGCGGTGCCCCACCGGCGGCCGGCACGAGGTACGCGGTCAGCCGGGTGTCGTCGGCCCGGTCCTGCCGGGCCAGGACGGCGACCTGGGCGATGCCGGGATACGCGGCCAGGGCGGCTTCGATCTCGCCGAGCTCGATCCGGAACCCGCGTACCTTGACCTGCTGGTCGGCCCGGCCGACGTAGCGCAGGGTGCCGTCGGCGCTGCGGCGCACCACGTCCCCACTGCGGTACATCCGTGACCCCGGCGGTCCGAACGGGTCCGCCACGAACCGCCCGGCGGTCAGGCCCGGACGGTTCAGGTAGCCCCGCGCCGGCCCGGCACCCGCGACGTACAGCTCGCCGGGAACGCCCGGGGCCACCGGCCGCAGGCCGGCGTCGAGCACGTGGGCCCGCAGGTCCGGGAGGGGGGCGCCGATCTCACCGGCGGCGGTGCCGGTCCGGTCGAGCGCCGCGTGGGTCACGTGCACGGTGGTCTCGGTGATGCCGTACATGTTGACCAGTCGCGGCGCGTCCTGGGGGTGCCGCCCGTACCAGCCCGACAGCCGGGCGTGCTCCAGCGCCTCCCCGCCGAAGACCACCGTGCGCAGGGCGAGCCGGCCGCCGGTCGCCGGGTCCTCCGCGTCCGCCTGCATCAGTTGGTAGAAGGCGGACGGCGTCTGGTTGAGCACCGTCACCCGCTCGCGGGCGAGCAGTTCCAGGAACCGGCCGGGCGAGCGGCTGGTCTCGTGGTCCACGACCACCAGACGGCCGCCGTGCAGCAGCGGGCCCCACAGCTCCCACACCGAGAAGTCGAAGGCGTAGGAGTGGAAGAGGGTCCATACGTCGTCGGCGCCGAAGCCGAACAGCTCACGCGTGGTGTCGAAGAGGCGCACCACGTTGGCATGCGGGACCACCACGCCCTTGGGGTCGCCGGTGGAGCCGGATGTGTGGATGACATAGGCGGCGTGGGCCGGGTCGATGGCCACGTCCGGGTCCGTGTCCGGCATCCCTGCCAGGTCGCAGGTGTCGAGCAGCAGCCGGTCCGGGCCATCCGCGCCCAGCCGCTCGCCCGCCCGGCTCGTCGTCACGAGCAGCGCGGGCCGGGTGTCCTGGAGGAGATAGGCGATGCGGGCAGCGGGGTACTCCGGGTCCACCGGCACGTAGGCGGCACCGGCCTTGAGCACCGCGAGCACCGCCACGACCAGTTCCGCCGACCGTGGCAGGGCCAGCGCGACCAACTGCTCCGGCCCCACCCCCCGGTCGATCAGGGCATGCGCCAGCCGGTTGGCCCGGGCGTTCAGCTCGCCGTACGTCAGGGAGGCTTCGCCGCTCGTGAGGGCGGTCGCGGCCGGGTTCGCCCTCACCCGCTCCTCGAACAGCGAGGGCAGGCCGCTCCGAGGCAGCTCGCCCGTCTGCCCGGTGCCGGCCGGCAGCAGCGCCGCGAGTTCCTCGGCGGACAGCACGTCGACCTGTCCGATCCGCCGGCCTGGGGCGGCGACGACAGCGCGCAGCAGCCGCAGCCACCGCTCGACGATCGCGGTGACGGTGGCCGCGTCGAACAGGTCGGTGCTGTACTCCACGACCCCTGACAGACCGCCCGCGCCGGGCTGTTCGGCCAGGACGAAGGTCAGGTCGCACTTGGCCGTTCCGGTGGGGACCAGGTCAGCCGCCACCCGCAGTCCCGGCAGGCCGAACGTGCCGGACGGCGCGTTCTGCAGGGTGAGCATGGTCTGGAACAACGGGTGGTGCGCGAGTGTCCGGGTCGGGTTCAGCGCCTCCACGAGGTGCTCGAACGGCAGGTCCTGGTGGGTGTACGCGGCGAGCGCGTCGGAGCGCACCCGGCCGAGAAGCTCGGTGAACGACGGGTCTCCGGACACATCGGTGCGGAGCACCAGAGTGTTGACGAAGAAGCCCACCAGGTCGTCCAGCGCCTCGTCGGCGCGTCCCGCGACCGGCGTGCCGATCGGAATGTCGGCCCCGGCGCCGAGCTTGCCGAGCAGAGCGGCCAGACCGGCCTGGAGCACCATGAAGAGACTGGCCCCGCCGTCACGGGCGAGTGCGCGGAGCCCCTGGTGCAGCTCGGCGTCGATGCGCACCGGCAGCTGGGCGCCCTGGTAGGACATGGACGCGGGGCGGGGCCGGTCGAAGGGCAGTTCGAGCTGGTCGGGCAGGCCGGCGAGCCGCTCCCGCCAGTACGCGAGCCGGCCGTTGAGCAGGCTGTCCGGGTCGTCGCCGTCGCCCAGCAGCTCCTGCTGCCAGAGGGTGTAGTCGGCGTACTGGACGGGCAGCGGCGACCACTGCGGCTTCGCACCCTTGGCCCGGGCCGCGTACGCGGTCGTGAGATCCCGCGAGAGCGGACCGGTCGACCAGCCGTCACCGGCGATGTGATGCACCACCAGCAGCAGCACATGCTCCTCGGCGCCGATCCGGAACAGTTCGGCCCGCAGCGGCGGCTCCTCGGCGAGCTCGAAGCCCTGCCGGGCCGCCTCGGCCAGCCGGCCGGGCAACTCGCTCCCGCACACCTCGGTCATCCGCAGCCGCGGCCGTGCCGCGTCCGGGTCCAGGACGCGCTGGCACGGCTCGCCGGCGACCATGGGGAAGACGGTGCGCAGACTCTCGTGCCGCCCGACGACGTCCGCCAGTGAGGCTTCCAGGGCGCGCTCGTCCAGGCTTCCGGACAGCCGCAGGGCCAACGGGATGTTGTAGGTGGCGCTCGGACCCTCCATCCGGTGGAGGAACCACAGCCGGCGCTGGGCGAACGACAGCGGTACCGTCCCGAGCCGCTCACGCCGCCCCAGCGCCGGACGTGCCCGGCCCGCGACATCCACCCTGGCCGCCAGCCGCGTCACTGTCGGCGCGTCGAACAGATCGCGGAGCCGCAGTTCCACGCCCAGCACCGACCGGGCCCGTGCGATGAGCCGGGTGGCGAGCAGGGAGTGACCGCCGAGGTCGAAGAAGCTGTCGTCGAGACCGGCCTCGGCGACCCCCAGCACCTCGGCGAAGAGCCCGGCGAGCAGGTGCTCGACCGCGGAGCGGGGGGCGCGGCCCGGTGCGGCGGGCCGGTGCTCGGGGGCGGGGAGAGCCCGCCGGTCGAGCTTGCCGTTCGGCGTCAGCGGGAGTGCGTCCAGCACCACGAGTGCCGACGGCACCATGTAGTCCGGCAGCCGTTCCCGCAGTCGTTCCCGCAGTTCGTCCGGGGCGACGGTCCGTCCCCCGGCGGGGACGACGTAGCCGACCAGCCGGGCTTCCTCGTCGGTACGGACCGTGACGACGGCGTGTGCGACGCCGGGGTGTTCGGTGAGGGCGGTCTCGATCTCGCCGGGTTCGATGCGGAAGCCGCGTACCTTGACCTGGTCGTCGGTGCGGCCGAGGAATTCGAGGTTTCCGTCGGTGTTCCAGCGGACCAGGTCGCCTGTGCGGTACATCCGTGAACCGCTTGGGCCGTAGGGGTCGGCGACGAACCGTGCCGCGGTCTGGTCGGGCCGGTTGAGGTAGCCGCGTGCGAGTCCGGCACCCGCGATGTACAGCTCGCCCGTCACGCCTTCGGGTACGGGTCGCAGGGCGTTGTCGAGTACGTGGAGGCGGGCGTGGGTGACGGGCCGGCCGATGACGGGGCGGGGGCTCGTCGTGAGGGGGGCGGTGACCGAGTTGACGGTGCACTCGGAGGGTCCGTACAGGTTGAGGCAGGAGGTTCCCTCGGCGGCCCGCAGCCGCTCCCACAACTGCTCGGGGACGGCCTCCCCGCCGGCCGCCACCAGCGCGGGGCTGTGCCGGGGATCGTCCAACAGCCCGTGGGCCACGAGGTCCTGGAGGTAGGAAGGGGTGGCCTCGATGTAGTCGAGGCCACGGCGCGCCGCGTAGTCGACGAACGCCTCCGGGTCGGTCCACGTCATGTGGTCGATGACGTGCAACTCATGACCCGCGAACAGGGCCATCAGCTGGTTCCAGGAGGCGTCGAAGGACACCGAGGTGGTCAGCGCCACTCGCAGCCGACGCCGGTCGTTCAGCAGCGGGGCGAACTGCACCTGCCGGTGGTCGGTGAACAGGTTGGCCAGGCCGCCGTGTGTCGCCACGACGCCCTTGGGTCTGCCGGTGGAACCCGAAGTGTGGATCACATACGCCGGGTGGCCGGGGTCGACCGCCACCATCGGATCGGCCGCCGGGAAGCCGGTCACCAGCTCCGCCGTCTCCGGGTCGTCCAGGACCAGCCGGCCGGCCGGACCGCCGCCGGGCAGGCGCTCACCACTACGGCCGTCGGTGACCACCAGGTCCGGGTGGGCGTCGTCGAGCAGGTACGCGATCCGGGCGGCCGGATACTCGGGGTCCACCGGAACGTACGCCGCACCGGACTTCAGGACCGCGAGGATCGCCACCACCAACTCGGCCGACCTCGGCAGCGCCACCGCCACCAGCCGCTCCGGCCCCGCACCCCGCGCGATCAACGCGTGCGCCAGCCGGTTCGCCCGCGCGTCCAGCTCCGCGTACGTCAGCGACACATCACCGCACACCACCGCGACGTCCTCGGGAATCGCGCGGACCTGAGCCCGGAACAGCTCCGGCAGGCTCCCAGCGGTCGCTTCCGCCGCCGGCCCGGTACCGAGGGCCGCCACCGCGCGGTGCTCCTCGGCGGTGAGCAGGTCGACCCGGCCCACGGCCTCGTCCGGCCCGAGGTCCGCGACGGCTTCGAGCAGGGCGAGCAGCCTCCGCTGGTGCGCGGCCAGGTCGTCGTCGCCGTACGCCTCCGGAGCGCCGTGCAGCCTGAGGAGCGGGGGGTTGCCGTCCCGGTAGTCGAACAGCCAGATCGCCAGGTCGGAGGTCGAGCCCGACACGAAGTGGTGCACCGATGCGGGGTGCCCGGCGAAGCTCGGCCTGGCGTGGAAGGCCATGATGTTGACGATCAGCGGGAACGCCGTTCCGATGCTGCCCGGCGCGCCGAGGTCGCGCAGCAGGTCCTCGCCGCGGTAACGCTCGTGCGCGACGGCCGACTCGACCTCGCGCGCCACCTGGGCGACGAGGTCGCCCCACGCCATGTCCGGTCGTACGGTCAGCCTGAGGGGAACCACGTTGGACATCGTGCCGGGAATGGGCGCCAGGTCGCGGCCGGAGTTCCGGCGTGCGGTGACGGGAAGGGCGAGTACCACGTCCTGGGCGCCGGTCAGCCGGTGGGCGTAGAGCGCCGTCGCCGCGATCACGACCCGCGACCACCTGACACCGGCCCGAGCCGCCGCGGCACGCAGCGCCCCGGGACTTCGCAGCTCCAGTTCGCCGGCCATGCGCAGGCTCCGGTGCGGGTCGGTCACGGAGGTGTCCGTGAGCCGTGTCGGGGCGGGCAGGTCGGTGAAGCGCTCGGTCCAGTAGGTGCGGTCCGCTGTGAAATCGGCGGAGGAGCGGTAGGCGGCGTCGCCTTCGACCAGGTCCCGCAGCGCGCCGAACGGCGAGGGCGCGACGACGCCCCCCTCGGCCAGTGCCGAGTACACCGCGCCGACCCGCTCCCGCACCATCGAGCTGCTGATCGCGTCCAGCACCACGTGGTGGTAGTTCAGGTACCAGAGGAATTCCGTCGGGGACAGGCGGATCAGCGCATGGCCGAACAGCGGATCACGGGTGAGGGACAGCGGACGGGCCAGGTCCCGCTCCATCCACTCCATCGCGGCCGCCCGGGGGTCCGGCTCGGCCCCGAGATCGAGGTGCGCCGGCGCCCAGTCCCAGGTCTCGCGGAGAATCTGGCGCGGGCCCTCACCGTCGTCGACGAAGGTGACGTGCAGGGCGTCGACCTCGTCGACCACCCGGCGCAACGCGGCTTCGAACAGCTCCGGGTCGACCGGTCCGTGGATTTCCAGGCACTCGCCGACGCGGTAGCCGGGGATCGGAGTCGGGGAGCTCTGCTCGGCGAGCCAGATCTCCCGTTGGGCCGCGCTGAGGGGAAGGACGTCGCCGTCGCGACGGGACATGGGGGTACCTCCAGAGGTGTGGGTGGCATGCGCGCAGGGCTCGCCGACCGCGGTGGCGTCACGCGGTCGGCGGGGAGCGGATTCCTGCGGTCAGGCGGCGAGTTCGCCGGCCTGGAGCTGCCAGAGGGATGCGTAGAGCCCGTGCTGGGCGAGGAGTTCGTCGTGGGTGCCCTGTTCGGCGACGACGCCACCCTTGTCCATGACGTAGATCCGGTCGGCGTGGCGGACCGTGGAGAGACGGTGGGCGATGACGACCATCGTCCGGTCGGCCGCGAAGCTCCGCAGGGTGCGCTGGATGGCGGCCTCGGTCTCGTTGTCCACGGCGGAGGTGGCCTCGTCGAGGATGACGACCGGCGAGTTCTTGAGGATCGCGCGCGCCAGGGCGATCCGCTGCCGCTGGCCGCCGGAGAGCGCGGCGCCGCGCTCACCGATCAGGGTGTCGTAGCCGTCGGGCAGTGTCGCGATGAAGGGGTGCGCCTCGGCCATGGTCGACGCTTGCACCACGGCCTCGTCCGAGGCGCCGAAGCTTCCGTAGCGGATGTTGTCGGCGATGCTGCCGTCGAAGAGGAAGGGGTCCTGCGCGACGAAGCCGATGGAGTGGCGCAGGTCGTGCCGTCGCAGGTCCCGGACGTCCTGTCCGTCGAGCAGCACCCTGCCGGCTTCGGCGTCCTGGAAGCGCATCAGGAGTCTGGCGATCGTCGTCTTCCCCGAGCCGGTGGCGCCCACCAGGGCGGTGACCCGGCCGGCCGGGATGGTCAGCGAGAGATTCTCCAGCGTGGCCGGCCGGCCGGGGTAGGCGAAGGTGACGCCGTCGAGGACGATCTCGCCCCGGACCTCGGCGGGGTCGAGTGTCCCGTCGCCGCCGTCGGCCTCGACCGGCAGTTCGCGCAGCCGCTGGATCCGGTCGTACGAGGCGAGGGTGCGCTGGTACTGGTCGGCGATGCCGCCGAGCCGGCTCATCCGCATGAGCAGCATCTGAGGGAGTCCGATGAGAGGGCTGAACACCTCGAAGCGCAGGGTGCCGTTGAGGACGGAACGGCCGCCGATCAGCAGGGTGCCGGCCATGGAGGCGGTGGTGCAGGCCCGGATGGTCTCGGCGTGGTGGATCGTGCTCCGGTCGGTCTGCCGGCTGCTCTCCTGGACCGCTTCGCTCAGCTTGTCGACGCGCTCGGCCTCGTAGTCCTCGGTGCAGAAGCTCTTGACGGTCGCACCGGCCTCCAGCGAGTTGATCACCTGGCTGCCCAGCCCGGCGCGGCGTTCGCCGGTGGTGGCGTAGTCGGCGGCGGCCTTGTCCTGGTGGCGCAGTGACAGCCAGGCGATGACCGGGATCGGGAGGAACGCGATCCAGGCGATCTGCGGTGCCAGCAGGAGGAACGCCGGCACCAGGAGGGCCAGACTCGTGCCGAGTTGCAGCATGTCGTTGGCCGGGCCCGCGAAGAAGGCGCCCAGCTGGCCGACGTCGTTGGTGAGTGTGCCGGCCACCCGGCTGGTCCGCTCGCCCTCCAGCTGTCCCAGGTCGAGGTGCTGGACGTGTCGGTACGTGCGGCCCCGCCAGTCGTGCTCGATGTCCTGGCCGAGCCTGCGCCACTGGAGGTTCGAGGCGTACGAGAGGCCCGCCACCGCGGCGCAGGCGGCGGCCACCAGCCCGGCCAGCCCCCAGAGCTGGGCGGAGGCCGTGGTCAGGCCGAGGAGGGCCAGCGGTGCAGCCTCGCCCTTGATGAGCACCAGGCCGGTCCAGCCGAGGAAGGTGCCGAGCGCCATCTCCGCGGCCTGGCAGGCGACGGACAGAGCTGCGGCGCGGTAGAGGCGGCGGCGGTGCGGACCGGCGATCTCCAGCAGGGGATGGCGTGCGGAACCGGGCCCGGCCGCGGTCTGCGCGGCGTCGGCCGTTCTGCGCCAGGCCTTGCGCAGGACGACCGCGGTCGCCACGGCCACCCCGCCCGCGGCCACCAGCTGCCTGCTCAGTGCCGGCCCCCTGAGCAGCGCGGCGCCGGCCGCGACCCCGCCGCCGACGGCGAGCACCGGGCGCACGACCAGGCCGCGGTCCGCCGTCGGGACGGGCGTGGGTGTGCGCCCGGTGCCCACCGTCTCCTCCGCGACCCGGGTGACGGCTCTGCGGATGATCCGGCCGATGTCCGTGGCACGCAGGCGCGCGTCATGCCGGACGAGCACCCCTCCGGTGACCGGACTGGCCTGGGCCTCGGTGATCCCGGGAATGTGGCGCAGCGCGGCGGCCAGGAGTTCGGCCGTCCGGGGGCGTCCGACGACGAGCCCGACGTCCCAGCGCTGGCGGCCCGGCGTGACCGAGCGAGGGCTCGTATCCGGTTCCATGGAGCGGAATCCGGATGCGGCACCCAGTAGCGATGGCATGTTGTACGTTCACCTGTTTGCGGAGGTCGCGGAAATTCCGTTACGGATACGACGGATCGCGGCGACGGAGCGGGAAATGCTGAAAGGAATTCACTGCGGCAGGTCGGCCCGCGAACGGCCGCCACCCTGACGCGTCCCGCCGATATCGATCGGCGGACGCGCCCGATGGCGGCCGCGGGTTCACACGGACCGTCAGTTCGCCTTGCCGGCGGCGCTCTCGGCGGTCGCGCGGATCTTCGGGGCCCTCCGGTCCCCCTTGGCGCCGCTCCCGGCCGCATGCTGGCCGGGAACGGAGTGGCCCTCGGTCTCAGCGGCGGCGATCTGGGCGGCCACCACATCGGCGGCCACCTCGGCCGCGAGGTCGTGGATGTTCTCCCCGGCCTCGTGGGCCGCCTTCTTCACCTCCATCGCGATGCCGACGGACGCTTTGACGACTCCGCCGACCAGTGGCTTGAGCAGACGCTTGGCCAGTGGTGCGACGATGAGTCCGACCAGAAAGGGCGGTACTACAGGCGGCATGACGCTCCATCCTCTCCACGCATACGTATGACAGGGAACCCGGGCACGAGAACGGGAGCAGCGCACAGCCGGGCGGGTATGAAGCATTCCGTCTCGAAATCCGGAACTCACTCGGAGACTCACTCGGAATCGAATTCCTGGACACCGGAACGCGCCGTCCCGTGATCACGGTAGTCGAACCGTGCCTGCCTGGGCCAAATGGCTGCCGCTTGATTCACTCGTGTGAGTGTCGGTGGACTTTCCGCGTGTCCTGAATTGAGCGCATCCGAACATTCATCTGCACGATAATCGGATTATCGGTCCCTGATGTAATTCACGTGCTTTTCCCGTCCGCTGCCGCATCGCCCGACCCCTCGGCTCCGCAAGGAGGGCCAGGTGTGACTCATACGGGTGAATCAGGCTCGGCCGTCCCGGTCGCCCCCGCCGTCCCAGGCCAAGCGGCCGGGCGGCCCCAGGGGTTCGAACACGCTTTCCGCGCAAGGGAGTTGGCTCATCACGGGTGGGCTCCGGTGGCACCATGACTCCATGTTCCGACGCACACCGCCGGCCGCCCTGGCGGCCGCCCTCACCGCCTCGGCCCTCGCGCTGAGCGGCTGCGGCGGCGTCGCCACCTCCTCGACGACCACCCCCCTGGTGCACCGCGGCACCGTCAGGATCGCCGAGTCCAGCGAGACGCCCAGCTTTGATCCGTACTCCGCCTTCGGCGCCTCCCAGGCCCGCTACGCCTACGACTCCCTGGTCAACCTCGCCCCGGACGGCGCCCTGGTCACCGGCCTGGCCTCCTCCTGGCATGCCACGGCCACCGAGGCAGCCTTCACCCTCCGCCCCGGGATCACCTGTTCCGACGGCACCGCCCTCACCGCCTCCGCGGTGGCCCGGTCGCTCACCTACGCGGGAGACCCGGACAAACAGCTCGCCGGCGCCCTGACCGTCCTCCCGAACGTCCCGTTCACGGCGAGCGCCGACGACGGGACCGGCACGGTGTCGGTGAGAGCCGCCACCCCCTTCCCCTTCCTCACCCGCACGATCGGCCTGCTGCCGATCGTCTGCCCCGCCGGACTCGGCCGGCCCCGGGCGCTGGAACGTTCCAGCCAGGGCACCGGCCCCTACGTGCTGACCCGCTACACCCCCGGCGGACCGTACGAGTTCACCGTCCGCGACGACTACGCCTGGGGGCCCGCCGGGGCGACGGCCTCCGAACCAGGTCTCCCCGAGCACATCGAGATCTCCGTGGTGCCCCAAGCCTCCACGGCGGCGAACCTGCTGATCACCGGGGCCATCGACATCGCGCACGTGAGCGGGCCGGACCGTGCCCGGCTCACCGGCCGCGGCCTGGCCACCACCGACGTGGCGACCGTGATCGGGCTGACGTTCTTCAACCAGCGCGACGGCCGGGTGCTCGCCGACCGGGCACTTCGCCGCGCCCTGGTCTCCGCCCTCGACCGCCAGGGGCTCGCCAACGTCGCCGTCGGCGGCACCGGCAGCCCCGCCACCGACTTCGGCGCCGAGGGCGCCGTCTGCCACACCGACCTCGCCGACGCCAACCTGCCCGCGCGGAACGCCACCGAGGCCCTGCGCGCCGCCGGCTGGACCCGTACCGCCGGCGGCCCCCTGACCAAGGACGGGCAGCCACTACGGCTCCGGCTGATCACCAGCCCGGACCTCGGCCCGACGCTGGCCTCCGTCGCCGAGCTGATGGCCCGGGAGTGGACGGCGCTCGGTGCCGAGGTCGACCTGGTCAGCGAGAGCCTGCCCGCCCTCGTCAACGCCATGTACGAGACCGCGGACTTCGACGTCGTGGTCGGCAGCACACCCGGCTTCGCCCTGCCGACCGGCTTCATTCCCTTCTTCTCCGGCCCCTCCCAGGGCCTCAACTTCGCCGGGGTGGACAACCCCGAATACGACACCCTTGTCGCCCAGGCCCTCCGGAAGACCGGCACCACGGGATGCGGCACCTGGAACAGGGCGGCCGCCGCGCTCCTCCGCTCGGCCGACGCGCTGCCGATCGCCGAGGGCCGGAGCAGTGTGTACGGCTACCGCACCACCTTCACCACCACCTTCGGCGGACAGCTCGTACCCACCAGCATCCGCCTCCACCAGTGACCCGGGACCCACCATGTCCGTTCCCCAGCTGCTCCGGCACCCCTGGACCGTGTTCCTCGGCCGCCGCGGTCTCAGGCTCGCCGTCTCCCTGGGCATCGTGCTCACCGCGTCCTTCGCGATGGTCCGCCTCATCCCGGGCGATCCGGTCAGGGCCGCGCTCGGCGTCGACGCCGCCCCCGGTCTGGTGGCCGCCCGCAGGCACGCCCTCGGGCTCGACACGCCCTTCCTGTCCCAGTACCGGCACTACGTGGACGGCCTCCTGCACGGCGACCTCGGTACCTCGCTGGTCACCGGAGCACCGGTCGCGGAACTGGTCCGCACCCGGCTGCCGGCCACGCTGGAGATCGCCGGTCTCGCCTTCCTCACCGCTCTCGCCATCGCCCTGCCCGGCGGCCTGCTCGCCGCCCTCCGCACCCGCGACGGCCGCCGCCCGCGCACCGAGCTGGTGTTCACCTCGGTCACGGCCGGACTGACCGGGGTGCCGGACTTCGTGCTGGCGTCCGGGCTCACCGCGCTGCTCGCCGTCGGCCTTCCCCTGTTCCCGGTGGCCGGAGCGGCGGGCGTCGCGTCCCTCGTCCTCCCCGTCCTCGCGCTCTCCCTCACTCCCACCGCGATGCTGTTACGCCTGGTCAGAGTGGAGGCGCTGAAGGTGCTCAACGAGGACTACCTGCGCACCGCCCGGAGCAAGCGGCTGTCGTCCGCACGCCGCTGTCTCCGGCACGCGGCACCGAACATGGCCGCCGCCACGCTCACCGTCGCCGGGAGCCTGCTGCCCGCCCTCGTCGCGGGCACCGTGCTGGTCGAGAAGGTCTTCGCCTGGCCCGGCATCGGCTCCGCCATGGCCCAGTCCGTGGTCGCGCAGGACTACCCGGTGGTCCAGGCCATGGTGCTGGTGCTAGGCACCACCGTGCTGCTCGCCGGTCTCCTGGTCGACGTGCTGCTCGCCGTGCTCGATCCCCGCTCGGCGATCCGGGAGTTGTGACCATGCCCCGTCCCTCCGCGCTCGGGCGCTCACCCATGGCCTGGGTCACCGGCGTCATGCTGGCGTCGCTCGTCGTGCTCGCCCTGGCCGGCCCGCTCCTGTGGGGCGCGGCGGCCGACCGCCCGAATCCCTCGGCCGTGCTCCTGGGCCCCTCGGCAGCGCACCCGGCCGGCACGGACGGTCTCGGCCGGGACCTGCTGGCCCGCGTCCTGACGGCCACCCGCCCCTCCCTGCTGCTCGCGCTGGCGTCGGTCGTGCTCGGTGCGACCGCCGGTGTGCTCCTCGGGGCCTGCACCGCCGTCCTCGGACGGCGCGCCCGCCGGCTGACGGCCGGGCTGATCAACCTCCTGCTCGCCTTCCCGGCGCTCCTGCTCGCGATGTTCCTCGCGGTGGTGTTCGGCGCGGGCACGACGGGTGCGGTGCTGGCCCTCGCCGCCGCGGCCGTACCCGGGTTCGCCCGGCTCGCCCAGACCCTCGCCGCGGGCGTCGCCGGCACCGACCACCTGGCCGCGGCCCGGGTCCTCGGCCTGCGCCGCCACCGGCTGCTGTGGCGTCATGTCCTGCCCAACATCGCCGAGCCGCTGCTCCTGAGCGTCACCACGGCGGCGGGCACCGCCCTGGTCGCGCTCTCCGGGCTGAGCTTCCTCGGCCTGGGCGTCCAGCCACCCGGCTACGACTGGGGGCAGCTGCTCAGCCAGGGGCTCGACCGGATCTACGCCGAACCGCTGCCCGCACTCGCCCCGGGCCTGGCCCTGCTCTACGCCGCCCTGGCCTTCCAACTGCTCGGCGAGGTCCTGGCCGGCAGCGCCGCCGGGCGCGGCCCGGTGGCGCGCATCCCCGCGCAGAGGCCCGCCCCGAGCGGCCCCGCCGAGGGCGGAACGGTCCTCCAGGTCGACGACCTCACCGTCGAACTGCCGACCCCGGGCGGCACGATCCGTCCGGTGCGCGGTGTGAGCCTCTCACTGCGGCCGGGCGAGATCGTCGGGCTCGTCGGCGAGTCGGGTTCGGGCAAGTCGCTCACCGCGCTGGCGATCGCCGACCTGCTCCCGTACGGCGCCCGGGTGTCCCGGCGCACGCTGCGTCTGCTCGGGGCCGACCTCGCCGCCCTGACACGGAAGGAACGGGACCGGCACCTCGCGACGGGCCTGTCGGTGATCTTCCAGAACCCGGCTTCCGCGCTCAACCCGTCCCTGCGGATCGGCACCCAGCTCACCGAGGCCGTCCGCACCCACCGCGGTGCGAGCCGCGCGCAGGCCACCGCGGAGGCCGTTGATGCCCTGCGCCGGGTCGGGCTGCCCCCTGCGGTGCTGCGCTCACGTCCCCACCAGCTCTCCGGCGGCCAGCGCCAACGCGTGATGATCGCCGCCGGGCTGATGGTGCGGCCGGGACTGATCATCGCCGACGAACCGACCACCGCCCTCGACGTCACCGTCCAGCGGCAGATCACCCGGCTGCTCACCGACATCCGGCGGGACACATCCGCCGCGATCCTGTTCATCAGCCATGACATCGCGCTCGTGGGAGAGTTCTGCGAACGGGTCCTGGTGATGTACGCGGGCACTGTCGTCGAGGCGCTGCCCGCCGCCCGCCTCGCCGACCGCACCCGTCACCCCTACACCCGGGCCCTGGTCACATCGGTGCCGGACCTCACGGCCGGCCGCGACCGGCCCCTGCCGACGGTCGAGGGCGCGCCGCCCGATCCGCTCGCGCCCGCGCCGGGGTGCCCGTTCGAGCCCCGCTGCCCACGCCGCCAGGATCTCTGCGCCGAGCAGGCCCCGCCTCTCGACGACCTCGGTGCGGGCCACCGGGTCGCCTGCTGGTATCCGCTGCCGGTGACAGCGGACACGAAGCCGGTGACCGCGTCGTGACGGTCCTTCGGGTGAGTGGGCTCACCGTCCGCCGCACCGGCCCCCGGGGCTCGTTCGCCGCCGTGGACGGTGTCTCGCTGGAGGTCCCGTCCGGCACCACCCTCGGGCTCGTGGGGGAGTCCGGCTCCGGCAAGTCCAGCCTGGCCGGAGCGATCGTCGGCCTCGTCCCCGTACAGAGCGGCCGGATCCTGATCGACGGCCGGGAGACCCGAGCCCGGACCGTCCGCGACCGGCGGCGCCTCGGCCGACGGGTCCAGATCGTCCTCCAGGACCCGGACACGGCGCTCGACCCGCGGATGACGGCAGGCCAGGCACTCGCCGAGGCCGCCACCGTCTACCGCCGGCTCGACCGGGCCGCCCGCGCCGAGCGCGTCACCGAACTGCTCCGCCTCGTCGGCCTGGACCCCGGGCTCGCCGGCCGCCTGCCGCGGCAGCTGTCCGGCGGCCAGCGCCAGCGGGTGGCTCTCGCCCGCGCCCTGGCCGTCGAGCCGGGCCTGCTGATCGCCGACGAGATCACCTCGGCACTCGACGTGTCGGTGCAGGCATCCGTACTCAACACGATCCGCGGACTCCAGCGACGGCTCGGGCTCTCCATGCTGTTCATCGGCCACAACCTGCCCGCGGTCTGCCACGTCTCCGACGCCGTCGCGGTGATGCGGCACGGGCGGATCGTGGAGACCGCTCCCACCGAGACGCTCCTGCGCGCACCGAGGCACCCGTACACCCGGACGCTGCTCGCCTCCGTGCCTTCGCTCCGCACACCCCTGGCAGGGGAAAGGCCCACGTGACCGGAGGGCACTCCCGGATCGGCCGCGCACGCATGCGAAATGCGTTCGCCGCCGGTTTCGCATTGCACGGCCGAGTATTCCCGGTATCGCGATGTCAAGCAGTCGAATAATTCCTCACGCTCACGGATTACCGCGGGATATCCCTGTCCGTTTTCCGTGAGAAGATGCGGCGGCTTTGGAATCCGACGGACCCGGCGTCGCCGGTCCTTTCTCGAATGGATATCGAAAGGTGTGGAATATGGGAGTTCCCCGAAAAGTATCGATCGCGTCCGAACGGAGTGCCGTGGCATGACCGTCGCCCTGGACCAGACCCTGTTCCACCAGACGGGCGTCGGCCTGTCCGTGCCGTTCGCCATCTCCGGGACCGGGATGCACCTGCCGCCGGCGGTCGTCACCAACCAGGAGCTCACCCGCACCCTGGACACGAGCGACGAGTGGATCACCAGCCGCACCGGAATCCGTGAACGTCGCCGTCTGGCCCCGGACCTGGCGACCTCCGACATGTGCGTCGCCGCAGCCCACCCGGCCCTGGCCGCCGCCGGAATCGAACCCGCCCAACTGGACGCGGTCATCGTGGCCAGCTACACGGGGGACCAGCCGCTCCTTTCCACCGCGCTGATCGTCAAGGACGCCCTGGGGGCACACCGGGCCCTGTCCCTCGATGTCACCCAGGCTGCCTGCGCCTCCGGCATCCAGGCCATGCTGATCGCCGCTCACCTCCTGCAGAACCCCTCCATCAGCACGATCCTCCTCGTCGCGGCCGACTGCGCATCCCGGATCACCGGCCCCACCGACCGCACCACCCGGGTGTTCTTCGGAGACGCCGCGGCAGCCGTCGTCCTCACCCGGTCGGACACCCCTGGCGCGGGCCTGCTGTCCTACGACCTCGGCTCCCAGCTGTCCTACGACGTCCAGATTCCCGCCGGTGGCTCCCGGCTGCCCGCCAGCGCCGCCACCGTCGCCGCCGGGGACCACTACCTGTACATGGACGGCCGTGCGGTCTGGAACGCGGCAACCACACGCCTTCCGGAGAGCATCAGCAGCGCCGCCCAGCGCGCCGCCGTGCCGATCGACGAGGTCCGGCACTTCTTCCTGCACCAGGCGAACCTGAACATCCTCACCGAGACCCTGGCCGCTCTGGGCGTTCCCCGGGAACGGGCCACCGTCACCATCGACCGACTCGGCAACACCGGATCGGCAGGCCTGTTCACGGCACTTCACGCCACCGTCGCCGCAGGTGCCCTGCTCCCGGGAGACACCTACGTGCTGGCCGGGATCGGCGCGGGCTTCCAGTGGGGAACCCTCTGCCTCCGCCACGCCTGACCGCCGAGGGAGCCCCCGCCGGCACAAGACGATTCGCGCACAACCATCCGCGCCCCTCGGAGGTCACAACAAGTGGGAGCAAACCGCTCCTGAGGACGCAAGGGGGAAATATGCGAAAGATCCGTAATATCGCGACTGCCGGGGCACTGACCACGCTGATGGTGGGCGCGACCGCCGCGTTCGGCCCGTCCGCCTCGGCGGCGCCCAACGTCACACCGCAGGGTGTCTGCGGGAGTTCGTACAAGACGGTGAACTCGGCCGCCGTGGGCTCCCTCGGCACGCTCTACCTGACGTACAACGCCTCGAACGGCAAGAACTGTGTGGTGACCATCCGCTCCAACCCGGGCGCCGCGCTGGACATGAGCGCGTCCGTCTACATCCCCGACACCGACGCCTGGTCGGACGACACCGGGAAGTTCACGTCGTACGCCGGTCCGGTCTACGCCTACGGCAAGGGCCACTGCGTCAGCTGGAGCGGCCACATCGACAACGTGTACGTGTCGGTGGACAACAGCAACTGCGCCTCGCTCAAGGAGCACCGGGTCCTCGAAGTCCGCTGACCCCGCACCGCGCACCGAAGCCGTGCCCGGCACCCGCCGGGCACGGCTTCGGCAGGTACGGGACGCGTCCCGGGGGGCCGCCCGGTCAGCGCAGGAGCCGGCGGATGACGACGGCGGCGGCGTCGATGTCGGCCGGCTCGCCGGTGATCAGTTCCCGGTAGTAGAAGGACTCGCCGACGCGGGTGACGGCGTATGCGAGGGTGGCCGCGTCGGTGTCGTCGGGTTCGCCGATCTCGGCCCGGACGATGCGGGTGAGCGTCGAGATGAGCCGGTGCTGCATGACGCCGTCGCGTGAGGTCATGACCCGCAGGGCGGTCTCCGGATGGTCGGCCAGGAACCGGCGCATCGACGGAAGTCGCGCGCTGGTGTGCAGTATCGCGTGGACCAGGTCGGCGATCCCGTCGGCGCCCCGCCCGCGGCACCGGGGGTGGACCCGGGCGAACTCGGCCGTGGCGATCGACCAGATCACCTCCCCGAGCAGGCGGTCCCGGTCGCCGTACCTCCGGTAGAGCGTCGCGCGGCCGATTCCGGCCTCCTGGGCCAGCGCGCGGGCGTCGATCCAGCCGTCCCGGTCGAACATGGCGACCGCCGCGCGCAGCACCGGGTCGTCCACGGGGAGGGGATCGGGGATCTCTTGCGGTGGAGACATCATGCACCTAATGTCTCATGCGAGACACCTGGATGCATGTGTCTCAGGCGAGGGGAGTCGTTATGGCCGTCGTGAGACGCATCGCGCCGTTCGCGATCTATGCCGTGTTGTTCGCCGGGCTGGTGACCCAGTCCGGTCCCGCCCGGTTCGCGGTCGTCAATCTGGCCGTGCAACTGGTCGTCTTCGGGGTGGGTGCCTGCCTGCCCGCCCATCGCACCGGCTTCATGTCCTACGTGGACGTGGCCTGGCCCTGGGGGCTGGTCGCGCTGGGCGTCCAGGTGCTGGTCTTCGGGGACGCCAGGTCGCCCGCCACCATGGCCACAGCGGTGATCTATCTGCTGATGGGGCTTCGGATGGGGGCCTGGTCCCTGCGGTTCATGGTGCTCACCCGGCTGCCGGTCGAGCTGCCGCGCTACCGCTACCAGCGGCGGCGCTGGGAGCGGGACGGTTTCCGGGGCGAGAGGCTGTCCCTGCAGGTCGAGATCCTGGTCCAGTGCGGGGCCAACGCCACTGTCCTGGCGATTCCCGCCCTGCTCGCCGCGGAGCGGTCGGGGACGTTCGATGCCCTGAGCGTCACGGCGGCCGCCCTGTGGGCCCTTGCCTGGGTGGCCGAATCGGCCGCCGACCGGCAGAAGGCCCGCTTCACCCGCCGGAGCCGCCGCGGGAGTGTGCACCGCACCTGCGACGCCGGGCTGTGGCGCTACAGCCGGCACCCCAACTACTTCGCCCAGTGGATGCAGTGGAACAGCCTGATCCTGCTCTCGCTGCCGGTGCTGACGGCCCGTTGGGGCGAGGTGCCTCTGGTGCCTGATCTTCTGACGGCGTTCGGTCTGGCCTGGATCTCCTGGACCATGTACCACACGCTCGTGTACTACACGGGTGCCGTTCCCGCGGAACACTTCAGCCTGGGGAAGCGCCCCGACTACGACCTGTACCGGCGCACGACCAACCGCTTCTTCCCCGGCCCCCGGCGCCCCGCGCCGGCCGCGGCCGGAACGCCCGCCGCCGTCGGCCCCCGGAGGGACGGCGGAAGCCGGCCGGACCGGCGGTGAGGACGCCGGACGCGGGATCCGCTGCCCCGCGTCCGGTAGGGCCGGGTGCGGGCGGCGCCGAGGAGAAGCGGCACCGCCCGCACCCGCCGGACACGAGCGTCACGGGTTCGGCGGGGTCACCGACACGTGGAACTCGACGGCCGTGTCCGAGGCGTTGCGGTAACGGTGGGGCTGCCGCGCGTCGAAGGTGATGGCCTCACCGGCGGCGACCACGTGGGAGTCGGAGCCGAGATCGACGGTGAGGGTGCCCGCGACCACCACGGTGCACTCCAGCGAGGGGTGCGCCCACATCTCGTCGGCGGTCGTCTCGCCGGGGGCGAGGACGCCCCGCAGCACCTCCATCTGGCCGTTGCTCGGCGTCAGGCGCTCGTAACGGAGTCTGCCGCGCGGCCCCGTGATCGTCGAGCGGTTGCCCGGCCTGCTCACCCACACCGGCGGGCTGTGCTGATCGTCGAAGAGCGCGGAGACGGACTCCCCGAAGAAGCCAGCGAGACGGCGCAGCGTCGCCAGGCTCGGCTCGGTCACGTCGCGCTCGATCTGGCTGAGCAGTGTGGCGGACACGCCGGTCTCCGCGGCGAGCGCGCGCAGGCTCAGGCCGCGCTGGGTCCGGAGCATCCGCAATTGTTGACTGATCATGGCCCCTCGTAAAGCCTCACTGCACGGACGTCATCAGAACGTACCGTTTAACGGGTAAATAATCGGCACGTTGTAAAGCTTGACTGCACACTCGGGCTCGCTTAGCGTCCCGGCAACGGGTAGAGCGAAGGACGTGGAGAACACTCCGGCCGCCCGTCCCCCCAAGCGTGATCACCAGCCGTCTAGGAGTCTACGTATGGCAGTTCCGGCGCACATCGAATCCCCGGTCGGCCGGTCGCTGGGGCGGGTCGTGGTGTCGAGCTCGATCGGCACGGCCATGGAGTGGTACGACTACTTCCTGTACGTGGCCGGCGGCACCCTGCTCTTCGACAAGCTCTTCTTCCCGCAGCTCAGCCCCGCGGTCGGCACCATCGCAGCCCTCGGAACCCTGGCCGTCGGATCGGTGAGCAAGCCCCTGGGCGGAATGCTGTTCGGGCACCTCGGAGACCGGCTGGGCCGCAAGACCGTACTGGTGCTGACCCTGGTGATCATGGGTGTGTCGACCACGGTGGTCGGCCTGCTGCCGACGGCGGCGACCATCGGTGGCTGGGCTCCGGTCCTCCTGGTCGTCCTGCGCTTCGTGCAGGGCCTGGCGGCAGGCGGTGAGTGGGGCGGTTCGGTGCTGCTGGTGGCCGAACACACCCCGGCACACCGCCGCGGGTTCTTCACCAGCATGACCCAGTCCGGCATCGCGCTGGGCTTTCTTGCCGCCACCGGGATCTTCGCCCTGTTCTCCGGAGTCCTCTCCCAGCAGCAGTTCGAGTCCTGGGGGTGGCGGGTTCCGTTCCTGGCCAGCGTCGTGCTCGTCGCCGTGGGGCTCTACATGAGGCTCAAGGTCGACGAGAGCCCCGAGTTCGCCGCGCTCCAGGCGCGCGGCAAGCAGGCCCGCGCCCCCATCGCCGAGGTCTTCCGCCACCACCGCAAGAGCGCCCTGGTCACGATCGGTGCCCGGCTCGGCGAATCCGGCTTCTCCTCGCTCGTGCAGCTGGCGGTCCTCGTCTACGGCGTCGACGTCCTGCACGTCAGCCCGACGATGGCCCTGGTCGCCCTCATGGTCGGATTCGCGGTCGAGATGGTGACCATGGTCGGCTTCGGACGGCTCAGCGACCGCGTCGGCCGGCGGCCCGTGTACATGGTGGGTGCGACGGCGGCCGCCGTGCTGGCCTTCCCCCTGATCTGGATGCTCGGCAGCGGGAACGGCCTGCTTCTCATTCTGGCGGTGTCGCTCGCCTTCGGAACCGGCCACGCGGGGATGATCGGCGTCGTGCCGAGCTTCTTCACCGAGCTCTTCCCCGCGGACCTCCGCTACAGCGGCATGTCGGTCAACCTCATCTCGGGCGGCATCACGGCCGTCTTTCCGCTGGCCGTCTCGGCGCTGATCCTCTGGTCCGGCGGCTCGCTGTGGCCCCTGGCCGGCCTCCTCGTCGTCATCGCCCTCATAGGCCTGGCGTCCGTGTACTGGGCGGAGGAGACCCACCACCTCGACCGCGCCGACGCCACCCACCCCGAACCGGCACACGCCCTGGCCGCCGACACACACAGCTGAGCGGCAGCCGACCCATACACCCGTACACCCGTCCCACCGACCACTGAAACAACCGACGAACAACACACAGGAGAAGTGCCATGCAGACACAGCAGAGGGATCTCGTCATCGCCGGAGCCCGCGTCTTCGACGGCCGCTCGGAGCAGGTGGCCGAGAACCAGGGCGTCTGGGTGAGCGCAGACCGCATCCGCCGGGTGGGTCCCGTGGACGATGTGCTGCGTGAGGCCTCCACCGCCGCCGACCCGCGCGTCCTGGACGCCGCCGGTGCCACCGTGGTCCCCGGCCTGATCAACATGCACGTTCACCTCGACCTCGCCCTCCCCGGCGACCTGGCCCGCGTCGCGATGCTCGACGACCCCGCACTCGCCCTGCACATGGCCGAGGAGGCCCGGCTGTCCCTGCTCGCGGGCGTCACCTCCGTACGGCTCACCGGCACCTACGGGCACATCGACTTCGCCCTGCGCGACTCCATCGACAGCGGCCGCACCCTCGGCCCGCGCATCTTCACCGCCGGCCAGCTCGTCTGCTCCACGGGCGGACACGGCTGGCAGCGCAGCCGTGAGGCCGACGGCCCCGCGGGCTTCGCCGCCGCCGTGCGCGACCAGATCAAGCACGGCGCGGACTTCATCAAGCTGTCGCTGTCCGGCGGGATGGCCGGCGAGCACGAGAAGGTCACGACGTCCCAGCTGCGCGACGACGAACTCGACGCGGTCCTGGAGATCGCCCACGCGTGGGGGCGGAAGGTGACCGCGCACGCCGGCCCCGCCCTTCCCACCATGGAGGCGATCCGGCGCGGCCTCGACTGTGTGGAGCACGGCTACGAACTGACCGACGAACTCTGCCGGCTGATGGTCGAGCGCGGCGTCACCTACGTACCGACCATCACCGTCACCCGGTGCAGGGAGTTCTTCAACCGACACCGCATGCCGGTCTGGATGCAGGACCGCGCCCTGGCCTGGGGCGACCGCCACTGGGAGAGCCTGGAGACGGCGATCCGGCACGGCGTCAGCATCGCCCTGGGCAGCGACATGCCCCCGCACGCCGAGTTCGACGGCACGTCGGCGACCGTGCGCGAGCTCGAATTCATGGTGCAGGCGGGCATGACTCCGCACGCCGCGCTCACGGCCGCCACCTCCACGGGCGCCGACTGGCTGGGCAAGGGGGCCACGATCGGCTGCGTCCGCGAAGGCGCGTTCGCCGACCTCCTGCTCGTCGCCGGCGACCCGCTCGCCGACATCTCCGCCATGCGCGAGCTGAGCCTGATCGTCAAGGGCGGCCGCACGGTACTCGACCAGCACGCGTGACGACTGCGGCCACCCCCGACCGACAAGGACCGAAGATGAGTTCCGAACAAGAAGTGACCTCCCTGATCCAGGGCCTCTACCACGCACTCGGCGACTGGCAGGCGTTCGCGCGGTGTCTCGATCCGGGCGTCACCGTCTGGGAGAGCGACGCCGACCGCATGCTGCACAGCACCGCGGAGGTGGACGCACTGCGCACGAGGCGGCGGGCCGGCATGACCCCCGCCACCGTGCCGGTGTCCGTCGCCCCCGAGGACCTGCTGGTCGATGCCTGGGGGGACAGCGCCGTCGCACGTTACGTCCTGCGCGCGGTCTACCCCGGGGCGGATCCCGACCGCTGCTACCGCGTCAGCGACGTCCTGCGGCGAGGAGAGCAGGGGTGGCGGATCGTCCACCACCACTCGGAGGCCATGTCACCCCACGACCGCGCCGCCGCCGCGCCGCCCCCGTCCTCGCGCCCGGCCGGAACACCGCCGGCCGGCCGGTGACTCCTCGCGACGGCTGAACGCTACGACGTCGTGGTCGTCGTCGGCGGTCTCCTGGGACGCCTCACGGCCTGGATGGCCGCCCGCGACGGCGCACGGGTCCTGCCGGCCGACAAGGACCAGATCAACCAGTACGCCTCCGGCCGGAACGCGGGCAGCCTCCACCTCCCGCTCGAATACCGGATGGTCGAGCGGGGAAGGGAGGCATCGACCTCGCCCCGTACGACCCCGCCCGATCCGAGGAAGGGAGCACGTCATGACCACCCCCTCCACCTGGCGCCGCACGACCCGGGGACCCGGCGCCGACGTCACCATCGAGGTGGACGGCCGCCGGGTCCGCGCCCGTACCGGCGATACGGTGGCCACCGCCATGCTCGTCGCGGGAGCCCCTTTCGACCGGGACCGGACCGGCGCCGCACGGGCACCTCTGTGCAACCTGGGTTCCTGCTTCGAGTGCGCGGCCACCGTCGACGGCCGGCCGCTGACCCGCACCTGCCTCGTGGCCGTGAGCGAGGGCATGACCGTCGAGACGTCGGGAAGACTGTGATGTTCGGTCTCGCGGTCGTGGGCGCGGGCCCGGCAGGCATGTCGGCGGCTCTCCGCGCGGCCGACCACGGTCTGGAGGCCGTCGTGATCGACGAGCAGCGGAGAGCGGGCGGCCAGATCTTCCGCAGGCCGCCGCAGGACCCCACCACCGGCACCCCGCGGCCCACCGCCGGCTACGCCTGGGCCACCGGCCTCATCCGGCGGTTCGAGCAGGACCCGCGGCTGACGGCGAAGTTCGGCTGGTCGGCGATCGGCGTGCTGCCGGGCGGCACCGGGCCCGACAGCCTGGGGGTGGCGGTCAGCCACCCGCGCCACGGGGCCCGGCAGATCGCCGCGCGCCGCCTCCTGATCGCCACCGGGGCCTACGACCTGCCGGTCGCCTTCCCCGGCGGACGCTGCCCGGAGTGATGACCGCCGGCGGGGTGCAGACCCTCGTCAAGGCGCGGCACATCGCGCCCGTCGGCGACGTGGTGCTCGCCGGGGCGCACCCGCTGCTCCTCCTCGTGGCCGACCGCCTCGTCCGCGACGGTGTCCGGGTGCGCGAGGTCGCCTTCGCCAAGGTGTTCCGACCCCCGCCGAACTGCTCCGCGCGCTCGGTGCCGTACCCGGCCATGTCCGCATGCTCGCCGAGTCGGCATGATCCTCACCCGGCTCGTCCGCGGGGGCGTGCGCGTCTCCTCGCGGACGGTCGTGACCGCCGCGCACGGCACCGGCCGTCTCGCCCGCGTCCGGCTCGCCCGGGTCGACCGGCGGTGGAACGTCACGGGTGGTGCCCGTGACGTCGCCGCCTTCCCTCTCGTGCTCGCCTGCCGGTCGGGCGCGGCGGCCGCTTCTCCGCCCAACTGCCCATCAGACCCGTGCCCCTGGGCGACCTCTGCGGCCTCGACCCGGCGGGCGCCGAACGGCCCGCGACCGGTACGGAGACACACCGGAACGGGGCGGGGGCTACGCCGGCGGGTTGAGCTTGCGGAAATACGTCCAGCTGGTCTCGTTCGGCTCGCTCCAGCACTCCGGGGCGTGGGCGAATTCCGGGTGGTGGGCGGCGATGTAGGCGTGGGTGCGTTCGGGAACCTCGGCGTACGAGCCCAGCTTCCGGCCCCGGCAGTGGAAGGTGAGGCCTCCGGGAGCCTGGCCCCGGGCCATCCACGGCAGCCACGGGGACATCCGCGTCCACGACATCGTGGCGGGGACGCTGGGTGCCGGTCCGGCCAGATCGACACGGTCGGCGAAGAACTGGAAGAGTTCCAGGGCCTTGTACGTGTCCCCGGCCGAGTGGACCGGGTATTCGGCCACGGGCAGCGGCGAGGGATAGGCCAGCGGGATCTCCAGGCTGAAGCACACCTGCGCACCCAGGTCGGTCGCCGGGACAGGGAACGGCCGCCACCGCTGGTTGGCGGGGTCGTTCCAGACATGGATCACCGGCAGGCCGTTCCAGGTCTCCAGGATCTCGCGGGTGCCGGGGTCCAGGTAGAAGGCGGCTTCGCGGGTCAGCAACCGGTAGGCGTCCGGGCCCGTCCCGGCGTCCTGGACGAGGCGGGCGACGTTGACCCCCTCGAAGCCGAAGAGCCGCTCATAGGGCTGGTCGGGCGCCCATGCGTACACATCGCCCGTCCACCAGTACGTGACCTCCTCGCCGTCGAGGGAGGCCCGGGTGCGGGCGAGGGACCGGAGCAGCTCAGCGGGTGTCGTCATGCCGAGCACTCTGCGCGAGCGCCGCCCGCCCCGGGCGCGAAACACTGCGCCCGGGGCGGAAACGGCCGAAAACCACTGCGGCGCGGCGCGGGCCGGACCGGGGCGCGGGGTCCGTCGCGAAGGCCGGTGAATTCACCGATGGCGCGGGCCCCCGCGGCCCCGAACCTTGTCCGGGCAGGCATCCACATCCCCGCGTCCCCCTCAGGAGTGCTCCATGCGTCGTCGTTCACCGCGCCGGCTTCTCGGCATCCTCGCGGCCGTCACGGTCGCGTTCACCCTGTTCTCCCCGGCGTCCGCGGCCGGTGCCGCCGAGCCGGCCGCCCCGGCCACCACGGCCGCCGTTCAGCCCCTGTCGACCAGCACCCCGGTCGTCTTCGTCCACGGATACACCGGAAGCGCCTCCAACTGGGTCACCGCGATGAGCGTCTTCCGGCTCAACGGCTGGTCCAGCTCCAACCTCTTCGCGTACGAGTACAACTCCTACGGCAACAACATCACCAACGCCCAGGGCCTGGCCACCTTCGTCAACGACGTGAAGTCCAGGACCGGTGCGAGCAAGGTCGCGATCGTCAACCACTCCATGGGCGGCCTCGTCAGCCAGTACTACCTGAAGGTGCTGGGCGGCAACACCAGCGTCAGCCACCTGGCCTCGATCGCCGGCGCGAACCACGGCACCACCTACGCCGGCGCGTGCCTGATCTACACGACCTGCCAGCAGATGTACCCCGGCTCCTCGTTCATCTCCCAGATCACCTCCGGTGACGAGACACCGGGTGACACGAAGTACGCCACCTGGTACTCGGCGTGCGACGGCATCATCCTCCCCTACACCAGCACCCGGCTGGACGGCGCGACGAACAACAACGTGATCTGCCAGACCCACATCGGGTATCTGGCGGACACGGTCGTGCTGGGCCAGGTCGCGCGCTTCATCGCCTCCTGACCCCTCACGATCCGGACCGGCCCGGTCCCCGGCATCCCGATGCCGGGGACCGGACGTGTCACGTACGGCTGCGAGAACCGCGTACGCCCCGCGCCGCGCCCGCGTGCGCCGCGGCCAGCACCGCCATCGCCGCGGTGGCCGCGGCAGCGACCGTGAAGCCGCCGTGTGCCCCGTACGTGTCCACCGTGCGCCCCGCCACCGCCGCGGCCCCGGCCGCCCCCGCGGCGCTCGCCGAGTTCAGCCAGGTGAACGCCTGGGTCAGAGCGGCCGGACCCACCGACGCCGTGGTGAGCACCGAGGAGAGAACCAGGATCGGCGGGACCGCCAGCCCGGTGGCCGTGAGCGCGAGACCCAGGCCCGCGAAGGAGCCGGCGGCGAGCACCGGCCAACAGCACACCGCCAGCCCCGCCGTCGCGAAGGCCAGTTGTATCCGCGGCGCGGCACGCCACCGGCGCAGCCCGTAGAGCCAGCCCGCCAGCAGGCCGGCGCAGTTCGACACCGCGTAGAGCGGCGCTGCCGCCTGCGCCGCCCCGTGTTCCACCGCGAAGGCCGTCACCGAGACCTGCATCGCGCCGAAGTACACCCCGAGGCCGAGATTCACCCCGAACTGTGCGGCGAAGGCCGGCCGCAGCAACGAACGCCCCGCGTGCCTGCGCTCGGCGTCGCCCGCCGCCCCGGGCGCCGTGCGGCGCTGGGCGGCGAAGGCAAGCCCGCCACCCACCACCAGCGCCGTGGCGAGGGCCATGCCGAACGCCGGATCGAGCCCCGCCCCGACCCCGGCGACGAGGGCCGGACCGGCCAGGTAGCAGACCCCGTTGGCCAGCGATTCCAGGGCGAAGGCGGTGGGCAGTGCCTCGGCCCGCCGGCCGCTGAGCAGAGTTGTCCAGCGGGCCGCCGACAGCGCTCCCAGTTGCGGGATCGTCGCCCCCACCAGCGCTCCGGCCACCGCCAGCAGCCCATGCGGACCGCCGGTCCCGGTCAGGGCCAGCAGCGACGCCACCGCGGCCGCGTGTGCGAGGAGCGCGGGTGGCAGCACCCGGGTCTGGCCGAACCGGTCGATCAGCCGGGCGAGTTGGGGCCCGACGCATGCCTCGGTGACGGCGAAGCAACCGGTGACCAGGCCGGCCACGGTGTAGGAGCCGGTGCGGTCGTGCACCAGCCAGACGATGCCGAGGCTGGTCATGGCGATGCCTGTGCGGCCCGCGGTGGCGGTGAGGAAGAAGGCTGCGGCACCCCGGGTGCGCAGCAGCGTGCGATAGGTCGCCGATGACACGGCGCGTCCCTTTCGCTGCCCGGCGGGGCGGACCACCCGGGGTCGTCGGCGTCCTGATGTGCCGACCCGTGGTCATCACCTGGAACCGTCCAGTGTCGGCGTGGAGCGGGGACGCGCACCCCACGCCGGCTCCGTCACCGAGCAGTGGTCAGTCGAATGGTTTCGGTAGGAGATACGGATATGAAAGCGGCCCGAGCCTAGGCTCCTCGGACGGACCGCGTCCAGGTCCCCGCGCCGTCGCGCGCGGCAGCGGGGGGAGAGACGGCAGGCCCGCCCGGAGGTCCCGACGGGAGACGGGCCGTCCGGACTTCGCGTTGTGGCCTCTTTTGCGACAGTGCCGTGTCAGAAGCGGTCCACGTCCCTCACGGCCCGGGCGAAGGCGGCGGGTGCCTCCTGCGGGACGTTGTGGCCGATGCCCGCCAGCGTGCGGTGGTCGTACGGGCCGGTGAACTGGTGACGGTAGGAAGCCCCGTCGTCCGTCGGGGCGAACGGGTCCTGGTCGGCGTCGAGTGTGATGGTGGGGACGGCGATCGTCGGCATCGTGAACAGCACCCGTTCGTAGCGGTCGTAACGCCGCTCGCCGTCGGCGAGGCCGAGCCGCCAGCGGTAGTTGTGGATCACGATGTCCGCGTAGTCGGGGTTCTCGAAGGCAGCGGCCGTGCGCGCGAAGGTGGCGTCGTCGAAGTCCCAGGTGGGGGAGACGGTGTCCCAGACCAGCCGGCACAGCTCGGGCCGGATCTTCTCGTCCTTCATGGCGCTGCGCCCCCGCTCCGTGGCGAAGTAGTACTGATACCACCAGGTGTGCTCGGCCTTTGGGGCCAGAGGGGTCTTCTGGGCCTCCACATCGGTGATGAGGTATCCGCTCACCGATACGAGCGCCTTGACGCGCTCGGGCCACAGGACCGCCATGATGTCGGCGGTGCGCGACCCCCAGTCGAAGCCGGCCAGCACGGCCTTCTCGATCTTCAGCGCGTCCATCAGCGCGATGATGTCGAGGGCGACCGCCGACTGCTGGGCGTTGCGGAAGGTACGGGAGGAGAGGAAGCGCGTCGTGCCGTGGCCGCGCAGGTAGGGGACGATCACTCGGTACCCCTGGGAGGCGAGGAGGGGCGCCACATCGACGTAGCTGTGGATGTCGTAGGGCCAGCCGTGCAGACAGATGACCACGGGGCCGTGGGCCGGTCCCGCCTCGGCGTAGCCCACGTTCAGCAGACCGGCCCTGATGTGCTTCAGCTCGCCGAAGGCCGTGTGGCCGCCGGCGGTCGTCGCGCGCACCCCCGGCGCCGGGGCCCCGCTTCCCGTCCGTGAGGCGGCCGAGGCGGCCGGTGCTGTCCGGAGCCCGGCAGCCATGGAAGCGGCTGCCGCACCGGTGCCGAGACCGACGGCCTTGCCGAAACTGCGCCTGTTGATCATGTGAAACCTCCGTCGCGCGCGGGCCGAAAGAGACCGGGAACCTATACGGACCCAAGGGTCCACTTGGTGTTCACAGCGTAAACGGGTCCGGACCGTGGGTAGTTCCCCGCCGCGCGACGAAATTCCGCCGGCTTTCCCACCGGCCCCGGACAGACGGGGCCCGACGGCTGCCGCACAGCGGGAACGGGCACAATGGGCGGGTGAGTTCCGCAGAGACGAGTCCCCGACCCGGCGCGTCGGGTACGCCCTTGCGCAGGGCCGACGCCCGCCGCAACCACGAGCGGGTCTTCGCGGCGGCGCTCGACGTCTTCCAGGAATCCGGCCTCCAGGGCACCGTGCCGCAGATCGCCGCCCGCGCCGACGTGGGCAAGGCGACCGTCTACCGCAGCTACCCCACCAAGGACGACCTCGTGGCGGCCGCCGTGAACCACCGGCTGACGGAGCTGGAGCGGGTGACGGCCGCCGCGCTGAGCGAGGCGGACCCGTACCGGGCGTTCGCCGATTACGTGCTCCGCCTCTTCGAGGCGCTCGCCGGGGACCGGCTGCTGTCGGAGGTCCTCGCCGACGCCGGCGTCCGGAACGGCTCCGGACTGCTGATCCAGCTGTCGGAGCTGATGGAGGCGGCCAAGGCCACCGGGAAGGTCCGGGCCGACGCCTCGGTGCTCGATCTGCGCATCGTGCTCTGCGGACTCGCCGTCCAGCTGATCAGGATCGCCGACCGGGACCCCGCACTCTGGCGCCGGTACGGCGAACTGACCCTCCAGGCACTGCGCCCCTGACCGCACCCGGGAGCCGGTCCGGCCGACCGCACACCCGGCCCAGGACCGGCGTCACTCCTTGAGGCCGTAGAAACGCATGGCCGAATTGGGGGTGAAGCCGATCCGCGGATACACCGGCGCCCCCGCGGCGGTCGCGTGCAGCGTGGCACGGGTCAGGCCGGTCGCCCTGGCCCCCTCGTACAGCGCCTTGCGCGTCACCGCCTCCCCGTACCCCCGGCGCTCCCACCGCGGATCGGTGGCGACGAGCACGACGAAGAGACGCCCCTGTGCCTCCACGGTCGCCGCGCACGTCACGGGTACGCCCTGCCGCAGCCCCAGGTAGGCGTGCACCCCGCTCTTCCACAGCGAGGACCCCGCGATCCCGTCGCGGCCCGCCTCCGGGGGGAACCCGTAGGCGCGCGAATTGAGGTCCGCGTAGGCGAGCAGCTGCTCGTCACTGCTCACCCGCACGAACTCCAGCTCGGGATGGGCCGGTTCGGGCAGCGGGAACAGGTTTCCGGCCATACCCGTGCCGGGAAAGGCGTACGCCAGCCCCGCCCGCTCGGCCGCCTCGTCCAGCGCCGTGCGTCCCTCCTCATGGAGGACGTCCTCGAAGACCCACAGGAAGCCGGGCCGCCTCTTCGCCCGCATGATGTCCGCCGCCTGCCCCATCCGCCGGCCGACGAGGAGCGCGTCCGCGCCGACCTCGGTCAGCGTGACGCAGTTCCAGAACGCGAAACCGCAGTCGGCCCAGCGGACAGCGATCCCGGGCAGGTCCCGCACGTCCGCGCCCGCGTCCCGGTCGAGCACCATGGCCCGCCAGGCCACGGAGAGCTGCTCCATCGATTCGACCGACTCCGCGAGATCCGCCACCACAACTCCCGAAAGGTATTGAACGCACAAAGAGCCGGCCGGATGCGGCCCGAGGCCCGCTGTCGCTGGGATCATAGGTTCCGTCCGGGAGTTCACGGGGTCGTTCTGTGAACATGTGCACCTTTCGAGGGGATGCCGAGTGGCGCATGCGGAAGGACGGGACGGGAGCGAGGCCGCCGGCAGGGGCGCCGACGTGGACGAAGGCGTCGGACGGACCGCACTGATGGTGGCCGCGGCGCGCGCCGTCGAGGCCGGCCGCCCCGACGCCCTGGCCCGCGACACCTACGCCGAGCACTTCGTACGCGCGTCCGCGTCCAGTGCCGACTGGCCCGTTCACCCCGACCAGGTGCCCGGGGGAGACGCCGACCCGCTGTGGGGCCGGCTGGGCCGCTTCTTCGCGCTGCGCACCCGGGTGTTCGACGACTTCCTGCTGGACCGGGCGGCGGCGGGAACCCGGCAGGCCGTCATCCTGGGCGCCGGTCTCGACTCCCGCGCCTACCGGCTGGCCTGGCCGCCCGGCTGCGCGGTCTTCGAGATCGACCGGGCGGAGGTCCTCGCCTTCAAGCGGACCGTCCTGGACGCGCTGGGCGCCGTACCGCCGGTCCAACGGCACGCGCTCGCGGCGGATATGCGCCAGGCCTGGACCGAGCGGCTGATCGCGGCCGGGTTCGACCCCGAGGCCCCCACCAGCTGGGTGGCCGAAGGGCTGCTTCCGTACCTGCCACCCACCGCGGAGCGCGCCCTGATCGACACCGTCGTCGCGCACAGCGCGGCGGGCAGCGCCCTGGCCTACGAGGTGAAGCACGTGGAGAAACCGGCCGCGGACGCCGCCGCCGACTACCCCCTGCACACGGTGGTGCGCGAACGGATCGGCGTCGACCTGTCCGCCCTGTTCAACCGGGAGCCCCGGCCCGATTCGGCGGCCGGCCTCACCGCCCGGGGGTGGACCACGACCATCCGCACACCGTTCGACTTCACCCGGCAGTACGGCCGCGGCCCTCTCCCGCAGAACAACGACACGCTGGCCGCCAACCGGTGGATCTTCGCGTCCGCGCCGGCCGGACACTGACGCACGGTGACGAACGGAGTGTGCCGCTCGTAGGGACCACCGTGCCGGTGGCCCGACCCCGCGCCCGCGCCGCGTACCGGGCTACTCGCGGGCCCGCGCGTCGACCGGGTGCTCCGTATGCGCCTCGGCGCTCTTCGTGTCCGCCCCGAGCCCGGCCAGCAGACGCAGCCCGTCCTCGGCGGGGCTGCCGGCGGCCGCGGACAGCACCAGCATCTCGCGGCCCGAGCCGTCCGGAAGCGCGAAGTTCTCCTGGTGCAGTTCCAGCAGCCCGATCAGTGGGTGCCGGTACACCTTGCGTCCATGCGTGCGGGCGCGGACGTCCGCACGCGCCCACAGGCGGCGGAAGCGCTCGCTGCCCATCGCCAACTCGCCGATGAGCGAGGCCAGACGCGTGTCGTCGGGGTACTTGCCGGCGGCCAGCCGCAAATGCCCGACCGCGTCCAGCGTGCACTGCTCCCACTCCGCGTACAGACCGCGGTCGGTCTCCTCCAGGAAGAGGTGCCGGGCGGTGTTCAGCCCCGGCACCGGCCGCCCGTACAGCAGCCCGGCGAGACGGTTGCCCGCGAGTACGTCCATGCGGTGGTCCATGATCATCGCGGGCGCGCCGGTCACCAGATCCAGGACGCGCAGCAGCTCCGGCCGGACCCGCCCGCCGGGCGTCCTCGCACGCCGACGGCGTTGCCTGGCCAGCCGGTAGAGGTGCTCGCGCTCGATCTCGTCGAGCCCGAGGACACGGGCGAGCGCGTCGAGGACCTGCTCGGAGGGCTTGTTGGCCCGGCCCTGCTCCAGGCGTACGTAGTAGTCGACGCTGACCCCCGACAGGTGCGCGACCTCCTCGCGGCGCAGGCCGTCCACCCGCCGCCGGCTGTCGACGGCGATGCCGGCGGAGGCCGGGTCGACCCTGGAACGCCGGGTCCGCAGGAATCCCGCCAGATCGTCCATGCCTCCCAGTATGGCCTCGGCCGGGCCCCGCGAAGGTGGCCCTGCCGATACCAGGAAGTCCCGCCCTACGGAAGAGGCGTCCCTGAACGCCGTACGCCGCGGGGCCCAGGATCGAGAGCAACCGATCCCGAGGAGTTCCCCGTGAAGACGCTGATCGTCCACGCCCACCCCGAGCCGAAGTCGCTGAACGGCTCTCTGAAGGACCTCGCGGTGTCCACCCTGGAGGAAGCCGGCCACGAGGTGCGGGTGAGCGACCTGTACGCGATGAACTGGAAGGCGGTCGTCGACGCCACGGACTACGGCCCCGACGCCTCGGACCCGCTGAGGGTGGCCCGCGACTCCGGCCGCGCCTTCGACGCCGGGACGCTCACCGCGGACGTACGCGACGAGCAGGAGAAGCTGCTGTGGGCCGACACCGTCATCTTCCAGTTCCCCCTGTGGTGGTACACGATGCCCGCGATCCTGAAGGGCTGGGTGGACCGGGTGTTCACCTACCACTTCGCGTACGGCGTCGGCGAGCACAGCGACACCAAGTACGGCGAGCGCTACGGCGAGGGCACCCTCGCGGGCAGGCGGGCCCTGCTGTCGGTGACCATCGGCGGCCTGGAACCGCACTATTGCGCCCGCGGCATCAACGGACCCATCGAGGACCTGCTCTTCCCGATCCAGCACGGCATCCTCCACTACCCGGGACTCGACGTACTGCCTCCGTTCGTGCTGTACGGCACCGACCGGATGACCGCCGACGACTACCCGGAGGCGGCCGAGGCCTGGGAGCGGCGACTCCTCGCTCTGGAGGCGACCGAACCGATCCCGTTCCGCCGGCAGAACTCCGGCGACTACGAGATCCCCTCCCTGCACCTGAAGGAGGGCGTGGAGCCGGCCGGGCGGACCGGCTTCGGCCTGCACGTGCGCGCAAGCACGACGACGGCACCGGGCACCCCCGGCGCCCGATGAGCCGTGGGGCACAGTAGGGGCATGCCCACGTACGAGACGATGCCCTTCCACCTGCGGACCGAGCGGCTGATCCTGCGCCCCTGGGCAGAGACGGACGCCGAGGAGTTCAGCGCCCTCCTCTCCGAACGGGGCAAGGGGACGCCCGCGGCCGAGCGCATCCGGAAATCCATCACGGAGCTGCTCACCGCGACGCAGAGCACCGGAATCGCCCTGCTGCCCGTCCAGCGCCGCGACGAGGGCGACTTCATCGGCTACTGCGGGCTGATCATCGGCCGCTCCACCCTGGAGGAGCCCGAAATTGCCTACGAGCTGTTCCAGCGGGTGCACGGGCGCGGCTACGCCACCGAGGCGGCAGCCGCGGTGCTCGAAGCGGCTGCCGCGACCGGGCGGAAACGGCTGTGGTCGACCGTCGGCACCTGGAACACACCCTCGCTCCGCGTCCTGGAGAAGCTCGGGTTCGAGCGGGACCACATCTCCACCGAGGACAGTGGCGAAGTCGCCTGGCTCACACGGTCGTTGCCCTGATCCGAAGGCGCGGGGGGCGGTCGCGCGCCGCCGTGAGCCGCAGGTGTCTCACTGCCGGAGCTTGTGCGCGAACACCCACCGGTTCCCCTCCAGCGCGTCGTCCGGCTCGGGGAGCGGGCCGCGTCCGTGCGCGCGGGTGAAATCGAACGGGGTGTGCGTCGACGCGGACCAGCCCCTGGCCGTGAGGTCTCCCGCCGAGTCGGGCCGCGGTCCCTTGTCGAAGAGGCGGAGCAGGTCGATGCCGATCTCCTCCCGCGTCGCCGTGTAGATGGCACTGTCCCGGTAGGCCAGCAGATCCGCCTCCAGTTTCGCCTCGAAGGCCAGCGCGCTGCCGCTCACGGTCAACCGGTCCACGGTGTCGATGAGAGACGTCTCGACGGCGCTCGGCAGGTAGAAGAGCAGCCCCTCGGCCAGCCAGACGCTCGGCGCGGCCGGATCGAAGCCCGCCGAGGTCAGCGCGGTGACCCAGTCGTCGCGCAGATCCACCGGAACGGGCACGCGCTTCACCTTCGGGGCGGCCGGCAGGCTCGTGAGCACCCGGTGCTTGAAGTCCAGCACGCCCGCCCGGTCGACCTCGAAGACCGCGCAGTCCGAAGCCAAGCCCAGCCGGAAGGCACGCGTGTCCAGCCCCGCTCCCAGCAGCACCACCTGGCGGGCTCCCGCACCGACGGCCCCGAGGAGGAAGTCGTCCAGGACCCTGGTGCGCAGGCCGAAGTAGCGGGCGAACCGCCCCCACAACGCGTTGCGGTCCCCGTCCGGCACCTGCTCGATCCGCACCGGCCAGTCCGCGCACGCCGGCGCCGCGCGCACGAAGTGTTCCGCGTAGGGGTCCTGAGCCAGGCTGTCGTGCCGGTGGGTCTCGATCGCCCGCGCCGCGGCCACCAGGAGCGCGGTGAGACCCACGCCCCCGTCCACGCCTCCCGCATCCGGGTTCCCCGGCGCCGGGCCACCGGCCATGTCCGCGCCGGGATCGCGGTCGGGCTGCGGTGAGTCCGTGGTGCTGATCGCCTCGTTCATCGGCTTCTTCCCTCCGGGAGCAGGACGGGTTTGACGACGCGGCCCGCGTCGCAGTCGCGTTCGGCCTCGTTGATGTCGGCCAGCGGATAGGTACGGATCAGCTGGTCGAAGGGGAAGCGTCCGGCCTGCCACAACCCGGTCAGCACGGGTATCAGCAGCCCGGGTACGGCGTCCCCTTCGCAGATGTGGCGGATGCCGCGGCCCCGGTCCAGCGTTCCCGGTTCGAGCGGCAGCGGGGTGTGCAGCCGCGCCACCAGGCCGAGCGTGCCGGTGGGGCACAGGGCGCGGAGCGCGTCGTTGATGAGCGGGGGCGACGCCGTCGTGTCCAGCGCGTACCGCGCGCCGCCGCCGGTCAGCCGCCGGATCCGCTCGGGCAGCCCCGCCTCGTCGGCGTGCAGCGCGACCGCGCCGAATCGTTCCGCCAGAGCGAGCCGTCGCGGATGCCGGTCCACGGCCACGGCCGACGCGCCGCCGGCTCCGGCCGCCATCACGGCGGCCAGTCCCACCGCCCCCGCGCCGAGGACCACCAGCGTGTCACCGGGTCCGGCACGGAAGGTGTTCAGCACGGCCCCGGCCCCGGTGAGGAAGCCGCAGCCGAGCGGTCCGAGCAGTTCGAGGGGGAGCGCGGGGTCGACCCGGACGGCGTTGCGGGCCGGGACCAGCGCGTACTGGGCGAACGAGGACTGGCCGAACCAGCGCGGGGCCAGGGCCCGGCCGGCCGTGTCGGTGAGCCGGGGCGCGTCCTCCTCGCGGCCCCCGAAGAGGTTGAGCCGGGCGAAGGAGTCGCAGTACGCGGGGGCGGCGCCCAGGCAGTTGCGGCAGTGCCCGCAGGAGTCGAAGCTCAGCACGACATGGTCGCCGACGCCGACCGAGGCGTCCGGGCCGCCGCCCGTGCGCACCACCACCCCGGCCCCCTCGTGACCGAGGACCGCGGGCAACGGGCTGCGGCCGGCCGACCGCCGGACGGCCAGGTCGGTCCGGCACATCCCGCAGCCCGCGATCTCGACCAGGATCTCGCCGGCGGCGGGCTCCGTGCCGAGGGCCACCTCCTCGACCGCGAAGGGGCCTTCGTACGAGCGGAGCACGGCCGCCCGGAAGCGCGTCGTCATGACTCCTCCGGGCGGTGGACGACGAACGGCCGGAGGTTGCCGTACAGACCCCACGGTCCGCCCGCGACGCCGACACCGCTGTCCCCGATGCCGGCGAAGGGCTGGGCGAGGGACAGCTCGGCATGGTGGTTGACCCAGGCCGTGCCGCATTCGAGGCGCTCGGCCACCGCCTCGGCCCGGTCGGGGTCGGTGCCCCACACGGAGCCGCCCAGCCCGAACCGGGTGCCGTTGGCCGCCGCCACGGCTTCGTCGAGACTCCGGTACGGCAGCACGGGCAGGACAGGGCCGAACTGTTCCCCGGTCACCACCTCGCTGCCGGGGGAGACGTCGGTGAGGATCGTGGGAGCGAAGAAGTGGCCCGGTCCGTCCAGCCGGTGGCCGCCGGCCGCCGCGCGGGCACCGTCCGCCACGGCCTGCCGGGTGACCCGCTCGACCCGGGCCAGTTGGGGCGCGTTGCTGACCGGGCCCAGCCGGGTGTCCGGGTCGAGCCCGTTTCCCACGACAACCGCCTTCGCCCGCCCGGCGAGCGCTTCGACCACGTCGGCGTGGAGCCGGGCGGGGACGTACACCCGCTTGACCGCCATGCAGACCTGCCCGCAGTTGCGGAACGCGGCCCAGAACAGCCGGTCCGTGATCCGCTCCACGTCGACGTCGTCCAGCAGGACGGCGGCGTCGTTGCCGCCGAGCTCCAGAGTGACCCGGGCGAGCGACACGGCCGCCCCGGCAGCGACGGCCCGCCCGGTGGGCACCGAGCCGGTGAAGGTGACGTGCCGGATGCCCGGGTGCGACACGAGACGGGCACCGAGCGGTTCACGGCCGGTGACGACGGTCAGTACGTCCTCGGGCAGGGCGGTGGCGAGGACGGAACCCAGCAGCCGGGTGGCGAGAGGAGTGAACGGGGAGGGTTTGAGGACGACGGTGTTGCCCGCCGCGAGCGCGGGAGCGAACTTCGCCGACGCGAGCTGGAGGGGGAAGTTCCACGGCACGATCGCGGCGACCGGACCGAGCGGACGCCAGCGGATCTCGCTGCGCACGGGCCGGCCGTCGCTGATCCGCCGCGTCCGTGGGACCAGGTCCGCGAAGTAGCGCAGCCGCGCCGAGGTGCGCGCGATCTCCGCGTACGACTCGGCCAGCGGTTTGCCCTGTTCCCGGGTGAGCAGCCGGGCGAGGCCGTCGCCCGCGGCCTCCACGGCCTCGGCCGCCCGGAGCAGCGCACGGGTCCGTGCGGCGGCGTCGGCGCGCCAGCCGTGCCAGGCCCGGTGGGCCCGGTCGACCACGGCGTCCAGCTCGTCCGGGTGCTGGTCGGGGGCCTCGTCGATGGTCTCCCCGGTGGCCGGGTCGAGGACGGGGAAGCGCGCGGACCCGCGTCCGGGCGCGCGGCCCGGACCCGCCGGATGGGAAGTCGGCATGCCGGCGGTCAGCCGACGACGGGCAGGGTGGCGGAGTGCTCCCGGGCCTGCCGGTCCATCTCCGCCCGGAAGGCGGCCACCAGATGGGGCCGAATCCTTCCCGCATTGCGGTCGCCGCCCTCGCAGACCGCTCCGCGTACGCCGACGATGTCCGTTCCGATCCGGGTCAGCGGGGCGAGGTCGGCCTGTTTGACACTGCCCGCGAGGGCGGCGAGCAGACCGGACGCGTGGGCCAGCCGTACGAACTCGGCGCAGAGGTCCGGCGGAACGTGGTCGAACAGTCGCGTCCCGTCCTTGATGGCGGTGTCGAGCATCGCCGCGTCGGCACCGGACCGGGCGGCGATGTCGGGGAGGGCGAGCGGGTTGACGCAGCCGACGCGGTGGGCGTCGGCATACCCGGAGGCGACGACGAGCGCTTCGGGCCGGTGGTCCTTCACGGCCCTGACGACCGCGCGCATGACCTCGATGCCCTGATCGGGCGTGGTGCACCCGTAGAGGCCGACCTTGATGTACGTGGCTCCGGAGACGACGGCGCCGAGCGCCGCCTGAGCCACCGTGCCGGGCTTGTAGGGGACATCGCCCACGGTCGCGGACACCGGTTTGGCTGCCGGGACCGCGTCACGGATCTCTCTGATGACCCAGGGAAAGTTGGCGCCGAGCGACCCTTCGTCGGGCTTCTTCACGTCGACGATGTCGAGATACTCCGCGGCCTTCGCGCAGTCGAGGGCTTCTTCGACGCTGTCCGGAGAGATGAGAAGCAACACCGTGGGCTCCTTCCGCCGCATCACCGCCCGACCGAAGGACAGGGGGGTGCGGATCACCTGATTCACGTGCCGGTGTGCTCATCATTTCCACTGCGTTATGGGCGCCGGTAGGGCGTGCGAAGCTCCTGTGGAGCATGTGCGGCACAGTCAATGCGCCGCGCGCCCCGGCGCGAACGGGCCCACCGGCCGAAGACGTGCCCCCTCTCCGGGAGAGGCCGCCGACCCGCGTGGGATCATCCGTCCATGAGCAGCGAGGTGGAGGTAAGCGCGTTGGCGGTCAACATCACCATCCCGGAGGCGCTCCGGTGGACGGACACCCGTCGCGGTACGACATTCCGGCTGACCACGCTCAACGTCCGGCTCCTCCCCGACGGTCACCTCGCCGCGAAGGCCTACGGCCGGCCGGTGGAGGGCGGCCGGGGCGCGTACGTCTCGTTCCCGGTGCCCGGCCGGCCCGAACTGGCGGCCCTGGTCGCCGCGGCCGCCGCCCGCGCCGGTGAGATGTGGGCAGGGCACCGCGGCCTCGGCTGACGGCCAAGGCCCTTTCGCACCGCGCGGGCGCGATGCGAAAGGGCCGGTGGTCTCGGCGGTGTCAGTGCTCCAGCGAGAATGTCTGGGCCGACGATCCGTCGCACTGCTGCTGCGACAGCCGGGCCCCATCGGCGGTGGACGCGCCGTCCACGGACAGGCACTTGCCGCTGTTGCGGGCGACGAAGCGGTACGTGCCGGCCGCGCCGGAGGGCTCCGCGCTCCACTGCTGGTTGGTGCCGCCCACGTACGACCACAGGTGCACCCGGGTGCCCGCGGCGGTGGCGCCGGGGCCGCCGTCGACGTCCCAGACCTTGGTGTTGTGCCGGTTGACGACCTGGTAGGTGCCGTCCCCCGCGGGCCGGAACTGCCAGCTCTGGTTGGCCCCGTCGCCGCAGCTCCACTGCTGGAGCGCGGTACCGTCGGCGGTACCCCAGTCGGCCGCGTCGAGGCAGGCGCCGCTGTTGCCGTTCTTGACCCGGTACCAGGCGGCCGAGTCGATGGAGCTGTCGCCGGGCGGATCGGTGGTCCCGCCGTCGGTGCCGTTCCACACGAAGGTGGCGACCGCGCCCGCGGGCAGGGTGTAGACGAGGGACCTGCCGTTGTCGGTCAGCGAGAACTGCTGGGCGCCCGAGGCCGTGTTGACGACGTACGCGGCGCGGGTGCCGTCCGGGTTCTGGAAGGCGACGTTCTCCACGCCGCCGTTGCCCTGGCTGGTGGAGCCGATGCGGGTGGCGCCGGGCTCGACGAACTTGCTGACGTGCCCGAGCACGTAGTACTCGGCGTTGCGCGTCACGTTGCCGTTCGCGATCTCCACGACACCGTTGCAGCGGTCCGCGCACCCCCCCTGGTGGGGGCCGCCGTTCTGGTCGAGGGCGAGGTTCCAGTCGACGACGGTCTCGCCGCCGTTGCGCATGTTCTGCACGACGAGGTTCTCGGCGTGCCACTTGAGGGTGTCGGCGAACGTGGTGGACCGGTTGTCGCTCTCGGTGCCGGAGCACTCGGTGAAGAAGACCCGCTTCCCGGCGTCGACGACCTGCTGCTGCGCGGAGGGATCACCGCCGTAGCAGTGGAAGGCGGCCCCGATCACCCGGCTGATGCCCGGTGTCCCGTTGAACACGTCGACCGGGTAGTCGGGGTGGTCCCAGTTGTGGTCGAAGGCCAGGAGGTTCGTGGGCAGGCCCGCCGCGGTGAGGGCGGGGTCGAGCACCTTGAAGAAGTCGGCCTGCTGGGAGGCGGTCATGGTCATCGACGGATAACTGGCGGCGAACTCGGGTTCGTTCTGCACGGTGAGGTCCGTCAGCGTGATGCCCTGCTGCCCGTACGCCTGGATCGCCTTGACCAGGTAGTCGGCGTACGCCTGATAGCTCTCGGGCTTGAGGCTGCCGCCGTTGAGCGCGTTGTTCGTCTTCATCCAGGCGGGCGGCGTCCAGGGGGTGCCCATGAAGCGGATCGCCGGGTTGACGGAGGTGGCCTGCTTCAGGACCGGGATGATCTCGGCCTTGTCCCGGTCGATGGAGAAGGACCCGGGGCTGTCCTCGTACGTGTAGAGGCTGCTGTCGGCGTTGAAGTCGCTGCTGCCGAGCGGCTGGCGCAGATAGCTGAGCCCGATTCCGTCGCCACCGGCCGAGAACAGCGAGGTCATCAGCGCGTCGCGCTTGTCCTGCGGCAGGCTCTGGATGAGGTGGGCCGACGCACCGGTCACCGAGGCGCCCGCCCCGGTGAACCGCTGGCCCTTGCTGTTGCCGTCGACCCGGATGTCGACGCTCTGCGGTGAGCCGGTGAAGGCGACGGTGCCCTCGGCGGAAAGTCTCTTCGCGCCGTCGGGCGTGGTGACCCATACCTGGGCCGTGGGATCGGCGGCCTGGGCGACCGTACCGCTGCCGGCCAGGCCGATGGCCGCGACGGCCATCGCCAGGGCGGCGCCGGCGGCGCGTGCGCGGGGACGCGGGGGACTGTTGTGGGACATGTGCGGCTCTCCTTCGGTCATACCTGGGGGGAGGACATGGCGCATCCCTTCGCGCCGTTGCGGGGCGTGTCTCCTTGGGATGACGGCGACATGAAAGCACACTCACTAAGTGGTTAGTAAGTAGTCGGTACGGCTTTGCTGCCCGGTGCCCGGGGCCGCGACGGCTCCCTGGTCAGCGCCCCGGACGCACCGCCCGCCCGGCGTGGACGCCGGTCTAAGCTGGCCCGGTGAGCAACCAGTCAGCGGGCAGGTCCGGCCGGACGGCCAAGCCCCGCACGCCCCGAAGCCCGGAAGCCCAGCAGCGGCAGCGGGACATCCTGCACATCGCGATGAACACCTTCGCCGCCCGCGGCTACAACAACGCCTCGCTCGCCGAGATCGCCGACCGGGCCGGCCTGACCCAGGCCGGTGTCCTGCACTACTTCCGGTCCAAGGCGCTCCTGCTCACCAGCGTCCTCGAACTCCGCGACCAGTCGGGCATCGAGCAGCTGGGCGCCGGCCGCCCACAGGGCCTCGCCTTCCTGCGCCACCTGGTCGACACCGCGCTGCGCAACGCCGAGCGCGAAGGGATCGTCCGCCTCTACGCCGTCCTGTCGGCCGAGTCCGTGACGGACGACCACCCGGCCCAGGACTACTTCCGCGACCGTTACGACGGACTGCGGGCGTTCGTCGCCGACGCCCTCCGCGAGGCGTGCGAACTCCCCGACGAGGACACGGAGACGGCCGAGAACGCCGCCAACGCGGTCATCGCCGTCATGGACGGACTCCAGGTGCAGTGGCTGCTCGCGCCCGGCTCGGTGGACATGGCCGCCTCGACCGACCTCGTGGTCACCGCCCTGCTGACGTCGCTCGCCCCCCACCGCTTCGGCCCGGACGGCGAGATCCGGCCAGGCGGATAGCAATACGCAATACGCTTGTACGATCTTCGTCCCCGCGTCTAGCCTTCACGGCATCGGCGTGTAGCTCAGCAGCAGAGCACCGGGCTCTGGTCCCGGAGGGCGCAGGGGCAGAACCTGCCACGTCGGCTTATGGACGCCAACCACGCACGCGCCGAGCGGGAGTTCCCCGCGGGGGCCGACGGATCCGCCGCCTATCCCGAAACCATGCGGGCCCGCGCCTTCCTCACCGCGCGCACCCACCACGACGCCGGCACCCGCGAACGCGCCGGCCACCGCTCCGACCGCTGGCGGGCCGTGCTCGCCGGCATGGCGGACGGCACCCTGACGATCGGCTCCCGCACCCCCGTCGCCGGGCTGCCCGCCTGGGTGACACCGGAGGTCGTCAGGGGCGGATTCGTCACCTCCGAGCCGAGCGCCGGAGGCCCGCTCCAGCCGTACGAGCACGAACTCGCGGCCCACGCCGGGGTACCCGCCGAGCGCCGGGCCCTGTTCACGTACTGCCTCACCGAGGCGGGCCTCGCGCGGCTGTACGCGCTGCTCGACAGCGGCCGCTACGAGATCACCGTCCCCGAGGAGGGCGCCCTGCTGACCGTGGCCTGGCTGGTGCGGGCCCAGGACACGCCCGGTGCGCTCGAACTCGTCGAGACCCTGGCCCCCTTCGCCGACCGCCTGCGCTTCACACCCCGCCCCGCCGCCCTGCCGGCGCCCACGGCCCGAGCGGTCCACCGCCGCACGGTCGCCGAGGCAGGCGCGACGCTCGCCCGCCGCCGGCCCAACACCGCGATCGAGACTCAGCGCGAGGCGCTCACCGTCTGGCAGCCCTTCGCCGACGAACTGCTCACCCACTGGCTGGAAACAGCCGGACCCGGCCCCGTTGCGGACCGGGCACCCGACGGCACCTGGCGGGAACGCGGCGCGGCCCTCCTGCGCCGCTACCGCGAACTCGCCGCGGCCCACACCCTGTGCACCGCCCACCGCGACCCGAAGGGGAACGCGGGCATTCTGCGCGGCGCCCTCGAAGAGACCGTCGTCGGCCGCCCGCTCGCGCCCCGGCAGCTCGGACTGCTGCGGCACGCCGTGGAATCGATGGTCCGCAAACGAGGCCGCCCCGGCTCCGCCCGGCACACCGAACTACGCGTACGGCAGGCGGCCCAGGCCGCCCAGCCCTCGCACCACGCCTTCGCCCAGCTGATCCTGCACCGCCTGTCGGCCCTCGCCCAGCACACCGGCGCGGCCGACACCGCGCCGCTGGTCACCGCGGTGTCACCCGACGAGGCGCGGCACACCGGACTGCCCGCCGGGGCGGCGGTCCCGGCTCCCCTCCGGACCGTGGTCGAGAACGCGCTGAGCGCTCCTCCCGCCACCCTCGTGGAACGCGGGGTCGTCACCTCCGCCGAGGTCCTGGCCGAGCTCGTCCCGCAACTGGTCGCGTCGACCGGCGCGCAGTCCTACCGGGACGAGGCGCTGCGCACCTTGATGGCCGCGCACTACCGGGCCTTCCGCAACCGGCGCTCGCTGCTCCTGCTCGACCTCGCCCGGCAGGTGCGGGCCGACGAGCTGCCGTGGGTGCGCGCGACGGCCGCGTACCGGACGGGCGACGGCCGCCATCCCGCGCGAACGGCCCTGTGCGAACTCGGCGAACTGGCCGTGCAGGCCTTCCCCGGGACCCTCCTGCCCAACCCCCTGATCCGCGAACTCGGCGTGCTGGCACGGCAGGCCGAGACCGACGCGCCGTTCGTCGAGGAACTGGCCGTCGATATCTTCATGGGCACCTTCACCCCCAAGTTCCTGGCTGCCGCCGGGGTCGCGGCGGGGCTGCTCGAAGGCACCCTGTACGCGCGCTACTACGGCATCGACTACGCCGCGGTCCGCGACCTCGCGGCCACCCGGGCGGCCGGAGCACGGACCAGGACCGCGCCGGACTTCGCGAAGCTGTGCACCGAGCGGGCCGGGCAGATCCCTGGCAGCCGAGGTTCCTCCCTGGCCGCGAGCGGCAGCGTCATCGAGCAGGCGCAGATCCTCACCACGCACAACCTGGCCACGCTGGTCAGCCGCGTCGGCATCAGGCCGGAGCCCGGCTGGGAGCACCTCGCGGGCGCCTGCTTCCGTACCGTGTGCCAGCTGACGGCCCGCGTCCACGGCAACCCTCGCCCACTGGCGACGATCAAGGACGCGGCATACGCCTGGCGCCAGATGATCTTCCACCTCTCGCTGTGCGCCCCCGCGGCGCAGGCCCGTGCGATCAGCCGCCTGGACGAGGCGGCCGCCCGGCACCCCGGCCACGTCTCGGCCCGGCTGGCACCAGCCCTGACCGGCCTGCGGCAGACCGTGGCCGGCGGCGTCCCGGACACCGGGGAGGGCCGGCTCCTCCTCGGCTGGAGCACTCGGCGCCACTGGCTCCATCCGGCCCGGCCCGCCTGACCGGACGGGCCGACCGGTGGAGCCCCCGCGTTCGTGCGTTCCAGTGAATCGCGGGCGTGAGGCGAACCGTTCCGCCGCGCGGGCCCGTTACCCGTGGGGTGCGAGCGCACCCACGCACACGACGAGCAAGGGTGTGAAGCAGGCGATGACGAACATGGACCGCAGGAGCATTCTGCAGCTGACCTCGGCGGTGACCATGGCCGGGGGACTGGTGGCCGGGGCCGGCGGGACGGCCCACGCGGCGCGCCGGGCCGACCGCCGGATCACCCTGAAGGGCAAGCGCACGGGCGCGAACATCCCGGACGTGCTCACGGCCGGCGTCCCGTACTTCGTCCGCTACGACCTGTCGGACGAGGAGGGCCGCGGCGTGGGCACCGAGAACGCGCACTGCCTGCCCGTCACCGTGGGCACGGACGGCTCCTACGTCATGGCGACACTGGTCCTGAGCCTGGACGACGGCATGATCACCGCGGCCACCGCCTTCCAGCGTCCGCTCCCCGCCGTGACCGAGCTGCCGACCGGCTCCCCCCGGTGGACCCACGAGTTCGCGATCACCGGCGGCACCCGCGGCTACGTGGGTGCGACGGGTTCGATCACGATCGAGCACCCGACCCGGGACGACGACGTGCTCACCGTCGACCTGACCGACGCCACGCAGTAGCGGGCCCGCTCCGCGTACCCGGTGGCCTGTCACACGGAGAACGGCGTGCGGGCCACCGCTTCGCGCGCCGGCCCGTTCAGCCGCACAGACGGTGCGCCAGGCCGGCCAGATCCGCCGCACGCAGCACCCGCCCGCCGAACCCCGGCAACGGCACGTGCAGCAGTCGGGTCCACCGGTCGGGGATCGCGTCGAGCCCGTAGTACGCCCCGGCGAGTCCTCCGGTCACCGCGGCCACCGTGTCCGTGTCACCGCCGAGGTCGACGGCCACGCGAGTCCGCGACCAGGACGGCCATCTGCGTGTCGTCGGTGGCCTCGCCGGGGTCCCAGCCGCCGCCTCCGCCCATCTCCCGCTGTACGCGCTTCATCGGCGCAGGCCGTCCGCTGCGGGTTCGTACGGTCCGTAGGTGCCGTCCTGGAAGGTGAGGAACGTCGGCCCCGTCCCGTACTCCTCGCGGAAGCAGCCGCCGAGGCCGGCCTTGAGGACCGGGCCCGGAGTGTCGCCACGAAGGAAGCGGTTGAAGACGACTTCGAAGTGGAGGCTCATGGGGCCGCATTGTGCCGGGTGACACTGACCGGACCGGCCACGGCGGCCCGTGGCCGACGGGCGTCAGCCCCGCCCGTCGGCCGTGCCGCGGACCGTCACCAGGACCTCGTCCCTGACCGCGCGCATGAGGGAATCGGTGCGCGCCTCCACGTTCAGCCGCAGCAGCGGTTCCGTGTTGGACGGGCGGAGGTTGAACCACCAGTCCGGGCCGCTGACGGTGAGGCCGTCCAGGTCGTCGGCCACCGTGTCCGGGCGGCACTCCCACACCGCGCGTACGGCGGCGGTGCGGGTGGCCTGGTCGGTGACGGTGGAGTTGATCTCGCCGGAGGCGGCGTAACGCTCGAAGCGGCTGGTCAGCGCGGACAGCGGGCCGCCCTGCGTGCCGAGGGCGGCGAGGACGTGGAGGGCGGCCAGCATGCCGGTGTCCGCGTTCCAGAAGTCGCGGAAGTAGTAGTGCGCCGAGTGCTCGCCGCCGAACACGGCACCGGTCCGGGCCATCTCGGCCTTGATGAAGGAGTGGCCGACGCGGGTACGGACCGGGGTGCCGCCCGCCTCACGGATCACCTCGGGGACCGCGCGCGAGGTGATGAGGTTGTGGATGACGGTCGCGCCCGGGTGCCGGTCCAGTTCGCGCGAGGCGACCAGGGCCGTGACGGCGGACGGCGAGACCGGGTCGCCGTTCTCGTCCACGACGAAGCAGCGGTCGGCGTCCCCGTCGAAGGCGAGCCCGAGATCGGCGCCCTCGGCGCGCACCCGGGCCTGGAGGTCCACGATGTTGGCGGGCTCCAGCGGGTTCGCCTCGTGGTTCGGGAACGTACCGTCGAGCTCGAAGTACATCGGTACGACCGTCAGCGGCAGCCCGGCGAGGACCGTGGGCACGGTGTGTCCGCCCATGCCGTTGCCCGCGTCGACCACGACCTTCAGCGGCCGGACGGACGACAGGTCCACCAGGGAGTGCAGATACGCGGCGTAGCCCGTCAGGGTGTCCTGCTCGGTGACGGCACCCGCGCGGCCGGCCGGGGCCGGCGCCCCATGGTCCGACCACCGTTCGACCAGGGCGCGGATCTCGGCGAGACCGGTGTCCTGGCCCACCGGCTCCGCGCCGGCCCGGCACAGCTTGATGCCGTTGTAGCGGGCGGGGTTGTGCGAGGCGGTGAACATCGCGCCGGGCAGTGCGAGCGAGCCCGAGGCGTAGTACAGCTGGTCCGTCGAGCAGAGGCCGATCCGGGTGACGTCGGCGCCCTGCGCGGTGGCGCCACGGGCGAAGGCGTGAGCGAGACCCGGGGACGAGGGCCGCATGTCGTGGCCCGTCACGATCGCGTCCGCCCGCGTGACCCGGACGAAAGCGGCACCGAACAGTTCCGCCGTCGTCTCGTCCCACTGGTCGGGCACCACGCCGCGCACGTCGTACGCCTTGACGAGTCCGGACAGGTCGGTGCGGGGCGGCGGGTCAGTCACGGGCGTTGTCATCGGTGTCTCCTCGGGCGGGACGGGAAGGGGGCGCGGCAAGGAACCACGCGGCGGTGTCGGGCGGCAGCGCGTCGCCGTCGAGCGGACCACTGCTGAGCAGCGGACGGCCGGACACACCGAGCGCGGTGGGACGTACGGGCTCGGAGCCCGCATTGACGACACACATCAGCTCACCGCGCCGGAAAGCGATGACGGGTGCGTCCGGGGCCGAGAGCCAGACCGGCGGGGCCGCCGGGTCCGGCGCCGGATGGGCACGCCGCAGCCGCAGCGCCGCCCGGTAGAGGGAGAGCGTGGAACCGGGGTCCCGGTCCTGCGCGGCGACGGTGAGCCCGGCCCAGCCGGCGGGCTGCGGCAGCCAGGTGTCCTCGGGCGCCGCCGAGGTGAAGCCGTACGGCGGGTGCTCACCGGACCACGGCATAGGCACACGCGCCCCGTCGCGGCCGGCCTCCGTGTGGCCCGAGCGTTCCCACAGCGGGTCGCGGACGCGGTCGACGGGGACCGCGGCCTGGGGGAGGCCCAGCTCCTCTCCCTGGTAGAGGTACGCGGACCCGGGCAGCGCCAGCATCAGCAGCGCGGCCGCACGGGCGCGGGCCGTGGAGCCGTAGCGGGTGACGGGGCGCACCGCGTCATGGCTGGAGAGCAGCCAGGTGACGGCGGCGCCCGGCACGGCGAACGAGCCGTCGATGACGCGGCGCAGCTCCGCGGCGTCCCAGGCCGCCTCCAGGAAAGCGAAGTTGAACGCCTGGTGCATCTCGTCGGGGCGGATGTAGCGGGCCAGCCGCGCCGGGTCGAAGACGGCGGACTCCGCGACCATCACCCGGTCGCGCGGGGCGACGGCCCCGGCCGGCGCCGGATGGGTGTCGAGCAGCGCCCGCCACTCCCGGTAGAGCGGGTGCAGCTCCTCCTGGTCGTAGTACGGCATCAGGTGGTTGCGCAGGGGGTCGGTGTGCTGCCCGGGGCCCGCGTCCGGCAGCCCCTCCGCCTTGAACAGGGCGTGCGCCACATCCACCCGGAAGCCGTCCACGCCCCGGTCGAGCCAGTGGCGCAGGACTTCGGTGAAGGCGTCGCGCACCTCGGGGTCGCGCCAGTTCAGGTCGGGCTGCTCGGGCGCGTGGAGATGGCAGTACCACTCACCGTCCGCGACCCGCGTCCAGGCCGGTCCGCCGAAGGCCGACCGCCAGTCGTTGGGCGGGAGTTCACCCGCGGCGCCACGGCCGGCGCGGAACAGGTACCTCTCCCGCTCGGCCGCCCCGGGGCCCGCCGCGAGCGCGTCGAGGAACCACGGGTGACGGTCGGAGGTGTGGTTCGGGACGAGATCGACGATCAGCTTGAGGCCCAGCTCATGGGCGCGGGCGGTCAGCCGCCCGGCATCGGCGTCGGTCCCGAGATCCGCGGCCACCCCCGTGTGGTCGGAGATGTCGTAGCCGCCGTCGGCCAGCGGGGACGGGTAGAAGGGTGTGCACCACACGGCGTCCGCGCCCAGCTCGCTGATGTGCTCCAGGCGCGCGGTCAGTCCCGCCAGATCGCCGGTTCCGTCCCCGTCCGCGTCGGCGAAGGCCCGCGGGTGGACCTCGTAGCAGACCATGTCCTGCCACCAGCTCATGCCGGCACTCCTTCGGACGGGACGCGGCCGGCCGCGGCCAGGGCCGGTCCCGGGGCGAGGACGCTCTGTTCGGCGCCGGTCGCGGCCGCTACGGTGGCCGCCTCGGCGACCGCCACCGCGGCGAACCCGCTGACCGCGTCGGCCACCGGACGCGTGCCGTCACGGGCCGCCCGGACCAGGTCCGCCATGGCCGCGCGCACGCTCTGCGCGTACACGTACGGCTTGCGGGCCTCGCCGCCGAGGTCGAGGACGGCACGCACACGGTGCGGAACCGAGCGCTCCTCGCCCCGGCCCCGGGCCGGCGCGGCGGAGCCGGCGTTCCGCTCGACGCGGACGGCGATCCGTTCGCCGCCGTGCGGCCGGAACCCCGCGACGGCCAGCAACTCGTCCTGGAGTCCTGGGAGTTCCTCCCAGGCGCGGGCATCGTCCTCGTCGGCCCACGCCGTGATCTCCGCGTGGACGGGAATCCAGCCGCTGATCCGGGTCTCGGCGAACCCGTGGTCCAGGCGCATGAGCTGGCGCTCCGCGCGATGGGCATGGGTGAAGGAGTGCAGATGCGAGGCGAGCACACCTCCGGGGTGCACCACATCGGCACTCACCAGATCGACCGGGCCGCCGGGGCGGCCGACGGCCGTGGCCCGCACGGCGACCGGGTCGGACCCCAGCAGCGCGCGGGCGGCGTCGAAGAAGTGGACGCCGTGCTCGATGAAGATGCCGCCGCTGTGCGCCTGGTCCCAGAACCAGTGGCCGGGCCCCAGATCCTCGTCCGACGCGTCGTTCTCGAAGAGGAACCGGCGAGGGCGCGCGAGCAGCCCCCGCCCGGTCAGCCGCTCCACGGCCCGCAGCAGCGGGTTGTACCGCAGCACATGGTCCACGACCAGGGCCCGCCCGGCGAGCCGCGCCTCGTGGGCGACCGCCGACGCGTCCTCGGTCGTGGTGGCGAGCGGCTTCTCGCAGAAGACATGGCGCCCGGCCCGCAGCGCGGCGGTGGCCAGCTCGGCATGGGTGGCCGGCGGCGTGGCGATCAGCACGGCCGCCACGTCGTCCCGCTCCAGCAGCTCGCCGAGCGAGCCGAGCGCCGGGACGCCGTGCCGCGCCCCGAGCCGCCGGGCACGCGCCGGCGACGGGTCGGCGACGGCCGCCAGACGCAGACCGGGCAGACCGGCCACGGCGTCCAGGACGAACCCGGCGAACCCGCCGCAGCCGACCAGGCCGACACCCAGGGCGCCGCCGGTCACGCCGTGCGCTCCAGGAGGGCGACGCCGATGTGCGCGTCGGCCATCCCGTAGAACACGTACAGCAGGCCGTCGACCTCCTCGATGGCCGTCGGGAACACGACGTTCGGCACGGTGCCCGAGACCTCCTCCTCGGTCTCCGGCGCCATCAGCGGCCGGTCCGAACGGGCGATCACCCGCGAGGGGTCGGCCGGGTCGAGGATCATCGCGCCGGCCGCGTACGACACGCCCTGGTTCTGCGCCCACGGGTCCTCGATGGAGCCGGACACACCGTGGTGGATCAGCAGCCAGCCCTCGGGCACCCGGATCGGGGCGGGGCCGCCGCCGATCTTCAGGGACTCCCAGGGGAACTCCGAGAGCGCCAGCAGACGGTGGTCGCGCGGGCGGGTCAGGGCGCTGATGTCCGCCTCCACCTCGGCGACGGGCACGTAGCTGATCCAGATGCCGGGCCGCTCGTCGGTGACACCGGCGGGCAGGTGCACACCCTCACCCGGCCGGAACCAGCCCAGGTCCCACATCGGACGGTGCAGCATCGCGTACGCCATCCCGCCGTCCGGGCCCGGGACCGGCTCGGGGAAGTGGACGACGTCCTTGTTCGGGAAGAGGTTGAGGTCGGTGTCCAGATCCGGCTGGTACGCGAACTGGACCGGGCCGAGCCGTGTCCAGTCGGTGAGGTTCTCCGAGACGGCCAGCGCCGGCTTCGGGCCGAGCGGGCCGTAGGCGACGTAGCTCATCACGTGCTTGCCGAGCGAGGGGACCCAGGTGACGCGGGGGTCCTCGACCCCGGCGTTGTTCTTGCCGCGCTCCCAGCCCTCGTCGGGGGCGAGGACGGTGCCGCGCCGCTCGACACCGCTGGGCACGCCCGCCTCGTCGAAGGCGACCTCGGCGAGGCCGACGCGGGAGACGTTGCCCTCGGCTACCAGGCGCGGCAGCAGGTGCAGCTTCCCGTCCGGGGTGCGGCCGGAGGCGGGGTTCAGCACACCCTCGACCTCGTTCGCCTCACCGGCCAGCGGGGACATGACCACACCCTTGCGCACCATGCGGTAGGGGATGCGGGTGGCGGTAGTGGTGTTGCTCATGGCGTTCAGCCCTTTACTCCGGAGTCGATGTCGGTAGAGGTGAAGTGGCGCTGGAACAGGAGGAACAGGACCACCGCGGGGAAGGCCAGCACACAGGCGCCGGCCAGCAGGGCACCGGCCGGGTTGGCCACCGTGCCCTGAAGATTGGAGAGGAAGCTCGCGAGGGAGACGGCCAGCGGCTGCATGTCCGCGTTCTTGGTGACCAGGAACGGCCACAGGAACTCGTTCCACGGACCGATGAACGTCAGCAGCAGCGCGGTCAGCACGGCGGGTCTGGCCATCGGCAACGCGATCCTCCACAGGATGCGCAGCTCGCTCGCGCCGTCGATCCGGGCCGCCTCGAACAGCGACTGCGGCATCTGGGCGAAGAACTGGCGGAAGAGGAACACCGCCGTCGAGTTGATCGCGAAGGGAAGGATCATGCCGAGGTAGTTGTCGCCGAGCCCGTAGTCGCGGACGACGAGGACGTACAGCGGCAGGGTCAGCAGCTGGAACGGGATCATCTGGACGAGGAGCAGGGCCGCGAAGACGGCCCCCTTGCCGCGGAAGCGCAGCTGCGCCAGCGCGTATCCGGCGAGCACCCCGAAGACGAGCGTGCAGATCAGCACGCCGATGGTCATGATCCCCGAGTTGAGCAGGGACCGGCCCAGCGAGATCGCGCTGTTGACCGCCGCGTAGTTGTCGCCGGTCAGGCCGGACGGGACGGCCGCGGACAGGTCGCCGACCGTCGTCCCGCGCAGCGAGCCGACGATCATGTAGTAGAAGGGGAACAGGAAGGCTACGGCTCCGAGCGACAGCAGGACGTAGCGGACCGCGCCGCCTGCCCGGAAGCGGCGGGCGGGCCGGGATGTGGTGGCGCTCATGTCAGTCGCCCCTCTCGGTGAGCTTGCGGGCGGCGAGCGACACGATCATCACGAAGGCGACGAGAACGACGCCGAGAGCGGCCGCGAAGTCGGGGTGGCCCTGCTCGATGCCCTTCTGATACATCAGCAGGACGGGCGAGGTGGAGGAGTGGTCCGGGCCGCCGCCCCCGGTCAGCAGATACGGCTCGCTGAACAGGTTGGCGCCCGTGATGATCGCGTAGATCACGACGAGCGTGGTCGCGGGCCGCACGCCCGGCACCGTCACCGAGAAGAACTGCCGCACCCGCCCGGCGCCGTCCATGGCGGACGCCTCGTACAGCTCCTTGCCGACGTTCTGCAGCGAGGCCAGATACAGCATCACGAAGAAGCCGAGCTGCTTCCAGGTCACGAAGACGGCGATCATCGGCATCGCGAGGTGCGAGTTCACCAGCCACGAAGGGTCAGGGGCGTGCGATCCCAGCAGGTGGTTGACGAACCCGTCCGAGCCGAAGAGGAACTGCCACACGGCCACCAGGGCGACGCTCGCCGTCACGTACGGGACGTAGAACGCCGCACGGAAGAACGAGCGCCCCCGGATCTTCGCGTTCAGCGCGGTCGCCAGGACGAGCGAGAGGCCCACCGTCAGCGGCACGTTGATGACCAGGAAGATCAGGATGTTGAGGAACGCCTGGCCGACGACGGGATCGGTGAACACGTCCCGGTAGTTCGACAGACCCACCCAGGGCGAGTCGATCTTCGTGCCGGGCGCGGTGAAGTAGAAGCGGTGGAAGGAGATCCACACCGTGTAGACCAGCGGCACGGCGAAGACCACCACGATGAACAGCACGTACGGCGACACGAACAGCGCCCCGACGCGGGAGAGACCGCGGTCCTTGCGGCGCGGGGCGGGCCCGCTCGTACGCACGGCGCCGGGCGCCGCGTCCAGGTTCACGCTCATGACGGGTCCCCGTACTCGTTCAGCAGCTCGGTGATCTCGGACGAGGCGTTGCGCAGCCCGGTCCGCGTCGACTCGCGGCCGAACACGACCGACTTCGTCCACTCGTCGCGGAAGGCCTGCCAGATGTCGATGGAACCCGGCACATTCGGCACCTCGACGACGCGCTGCGCCTGGTCGGCGAAGGCGCGGTACGTCGGGTTCGCCTCGAAGTAGCCGGCGTACTCGGACGTCAGGTCCTCGCGCATCGGCATCTGGCCGGTCGCTTCGAGGAACTTCCCGTCCTGCGCGGTGGAGGTCGCGAACTTCAGCACGTCCCAGGCGGTGGCCCGGTTCTCGCAGGAACTGAACATCGCCGCGGACTTCTCGTCACTGAAGGAGTAGGTGCCGCTCGCGCCGTCGGCGGTCGGCACCGGCACGACACCGATGTCCACACTGTCCTTGTACGCGGCGACCGCCCAGGGCCCGACCGTCGCCATGGCGGCCTTGCCGTCGTTGAGCGAGTCGCCCGGATACGCCTCCTGCGGTGCCAGCTTCTGCGCGTACAGCGTCCGCCAGAACTCCGCGACCCGGTGGCCCGCCGCCGAGTCGAACTGCGGCTTGCCGTCCTCGATCAGCTGCTTGCCCCCGCTCTGCGCGGCGAACGCCGGATAGAAGTCGTACCAGGGCTGGAAGAAGTCGCTGCTCGGTGAGGGCCAGATCGCCGCCTTCGCGGCACCGCTGCGCACGAGCGTGCGGGACGTTTCGAGGAAGTCCTTGTAGGTGGCGAGCTTCGGGTGCTCGGGATCGAGGCCGGCTTTCGCGAACAGCTTCTTGTTGTAGAGGATCATGACCGGGTTGCTCTTCCACGGCAGCTGGTAGAACGCGCCGTCGGGGGAGCGGTACTGGCCGGTGAGGCCGCCGCCGCGCTCGGTGATGTACTTCTCGCCGTCCGGGAAGTCACTGAGGGAGACGAGCCCGTTCTGCTTCTGGAACGTCGGCACCGCCGCGGGCGAGGTGTTGAAGGCGAGACAGGCTGTCGTCCCCGCGATGATCGAGGCGCTGATGGCCTCCTCGGAGGTCTTGCCCGCCGGGATCTGCTGCGCCGTGACGTGCTGGCCGGGATGGCCCGCGTTCCACGCGGAGACCATCGCCTTGCCCCACTGCACTTCCTGCGCGTTGTTGGAAAGCCAGACCGTGATCGGGCCGCGCGCCTCGGCGGCGGTGGCCGGATCGGGAGCCGACCGGCCGCAGGCCGTCGCCGTGCCCGCCAGAGCGAGCACGAGCAGCGCGTACGCCGTTCTCCTCAGCATGATTGATCTCCGAACTGTTCACGCGTGGCCTCGTCGCCACACGGAATTCCCGGCCGTCGCCGGCACGACCGGTACGTTTGCCCGGCGCGTCAGCGGCGGGGAGCGGGCCCCATCGAAGCGCGGGGCACGAACTGGGCCGGTGGCAGCCGCACATGATCGGCGACGCCCTCGGCGACGACCGCGTCCAGGGTGCGGGCCGCGGCCTCCCCCCAGCCCCGCGCGTCGGCACGCGCGGAGGCGAGCGGCGGGTAGCTGTACCGGGTCAGGGGTGCGTCGTCGTAGCCGACCAGCGACAGCTGACCGGGAACCCGGACACCCAGCTCCTGGGCGACCGAGAGCCCCGCCATGGCGGCGAGGTCGTTGCCGTAGACGATCGCGGTCGGCGGCTCGGCGGACGTCAGCAGCTGTCTGGTGGCCTGTGCGCCGCCCTCGGGGGTGAACCCTCCGGGCAGCACCGGCGCCTCGGGCAGGCCGAGTTCGCGCAGGGTCTGCTCCCAGGCGGTCCGGCGCCGGTGGGCGTGCAGGAATTCCTGCGGCCCCTCGACGTGGGCGATGTGCCGGTGACCCAGCTCCGCGAGATGCCGGACGGCGGCCGTGTAGGCCGGCTCGTCGTCCAGACTCACCGCGGCCAGTCCGCCGCCCCACTCCGGCTGGCCGACCACGACGGCGGGCAGACCGAGCTCCCGCAGAAGGGCGGGGCGCGGATCGTCGCGGCGCAGGTCGGTCAGGAGGACCCCGTCCACCTGCTGCTCCGCGGCCAGCCGCCGGTAGACGCCCTGCTCCTGTCCGGGAGTGGTCACATGGACCATGAGCCCGTCGCCCCGCCGGCCGATGACGGCCTCGACGCCGGCGATGAACGCGGGGAAGAAGGGGTCGGCCCCGATCTGCTCCGGATCGCGCGCCAGAACGAGACCGAACGCGCCGGCCTTGCCGAGTGAGAGCGCCCTGGCCTTACGGCTGGGGGTCCAGCCGAGCTCCTGGGTGGCGGCGAGGATACGCCGCTTCGTCTCCTCGGCGACACCGGGCCGGTCGTTCAGGGCGAAGGAGACGGTGGCACGTGAGACGCCTGCCCGACGGGCTACGTCCGCGATGGTGGGTTTGCGTGCCATGGCGCCTGAACTTTCCTGCCGGTGGACCGGTGACGGCCCGCCTTCAAACCGGTTTGACTTCTCGAACGAGGTCAACCAAACCGGTTTGAGGATGGGGCGTCAAGATGTCCGAGTGCGTGATGCGCGTCACGCGGATGGCGGTCCGGGGCGCGAGGCCGGACGGCTGTACGGCAGGGTCCGGGGGTCGGCGCGGCTGCTGACTGCGCCCTGCGGGCCGGCCCGGTGGCGGGTGGTTCAGGTGGCGGCGGACGCGGCCGATTTCGGTGAGGGGTCCGCCGCCCTGCTCCGGTCCCGGGCACTCGTCTGCGCGGGAATCCGGGCCCGTGCCCGGGTGAGCAGGGCCGCCGGATCGGGATGCGCCTGCAAGGACGCGAGGACCAACTGCCACCACTGGTCGAGCCGTTCGCGCCAGTCCCACCTGCCCGGCATCTCATCGGTCAGGGTGCAGTGCCCGTAGAACCCGCATACGAGTGTCACGGCAGCCGCCGACGGCTCGATGCCCTCGGCGAGTTCGCCTCGCGTACGGGCCTGCGCGAGGAGCCGGGTGGCGGCGAGGGCCCAGGCGCCGAAGGGCGTGGGCACGGGGGCCTCGATGGCGCGGCGCTCGGCCCACAACCGCGCGCCGGCCCGCGCCAGGACGTCCTCGCTGAGCGACTGCGCGACACCGAAGCTGAGGGCGACCAGCTTCTCCAGAGGAGGGACGCCCGGTGCGGCGTAGGCGGCGACGAGCTGCGGCCAGGTGGCGAACTGCTCCCTGACCACGGCAAGCGCGAGTTTTTCCTTGCTGGAGTAGTGGAAATAAATCGCTCCACTCGTCTTTCCCGAGTGATCACTTATGTCATTGACACTCGTTCCCGTATATCCGCGTTCGACAAATAGATGTGCCGCTGATTCCAGCAAAAGTTTGCGAGTTGCGCGCGCCCTGTCCTGCACCTGTTCCACCTTCGCTCAAACGTGCTAGCGCTGCGACGTGAAGGTTCATTCCACTCCTCCGTTGAGGGTGTAGTCGCATCGCGCGAAGATCCTATTATTCCTTGCGTGGTGCGCGTCCGGGCGGCTCCGCGCAATCTGACGTTATGTCGGAAGAAACGTTTCGGTAGGTGTGTGGAATCCACCACCGATCGAAGCGGAGATGAGCCTGAAAGCCCACTTCATCAGGCGTGTTGCCCGTATGGCGGTTGTCGGCGCGCTTCCCTTCGCGGGTCCCTGCGGAGTGCGGCCGGCCGAGGCCGGGACTTTTCAATGCACTCGAATTGGTGATTGCGGAAATTGAAGTCGCCAAATTAACGTAACGACCATGATGTTTCGGACCGGCCGTTTCCACAGGCCTATGTCCGGCACGGCGTGATCAGCGGATCGAGCTGATCGCAGTAGCCGCAGGGCAGCGCCTGCATCCGATTCCCACCCCTCACGCGTGCCCACTGGGCACCCGTCTGCGCCCCCATCCCGAACCGGTCGGCGCAGCCTCCGAGAACGGCACTTACATGACAGCTGATCAAATCCTTTCCTGGTCTCCGTCCGCCATCGTCTTCGACTGCGACGGAACCCTGATGGACACAGAACGACACTGGCAGGAGGCCCGGAACATCACCTTCCGGATCTTCGGGCTCAACCCGCCCCCCGGTTTCGCCGACCGCGCGAAGGGCGTGCACTACACCGAGTGCGGCGCGCTCATGGCGCAGGAGACCGGCAAACCGGACCTGGTCGACGACCTCGCCGGCACGCTGCTGAACACCTTCACCGCACTGGTCGACCAGGACCCGGTGACCATGCCGGGAGCCGCCGCCCTGGTCCGGCTGGCCGCTCGCCACCGCCCGCTCGCGGTGGCGAGCAACTGCCCCCGCTCCATGGTGGAGTCGTGCCTCGCCCGCGCGGGACTCCTCAGCTGCTTCCAGCACGTGGTGGTCCCGGGCGACGACGTACGGCCGAAACCGGAGCCGGACGTCTACAGAGCGGCCGCCCGCCTCTGCGGCGTGCCGCCGCACGAGGCGCTGGCCGTGGAGGACTCGCTGACCGGCATGGAGTCGGCCCGCCGGGCGGGCCTGCGCGTGATCGGCATCGGAACGCGCCCGCCGGGCCCGGACGCAGAGCTGGCGGACCTCTGGGTCGCGAGCCTCGCCGACTCCGAACTGCTCACATGGGCCCGCAGCCGGCTCGGCGAATAGGCACGGTCCGGCCCGGAACCGTCGGACAGGGCGCCCGGTCAGCCGTCGGTGAGGTGGGGTGCCAGAGACCGCACCGTCCCGGCGGCGGAGGCGAAGAACAGGGCCACGCCCACCGCCCCGGGATCCGGAACCCCGGTCGCGCGCTCGCCCAGGTAGCTCGCCCGCCCCATGCGCGCCGCCTGTGACGCCGTCTCCCGCACGCCCAGCCACGCCCCGTCGGCAGCCGCCGCCAGGGCAGTGGCGGGCGGTGCGTCCTGCGCCGTCCGCAGTGCGGCGGCGGCCGGGGCCAAGGCGTCGACCAGCGTCTTGTCCCCGGGCGCGGCGTCACCCACCCGGCGGATGGCGGCCAGACCCTGGGCGGCGCCGGTGGCGAGCGCGTCGGCCGTCAGTCCGGACCCGGCACCGGCCGCCCGGCTCAACGCCTGGAACAGCAGGCCGAACAGAGGCCCGCTGGTTCCGCCCACCTCGTCGAGAAAGGCAGTGGCCATGGCGCCGAGATACTCCGCCGGACCGGCCGAATCCGCGGCCCGGTCGAGCAGCAGGGCCGCGGCCCCGACCCCGGCGGCGAGGTTGGCACCGAAGTCGCCGTCGCCCGCCTGCTGGTCGAGAGCGGTCAGTTCGGCCTCGGTTGCGTACACCGAGGCGGCGAAGCGCTCCGCCCACTCACGGGTCCGCGCGCCGTCGAGAGCGTTGCTCGTCATGGGCCCTCCTCGTGCTTCCGGTTCCGGGATGCCGGGAGCCCGGCCCGCCGTCCGCTCACCACCGCAGAGCCGGGGTATGGACCGGCGCATCGTAGAAATTCAGCGTGGCCTCGTCGGCGGCCATGAGAGTGAGGGAGAAACCCCGCATGTCCAGTGCCGTCACATAGTCACCGACCAGTTGCCGGGCGAGCCGCACCCCCCGGTCGTCCAGCACCCGGCCCAGCTCACCGAAGATGCCGTACAACTCCAGGGCGGTGACCGAACCCAGCCCGTTGACGAGGACCACGACGGACTCCTCGGGTCCGGGCCGCACCGCGTCCAGCAGAGCGCCCGTCATCTCCTCCACCAGGTCGCCCACCTGACCCTGGTCCCGGGTCCGGGCGGCGCGCTCCCCATGGATGCCCACCCCGTACTCCAGCTCACCGGCCGGCAGCACGAACGCGGGCTCACCGGTGGCCGGAGAGTGATGGGCGGCCGAGGCGGCGGCAAGCGTGCGGCACCGGCCCGCCAGGGCGGTGCCGAGCTCCGCCAGCCGCCCGTGTCCCATGCCGGTGTCCGCGGCCGCGCCCAGCACCTTCTCCAGCAGCACCGTCGCGCCCGTACCGCGGCGCCCGGCCGCGATGCTCTCGGACTCGGTGGCGAGGTCGTCGTCGACCAGTACCCGCGAACAGGTGATTCCCGCGTCGGCGAGACGTTCGGCCGCGATGCCGAAATTGATCCGGTCACCCGTGTAGTTCTTGACGATGTGCAGCACACCTTCCGGCCCCGCCACCGCGAGCGAGGCACGGAAGATCTGCCGGTTGTGCGGAGAGGCGAAGATCCGCCCGGGGCAGGCGGCGTCCAGCATGCCCGCTCCGACGTATCCGGCGTGCAGTGGTTCGTGCCCGGACCCCCCGCCCGACAGCAGGCCCACCCGCCGTCCGGGCGCCGTGTGCCGGGCGGTGACATATCCGTTGGCGGAGTCGTAACGGACGAGATCCGCGTGTGCACGGGCGAAGCCGGACAGCGCGTCGGAGACGAGGTCACCGGTGCCGTTCTCGAAGTACCTGGCCATATGCCGCACCCATCCCGTCCCTGGCGGTGAGGCCGGACGAGCCGGACCCGGACGATACGTCCATGGTGCGGGTAACGGTCCGCATGCGGCAACTCGCGCTACGTGTGCCGCGCCGGCGGATTCGTCACGACTGGTGCTCGCGGTTCTCGGGATGCGCAGGGTGGAGGGCGGGCGAAGGCGATGACGGCATGGGGGGCCGGGGCCGGCCGCATACGCCGCTACCGCGCCGCGGCGAAGCGCGCCATGTGCCCGTCATCGAGCCGCACACGGTGGGCGGCAAGTGCTTCCTCGACCTGTTCCACCCGGCTCGCGCCAACGATGGGATCGATTCCCTGGCGCATCAGCCAGGCGAGGACCACATGGTTCCGTGTGGCCGACAGCTCCCCGGCGATGTCGTCCAGGACCGTGAGGACCCGCGCGGTCCCGGGGCGATCGTAGGTGGAGGGAAGCGGCTTGTCGGCGCGCACGTACGAACCCCACATCAGCGAGCTGTACGACCACACCGCGAGCCCCTCCGACCGCGCGAGGTCGAGATCCTCGGCGGTGAGCAGCCGGTGGCCGCCCTCCGCGAGAGGGGTGAGCGGGCGGGGCTGAACGAGTGAGTGACGCAGTTGCAGGGCCGTCCACGGCGTTACACCCCGCTCCCGCGCCAGCGAACGGCCGCGTTCGACCCGCCACGCGGCGTGGTTCGCCGCTCCGACCCGTGCGGCCACGCCCTTCGCGGCCAACTCCCCGAAGGCGCCGACCGTTTCCTCCAGCGGAACGCCACGGTCCTCCGCGTGCGCCCAGAGCAGGTCGACGTGATCGACTCCCAGGCGGCTCAGGCTTTCCTCCACACCCGAGTGAACGGCGCGCGCCGAGAGACCTTCGGCGCTCTGCGGCGCGTGCGGGACGAGCGGGTTGTGCCGGACCTTCGTCGCGATCCGCACCGTGTCGCGTACACCGGGGCGGGCCCGGAGCCACGCGCCGATCACCTGCTCGCTGGCGCCGCCGACACCGCCGGGGTCGTTCCAGAAGGAGTAGCAGTTGGCGGTGTCGAGCCACACACCCCCACCCGCGACGAAGGAGTCGAGGACCGCGAAGGCCCGGTCGGGGGCGACGCGCGTGCCGAAATCCATGGTTCCCAGGACGACCTGGGGGCCGGTGATATCCATGCCCGTCATGGTGGGACGTGAAGTGCACTCCAGGTCAAGCGCTCCCGCGACAATGGAGCCATGAGTGAAGCGACGCGAGACGATCTGCTGAGAGCCGCTGTCCGACTGCGCGAAGAGGGACGGCCGGAAGAGGCGCGGAAGACACTGGTCGCCCTCGCGGCCGGCCATCCTCACGACGCCGAAGTGGCCTACCAGACCGCCTGGGTCCATGACGTGCTGGGGCTGGAGGCCGAAGCCGTCCCCTACTACGAACAGTGTCTCGGCACGGAGGGCCTGACCGCCGACGACCGGCACGGCGCATACCTCGGGCTCGGCAGCACCTACCGGATCCTCGGACGCTACGCGGACGCCGTCAGCACGCTCGGACGTGGCCTCGCCGAGTTCCCCGAGGACGGCGCGCTGCAGACCTTCCTCGCCATGGCCCTGTTCAACACGGACCACCACCACGAAGCCATGCGGATCCTGCTGAAGATCATTGCGAGGACGAGCGACGATCCCCGCATCCGCCCGTACCGGCCGGCCATCGAGCACTACGCCCAGGACCTCGACCAGACGGTATGAACCGGAGCCGGCCGGGCGCGCGGCACTGGCGGCGGTGGGCGTCACTACCCGCTGCTCACGGCCGTCCTGACCGGCTACGCGGCGGCCCTCGCCTTCCTGACGCGACGAGGGCGCGCGTGCAGGTCCCCGTGCACACCGACCGACAAGGCTTGTACAGTTGCGCAATGCAGCAACCGATGTCGGTGTGCGGGCGTCCCGGACGCACTCCACTGGCGACAACGGCAACGACAACGGAAATGGGGTGGCGTGTTGCTCCGCAACGGCCTGGAACCGTGGCACCTGCTCATCGTGGCGCTCGTGGTCATCATGGTGTTCGGCTCGAAGAAGCTTCCCGATATGGCGCGCTCGCTGGGCAAGTCCGCCCGCATCCTCAAGAGCGAGGCCAAGGCGAAATGAAGGCCGATGCGGGGGCCGACTCCGCCGCGTCGGAGCACTCGTGACCCCGTGACCCGGCCCCGGGGCCGCCTCCGACGAGAGGCGGCCCCGCGGGGGACTCGTCACTCACCTTTTGTTGACATGGGCACTACAATTCGCCATGCTGCTGTGCGTACGTTCTTACATCGATGTAATCGGGTCGAAGCGGAGACGAATCGATGGACCGCCGATGATGAAGCTCACCCACCGCGTTTCCGGACTCACCGCCTTCGCGCTGTCAGGTCTCCTGGCCGTGGCGCTGTCCTTGTTCTCCGCCGGGCCCGCGCAGGCGGGCCGGACCACGCACCGCGCGGCGGATCCCAGCGTGCTGCGCGTGGGATCGACCTACATCTCGGTGGAGTCCTCCGGCGGCGGTGTCGCGGTGCGCCAGGCGTCGTCGACCGCGGGCCTGGCCGACGCGCCCGCCCGGCAGGTGTGGTCGGACACCCAGGACCGCGGAGAGGTCTGGGCCCCGGAGATCGTGCGGGACGGGGGCCGCTACTACATCTACTTCTCCGCGGGCCGCGCGGCGGCGCACCGGATGTACGTCATCAGCTCGGCCAGCCCCGACAGCGGCTACACGGGGGAGACGAAGCTGGCCCTGCCCGACGACAAGTGGGCCATCGACGGCACGATGTTCACCTTCGGCGGCACCCGCTGGTTCGTCTGGTCCGGCTGGGCGGGCGACACCAACGTCGAGCAGAACCTCTACATCTCCCGGATGAGCTCACCGACGACCCCGACCGGCGGGCGGTACGTGATCTCGCAGCCGCGCGAGAGCTGGGAGCGGGTCGTCGGCAACCCGTTCATCAACGAGGCCCCGGAAGCGATCATGGATCCGAACGGGCAGCTGCACATCGTCTATTCGGCCAACGGGAGCTGGAGCGACCAGTACTGCCTGGCCGACCTGAGGCTGCGGGCGGGCGGAGACCCGACGTACGTGTGGGACTGGTACAAGTCGAACGGCTGCCTGTTCGGTTCCAACCGGGCCACGATGATGCAGGGCTGGGACCCGACCCTGTACGTCAACGGCCCCGGCCACCACACATTCGTCCTGCTCGACGGCGACATAGCCACCAGCCCGCCCGCCGGCCCCACGTTTCCGCTGATGTTCCACGCGGTCCCGAAGGGAACGCCGTACTCCTGGGCGAACCGCTACTGGTACACCGGCTCGTTCTGCTGGTGGGGCAACACCACCTACAGCAGGGCCAACGTCCCCGGCCCGAACACCGACATCGGCTGGAGCCTGAAGTTCTTCGAGTAGGCGGCCCGCTCACAGGCCCAGCAGCACCGGTTCGGCCGGGACACCGAAGGCGGTCAACGCCCGCAAAAGGGTTGCGAGGTCACGGGGAGAGAAGAGGTCGGATCCGGTGTAGGAAGCGACTTCGCGCGGGTGCCACCACTTCAGGCCGCTGATGTGCTCGGCGGCAAGCAGCTCGTCGGACAAGGTCCCGCGCGGAGTGAACGAAGCGGTGCGCACCAGGAAGTAGTCGTTGACGACGCCGTCGTAGCCCGCGGCGTGTCCGTGGGCTACGACCTCCTGGTGCCACACGTGCGGCGGATCGGTCCCGATCGGCAGGCCGACCTCCTCCAGCAGTTCACGGCGGAGCGCGTCAAGAGGTGTCTCGCCCGGCTCGATTCCTCCGCCGGGCGCCGCCCACACCACCGTGCCCGCCGGTTCCGGAATCGTGAACCGGCACAGGAGTACGCGGTCGTCCTCGTCGAGGACGACCGCCCGGACCGAATGACGCAGGTTCACGGACGACATACGGACACGTTAGCCGCCCGCGGCCGGGCCGGTGGCATACGGCGTCGCCACGTCCCGCGCACCGCCCGAAGGGGTGGACGATCCGGTAAAAGCTTTATGCGCGGCGGTGGTTGGATCCAGGATGGGTGCATGAGCGAAGAAAGCGCAGTACCGGTCGGGCGGCCAGTGGTGGTGCGGGTGCCGGTGGAGCCGGTCGAGTCCGCAGTGGAGGCCGACGCCCTCGACGCGGCGGTCCGCAGCCGTGGAATCGCCGTGCGGGGGCCTTTGTTCGGCGTGGCCACGCAGACCGGGGGCGAGCGGTGGCGGGTGGTGGTCCCGGTCACCCACGGCTGTCCGCAGCAGGCGCGTGACGAACTGAACTCCGCGCTGTGGTTCCGGGCCAAGGACGCCGCGAAGGACCGGGCGGAACGGCGGGCGCTGCTGGCGGCGGTCGCACGGCTGGAGACCGAGAGCCTCAGCGAGCTCACCGTGCTCGACACCCGCTACCGGGTGGTGCGCGCCGACGAGTACGCGGACCTGGACAAGGACGGCGGTCTGGAGACACCCCGGCCCACCGACCCCGAGCCCCTCGACCCCGACTGGAGCCGTGGCGCCGGTCGCGCACGGGTCGATGAGGACCTGGTCCTGAACCCGGACGCGCCGCTTTCTCCCATGCAGGCCAGTGAACGGCTGGCCATGCGCTCCCTGGCCTACTCCGGGGCCCGGTTCCCCCGCGCCGTACTGCGCGACTCCGCACGCGCCCTGGAAACGCACCCCGACATCCTCTTCCTGCCGACCGCGTTCGCGATCGTGGAGCGCTCCGGCAAGGGCGGCGGGTGGACCGTCGGCAGCGGCCTGCACGCCAGCCCCCACGACGCACGACGGTCCCTGGACTTCTCCCTGACCTGGCTGGGCCCCCGCGAGCGCGGCCTGATCGCGCTCGACGCCCCGGGCGATGCCGACGCGCGCGGCGTCCTCGCGCAGGGGGCCGGCGCCCATGACGCGGAACTGACCGAGCTCGTCCGGACCTCGGACGAACTCCGGGCGGGCCGGCGCAACCAGGTCGAGGTCCACGGCACCACCTTCCGGATCGCCCGGACCCGCCGCCTGGTGCGCTGGGGCCCTGACGGGCCGGAGGGCCCGCGCCCGTCCGACGTCAGCATGACGACCCCCATCGCCATGCACCCGCGCCTCGACGAGGACGGCGTCGTGCACTTCGACGAGTCCACGCAGGAGGATGCCGCCTCATGACCGTATGACCGTGGGAAGAGGCGCCCGTGAGCGCCCCGCAGGGCGCCGCCCCACCGGGCGACGGCGGCGGACGTGTCAGTTCTCCCGGTCGGCGGGGGCGTGGTCCAGGCGGGCCAGCCGGTCGTGGGCGTCCCCGGCGGTCGCGTCGCCGAGCTCGTCCAGAATGACGGCCGCCTCCCGCCAGGCCTCCCGCGCGGCGGCGGGGTTCTCCGTGGCCAGCAGGGTGTCCCCGAGCCTCAGCAGCGTCTCGGCCTCGTGGTAGCGGTCGGCCGTGACACGGAACAGGCCGATGGCCTCCTCGTAACGCCGGACGGCCTCCCCGGGCCGGCCCAACCGGTCGAGGGCGTACCCGATGCTGTCCAGGGTGGCGGCCCGGCCGTTGTCGTCCGTGCCGGGAGGCTGGTGCGTCAGCGCCTCGGAGCAGCGGGCGAGGGCCAACCCGTAGTCTCCAGCGGTGGCGTGCACCCAGCCGATGGCGTTGAGGGTGCGGGCCTCGCCGGCCCGGTTGCCGCCCCGCCTGTGCAGTGGCAGCGCCTCGTCGCCGTAGACGATCGCCTTGTCCAGCAGCCCCTGGACGTAGCAGACCTCCATGAGGTTGTGCAGAGTCTGCGCCTGGCCGGCCGGGTCGTCCAGCTCCCGGTGGAAGGCGAGCGCCCGGGTCAGCAGCTCCTCGGCCGAGACCAGGTCGCCTAGGCGGGTGTACGCGCGGGCGAGCAACCGGTGCGTGACGGCCCGGCCGGTCAGGTCACCGGTACGATCCGCGGCGGCCAGGGCCAGTTGCTGGACCTCCTTCTGACGCTGCCACAGACCGCGCGGTGCGAGGAAGGTGGTCAGGGACCAGGCCAGTTGCCAGGCGTAGGCCTCGAAGCCGGAGTCCATGGCGGCCGCCACCAGACGCGGCAGGACGTCCTGCTCCGCCGTGAACCACGCTGCGGCCGCCTCGGGATCGGCGGGCGGGGCGGCGGTGGGCTCGGCCAGACGCGCGACCGGCTCGAAGGACTGCCACTGCGGCTGGAGCAGGACGCCCGCCGGGTGAGCCACGTGCAGACAGTGGTCGAACATCCGGTGGAGGGCCGCGGCACGGTCCTTCGCGTACTCCGGGAGGGCGGCGAGTTCGGCGGCGTAGGCCCGCAGCAGATCGTGCAAGGCGTACCGGCCCGGAGCCTGCTCGGTCAGCAGATGCAGCCGGGTCAGTTCGCGCAGCTTCGGCGCGACGCCGGGCACCGTGGTGCCGGCCAGCGCGGCAGCCGCCGCCACGGTGAGACCGGGCCCGGGGTGCAGCCCGAGCAGACGGAAGAGACGGGCCGCCTGCTCACTGAGCGCCAGGTACGACCACGAGAAGACCTGACGGGCCTCCCCCTCGTCGAGAGCGTCCAGCGGCCCGTCGGCCCCGCACAACTCGTCCGCGAAAGCCTTCAGGGGGAAGCCGGGCTGCTCCGATATCCGGGCCGCGACAATGGCGAGCGCGAGCGGGAGCCCACCGGTCGCGCGGACGATCGCGTCGGCGGCGTCCGGATCGGTCCCGAGCCGGTCCACGCCCATCCGGGAGCCCAGCAGGGCGTGCGCCTCGCGCGGGGCGAGCACCCCCAGCACCAGGGGCCGGGCACCGTTCCTGACCACCAGGCCCGTGAGGCGGTCCCGGCTGGTCACCACCGCCACACACGAACCGGGACCGGGCAGCAGCGGACGCACCTGCTCGGCGTCGCGGCAGTTGTCCAGGACGATCAGCAGGCGCCGGGTGGAGAGCAGGCTGCGAAAGAGCGCGGCCCGGCCCTTCAGATCGGGCGGAATCCGGTTCTGCGGAACGTGCAGCGCCTCCAGGAACCCGCGCAGCGCGTCCTCCGGCGGCAGCGCGCCGCCGGTGTTGTACCCCCGCAGATCCACGTAGAGCTGACCGTCGGGGAACCTGCCGGCCACCCGGTGCGCCCAGTGCAGGGCGAGCGAGGTCTTGCCCACCCCCGCCATCCCGGACACGGCTGCGATCATCGGCGTGCCCGGGGGAGCCAAGGCCTGGTCGAGCCACCGGTCGAGCCGGGTGACGTCCTGGTCGCGCCCCTGGAAGTCCTGGAGCGCCGACGGAAGCTGACGGGGTCTCAGGCTGCTGGTCGGATCGGGCGGAGGGGCGTGCGGATCCGATGGGGCGTCCGGTGCGGCCGCGGCGGGCGTGCCGGTGCCGGCCGCGGACGGCTGAGGGGTGCCGCGCGGCCCGGCCAGATGGGGGCGGTGGTGCAGGATGTCGTCGTGCAGCGCGGTCAGCTCGGGCCGCGGGTCCACTCCCGACTCCTGCCGGAGCGACTGCCGGGCCCGGCGGTAGGCGTCCAGGGCCGCGGCGACATTGCCCACGCGATACTGCCCGAGCATCAGCTGCGCCCAGGCGCGCTGGCGCAGCGGATGGCGTTCGAGCAGCGGCCCGATGCGCCGTACGGCTTCGGCGGCCGACCCCAGGGCGAGCAGGGTCTCGGCGTGTTCCTCCTCGACGGTGAGCCACATGTCGGTGATGGGCGCCACGCGTCTGGCGAGCAGCGGGGTGAGCGGCAGCCCGGACAGCGGCTCCGGGCCGGACACCAGGTCGAGCGCCTTCCTGAACTCGGCCCGCGCGGCGGCCGGGCCGGCCGTTGCCAGAGCCTCGCGACCGCGCTCCGAAGCGGCTTCGAAGCGGTCCACGTCCCGTTCGAGCGGACCGACCCTTAACCGGTAGCCGCCGGGGGAGTGACCCAGCCGGTCCCCCTCGTCCGGCCCGAAGGCCCGCCGCAGCCCCCGTACGTACGTGCGCAGATTGGCGTGCGCGGAAGGGGGCGGGTCGTCGTGCCACAGAGCCTCCAGAAGAGTGGCGTGCGGCACCGTCTGGTTGCTGTGGAGCAGGAGAGCGACGAGCAGCAGCCGGGCCTTCCCCGGACCCGGATCGATGGGCCGCCCCGCAGTGCTCACCGTGAGCTGTCCGAGGAGTTCGAATTGCACGGGCACCATCCGGGGCGAGACACGTGTGCTGCCCACCGCCCGTGACACGGACAGGCGGGCAGGGCGGAACACGGCGTAGCTGAGACCGAGTCTCGGCAAGGCCGGAAAACACCTCTGAAAGTGCGCGTGATCATAGTGCACCGAGAGCGGATCTGTCTGCGGTCCCGTCCTGCGGAGACAGAACCGGCCGCGCCGCCGGGCGGCCTCGGCCGCACGGCCCCCGCGACCGGTCGCGCGAGGGGGCTCCAGGCGTGCCCGGTGGGTCCAACACCCTTGCCAGCAGGGCGAATACATGAATGTACGCGCTATGTACGGCATGTGTACGCCGTCGCGGAACGACCCTCGTATCTTCTCTGCGCAACGGTCCCGAACTCCTGGGAGGCAGTTGTGCTCACGACATCCCGAACCAGCCGCGGCGAACCCGCGGAGCGGACACCCGCAGGCCGGCCGGCAGGGGCCGGCGAGACCCGGGTCTGGCTGGATGTCGCCACTCTGCGCGGCGGCCTGTCGCCCAGGGTCAACGGGGTGAACACCGCCTACGTCCGGCAGCTCGCCGAACTGGCACAGGAGCTGCCTCCCCTCGTCGTGCACCGGGACACCCTGCGCGTGGTGGACGGGACGCACCGGCTGGAGGCCGCCCGCGCCCGGGGCGACCACCGGGTCCGCGTCGTCTTCTTCGACGGGACGGACAGCGAGGCGTTCGTCGCGGCCGTCCGGATGAACAGCGCGCACGGCAGGCCGCTCGCCCCCGCCGACCGGACGGCCGCCGTCGAAAGAATCCTCGCCTCGGAGCCCGAACGCTCGGACCGGTGGATCGCCACGGTCTGCGGAGTGGCGCCGAGGACCGTCGCGGGGCTGCGCCGCCGTTCAACCGCTGACGGGGCGCGGTTGAACACCCGGATCGGCAAGGACGGGAGACGGCGCCCGGTCTCCGCGGCGGAGGGCCGCAGGACGGCGGCGGCCATCCTGTCGGGCAGCCCCGCGACCAGCCTGCGCGAGGTCGCCCGGCGTGCGGACATCTCGGTCGGCACCGCCCTGGACGTCCGCCGCTCGCTGGCCGCGGCCAAGGAGGAGAAGACCCTCGCGCACCGTACGGCCCCTGCCCCCGCCGTGACCGTGCGCGCCACCCCGCCGGCCGGGGAACCGGACGAGACCGGCGCCCGCAAACGGCTCGAAGCCCTCCAGCGGGACCCGTCGCTCCAGTACACCGAACGGGGCCGCGCCCTGCTCCAGCTGGTCTCCGCGACGCTCGGCTTCCTCGACCAGGCGGGGGAGGTGGCCGACACGGCACCGGCCCACTGCCGGGAGGCCCTGCGGACCGTGGCGCTGGCGTGTGCCGACGGATGGCGGGGACTGGGTGAGCAGCTCGACGCGCGGTGAGGCCCCGTGCCCCGCCGTGCGCGCACCCGGCCGGAACGGTCCGGAATCTGAGACGGATCGGCGGCGAGTCGTCTGTCCGCCACGTCCGGTGTTCGCCGCCGCCGCGCATGGATCAAGGATCACGGCATGGCCATCATCGCTGTGTGGAACGGGACTGAAGGGGTGTGAGCAGTGCGGATGAGATCGCGCATCAACGGTTGGTGGTAGGAGCCTGCGGCCCCACGGGGGACGGAGCACGGTCGTGGACGGAGTTGCGGTGACGGTGACGGCGCAGCGGAACGAGGGCCGAAAGAGCCGCGATTTCCGCCTGTTCGTGCTGGGGCAGTGCGCCACCGCGCTGGGTTCCTCCTTCACCGCGTTCGCCCTGCCCCTGCTCCTCTACAGGCAGACCGGATCGCCGGCCGTCATGGGCGCCGGCTTCGCCGTGGGGTTCCTTCCCTACCTTCTGTTCGGACTGCTGGTCGGGGCGCTCGCCGACCGGTACGAACGCCGCCGTCTGATGGCGTTCGCCAATGTGTGCTCCTGCCTGGTGCTGCTGGCAGCGCCGGTGATGACGCTGTTCGGGCCGGTACCGGTCGCCGTCTACCTCGCCATGGGCTTCCTGCTCACCACGTTCCGGATCGTCACCGGCACCGGCACCGTCACGGTCGTCGCCACCCTCGCGGGCAAGGACGACCTGGTCCGCGCCAACGGCCGTCTCCAGGCCGGGACATCGGCCATGGACATGCTGGGGCCGGTCATCGCCGGCACCGCCGTGGCGGTGGTGCCCGCCGTGGACCTGCTGCTGGTCGACGCGACCGCGTTCATCCTGTCCGCCGTGACCCTGCTGCTCATCCGGACGCCGCTCACCCCCGACCGGGAACAGCCCGGCCGGCCGGCCGGAGACCTGCGCGGCCGGATGCGCGAACTCGGCGGAGAGATCGGCGAAGGACTGCGCTTCGTCCTGGGCCACCGGGTGCTCCGCTCCGTCTCGGCGCTGATGGTGCTGGTGAACTTCGTCTACGCCGGAGCCCCCAGCCAGCTCGTGGTGCTCGCCAAGACCCACCTCGACGCCGGAGACCGGCAACTCGCCTGGCTCTACGCGGCGGGCAGCGCGGGCATCGTCGTGATGTCCCTGTGCGCCGCCCGCATCAGTGAACGCGCCAGGTTCCCCGTGCTCACCCTCGGCTCCCTCTCGGTGGTCGGCCTGTGCACGGCGGCACTCGGCCTGGTACCGCACTACACCGCGGCGCTGTTCGCCTGGGCGGGCGTCGCCGCCTTCAGCGCGCTGTTCAACATCAACGCGCTGTCACTGCGCCAGCGCATCGTCCCCGACCGTCTCCTCGGCCGGGTCACCACCACCTCGATGGTCCTCGCCTGGTGCGCGGTGCCGCTCGGCGGCATGGCGGGCGGCCTGGTCGTCGAAGGCCCCGCCGGAGTCGGCGCGTTCTACACCGGCATGGGGGTCCTCCTGGTGCTGCTCGCGCTGGGATTCGTTTTCTCGCCGCTCGGCTCGGTGAAGAAGGTGTCCGAGATTGTCTGAAGGAGTGACCACGTCAATGGAGCGCGGAGCGGCTGTGCAGGCGGACGTGGAGCCGCTTGTCGATACGGCGGAAGGGCTGCTGGGCGTCCCCGCGGCGCAATGGGAGGGCCGCGGCTTCGCGGCGCTCGGCGGCAGCTCACTGGACGCGGTCCGGCTCGCCCGCGCCCTGCGCCGCGAACACCGCACCCGCATCACCGCTCCCGCCCTGCTGAGGGCGGACGATCTCGCCGAGACCCTGCGCACCCTGGCCGGTTCCCCGCGGACGGACGAGCCGGCCGCCGGGACCGGCACCGCGCCCCCGGCCGGCCGCACGGACGCCCCGGTGCCACTCAGCTGGCAGCAACGCGTCGTCTGGTACCAGTCGGTCCTGGACCCGGACTCGCCCCGCTACCACTTCCACGCCGTGTTCCGCTTCACCCGGGCACCCGCCCCCCACCAGCTGGAAGCCGTACTGGGCTCCCTGCTCGACCGGCACCCGGCGCTGCGCACCCGGGTGGACGGCGTGGACGGGGTGCCGGTGCAGCGCGTCGGGGCCCGGGAGACGCCCAGGGTCCGGGTCGTGGACACCGACCGGCAGTCCCTGCCGGGCCCCGAGTGCCTGCTGCTGGCCGACGCGAACCGGCCGTTCGACCTCGCGGAGGGCCTGCCGCTGCGCTGGACCCTGATCCGCCGGCCGGACGGCGGCGGCATCCTGGTCCACACCGAGCACCACCTGGTCCACGACGGGGAGTCCTTCAACCTCATCCTGGCCGGGCTGGACGGCTCCGCACCGGCCGGCACGGACGACGGCTACCTGGACTACGCCGCCCGGCAGATCCCGCCCTCGGCCAAGGACGTGGCCGCCGCCGCCGACCACTTCACCCACGACTTCCCCGAGCTGTTCGCCGCCCCCGACGCGGCCGTGCCGGCGCCCGGCGAGGACACCGGCCTGCGGCTGCCCCTGCCGCAGCGGGTGACCGAGGCCGTCCGCACCCGGGCCCGGGAACGCGGCCTGACCCTCTTCACCGTGCTCTTCGGCGCCTACGCGCAGGCGTTGGGCGAGGCCACCGGGAACCGCTCGCTGGTGCTCGGCACCGCCGTCGCCAACCGTCCGGAGAACCTGGCGGACACGGTCGGCATGTTCGTCGCGACCGCGCTGGTCCCCCTCGACCTCGGGGCCCGCGCCGACCGGGAGGGCGCCTACGACCACGTCGACGCGCAGTTGCGCCGCGCCGTCGAATCGGTCACCGACCTCACCGAACTGGTCGAGGAACTGCGCAGGCGAGGAGTGCGGGGCGCCTCCCACCCCGGAGCCGCCTTCAGCATGTACGAGCAGTCGGCACGGACCGTACGGCTGGGCGGCCGAACGGCGGACGTCGAAGCCGGGATCTTCAGCGGCGCGGCGAAGTTCCCCGTCAACGCCATCGCCGTGGTCCACCCCGGGGCCGAGGGCCGCGTCGAGCTGCTGCTGGAGGGCCAGGCGCACATCGTCGACGAGGACGGGCTGTGGCGGCTGTGGACGCTGTTCGTCCGGGAACTCTGCGATTTCGCGGGGCTCCCGGAGCCCGCGGCGGACCTGGGGGAGCCGACACGCTCCGTCCCCGAACTCATCCGTGAGACCGCCATGGCGCACGGCGGCCTGCCGGCCCTGACCGACCGCGACGAGAGCTTCGACTACGCCGACCTGGCCCGGCTCGGCGACGAGGCGCGCGCCGCGGGACTCGCCGGGGAGGTCGTCGGCCTGCTGAGCGGGGTCCGGGCACGGTACTGGGCCTACGCCGCGGCGCTGATGGACGCCGGAGCGGCCTATCTGCCCCTGGACACCGCCCAGCCCGTCGAACGCCTGGTCTCCATGCTCCGGCAGACCGGCTGTGTCCGGGTGGTCGATCTCACCGGCCCCGAGCACCCCACCCTCGCGGCGGAGCTGAGCCGGGCGGCCCCGGACACCGCGGTCACCGACTGGCAGGGGCTGCTGACCGCGCCACGGACCGCCCCCGCCGCCCCCGTGACATGGCCGGAGCCGCCCGCGTACGTGCTGTTCACCTCCGGCAGCACGGGACAGCCCAAGGGTGTGGCGGTCGGACACCGCTCGCTCACCGCGGTCTGCGAGTGGAGCGTCGGGCAGTTCCGGCTCACCCGGGGCACCGTCGTCAGCCAGCAGATGAGCGTCGGATTCGACTACTCCGGGCTCGAAGTGTGGCCCGCGCTCACCGTCGGCGGAGACGTCCGGGTGGTGCCCACCGACGTACGGCTGGACGCGGAGGACTTCGTCGCCTGGCTGAACCACCAGCGGGTCGAGGTCGCCTGCGCGCCGACCCCGGTCGCCGAACTGCTCCTGGAGGCCGACTGGCCCGCCGGGACCGTCCTGAGGACGCTGCTGCCCGGCGGCGACCGGCTGCACCCGCTGCCCCGCAGGGTGCCGTTCGACGTGGTGAACCTGTACGGGCCCACCGAGTGCACCATCGTGGCCACGGGTATCCGGGTCGACCAGGACAGTGCGGAACTGCCCCCCATCGGCCGGGCCCTGGACTGCGGCCGCCACCGGGTCGTCGACGCGTCCGGCCGCCCCGTCGGGCCCGGGACGGCCGGAGAGCTGTGGCTCGGCGGCGGCAACCTCGCCCTCGGCTACTGGGGCCGCCCCGAGGCGACCGCCCAGCGCTTCGTGCCCGACCCGTGGAGCCCCGGGGGCGACCTCGTCTACCGGACCGGCGACATCGTCGAGGAGGACCCCGACGGCGTACTCCACTACATCGGCCGCGCCGACCGGCAGATCAAGGTCTCCGGCGCGCGGGTGGAACTCGGCGAGGTGGAGGCGGCGGCCATGCGGCGGCCCGGCGTGAAGTCGGCCGTCGCGGCAACGGTCCGGCGCACGGACGCGGGCACGGCCCTGGAGCTGTACGCCGTACCGGAACGGGGCGCCGACCACGCCGCGCTGGCGGCCGGCATCCGCGACGCGCTGCCCTCCTACATCCGCCACACCCGGGTGGTCCTCGTGGACCGCCTCCCTCTGAACGCCAACGGAAAGGTCGACCTGGCCATGCTCACCGCCACGGGCGGCTCCGACGACGCCGTCGAAGCCCCCGACGCCCGTCCGCTGCTGGACGCGGCGCGCGCCTTCCTCCTGGACGAGGACCTGGACAAGAGCTGGTTCGAGCTGGGCGGTTCCTCCCTGGACGCCGCTCAGCTGGTCAGCCGGCTCCGCAGCAGGGGACTGGCGGAGATCGAGCTGCGGGACCTCCTGCTGACGTCCTCGGTCGAGGAGTACCTCACCAGCAGGGCCGGCACGGCGACCCCGCCCCCGGCGGAGGGGGCCACCACCCCCACGCCCGCCCCGGCCCCTCCGCCGGCCCCGGCACCCGCTCACGCCCCCGCCCCGGCGGCCGTCCCGCCCCCGGCGGCCCCCGCCCCCGTCCGGGCGGTGCGGGCACCCGCCGCGACCACCGCCGCGTCCGTGCTGTGGCCCGCGCTCGAAGCCCTGGAACCGCATGAGCAGCTCGACCTCGCGCAGCGGCTCATCGCCGAGGCGAGAGCCCGGCTCTGACCCGAGGCCGGAGCCCGTCGCCACCCCCGGCAGGCTCCCGCGACGGGTTCCCCGTCCACAGACATCCGGAGTGATCACCCATGGTCCGTTTCGATTCGTCCGGCATCCCCCCGGCGGCCCGGCTCCGTACTCCCTGCGCCCTCGCCCCGGCGGAGCAGCCCGCCTGGAACCCGCAACTCGGCTCCTCCATGCCGGCGCGACGGTACGCGCGCCCCAGTACGGAGATACCCGCCCTGCCGCACCGCGACTGGCCGTCGAACTCCCTCACCCGCGCGCCGCTGTGGTCCTCCGTCGACCTGAGGGACGGCAACCAGGCGCTCCCGGAACCGATGGACCCCCGCCGCAAGACCGCCTTCTTCGATCTCCTGCTCACCATGGGGTTCAAGGACATCGAAGTCGGCTACCCGTCCGCGAGCCGGGACGACTTCGACTTCGTACGCCATCTCGTCCGCAGCGACCTCATTCCCGACGACGTCACCATCTCCGTCTTCACCCCCGCCAGGCCCGACCTGATCGACCGGACCTTCGAAGCCATCGCCGGCGCCCGCCGCGCCATGGTGCACCTGTGCAACGCCACCGCACCCCGCTGGCGCGACACCGTCTTCGGCATGACCCGGCAGGAAGTGGCCCGGCTCGCCACCCGGGCCGCCACCCGGGTGCTCCGCCGGGCCGACGAACTCGGCGGAACCACCCTGCGCTTCGAGTACTCCCCGGAAACCTTCAACAACACCGAGCCGGAGTACGCACTGGAGGTCTGCGACAGCGTCACCGCCCTGTGGGACGCGGCCCCGGACCGGCCGGTCACCATCAACCTGCCGGCCACCGTGGAGACCCACACCCCCAACCTCTTCGCCGACCAGGTGGAATGGATGCACCGCAACCTCGCCCGACGCGACTCGGTGATCCTCTCGGTCCACCCGCACAACGACCGGGGAACCGCCGTCGCCGCCACCGAACTGGCCCTGCTGGCGGGCGCGGACCGGGTCGAGGGGACCCTCTTCGGCAACGGTGAGCGCACCGGCAACGTATGCCTGGCGACACTGGCGCTGAACCTCTTCTCCACGGGCGTCGACCCGCAACTCGACCTCTCCGACATCGACGGCGTCCGGCGGACCGTGGAATGGTGCACCCGCATGCCGGTGCACCCCCGCCACCCCTACGTCGGCGACCTGGTGTACACGGCGTTCTCCGGCACCCACCAGGACGCGGTGAAGAAGGGGCTGGAGGCCATGGACCGGGCCGCCGGCACCTCCGGCACGGCCGCGGGCGAGGAACCCTGGCAGGTGCCCTACCTGCCGGTGGACCCCGCCGACCTCGGCCGCTCCTACGAGGCCGTGGTACGCATCAACAGCCAGTCGGGAAAGAGCGGCGTCGCCTTCGTCCTGAAGACCCGCTACGGCTTCGACCTGCCCCGCTCGTTCCAGGCCGAACTCGCCGCAGAGGTCCAGGAGACCGTCGACACGGAAGGCACCGAGATCGGCGCGCCGGAACTCTGGACGGTCTTCTCCGAGTCCTTCCTCCACACCGGCGAACCCCTGAGCGTCGTCGCCCACCACCCCGGGCACGAGGCGACCGTGGAACTGGAACGCACCGTCGGTTCCGAGAGGATCCGCGGCCAGGGCACGGGACCCGACGCGACGACGGCCTTCCTCCGGGCCCTCTCCCGCTGCGGCGTCTTCGCCGAACTGCTGGACAGCGGCGAACATCCGGGCAGCGAGGGGACGGTGGCCTACCGGCGCCTGGAGGTCGGCGGCGTCCCCCGCTGGGGCGCGGGCACCGGCGGGAGCGACACCGAAGCGGAACTCCGGGCACTCACCGCCGCGGCCTGCCGGGCGCTGCGCGCCAGTGCGGCGGTCGCCCCGTGAGCACCCGCGTCCCGTGCACCCCCTACCAGTGGATGCAACTGCTGGGCACCCGCCTCTCGTCCGACCCCTACAGCGGCTTCCTCGGCCGGGCACTGGACCTCGGACCCGGCTTGAGCGTCGCGGACGGACGCCTGATCGCGGAACGGCTGCTGCGCCGCCACGCCGCGCTGCGCGTCCGGTTCCTCGACGAGGAGGGGCACATCGCCCAGGACGTGCGGCCCTGGTCCGCGCTCCCCGCCGGGCTCTCGGTCCCGGACCCGCTGCCGGGACCGCCCGTCGCCGCGGTGCCCGAACTCCCGCTCCAGACCGTCTTCCCCGAGCCGCCCGACCCCTTCGGTGACCGCCCGGCCCAGGCCCGCCTGGTCACCGACACCGCGGGCCACCTCTGGCTCTGCCTGCTGGTGCACCACGCCCAGGTCGACGCCCACTCCATGGGACGGCTCGTCGCCTCGGCGGCCGAGGAGGCGGCCGCGGTGGCGACGACGCCCGGGCCGGCCCCCGCCCCGGCGGCCGAGAGCACGGCCACCGAGGCCTACACCACCGCGGTCCGCGCACTGAACGCCCGCAGCGCCGAGGACTGCGCGGGCGCCGCGGAGTACTGGCGCGAACAGTACGGCCACCACACCCGCTTCGCCGACATGTCGGCGCCGGGCCCGGCCCCCCGGGGCCCCGCCCGCGCCGCACTCTCCGCCGACGACGTCCGGGCCCTCATGGACGCGGGACGCCGGCTGAACGCCACACCGACGATGCTCGCGCACACGGCGCTGGTCGCGCTGGCCCACCGTCACCTGCCCGACTCCGTGGTGCCCGTGGGCGTACCGATGTCCCTCCGCGACCTGGACGGTGTCGGCTTCGACGACGTCGGGCTCTGCATCAACGTACTGCCCGCCGTCGTGCCCGTACCGGAAGGCGCCTCGCTCACCGGCCTGCTCGCCGCCGTGCGCCGCAAGATCGTCGAACTCCAGGAGTTCAAGTACCTCCCCCTCTGGCGCACCATCGAGCTCAGCGGGCTGCGCCGCTCCGACCTGGCACACCGGCAGACCACGATGTTCGCGGTCACCCTGGCGGTGCACATCCGCCGGACCGACGCGGTGAGCGAGACCGCCGCCACACTGGTCAGCGCGGCGCCGCCCGTCCCCGGGATGCACCTGGACGTCTCGCTCGCACCCGGCGGCGGCACCGTCGCGCTGGCCTGGCGGCCGGACAGCCCGCCCCTGCGCCCGCCGGACGAACTGCTGGCCGAGTACGTCGCGGTCCTCCGGCAGCTGGCAGCCGACGCCACCGCCCCCGTCGCCGCCCTCCCGGCCGGACCTGGCGCACCCCCCGACTTCGCCGACCGGGAGACCGTGCTGGCCGCCGTGCTCAACGGGGTCGAGGAGGTGACCGGCGCCCCGGCCGACGCGGAGCGCAGCTTCTTCGACGCCGGAGGCAACTCCATGACCGTCGCCCGCCTCGCCGCCCTGCTGCGCCGGAAGGGACTGCGCCTGAAAGTGCGCGACATCTTCGAGCAGCCCGTACCGGAAGACCTGTCGGCCGTGCTCGCCGAGCGCCACGCGGCCCGGACACCCGCATGAGCACCCACACCGCGCCACCCCTGCTGCTGCCCTTCGCACCGGCCACAGGCGCGGCCGTCGGGGTGCTCTCTCCCTCGTCCGACGAGGCCGGCCGCTTCCCCCGCCGCCGCGACCGGGCGGTCGCCCAACTGGAGGCGCTGGGACACCCCGTAAGGTTCGGCCCGCACGCACTGGACACCGGCGGCCACACCGCCGCATCCGCCGAGGACCGGGTGAAGGACCTGCATGCCCTGTTCACCGACCCCGGCGTCGGCGCCGTCCTGACCGCCATCGGCGGAAACAACACCAACGACATGCTCGACCTGGTCGACTACGGCCTTCTCGCCGCGCACCCCAAGCCACTGATCGGGTACAGCGACGCCACCGCCCTGCTCACCGCGGTCTGGAAACACACCGGCCTGGTCACCGTGATGGGACCACAACTCCTGCCACAGTTCGGCGAACCCGGCGGATGCCTGGACTACACCCGAGAATCCTGGCAGCGGGTCCTGGGCGGGGCGGCCCCGGGACCGCTCGCCCACTCCACCCACTGGACCGACGAGTTCCTCGCCTGGGACGAGACGGACGACCGGGCACGCGCCCTGCGGCCCAACCCGGGCCCCACCATCCTGCGTGAAGGCGTCGCCGAAGGCCCCCTGTACGGCGCGAACCTGGAGACCCTGCTGCGGCTCGCCGGAACCCGGCACTGGCCCACGACAGCCGGGCACCTGCTGCTCCTGGAGACCTCACCCGGCATCACCCCGTCCCAACTGGCGGCGCACCTGACCCAGCTGCGCCAGACCGGAGCGCTCGCCGGGGCCGCCGCCGTGGGCTTCGGCAGATTCGCACAGACGGGGCCGGATGACGAGGCACTGAACGAGGTGCTCGCCGAGGGACTGCTCGGGACCGGTCACGGCCCCGTCGTCCGGGACCTCGACATCGGCCACACCGACCCCATGTTCTGTGTCCCGTACGGCGTCCGGGCCGGACTCACCGCCCAGGACGGCACCTGCCTGCTCACCCTGCCGGACCCGGCCACGCGTCCGTCGCCCACCCCGTTGACCGCGACCAGCCGAGAGCGAGTCCCATGTCCCCCCACCCGATGAACGAGACGGACCACGACGCGGGTGCGCTGCTCCACGACGAGATCGCCGAAGTGCGCGCCGCCGCCGCCCGGTGGCGCCCCGGTGACGCCTTCCCACTGCTCTCCGGAGACGCCGCCGAGCGCTACCGGCGGCTGGTGGCCGGCGACGGGCACTGGCCCCGGACGGCCGAGACGCGGTGGCCGGGCGTCGTGCTGTCCGTCGCGGGAGCGGGCGCGGGAGCGGGTACGGACGCCGAGGCCGCGGCACTGATGCTGGCGGCCGCCACCGGTCGCCCCCACCAGCATCTGCCGCTCACCGGGCTGCCCGGGGCCGTGCGCCGCCACGCCGACGGGCCGGTCGCCGTAGTGGGCCTCGCCGACGACCTGGCCGGACTCGACGACTGGCCGGGCATGCTCGCCCCCCGGCTCGGCGTCCTCACCGCACGCGATCCCGCCGCGCTCTACGCGCTGGTGTACCGGACGCTGACGGCCCACGCCGTGCCCGCCACCCGCGATCTCCTGGTCAGCCACCCCTTCCAGGCGGACGCCCGGGAGGCCGACGCGGTGGGCCTCGACGAGCTGGAGGAACTGGTCAGGGAGCCCAGCCGCAGGCTGGTCGTCCGGTCCTTCGGCCGGGAGTGCTGCGTCAACCTGCCCGACGGAGTGATCTGCGGACGATCCGAGCCGCTCACCGCCGGCGCGGCGGCCACCGGCAGCGCGGGTCTCGGCCGGGTGCCGTCCTGCATGCGCGGCGGCGGCTGCTTCCGGGTGGACCTCGAACCCTCGCAGCGGGTGGCCGCATCGGACATCGACGCCCGCACGGTCTTCCTGCACACCTGCTCCTCCATCGCCGTCGGCAACCAGGTGTTCCCGCCCTCGGCCAACCTCGGGGTCGGCTTCCTGTCGGGGACGGCGGTGGCGGTCTTCGGGGCCGTGGGCGTCCACGCCGCACACCTCGAACTCCGGCACGAATTCGAACGCGCCCAGGCGGAAGGGCTGCCGGCCGGTGACGTCCTGGAGCGGATGAACGTCCTGGGCCACCGGATGCACGGCGACATGGGCCACTTCGGCCTCCTGGGCGACCCCGCCCTGGCGCTTCCCACGGATACGGCCCCCGCGGCGACCGCCCCGGCGCCGGACACGCCCGTGACCCGTACCGTTCCGGTCCCGGCCACCCGGCCCGGCCGGGGAGTGCCCGCGGCGGACCCCGCGGCCCTGGAACGCCTGCGGCACTGGCACGGCGTGGTGCTGCCGGGGCTGCTGCGCCTGCGCTGGCTGGACGTGCCCGTGGACGAGCGGCGGCTGCTCGACCTGTCCGACCGGCTGAGGCAGGTGGCCCTCGCACAGTTCTCGCCGAGCCCCGGGGCGGAGGGCATGGCGCTGGAGGCCGAACTGGGCACGGTGCACGGCCGGACCATGGAGCTGCTGGTCGAGCACGCCCACACCAGCTGGTGGGACTTCACCGACAGCGCCCTGCCCGCCCTGCGGCAGGAGGCCTCCCGGCCCTGCGACTGTCCGGGCTGCGGCCGGCCGACGGCCACGGCGATCCGTTACGCGCACCGGGTGGACCGCGGCCTCACCCTGCGGGTCGTCCGGTGCCGCAGGTGCGGGATGGTCCGTCAGTCCACCGGCGGCCCGACCGCCCCGCGCGTCGACTGCGCGGGCCTGGTGCAGGCCCGGAGGGGCACGGTCCTGGATTTCAACGGCACCCTGGTCAACCCCGGGCCGCGGCCGGGGCCCGGGGCCATCGGCCACGCCTTCCTCGCCGGAGCGCACACCGGACTCCCCGCGGGGCGCGGTGAGCCGGTGGACCTCGCGGCCCACGAGGAGCGGGCGGTCTCCTGGCAGGTGGACCTCACCCGCACCGGGGCCAGGCCGCACGAGCACGAACTCGCCGTCTTCGCACTCGGCGGGAAGGACCTCACAGTGACGACGGCGTGGCTCGGGCTTCTTCCGGAGTGACGCCCTCCAGCAGATTGAGCTGAGCGGCCTTCATCCCCGCCTGGAAGCGGGTGCTGACCTGGAGTTCGTCGAACAGCGTGGCCATCACCCGGCTGAGCGAGCGGGCGGACATGCCGAGCTGGCGGGCGATGACCTCGTCCTTCATGCCGACGGCCAGCATCCGCGCCACGGCCCGCTGCTGTGGGCCCAGCAGCATGGCCCGGTGCCGCCCCTCCCGCGCCGTGAGGCTCTGCAAGGGAAGCGCCACCGCCCAGATGTGGTCGAACACCGCCTGGTACGAGCGCACCAGGGTCCGGCCGAACAGGGCGACCGCACCGAGCGAGGAGTCCTCCGGGGAGAGCGGCACCACAGCCACGTCGTCGTCGAGGATCAGCAGGCGCAGCGGCAGCGAGGGCGCCAGCCGGATGTCGATGCCGGCCTGCGCGGCGTCCAGCAGGTAGTCGCGTACGTAATCCACCTCGGCCATGTGCTGGGTGTACAGCACCCGGATGCGCACGCCCCTGCTGACGACCTCCGAGTCCCGCAGCATCATCTCGTCGATCACCTCGACGGGAGGGGCCGAGCCGGGGTGCATCACGCACTCGTGCAGCCGTATCCGGCTCACCGCGTCGTCCAGGAAGTGATTGACCTCCGCCGCGCCGTGCAGCGTCCGCGCCTGAACGGTGTCCTGATGAGCGGCCTGGAGAGCCTGGAAGTTCTCCGCCAGGTCGAGCACCGCGGCCCGCGTCCGCGACACCTCCCGCCGGAACCGGTCGACCCGCGCGGCCTCCGCCGTGAACAGCCGGGTGAGGGCCGCCGCCGGATCGGTCACCCGGAAGCCCGCGGCGGTGTCCGGGACCAGCAGCCCCATCTCCTCCAGCCGGCTCAGGACCTCTTCCGCCTCGGACACAGTGATCCCCGCGTGAGCGGCGAGATCCGCGAGGTCTTTGACGCCGTGTTCCCGGGCCCGCTGGTATAGCCGGTGAAAGCTGTCGTCCATAGCCGGAACCTTACGACTGAAAAACCACCCCGGAGAGCGAATGCCGGGCATCGCAACCGGCGAACCGGGGCGTCGGCCGCCCCCGTTGGAGGGCGCACCGTCTCAATGGGCGGGACGACAGCGGCGCCCGGCGGTCTTCGGACGTGGCGTCTGGCCGCACGTGACGCGCATGGACCCGCGCCCACAGAACGGAAATGATCGACGTGTTCGACCGTCGGACACCGTACCGGTGCGTCGTACCCACCCGGACCGCCGATTGGAACTGCTTTGGCCGACGAGATTTTCCGTGACTGCCATGACACGGACGACTTCGTCCGTCGGCTGGCCCAGTGGCGGCCCGGTACGGCCGTCCCCCTGATCCAGCCCGAGAGCAAGGAAGCCTGCGAGGCCGTCCGCTCCCTCACCCGCCCCGCCGTGTCCCGCACTGTCCCCGACCCGGCCGGCGCCCTGATCACGGCACCCCGCGGCTCGGCGTGCGCGCCGCTCGCCCGAGCACTCGCCGCCGCCGTCGGCGGCCGGTACGAGGAGTTCGGCTCACCGGACGACATCGCACGCGCGGCCGTGCGGCAGGACACCCGGTGGGTGGTGCCGGTGGCCCTGGCCTCGGAGCTGACCGAACGCGACGTGACCGGGCTGCACGACGCACTGTGGGAAGCCGCCCGGGACGGCTCCTTCAAGGGGCACGCCGGACTCCTCGTCGGCGGAACCGTCCCCGACGTGTGCTGGCAGATCACCAAGGGCCTCGCCCTGCCCCACCGCCGGCCGCCGCAGGAGGAGCACGTGCGGCTCTGGCCCGGAGTGGACGGCACACCGCACCGGTTCGGACAGGGGCCCCTCCTGCTCCGCGACGCCGCCACCGAGGCCACCGTCCGCCCGCTGCTGACCGGCGGCCACACCGGAGTCCTGTCCGTGATCGCCCACGGCCGCGACGACGTCATCCATCTGCACGACACGGTCATCTGCAAGGGCCCCGACCAACTGCCCGGCCCCCTCGACGACCGGGCCCACCTCCCGGTGTGCGCGTACACCGGCCAGTGCTTCCGCGGCGACGTGGAGCCCTCCCGGGTGCTGCGCGCCGAAACACTCGTCGTGGACACCGTCTTCGTCAACGCCTGCATGACCTGGCGGATCGCCGACGGTCTCTTCCCGCACCCCTACCTGCTGCCGCACGCCTTCCTCGCCGGAACGGCCGCCGCCTACGTCGGCGTACCGAACCTCGTGAACGGCACGGCCAAGCTCAACGACCTGTTCCACCACGCCTGCGCCACCGGCCTCTCGGTGGGCGAGGCCGTGAGCCTCGTCAACGACCACCTCCGCCGCGAACGCACGGACCTGCCGTACTTCACGGTCCTCGGACTGCCCTGGACCACCCCCGCGACGCCCGCCCCCGCGACCGGGCCCGCGGACACCACGGCCCCCTTCGCCACCGTCCGGGAGGGCGACGCCGACGCGGACGGCGGCACCCTCACCGCCGCGGCCCGCGCCCTCGCCGAGTCGCGGGACCGGGGAACCCCCACCCACCTCGTCCACCTCTCACCCCGGTCCGCCCCCGCCCTGGCCGGCGCCGTCCCCGCCCGGTCGGGACTGGCCGACGCCGAACGCATCAGGGACGAACTGCGGGCACTGGGAGCCGCGATGACCGCCCTGGAGGCCGTACCGCTCCTCGGCTTCCGCTACTCCCGGCAGGGCAACCTCATGGTGAACCTCCGCGAGCGCATCGCGGCCGTCACCACGGCGCTGCGCCGGGCCGTCTCCACCGGCGACCCGGCACGGACCGGCCGCAGGATCGACGGCCTGCGCGAGGCGGTCCGCAACGCCGAGGCCGGACTCGCCGCCGCCCTCTACGAGCGCGGCACCACCGGCTTCGTCAACTTCGACGACCTGTGGGGCGAAGTACTGGAACAGGGCCCGCCCACACCCGCCGGGGCCGACTGCCGCTACTGCGCCCGGCCGCTGGTGCGCACCGACGCGGTCCACCCGCTGTTCGCGCACATCCGACGCACCGGACTCGTCTGCGCCCGGTGCTGCATGGTCCAGGACCTCGACCCCGCCTCACCCGTGGCCGACATCGCCCTGGACTGCGCCGAGGAATGGCGGCGGGGGAGCAGCGTGCAGGTCACCCTGGCGGTGCGCACCGCAGCGGCCACCACCACCCCCGTCGACGCGTTCGTCGCCGTCCACACCGAGGCCTGCGAACGCAACCACGTCGGCTACCCGCCGCCACGCCGTGTCCTTCTCGCGCCGGGCGGGGCCGTCACGGAGGTCGCCTTCGACGCCGACGTCACCGACCGGGCGCACATGCACGTGGAGTCCCTGCGCGGCTTCGCCGTCGCCCGGGGCACGCTCTCCTTCGGCACCCGGCCCGTCTGGGTCCGCCCCTCGGGAGCGGAGCGCAGCGGATGAGTTTCGCCCCGGCCGAGCTGCTCTCCGACTCCTTCGCCACCGACCCCCACCCCGTCTACCACCGGATGCGCGGGGCCGCCCCGGTCCTCTGGCACGAGCCGACCGCCGGCTGGTACGTCACCGGCCACCGCGAGGTGGGGGCACTGCTGCGGGAACCCACCCTGTCCGCACGGCCGGGCGACGGATTCACCGACCGGCTGACCGGCACCGACCGGGCGGCGGGCGACCGGGTGGAGGACTTCTTCGACCGGTGGATGGTGTTCTCCGACGCACCGGCCCACACCCGGCTGCGCACCGCGGCGTCGGCCATGTGCGCGCCCAGGGCCGCGGAGACATGGCGCGACGCGGCGAGCCGCGACGCGAACACCCTGCTCGCGGACCTGGACCTGAACACCGCAGACTTCGCCCACGACTTCGCGCTCCCGCTGGCGACGGCCGTGACCTGCGACTTCCTCGGCGTACCGGCGGACGACCGGGAACAGCTCGGCGTGTGGTCGGACGCCCTCATGGCGTACCTCGCCGCCCAGTGGGCCGAACCCGCTACGACACGGCAGGCCGACCGCGCCCTCGCGGAGCTGCGCGCCTACCTCACCGCCCGGACGGCGGCCCGCCCCCGCGACGCCCCCTCGCCCTGCCTGGACATGCTGGCGGCCGTGGGCCCCGACAACGCCCCCGCCCTCTTCGCCCAGCTGCTCACCGGCGGCATCGAACCGGTCGCCGCCTGCCTGGCGACGGCGATCGCCGAGACGGCGGCCGGCCCCGGCCCCGTCCTGGAGGCGGACACCGCGGACCTGGTCGAGGAGGCACTGCGCTTCGACGCGCCGTTCCACATCGTGCCCAGGACCGCCACCGCGGAACTGGAGGTGGCGGGCAGCCGTCTGCGTCCCGGCGACCGGGTCGTCCTGGTGATCGCCGCCGCCAACCGCGACCCGCTCGTCCACCGGGACCCGGACCGCTTCACGCCCGGCCGCCCGGCGGCCGGGCGGCACCTCGCGTTCGGCGCGGGGCAGCACTACTGCCTCGGGGCGCCCCTGGCCAGGACCGTTCTGACGGCGGGCCTGGAAGCCGTACGGCAGCGCCTGCGTTCGGCCGCCGTACGCGGAGTGACCGCGGAACGCGAGCCACGCGTCGGCGCGACCGTCTGGCGCCGCGTGGCGCTCATGGCCTGAGTGATTCCTTCTACCGAAACGAGGACCCGTGGTCCACCCGGCAGCGGGCGTCGACGTCCTGCTCTTCAACTACACCGGCTACCCCGACTACACCAGCTACTTCCTGGCGGACAACGGCCTGGCCTACCTCGCCGCCTGTCTCCGCGCCGCCGGGCACCGCCCGGTCATCCGCGACTACGTGACCATGGACACCGCGGAACGCCTCCACGACCCCGCCCTCTTCGTCCGGGTCCGCGAGATGCGCGACCGGGTCCGCGCCGAGATCCTCGACGCGGGCGCCCCGGACCCCAGGACCGTGGAACAGGCCCTCGCCCTCGACGCCGACGTCGACCTCCTCAACCGCAGGGTTGCCCTGGAGATCGCCGACGAACTGGTTCTGGAGATCCAGCGCCGCGACGTGCGCATGCTCGCCGTCAAACTGTGGTCCCAGCCCGCCCTCAGGGACGTACGGGCGATTCTGGAGTCGGTCCGGGCCCGATGTCCCGAGGTCAGGATCATCGCCGGCGGCGGCCACGTGGACTACTTCGAAGGCAGCGTGCTCACCGACATCGCCGCGCTCGACGCGGCCGCCGCGGGGGACGGCGAAACGGCCCTCGTCGGATACGCGGACTGGGTGGCCGGCCGGCTGACGGAACTCGGCGAGGTACCCAACCTCTTCCACCGCCGCGACGGACGCGTCGAGGCCACCGCCCGCCGCGAGAGCCTCACCTTCCGGACGGACTCCCACACACCGCTGTACGGCTCCGACGTGTACCCCGCGGTACACGCCCCGGCCTCGAAGATGCTGACCATCGGCTTCGAGGACAGCAGGGGCTGCCAGTTCGCCTGCGGCTTCTGCGCGCACCCGCTCAAGAGCGGCGGGCTCAGGCTGCGCCCCGTGGACAGCGTGCTGGAGGAGCTGGCCGCGCTCAACCGCGACCACGGCTTCGTCAACTTCGCCGGCTCCGGCTCCAACACGCCGTACCTGCACGCCAGCCGCCTGTACCAGGGCATGCAGGACCGAGGGCTCGACCTGGCGGTCAACTTCTTCCAGTCGCTGCGCGACTTCCGGGTCCACAAGGCCGACGTCCTGCGCTCGGCGCACATCCCCCTCCTGTGGGTGGGCATCGAGACGGCCGACCAGGACCTGCTCATCGGGACGTACGACAAGCGCCGCAACATGGAGAAGACCAAGGAGATCTGCGAGTTCCTCAACGAGAACCGGATCGGCTACATCATGAGCCTGATCTACCCCTCGCTCGGCGAGGACGAGGACTCGACCCGCAACACGGTGGAGTTCGTCCAGCAGGTCGGGCTCGGACACGTCGTGATCTACCCCCCGCTCCTCCAGCCCCGCACCCCGTGGATGGACGACCAGCACGTCACCTGGCTGGACCGGCAGGAGTTCCTGCGGATCAGCCAGTACGGTCTGGAGGAGACCGAGAACAAGGTCCTGCCCCCGATGCTCGGCTCCTCGGCGCTGAACGGCTCGGTACTGCTCAACGGCCGCACCTACAGCGAGATCTACTGCCAGAACGTCCGCTTCCGCGCCGAACTCGACCGGGTCTGCGGCGGAACGCGCGGACACCAGCGCAACATCGGATTCACCGACGAACTCGCCCCCTTCATGCGCCAGCTGAACCGCACCTTCGCCCAGACCGACCGCAGCCTCGCCAACGGCGACTTCGCGTCGGCCCGCAAGGAGATGACCCGGTTCAACGAACTGGCCACGGCCGGCTCGGTGGCCCGCACCCGCGTGCTGGCCACCGGCTGGGACGCCCCGGCCGACCCCGTCGCCGCCCCCTCCTTCCAGATGCGCACCGGGGGACCCGCGTGACCGCGCCGAAACACGCGGAACCGGACTGGACCGGCCTCAGCGCCTCACTGGACCGCGCAACCGACGGCTGCCTCATGATCGAGGGGGAGCGGGCCGACCGGCTCGCCGGCCGGCTGGGCACCCCGGCACTCGTCGTGCTCCCCGCGCGGGTCCGCGCCAACGTCCGGGAGATCACCGACGCCTTCGCCCGGCGGCTGCCGAGGGTGCGCACCTACTTCGCGCTCAAGTCCTGCTACCTGGAACCCGTGGTGTCCGCGGTCCTGGAGGCCGGCGCCGGCCTGGAGGTGATGAGCCCCCTGGAACTGGACATCGCGCAGGCGATGGGCGTACGCGAAGCCGACCTGCTGGTCAACGGGTTCGGCCACACCCAGGCCTTCGCGAAGCGCGCGGTCGACCAGGAACCCGCCCTGTTCACCCTCGACTCCTTCGAGGACATCGAAACCGTCTCCCGGGCCGCCCGCGCGTCCGGGACCGCGGTCTCCGTGGGCCTGCGCGTCTCCCTGCCGGCCACCGGCCCAGGCATGCTCGACGACGACACCAAACTCGGATTCACCTGGCAGGACGGCCAGTTCACACGCGCCCTGGCCCGGGTCGAAGCCGATCCCGCGCTCCGGGTCACCGGGCTGCTCGCCCACCAGCTCAGCCACTGCGTCTCCCCGGCGGTGTTCGGCGCCCACCTGCGCAACGTGGCCGACTGCCTGGCCAGGACGCGGCGGGACACCGGCATCAGGTTCCCGGTCCTGGACATCGGCGGCGGATTCGAGAGCAGGCTCCTCCTCGCCGCGCGGGGGGTCACCGCCGACGACTTCGCCGTGGAGGCCGCGGCCGCCCTCGCCGCGCTGCCCTACCCGGTGACCGTCTACCTCGAACCCGGCCGGTACGTCGCGGCCGACGCCGCCGTCGGCCTGACCCGCGTCGTCGCGAGGAAAGCGCGCACCGGAGCGGACTGGCTGATCACCGATCTGGGCACCAACTCCCTGATCCCGGTGCCGGGCGCGCGCTTTCCCGTGATCCCCGTGCACGGCGCGGACGGCGACCGGACGCCGGCCCGGATCGCCGACCGGACCTGCGCCCCCGCGGTGATCGACGCCCACGCGGCCCTGCCCGCCGGCGCCGACACGCTCGCCGTCCTCAACGCAGGCGCCTACACCGTCGCCCTCAGCCACATCTGGGGCCCTGAGCTGCCCCGGGTGGTGTCCCTGGACCACGGAGCCGACCGCACACTGACCGACGCGGACAGCTACCGCCGGGCCTTCACCCATCTTTACGGATACAGCGCACTCCGCCCCAAAACACCGGCAGCGCCCCTGAGTTAAGGCGAAACCGGTCACATCCGCAGGGCGGTGCCGTCATAGACTGACCCGTCCCCGACCCCTGCGTCTCCTCCCCGCACACCGAGAGCCTGAGGACCCCATGCACGTCTCCAGCGAGTCCATCCGTGAGACCTTCCTGTCGTTCTTCGAACGCAATGGACATCTCCGCATCGACGGGGCCTCGGTCCGGCCCCGGAACGACCCCACGCTCCTGTACGTCAACTCGGGCATGGCGCCGCTCAAGCGGTATTTCACGGGTGCGGAGACACCGCCGGCCAAAGACCTCTGCAACATCCAGTCCTGCATCCGCACCAAGGACATCGACGACGTGGGGGACCGCCACCACCTCACCTTCTTCGAGATGATGGGCAGCTGGTCGATCGGGAACTACTTCAAGGAACGCGCGGTGGAGCTTGCCTTCGCCCTGCTGACCGAGGGGTTCGGGCTCAAGCCGGAGCAGCTCTACGTCACGGTGTTCGAGGGCGACAAGGAACTGGGACTCCCCGCCGACGAGGAGTCCGCCCGCGCCTGGGAACGGGTCGGAATGTCCCGCGACCGCATCGTGCCGCAGCCCGCCGCGGACAACTTCTGGGGCCCCGCCGGCAGTTCCGGCCCCTGCGGACCCTGCACCGAGGTCTTCCTCGACACCGGTGACGCCTACGGCCCGGCCTACGTACCCGGCGGAGAGTTCGACACCACGCGCCGCTACATCGAGATCTGGAACGCCGGCGTCTTCATGCAGTTCGACAAGGGCCTCGACGGAACGATCCGTCCGCTGCCCTTCACCAGCGTCGACACCGGCTCCGGCCTGGAACGCATCTGCCTGGCACTCAACGGCCTGGACAGCGTCTACCAGTCCGACCTGCTCAGCCCCGTGGTGAACGTCGCGCAGGAGATCCTCGGCGAGTCCGGCACCCCCGAGACCCGCCATCTCGTCATCGCCGACCACATGCGCGCCGCGGTCAAGATCCTCGCCGACGGCGTGCTGCCCAGCAACGAGGGCGCCGGCTACATCCCCCGCCGGCTCATCCGCAAATCCATGACGGTCGCCCTGCGCCAGGGCGCGGACAGCTTCCAGTTCCAGCCGCTGGCCGACACCATCGTGGACACCCTCAAGGACCACCACCCGGGCCTCCTCGGCCGCAAGGACGCCGTCCTGGCGGCGCTCGACGCCGAGTGCCGGGAGTTCGGCACAGCGGTCCGACGCGGACTGGACCGCGTCTCCACGCTCATCGAGAGCGGCGGCACGGTCTCCGGCGCCGACGCCTTCCGCCTCTTCTCGACCTACGGCCTGCCCGTGGAGATCACCCGCGACCTCGTCGCCGAGCGCGGCGCCGCCGTCTCCATGGAGGAGTACGCGGCCGAGTACGAGCGCCACCAGAGGCTCAGCCGCGGCGGCGAACGCACCGACCGCCGCCTCCGCGTGGACGACGTGCTGCCGGCCTCCCTGTCCGGCGTGCCCGTCACCGAGTTCGTCGGCTACGAGCGGACGGAGGCCGAAGCACGGGTCGTGGGCCTCTTCGAGGAAGGAGCCCTGGCCGAAGCGGTCGGCGAGGGCGGCGAGGCCGACCTCATCGTGGACCGCAGCCCCTTCTACGCCGAGGGCGGCGGGCAGGTCGGCGACCACGGCGTCCTCACCGGCGACGACGGACTGCGCGGCGAGATCCTCGACACCGTCCGGCACAGCAGCGGACACCACCTGCACCGGGTCAGGGTCAGCACGGGCGAGCTGCGCGCCGGCGCCTCGCTGCGCCTGGAGGTGGACCGGGAGAGCCGTCGCGACACCATGGCCAACCACAGCGGCACCCACCTCCTCAACGCCGCGCTGCGGACCGTCCTGGGCGACCATGTGCGCCAGGCGGGATCGCTGGTCGACCCCCGGCGGCTGCGCTTCGACTTCACCCACCCCAAGCCGATGACCGCCCAGGAACTCGCCGCCGTCGAGGCTCTGGTCGGCGAGTGGATCCTGCGCGACGAGGAACGGCGCGTCGAGGTCACCAGCCCCGAGACCGCGAAGAGCGCCGGAGCCCTCTCCCTGGACGGCGAGACCTACGCCGACGAGGTCCGGGTGGTGAGCTTCGGCGACGCCTCGAAGGAGCTGTGCGGCGGAACCCACGTCCCGCACACGTCCTTCATCGGCTCGTTCCGCATCACCGCCGAACAGAGCGTCGCCTCGGGCGTACGCCGCATCACCGCCGTCACCCGCGGGGAAGCCGCGCGCTACTCGCTGAGCCAGGGCACCGAACTGGCCGCCGTGGCCCGCCTCCTGCACAGCAGCCCCGCCGAGGTCGTCACCGCGGCCGAGCGTGTGGTGAAGCAGGCCGCAGCGAAGAAGGTCCGGGGCGGGGGAGACGCACACGCCGAAGTGACGCGCAGCGAGTCGGGCAGCGGGGTGAAGGCGGCCGTCGTGTCCGGCCCCCAGGACGTCGCCGGCCTGCGCACAGCCGTACAGCGGGTGACGGAGCAGGAGAGCCGGGCGACCCTGGGATACGGCGGGGAGACCCGGCTCAACGTGGTGCTCGCCGTGCCCGGTGACAGCGGCCGCAGCGCGTCGAAGCTGCTGAAGGAACTGCTCGCGGGGTTCGGCGGCAACGGCGGCGGCAACGACCGCATCGCCCAGGGCGCGGTCTCCGGCGCCGACGGCGACGCCCTGAACCGCCGCTTCCTGGAGCTGCTCGGCTGAACCGTGCCCGTAATCCGGCCGGCCCGGCGACATCCCGGGCCGGCCGGCGGCTCACTCCGCCGCCGGTGAGGCGGCCGCCAGCACCTCCTGCGCGTCCTCGGCGCTGAGCCCGAACGTCCCCCGCAGTTCGTCCCGGCCGACCGGCCGCCCGCTCCCGGCGCGACGCCGCACCAGGCGCGCGGCCGACCGCACCGACCGCTCACGCGAGGTCTCCCGCCGCAGCCCCTCGTCCCGGAGCAGTCCGGTGACCACCGGACCGAGCGAACAGCGCTCCACGCCCGCGCCCCAGTCGCCCCCGCCCCCGGTGACCAGGTCGAAGGCGCTCTTGACCATGTCCCGCATGACATGCCCCGGCCCGCGGCCCGACGGCCGGGCACCGTCCCGGTGCAGCCGCTCCAGCACCCGCCGCAGGTTGACGACCTGGCGCGCACGGGCGTCGGAATACCCGAGGGCCACCAGCCGCGCACACTCCCGGGCCAGCTCGGGCAGCGCGTACAGATCACCGCCGTGCGCGAGAGCACGTACCGACTCGACCCCGAACGCGGTCTCCACATAGGACCGCCGGGCACCCCTGACCAGGATGATGTTGCCGATCTCCTGCACACGCCCGCAGTCGCAGCCCGGCCCGCACTCCGCGGAGCAGCGCGGCCGGCCCCGCACCGGCGCCACCAGGGTGCAGCCACGCCCCTCCAGCGGATAGCCGTCACCGTACTGCCAGCACGTCAGATCGGGCCGGTCCGAAACCTCCCACAGCCGGACCCCGGCGTCCCGCAGCAACCGGTGAAGACCGGTGTCGGCGGGGTCGGCGAGGGCCGCCAGTTCCTCCGGGGCTATCCACGGCGCGGCCGCGAGCAGCGCCTCGACCGTGTGCCCGATCACCGCCGCACGGTCGGCGTCGTCACCGAGCGCGCCGACCATGTCGAAGGTGTAGAGCCACGGCTCGTGGCCGTGGGCGCGCACACACGGCTGGACATGGCACAGGGAACCCAGATCCTCCCCGGCCCCGAGGGCGTCCTTGAACGGCGTGAGCGTGGCATTGACAAAGCTGACGGTCCGGTCGCCGGCCGAAACGGGGCACGGAGGAGTGAGCCGAAGCCCCCTTCTCGTCAGCACTTCCAGAAAATTCGCGGTGAAGCACTCGGTGCCTGTTTCCGCGTTCCGTACGGAATATTCCATGAGTCATCCCCCGGCAGGTTGTCGCACGTAATTCAGGCGAAACGGTCGGGCGTACCGCGCTGTTCGCGCGTGCAGCGTAGGGCTGTTCACCGCGGGAGAGGAAGAGCTCAAAGGCGTCTCGGAATGTGGACTGCCCCGGGTGCGTGGCGTCGTCCGGACGTGGCGTACCGGCGCACTCGGCATGCCTGGACCGGCTCGTGACGCGCTCGGCATAATCGGCGCAACGGCGTTCACCGCGAATGCCGGATTCATTTATCACCGTTCTCACCGGAAGACCCGTCCCGTCTTCCCGCCGCCCGGCCGGTTTTCGTGCGAGTTCGAGGAGTTGTGCCGAATTGGTCAGGAAAACGGTCTCGCAGAGGGGTGCCTGGACCGCTCTCGTGGCGGTGAGTGCCGCATATCTGGGTGTTCAGATCCGGCAGACCTTCAAGGACCGCAATGCCTGGCCGTTCTGCGCGTACAACATGTTCAACTACTACCTGACGGACTGCTTCCAGCAGGCCCGGGTGGTGCTGATCACGGACCGCGGCCACCTGGTCGGCCCGGCCGACCCCTGGGCACTGCTCCCCCTCGAGTTCTTCCGCGTCATCTCCGTCATCGAGCGCGTCTTCATCACCTGCGAGGACCCACACGTCCGGGACGACTTCTGCCGCAAGGCACTGCACCGCCTCAACACGCGACCGTGGCGTGACTGGGACGAGATCCGCGGTTCCTTCCGGCCCCCGGCGGGCCAGCGCTTCGTGGGCGTCGAACTCCACCTGGTGGAAGTCGACTTCACCCGCTGCGACCCCACCGACCGGTCCCAGGTGACGAGCGTCGAGCTGATGCACCGGTACGACCCAGAGGGCGCGTTCGCCCGAGCCGGAGACCAGGACCTGTGGCGGCTCCTCGAACCCGCCGCCACCCCGGCCGCCTCCGGCCACCCCCGTCCCTGACCTTGCAACCCGCGCCGCAGGAGGCACCCGATGACCCCGACCGCCGAACGGGTTCGGCAGACCCCGTACGTGGAGCTCCTCGCGATGCTCGGCGAGTCCAACCTGCCACCGGGCGGTCTGGCGACCGTACGCACCCTCGCGCAGAACCTGCACCTGAGACCCGGGCTCCGCGCCCTGCACGCCGGCTGCAACGCCGGCTTCCTCAGCCGTGAGATGGCACGCCGCACCGGCGTCGAGGTCGTCGGGGTGGACATCTCCCCGGCGATGGCGGAAGCGGCCCGGCTGCGGGCCAAGGAGGAGGACCTGCACGATCTGGTCAGCCACGAGTGCCAGGACATGCGCCGGCTCACCTTCGCCGACGAAACCTTCGACGTGGTGTTCTCCGGCGGAGCCCTCGCCTTCGTACGCGGCCACGACCAGGCCGTCGCCGAGATGATCCGGGTCACCAAACAGTTCGGCCTCATCGGCGACACGCAGCTGTACTACGCCCAGGAACCGCCCGCCGGGCTGCTGGACCGGGTCTCGGAGATCATCGAGGTGCCGGTGCCGCAGTACAGCCGCGAATACTGGACCGACCTCTACCGCACCGACCTGCTCCAGCCGTACTGGCGGGAGGACACCGAGGCGGGGAGCGTCGACGACGCCGACGTCGAGGCCTACGCCCGCCGCATGACCGGATCACGCGCCGCCGACTGGTCCGAAGAGGCACAGGAAGCGCTGTACACCCGGCTGCTGCACATCTTCCGCACCTTCAACGAGAACATGAAGTACCTGCGCTGCACCAACTACGCCTACCGGCGGCTGCGCGCGGACAGCGAACCCGCCCTGTTCGTGTGAGGCCCGCGACCATGACCAGCATCACCGAGACCATCACCGGCGGATTCAGCAGGATCTGGCGGGACCAGCCCGACGCCGTACAGCGGCTCCGGCTGGCCCGGTACACCACCGGCGCCGCGATCCTGCGCACCGTCTGGCACATGCCGTCCGGCACGGTCGTCGCGGAGCAGCGGGAACTCCTCGAAAGCGCCGGACAGGAGCCCTCCGGCTTCCAGCTGAGCCCCGCCCAGTACGAAGCGGTACGCGGCGTGGCCCTCGTGTCCGCCGCCGCCTGGGCCCTGGGCAACGACCGCCCCGAAGTCAAGATCACGGCCAACCTGAGCTTCCTCGCCCTGCAGAGGCACCAGGTGGCCATGCACCAGGACCTGTACAGCTACACCTCACACCTGAACACCTTCCTCCTGCTGCTCTGCCTGGTGGAAGCCGAGGCGGCCGGACCCGACGCCACCCACGGACGCACCCCACCGGACCGGCTGGCCTCCGCCGCGCTCGCCGCCATGCAGTCCTACTACGCCCTGGTCTACCTCCAGTCAGGCATCTCCAAGCTGCGCGTCACCGGAGTGAAATGGATGGACGGGCGCACGCTGCGCGGCAGCCTCGCCGAGCTGGGGACCCCGCTCGGCAAACGCCTCAGCCGGCAGGACCTGCGGCTGCTGGCCGCCGCCGGCACCGCCGCCGTCGGCTTCGAACTGGCCTTCCTGCCCGGCCTCCTGGCCGGCTGGCGGCACAAGCAGGTCTTCGGCCTGCTGTCGCTCGGCTTCCACACCTCGATCAAAGCCACCATGAACATCTCCTTCTGGCACTTCGCCTGGTTCGCCCTGCCCCTCTTCGTGCTGCCCGCCGAAACGGAGCAGAGGATCGGCGCCGCGCTGAAGGGGTTCCGCCGCCGGCTGTCCGGCACTCCGCACCGATCCGGGAGACTCTCGTGACCGAGACGATCGCGTCGTCCCAGCTGGCCGTGTCACCCCCGCACTCATGGCGGATCCCGGACACACACTTCGAAGAGGTACTGAAACACCCCTGGTACCGCGCCGTCGTCGAACTGACCGACGTCTTCCACTTCGCGACCGTCGACTTCTGGCGGCAGCGCGGCGTGCGCGCGATGTACCTCCCGATCACCACCGGATCCGTCTCCAGCCCCATGGGCCTCGGCAGCGACTCCAGCCCCGTCAAGGTCTCCGTCGAGGGCGTCCCCACCTACCTGGCCGACTCCATGCAGTTCCTGCTGGAGTACGGCTGCCGCCTCGCCGAGGGCGGCTGCTACTACGTGATGCCCTCGTTCCGCGGCGAAGCGATGGACGAACGCCACCTCTGCCAGTTCTTCCACAGCGAGGCCGAGATCGTCGGCGACCTGGACGACGTCAAGACCGTGGTCCAGGACTACCTGCGCCACCTGGCCCGCGCGCTCCTCGAGCACTGCCCCGACACCGTCCGCGACGCCGCGGGCGGCACCGGCCACCTCACCGCCCTGGCCGAGGACGACGTCTTCACCTCCCTCACCTTCCGTGACGCCGTCAAGCTCCTCGGGGACGACCCGAGGTACGTGACCGAGGTGGCACCCGGCAGCCGATGTCTCACCCACGCGGGCGAACGCGAGATCATGGCCCGGCTCGGCGAGTTCACCTGGGTCACCCACCACGACCTGCTCTCCGTCCCCTTCTACCAGGCGACCGCTCAGGACGACCCCGGCGCGGCACGCAACGGCGACCTCCTCTTCGGCATCGGTGAGACCGTCGGCTGCGGCGAACGCCACGCCACCGCCGACGCCGTGCGCGAGGCCCTGCGCCTCCACCAGGTCGAGGAGTCCGAGTACGCCTGGTACCTGCGGATGCGGGAACTGCGCCCCCTGCGCACCTCCGGCTTCGGCCTCGGAGTCGAACGGTTCCTGCTCTGGGCACTGCGCCACGACGACATCCGCGACCTCCCGCTGCTCCTGCGCATCAACGGACAACAGGTCAACCCGTGACCCGCGAGCCGGAGGAATGACCATGCGGGTACTTCTGGTGGCCGGACTCGGGCCCACCTTCAAGAACTCCACCTACCTGAACGGCACCCTGCTCGACCGGGAGAACGGCGACGCGAACGCCGCGGACTACCTCCGCGGCACCGAACTCGCCGGCCTCCGGCTCAGCCGCCTGGGATTCCGCCACGGCGGCGTGGACTACCCGCTGCTCCGCCCCCGGCGGACCACCGTGCCGCATCTGACCACCTTCACCCTCGAACGCATCCTGGAACAGGCCGGCGCCGACTACGACCACTTCGACACCCTCAACCTGTGGGACCAGGACGACCCCCAGCCGCCGGGAGGCGACTACGAGGCCGTCCTGCTCTCCACCAGCTACATCTGGAACAACGCCGCGCTGCGGACCGCCGTCGGCTGGATCGGACGCCACTTCCCCGGCGTACCGCTCCTCCTCGGCGGCCAGTACAGCAACCTCAAGTACGCCTCCGTGATGCGGGACTTCCCCACGGTCGACATCATCGTGCGCGGCGACTCGGAGGAGGCCCTGCCGGCCCTGCTCCACGCACTGGCCGCCCGCGCACCCCTGGACGGCATCCCCAACCTGGTCCTGCGCCCCGACCCCGGCATCCGCGGCGCGGAACCGGGCCGCCCCGGCTGGTACGCCACCGGGTTCGAGTACATCGACCTGGACGCGCACCCCTCACCGATGCCGCGCGGACGGTTCCCCGTCATCCCGTACGAGTCCATGCGGGGCTGCCCCTTCACCTGCAAGTTCTGCTCGTTCCCCGCCGCCAGCCCCAAGTGGCGCTACAAGTCCGCACAGAAGATCCACGACGACTGGGCGGCCTACGCCGAACAGTGCGGGGCCGGCTTCATCAAGGCCATGGACTCCACCTTCACCGTGCCGCCCACCCGGCTGCGGGAACTGCTGAGACTGCTGCCGGGGCTCGGCGTCGAGTGGGAGGGCTACAGCAGGGCCAACGTCATCAAGACCCCCGAACTCGTCGACCAGCTCGCCGCCGCACACTGCCGCTTCCTGTCGCTCGGCTTCGAGTCGATGAGCGACAACACCCTGAAGCACATGGACAAGAAGGTCAACCGGAAGCAGAACCTCCAGGCCTTCCGCCTCCTCAGCTCCGGCGGACTCGGCTACCGCTGCTCCTTCATGGCGGGATACCCGGGGGAGACCCCCGACGACTACGCCCAGACCCACGCGTTCCTCACCGAGGAGTACCGGGGCCACTTCATGCTCAGCGTGTTCAGCATCTCGGACGAGACGATGCCGCTGTGGCAGGACCGCGAACGGCTCCGGATCGAGGTCCACGACCCACACGACCCCGACTACTCCTGGTCGCACATCGGCATGGACGTACACGAGGCGAGGAGCCTGAACCACCGCACGCTGACGGACGTCCGCCGGAAGAACGACGGTGCCGTACTCATGCTGTGGCAGGCCGACTTCGAACACTGGCTGGTACCCCACCTGGGCACGCCGGAGAACCTGGCCATCGAGAAGAGCGTGGAGCGCATCGGCATGGCTCCCGTCGACCACCCGGACCCCGCGGGAGGCGCGGCGGCGATCAGGGAGAACCTCTCCCGCCTGGCGCGCTACGGCGTCCACCTCTACCCCGAGGGCGTGCTCCGGGGCCGTTCCCTGCTGGAGGCCCGGGTCTGATGGGCATGGCCATTCTCGTCATCGGCGGCGGTGTCTTCATCGGCCGCCACCTCGTCCAGGAGGCGGTGAGGCGCGGACACCGGGTCACCGTACTGAACCGGGGCCTCAGCACCGGCCCCCTGCCGCCCGGCGTGACCTGGCTGCGCGGCGACCGGGCCGACGGCTTCGACGCGGTGCGCTCCACCCGGTGGGACACGGTCGTCGACACCTGCGCCTACCAGCCCGCCCAGGTCGAGCGCAGCGCCCGGGAACTGGACTGCGGCGTCTATGCGTTGATCTCCACGATCTCCGTGTACCGGGATTTCGGCGCCCCCACACCCGTGACCGCCCCCACGGTGCCCGCCCGGCGGACCGGCCTTCTGGACGGGGCCTCGTACGGGGAGCTCAAGGCGGGGTGCGAGGCGGCCCTCACCGCCGCGCGGGGGAGCGGACGCAGCCTGGTGGTGCGGCCGGGCCTGGTGGCCGGTCCGCACGACGTGTCCAGCAGACGCCGCTACGGGAACCCGGCCCGTCCCTCGCCCACACATCTGCACTACGACCGCTTCGCGGGCCGCTTCCCCTACTGGCCCTGGCGTTTCACGCGGGGCGGCGACGTCGCGCTCCCGGGAACGCCGGACGACCCGTTCCAGGTGCTGGACGTGCGGGACCTCGCGGAGTGGACGACGGACCTGGTGGAGGACGGCACGACCGGGGTGTTCAACGCGGTCGGGCCGCAGAGCACCTGGGGCGCACTCGCGCGGGCGTGCGCCCGCCGCGGGCCCGGCCGGCCCGTCTGGGTGCCCGAGGACAGCCTCGTCGCCGCCGGGGTGGCGCCCCACACCGGCCTGCCGATGTGGGCGCCCACCGGCACCGGCACGGCCTGGTTCTCCCGGGTGCCCGCCGGCGAACGCCCCGCGGCGAAGCGGTCCCTGGACGAGACCGTGGGCTCGGTCGCCGACTGGCTGGACGAGGCGGCGCCGGACCCGGAGCAGTTCCTCGGCGGCGGAGAGATCGACATGACGACGGAACGAATCCTGCTGGAAAGCGCCCGCACGGGAGCGGCGACCGGTACGGGAGGGACGCGATGACCCGCCTGGTGTGGGACAGCCTTCCCGACGCGATCCGCAGGCGCGTGGCCGGGCGGATAGGGTCCGAGATCGTGCACGAGGCACCGGCCGTCGGCGGGTTCTCGCCCGGCATGGCCTCGGTGCTCACCGGCGCGGACGGGCGCTCGGCCTTCGTCAAGGCGGTGTCCGCCGAACAGAACAGCTACAGCCCGGAGCTCTACCGGCGCGAAGCCGCACTCCACGCCGGCCTTCCCCAGGGCCTGCCCGCACCCACCCTCATGTGGTCCTTCGACTACGAGGACTGGTCGGTGCTGGCCTTCGCCCCCGTCCACGGCGCTGTTCCGCCGCTGCCGTGGAAGCGCGCACACCTGCTGGCGGTGCTCGACACCGTACGCGGCCTGACCGCCCCGGACCCGGACTCCCCGCTGCCCGGCGTGGACGAGCTGTTCCGCGAAGAGCTGACGGGCTGGCGCAGTCTGGCCGCGGCGGAGGCCGTCGCCGGAACGCACCGCCCCACCGGCACACCCGGCTTCGTGGCCGAGGACCCGTGGCTGCGCCGCCACCTCGACCGCCTGATCCGCCTGGAGGAGAGCTGGGAGGACGCCGCGAGAGGCCACGGCCTGCTGCACGCGGACCTCCGGGCCGACAACGTGCTGCTGACGGAGGCCGAGGACCGGCCCTCCGCCGTCACGGGAAGCTCCGAGGGGAGTGTGGTGCTGGTCGACTGGGCCTACGCCTGCCGGGGCGCCACCGTCTTCGACCTCGTCTACCTGCTGCTGGGCGCCGTGGAAGCGGGCGGCTGCCGCCCCGAGGACGTCCTGTCCGCCGGTTCCGGGCTGCTGCGCAAGGACGAGCACGATGCCGCCGCGGTGCTGCTCGCCGCCTTCACGGGCTGGTTCACCTGGCTCAAGACCCTCCCCCCGGTACCGGGCCTGCCGGCCCTGCGCCCGTTCCAGGCCCGCATGGCGGCGGCGGGCCGCAGCTGCCTCACCGCTTCGGGCGTCATCCACTGACGACGATGGCGGTGGAGGGCGCGTCCCGGGCAGTGGTCGAGGAAGGCCGGGCCGAGGCGAGCGGCGCGTCCGCCCCCCGGGGCGGACCGGGGACGCCGCTCCGCTACGCGCCGGACGACAGCCGGCTCGCGGCCGGGTCCCACGGCTGGGGTTCGACGGTGTCGTCCCCGTCGTAGGCGTCCTCCTCGAACCAGCCCGTCCCCGCGAGCCACGTCTCCAGCCACGCCGCGAGGCCGGGGGAGTCGAGGAACCAACACCGCTCCCACGATCCGCCGCTGTACGCGTTCGGCTCGAAGAGCAGGACCTGCCCCTCTCCGCTGAGACAGTCGACGCCTGCGTACATCGCACAGCCCCAGGTCAGGATGGGTACAACGCCTGCGGGCCACACCGGGTGCTCCGCCCCGGCGGACTCCTCACGCCGCGTCAGATATTCGCCGACGACACTGCCCGGCCCGAGCAGCGGCAGCAACCGATAGTCAGGACCGAACCCGCCATCGGCAACCTCGCGATACAGGCGCGCAAGCAGAGGATGCAGCGCGCAGCCCAACTGCTCCTCGGCCTCCGCGATCTGGGCCCCGCCGACAGGCCCGGGAAGGCTCTTGCTGTCCGATGCGGCCCGCCGGGCGACGCGTTGCACGAGGTCATCAAAGTCGGTCACGGCCGTGATGCTGTCAGAGCCCACTGACATGACGACCGTCAGGGGCCCACCGGGCGGACAGCCGAGCGCCGGAGAGCCGCGAGGCCGCCCCCGCCCGGACCGACTGCACGCTCCTGACTCTCCTACGGAGAACGGTTCCGGCGGGCCGACCACGGCCACCCGTAGGGTGGACGGAGACGAGAGAAGACGCACCATGGATCCCCGCATACCCCGCCTGCGACGCAAGCTGGCCGCGATCCCGTACCATCCCCGGCGCAGCCACTCCTTCGGAGAGGAGCGACACACGTTCAGTCTCGGTCCGAGGCCGGCCGAAGCGCGCCTCGCCGCGTTCGAGACCGGGCACGGCATCGTCCTGCCCGACGCCTATCGGCAGTTCCTCACACACATCGGCGGCTCAGGAGCAGCGCCGTTCTACGGCCTCCTGCCGCTGGAGCGGTGTTCCCTGCTGGTCATGAACCCCCGCGGGGAACCAGGAGCACCTCGCGGCTTCGAACACGCAGGACGGGCGGCACATGAAGGCGACCTCTTCCTCCACATCATCGAGATGGGCTGCACCGACGTCTGCGTCATCGCGGTGACGGGCCCCCTCAGCGGCCGCGTCCTGACCGGCAACGGGGACGGGTTCTGGGGCCCTGACGTTTCCTCCGCCACCGACTTCCTCGACTGGTACGAACGCTGGCTCGACCACATGGGCGCCGGGTGTGACAACAGAGCCTTGGAACTGACCTCACCCCGGCTTCGTGCCCGTTCGGACAGCCCTGGAACGGCTCTGTGATCACTGGATTCGGATCATGACGATCACCTATGAGTGGCGCGGCGACGTCGACAACACAGCTCTCAACCAACTGCACGCCGAAGGGTTCGGTGGCCCGGCCGGGCAGACGGACTGGCGTGCAAGGCTTCAGCGTCACAGCCTCGGTTGGGTCTGCGCCTGGGAGGATCACCGCCTGGTCGGCTTCGTCAACATCGCCTGGGACGGCGGCGTCCACGCGTTCGCTCTGGACACGGTCGTAGCCGGGCGAAACCGTTCGAACGGAGTGGGAGCCGCGCTGCTCGGGGTGGCTGCTGAGCAATGCCGAGCCGCGGGGTGCGAATGGCTGCACGTCGACTTCGAAGAGCACTTGAGACCGTTCTACTTCGACGCCTGCGGTTTCGGAGAGACGACGGCGGGACTGCTGGCCTTGTGACTTGAGTCCAGGGCAGTGAGTCTCTGCAAGCACCGGGCCCGACAGAATCGACCGGGCCGTACGGGCGTGATCCGGGATGCGGGGTACGGCGGCACCCCGCATCCCCGACCGGCCCCGAGCGGCGCTGCCGTAGCTCCGCGGTCGCGCAGGATCTTTGAGCTCTTCACGCTTGTCCTCAACCGTACTTGAGGTCATACGGTCTGCCCATGACCTGCACGGTGTGCGGGCTCCACAGAGAAGTGCATGGAGAGGAAATCCCATGACGGCACAGCAGGTCTCCGACGCCGAACTCGCCGGACAGCCCGCCGCGTACTGGACCGGTGTCGCCTACGAGGCGCTCATCGCGTACACCCGCGCCCGGCAGGCCGAAAAGGGTTACACCCAGCCCCAGTTCTGGCTGCTGCGCAATCTGTCGGCGAACGACATCTCGCCCGACGGTGAAGGGATGACCCTGCCCGAGCTGCGGAAGGCAATGACCTCCTACATCCGTCCCGAGGACGACCTGGCGGCGGAGGCGGAGGGGCTCCTTGAACGCGGCTGGCTGACCCGGGACGCCGAGGACCGGCTGTGGCTCACCTCGGAAGGGGAACAGGCCCGCGTCGATCTGGCCCGCAACGCCCCCGCGATCCGCGCCGCCCTCCATGAGGGCATCGACGACACGGACTACGTCACCGCGGTGAAGGTGCTCCAGCAGCTGATCCGGAACGCGAATGGGGCAGTCGCCTGATGGACCGCGAGCCCGGGCAAGGCGTCCCGGCCGGTGTTCAGCCCTGTCGTTGAGGGTCCGCCCTGTCATTCCACAGCCGTGCGACCAGGTTGCCCGCTGCCCCGGACGACGGCCATCCTGGAAGCAGCCGCCGCCCACGCCGCCCGCTCCGCGCCTGGCGTGTAGCGGCGGAGCTTCTGGGTGGCGGTGAGGAGGCGCCGCATGGCGGGGAGGTCGCCGACCAGTCCCTGGGCGCGTGCCTGTACGAGGATGTTGCCGAGGGCGGTGGCCTCGGCCGGCCCCGCGACGACGGGAAGCCCGGTGGCATCGGCGGTGAACTGGCACAGCAGCTCGTTCCGCGAGCCGCCGCCGACCATGTGGATGTGGGTGATGTCCCGGCCGGCGAGCTCGGCGGCCCGCCGCAACGTCCCGCGGTGGGCCAGCGCCAACGATTCGAGGATGCACCGCACGAGTTCGCCCTGCCCGTGCGGCACGGGCTGGCCGGTGCGCCGGCAGTACGCGCGGACGCGTTCCGGCATGTCGCCCGGGGCCAGGAACTCGGGCGAGTCGGCGTCCACGAGAGAGGCGAACGGCCGCGCCCGCGCGGCGTCGGCGAGGAGGCGGGGGAGACCCGCCGGCAGCCCTTGCCGCGACCAGGCGCGGCGGCACTCCTCCAGCAGCCACATCCCCATGATGTTGCGCAGGTAGCGGATGGTGCCGTCCACCCCGCGCTCGTTCGTGAAGTTCGCCTCCCGGGAGGCCTCCGTCACGACGGGCGCGTCGAGTTCGAGACCGGCCAGCGACCACGTCCCGCACGAGATGTAGGCGAAGTCCCGGCCGGTCGCGGGCACGGCGACGACCGCCGACGCCGTGTCGTGCGAGGCGACCGTCGTCACCGGGGTCCCGGGGGACTGCCCGGTATGGGCGGCGACGTGGGGGAGCAGGGTCCCGGCCGGGTCGCCCGGCGCGCGGAGCGGAGGCAGGAGGCCGGCATCGATTCCCAACCGGTCGATGACGGTCCCGGACCACGTGCCGGTGTGAGCGTCGAACAGGCCGGTGGTCGAAGCGTTCGTCTCCTCCGCGCCGACAGAACCCGTGAGCCAGTAGGTGAACAGGTCCGGCATCAGCAACAGTCTCCGCGCCGAACCCAGTTGAGCGCTTCCGGCACCGGCCGCCAACTGATGGACGGTGTTGAAGGGCAGGTGCTGGAGGCCGGTGATCCGGTACATCTCCGCAGCCGGGACACGCGGCCACACCTCGCGGGCGGCGACACCGTCGGTGCGGCTGTCCCGGTAGTGGAACGGCTGCCCGGCCAAGGCGCCGTCGGCGTCCAGCAGACCGTAGTCGACCGCCCAGGTGTCGATGCCCACCGAATCGACCTGATCGCTCGCCCGCAGCCCGTCGAGGATGCCCTGGTACAGAGCCAGTACGTTCCAGCGCAGGCCGTCCGGCAGGAGGACCGGGGTGTTGGGGAAGCGGTGGACCTCGCTGATGTCGAGAACGCCGTGGCCGACACGGCCCACGATGACCCGGCCACTCGTGGCACCCAGGTCGGCGGCGGCGAAGGTGTGGTTGGGCATACGGGCTCCGGGAACGAAGGGGAGGGCGGACGGCGGGTGCGAGTCACGGCGATACGCCCCGCACCCGCCCGTCACGAGTCAGCGCAGGAAGGCATGGGCGACGCCTGCGTCGACCGGGATGTGCAGCCCCGTCGTGTGGGTCAGATCCCCGCCGGTCAGAGCGAACACGGCGTTGGCGACGTGCTCCGGCAGAACCTCCCGCTTCAGGAGGGTGCGCTGGGCGTAGAACTCGCCGAGCTTGTCCTCCTCGATGCCGTACGTCGCGGCCCGCTGCGCCCCCCAGCCACCCGCGAAGATGCCGGAGCCGCGCACGACGCCGTCCGGGTTGACACCGTTGACCCGGATGCCGTCGCCACCCAGCTCGGCCGCCAGCAGGCGCACCTGATGGGCCTGGTCGGCCTTGGTCGCCGAGTAGGCGATGTTGTTGGGACCCGCGAACACCGCGTTCTTGGAGGTGATGTAGACGATGTCCCCGCCCATGCCCTGGGCGCGCATGAGCCAGGCCGCCTCGCGGGAGACGAGGAAGGAGCCCCGGGCCATGATGTCGTGCTGCAGATCCCAGTCCTTCGCAGTGGTCTCCAGAAGTGGCTTGGAGATGGAGATACCGGCGTTGTTGACGACCAGGTCGACGCCCCCGAAGGCGAGCGCCGCGCTCCGGAACGCCGCCGCGATCTGCTCCTCGGACGTGACGTCCACGCACACCGCGACGGCCCTGTCCGGGCCGCCCAGCTCATCGGCCACCACCGCGGCGCTCCCGGCGTCGAGGTCCGCGACGACGACGCACGCCCCCTCCGCGACCAAGCGGTGCGCGATGGCCTTGCCGATGCCGCTGCCCGCACCCGTCACCAGAGCCACCCGGGCGGCGAGCGGCTTGGGCTTCGGCAACCGCCGCAGCTTGGCCTCCTCCAGGGACCAGTACTCGATGCGGAACTTCTCCGGCTCCTCGATGGGCGCGTAGCTGGAGACGGACTCGGCGCCGCGCATCACGTTGATGGCGTTGAGGTAGAACTCGCCGGCCACCCGGGCGGTCTGCTTGTCCTTGCCGAACGAGAACATCCCGATGCCGGGGACGAGGACGATCGCCGGATCGGCGCCCCGCATCGCGGGCGAGCCGGGCGTCGCGTGCCGCTCGTAGTAGGCCGCGTACTGCGCCCGGTACTCCGTGTGCAGCTCCCGCAGCCGGGCCTCGACGGCGTCGGGGCCGGCGGTCGGCGGCAGATCGAGAACCATCGGGCGGACCTTGGTCCGCAGGAAGTGGTCGGGGCACGAGGTGCCGAGCGCGGCGAGCCGAGGGTGCTCCGCCCCCGCCAGGAAGTCGAGCACCGCGGGGGAGTCGTCGAAGTGGCCGACCTGCGGGCGGTCGGTGGAGGCGAGACCCCGCACGAGGGGCGCGAGGAGGGCGGCGCGCTCGCGCCGCGCGGCCGTGTCCAGGGGCGCGTTCGCCGCGACGGCCGCACCGAACGGCTCCGCCCTGCCCCGGCGCGCGAGGAACTCCTCGGCGGTGCGGATGATGTACAGGGAGTTGGCCTCGCACGCCTCGGCGGTGTCGCCCCACGCGGTGATGCCGTGGCCGCCGAGTACGCAGCCGACCGCTTCGGGGTTGGCGTCCTTGACGGCGGCGATGTCCAGGCCGAGCTGGAAGCCGGGGCGGCGCCACGGAACCCAGACGACCCGCTCCCCGAAGCATTCGGCGGTCAGCTTCTCGCCGTCCGCGGAGCAGGCCAGCGCGATACCGGAGTCCGGGTGGAGATGGTCGACGTGAGGGGCGTCGAGGAGACCGTGCATCGCGGTGTCGATCGAAGGCGCGGCGCCCCCCTTGCCGTGCAGGCAGTAGTCGAAGGCGGCGACCATCTCGTCCTCGCGCTCCACACCCGGGTAGACGCCGGCGAGTGCGCGCAGCCGGTCCAGGCGCAGGACGGCAAGGCCGTCCTCGGTGAGCGTGCCGAGGTCGCCGCCGGAACCCTTCACCCACATGAGCCGGACATCGCCGCCGGTGACGGGGTCGGTCGTGGTGCCCTTGGCGGACGTGTTGCCTCCGGCGTAGTTCGTGTTGCGGGGATCGGCGCCGAGCCGGTTCGACCGGGAGAGCAGCGCGGCGACTTCGGGATGGATGGCCATCGGTCGATCAGTCCTTCGGTGAGATGCGCAAGGGAACGACAGTGCGAAGCGGCGTGGGGATACGGCGTCGGGATACGGAGTCGGAAACGCCATCGCGAAGGCACACCGGGCTCCGGATCCCGAAGACGCGCGTCGGGATCCGGCCGAGGCTCAGGCACCCCATCCGGCCTGCTCGCCGCCCACCCGCTCGGCCTCGATGCGCTGCTGCCAGCCGGAGGCCGCGTAGGCGGCGACCGGGTCAGGGGCGAGCCCCCGCTCCTCGCGCCATTCCGCGAGCAGCGGACGTACGTCGGTGTTGTACGCGTCCATCAGCACGGCGTTCGCCGCCAGCACGTCACCCGTGCGCTGCGCGGCGGCAAGCGCCTCGCGGTCGACCAGGAGCGCCTTGGCGGTGGCCTCCTGGACGTTCATCACGGAGCGGATGACCGCCGGGATCTTCGCCTCGATGTTGTGGCACTGGTCGAGCATGAACGCCACGTTCGTCTCCGGGGCGAAGCCGCCGTTCTGCGCGACCTCGTGAAGGATGCGGAACAGCTGGAACGGGTCGGCGGAACCCACCATCAGATCGTCGTCGGCGTAGAAGCGGGAGTTGAAGTCGAAGCCACCGAGCTTCCCCTCGCGCAGCAGCAGCGCGACGATGAACTCGATGTTGGTGCCGGGGGCGTGGTGCCCGGTGTCCACCACGACCTGGGCCCTCTCGCCCAGCTTCACGCACTGCAGGTAGGACGTGCCCCAGTCCGGCACGTCCGTCGTGTAGAAGGCCGGCTCGAAGAACTTGTACTCCAGAAGCAGCCGCTGGTCGTCGCCGAGCCGCTCGTACACGGCAGCGAGGGACTCCGCGAGACGGTCCTGACGGGCCACGATGTCGTCCTGCCCCGGATAGTTCGTCCCGTCGGCGAGCCAGAGCTTCAGGTCCTTCGACCCCGTCTCGTCCATGACGTCGACGCACTCCAGCAGGTGCCGCACGGCCTTGCGCCGCACCCGGGGATCCGGGTGGCAGACGCTGCCCAGCTTGTAGGCGTCGTCCTGGAAGGTGTTGGAGTTGATCGCGCCCAGCTCCAGGCCACGCCGCGCGGCGTGCGCCGCGAGCGCCGCGTAGTCGTCGACCGTGTCCCACGGGATGTGCAGGGACACCTTGGGAGCGATGCCGGTGAACTCGTGGACCTTCGCCGCGTCGTCCAGCTTCTCCCGCGCGGTGCGCGGCACCCCGGCCTGCGCGAAGACCTTGAACCGGGTTCCGGAATTTCCGTAGCCCCAGGACGGGGTCTCGATCCGCTGGCCGGCGAGTGCGGCCTTCACGGCGGCGATGTCAGGCATGTTCACCTCTGGAAGTACGGGTCGCCCCGGGCGGGCTGCGTGGGCAGCGAGGGTGAATCGATTCACTTCGTCGGTGAAACTAGCCCCCACAGCCGGAGGCCGTCAAGAGGGCCGGACACTCAAGCTGCCCCGGAAATCGGGGAGTCCAGCCACTGGGCGCCGCGTTCCCGGCACACCGCATCAACCGCTGGACGGTGGGCAAAGAGGTGGATAGAGGCCAAGGACGCCCGCCGGCCGCGCCGGATTCCGCCCGACCTCTTGACCCGCGGATCGGGCGAGGCTAATTTCCGGGCAACCTCGTTGAAACAATTCATCCCGACGGGTGGCGGGCGCACATTCCCCGAGACGTCCCCCGAGCAGCTTTCCGAGCCACTGCCTGCACTACTCACGGAGACACGCAATGACGCATCCAGAACCGGAGCGGATTCCGGTGCTCGCGCTGGAGGGGGTGAGCAAGTCCTTCGGCGCCGTGCGCGCCCTGCGCGAGGTGTCCCTGCGGCTGTACGCCGGTGAGGCGCATGCCCTCGCGGGTGAGAACGGCGCGGGAAAGTCGACCCTGATCAAAACCCTGACCGGGGTGCACCGCCCCGACAGCGGATCGGTCCTGCTCGACGGCGCTCCGGTGGAGTTCCACGGGCCGGCCGACGCCCGGGACGCGGGCGTCGCCGTCATCTACCAGGAACCGACCCTCTTCCCCGACCTGTCGATCGCCGAGAACATCTTCATGGGCCGGCAGCCACGGCGCTCGTTCGGCCGGGTCGATCACCGCGCGGTCAAGGACGCCACCACCGCCCTGTTCCACCGCCTCGGCGTCGACCTCGACCCGGACCGGCCCGCCCGCGGCCTGTCCATCGCCGACCAGCAACTGGTCGAGATCGCCAAGGCCCTGTCGTTCGAGGCCCGCGTCCTGATCATGGACGAGCCAACAGCCGCCCTCACCGGCAGCGAGGTCGCCCGCCTCTTCGGCGTCGTGGAGACACTGCGCGAACAAGGCGCGGCCGTGCTGTTCATCTCGCACCGCCTGGAGGAGATCTTCGGGCTGTGCCGGCACGTCACGACCCTGCGCGACGGCGCCCGGGTGGCGAGCGAACCGCTCGACGGCCTGACCGAGGACGACCTCGTGCGACGCATGGTCGGCCGCGACCTGGACGAGCTGTACCCGAAACAGGAAGCCGAAACCGGCGAGGTCGCGCTCAGCGTCCGCAGGCTGACCCGCGAAGGCGTCTTCACCGACATCTCCTTCGAAGTGCGGCGCGGCGAGATCGTCGGTCTCGCCGGCCTCGTCGGAGCCGGCCGCAGCGAAGTCGCCCGCGCCGTCTTCGGCGTCGACCGGTTCGACGGCGGCGAGGTCGAAGTGCTCGGGCGCACACTCGAACCGGGCGCACCGAGCCTCGCCATGCGCGCCGGCCTCGCCCTCGTCCCCGAGGACCGGCGCGCCCAGGGCCTGGTGATGGACATGTCCATCGAACGGAACATCGGCCTCACCGGCTTCGCCGACACCAGCCGGGCCGGCCTCATGAACCGCGGGGCCGAACGCAGCCGCGCCCTCGACTGGTCGGTCAGGCTCCAGGTCAAGTACGCCGGGCTCGGCGACGTCGTCGGCACACTCTCCGGCGGGAACCAGCAGAAGGTGGTCCTGGCGAAGTGGCTCGCCACCGCCCCACAGGTGCTGATCGTCGACGAGCCGACCCGGGGCATCGACGTCGGGACGAAGGCCGAGGTACACCGCCTCCTGTCCGCGCTCGCCGCCGACGGCGTCGCCGTCCTGATGATCTCCTCCGACCTCCCGGAGATCCTCGGCATGGCCGACCGGGTGCTCGTGATGTACGAGGGCCGGCTCACCGCGGAGCTGCCGCGGGCCCAGGCGAACGAGGAGAGCGTGATGGCCGCGGCCACCGGCCGCACAGCCCCCGGAGGGAAAGCGGTATGACCGTCACCACGCAGCCGGCGGACCGTGGACCCGCTCCCGAGGGCGAAGCCGGCAGGCGCCTCATCGACCACGTGTTCAAGGCCCGCGAGGTCGCCGTCGTCGGCGTCCTCGTGGTGATGCTCGCCGTCACCCAGCTGACCAACACCGAGTTCCTCTCCGAACAGGGCGTCAAGGACCTCCTCCTCAACGCCACCATCCTCGTCCTCGTCGCGACCGGCCAAGCCGTCGTCGTCATCACCCGAAACGTCGACCTCTCGGTCGGCTCCGTCCTCGGGATCTCCGCGTTCGCCGCGGGCGACTACCTCCAGAGCGGCGGCAGCCCACTCGTCGCCGTCCTCTACGCGGTCGCCGTCGGAGCCGTCTTCGGGGTCCTCAACGGCGCCCTCGTCAGCCTCGGCAAAGTACCCGCCCTCGTCGTCACCCTCGGAACCCTCTACGTGGTCAGGGGCATCGACTCCATCTGGGTCGGCTCCCACCAGATCGTCGCCGCCGACCTGCCGGCCACCTTCGTCGACTTCGGACACGACGGCCTGTGGATCGTCCCCTACCTGGCGCTCCTCGCCCTCGCCGTACTCCTCTGCGTCGGCTTCTACCTGCGCCACTACCGCACCGGACGCGACCTGTACGCCCTCGGCTCCAGCCCCGAAGCCGCCGTCCTCGCCGGCATCCGGGTCCGCAAACGCGTCATGACCGCCTACGTCCTGTGCGGTGCCCTGGCCGGACTCGCCGGCGCGCTCTACCTGGCCCGCTTCGGCAACGTCGACTCCGCCACCGGCAGCGGCTACGAACTCACGGTCGTCAGCGCCGTCGTGGTCGGAGGCGTCGCCTTCACCGGCGGCTCCGGCACCGTCTACGGAGCAGCCCTCGGCGCCCTGCTGCTGACCTCCATCAACAGCGTCCTGCCGGCCATCGGCGTCAGCTCCGTCTGGGTCACCGCCATCAACGGAATCCTGCTGCTCCTCGCCATCGCCGTCGACCGGATCCTCGCCCTGCGCGTCGCCGCAGTCCTCCGCAAGCAGGCCGCACGGATGAGGAGCGCCCGCCATGCCTGAGCCCACCCACACCTCCCTCGCCACCCGCCTCAGCGGATCCGTGCGCTGGGACACCACGGTCGGAGCCCTGCTGATCGTCCTGCTGCTCTGCTCGTTCTCGTTCGTCGACAACTTCGGCAACGCGCTCAACGTCTCGTTCCTCATCGGCAACACCCTGCCGATCGCCCTCATCGCCCTGCCCATGACGATGCTCGTCGTCTCCGGCGAGGTCGACCTCTCCGTGGGCTCCACCGTCGGCCTCTCCAGCGCGGTGATGGGCTCGCTCTGGAACAACGGCATGGCCATCGAGACGATCATCCCGCTGTGCCTGCTGCTCGGCCTCGTCTGCGGCCTCGTCAACGGACTGCTCGTGACCCGCCTGGGACTGCCCTCCCTCGCCGTCACCATCGGCACCATGGCCGCCTACCGGGGCATCGCCCAGATCGTCCTCGGCTCCGACTCCGTCACCGACTTCCCCGGCCAGTACCTCGACTTCGGAGCCGGCCGGTTCGGCGACACATTCATCCCGTACGCCGCGCTGCCCCTGGTGATCCTGTTCGCCATCGCGGTCGTCGTACTGCATGGCAGCCGCCTGGGCCGCTCCCTGTTCGCCATCGGGGCCGGAGAGGAGGCCGCCCGCTTCTCCGGCATCCGCGTCAAGCGCCTCAAGCTCTCCATGTTCGTGACGACGGGCGCGCTGTCCGCGCTCACCGGCGTCTTCTGGACCCTGCACTACGCCAGCGCCCGCTACGACAACGCCACCGGCCTGGAGCTGTCCGTCATCGCGGCCGTCCTGCTCGGCGGCATCGACTTCGACGGCGGCAAGGGAACCCTCGGCGGCGCGATCGCCGGAGTGTTCCTGCTCGGCACACTGCAGAACGTGATGAGCCTCCTCAACGTCTCCGCCCAGTCCCAGATCCTCGTCACCGGCGTCCTGCTTGTCATCTCGGTCCTCGCACCGCGCATCGGCCGGCAGATGGCCACGGCCAGAGCCCGCAGGAAGAGCGCGGCCGCACCACCAGCGGTCCCGGCCGCGCCCTGAACGAGCACCCGGCATCTCCACCCCCGCACCTCCTCAACCGAAGGAACGTCATGAACCGGACCGTCACCGTCAGGACCCGGCGCCTCACCCTCGCCGTCGCGGTAGCCGTCGCCCTCGCCACCGCGGCCACCGCCTGCGGCGGCACCACCAAGAGCGACACCCGGAAGGAGGACGGCAAACCGGCGGCCGTCGGCACCGCCGACCCGAACGCCCCCCTCAAGAAGGGCCTCACCGTCGCGTTCCTGCCCAAGCAGGTGAACAACCCGTACTTCACCACGGCGGACGCCGCAGGCAAGAAGGCCCTCCAGGAGCTCGGCTCGGCGTACAAGGAAGCCGGCACCAGCAGCGGCACCGACACCGCCGGGCAGGTCTCCTACGTCAACACCCTCACCCAGCAGCAGGTCGACGCCATCGCCGTGTCCGCCCAGGACCCCGGCGCACTGTGCACCGCACTCAAGCAGGCCATGAAGAACGGCGTCAGCGTCGTCACCTACGACTCCGACACCAAGACCGACTGCCGCAACATCTTCGTCTCCCAGGCATCCGCCGAAGACCTCGGCCGCTCCCAGGTACAGCTGCTGGCGAAGCAGATCGGCAACAAGGGCGAGATCGCGATCCTCTCGGCGGCCCAGACGGCCACCAACCAGAACACCTGGATCGACTACATGAAGGACGAGCTGAAGAAACCTGCATACAAGGACATCAAGCTCGTCAAGACCGCCTACGGGGACGACGACGCCCAGAAGTCGTTCCAGCAGACCCAGGGCCTGCTCCAGGAACACCCGAACCTGAAGGGGATCATCTCCCCGACCACCGTCGGCATCAAGGCGGCAGCCCAGTACCTGTCCGGCTCCAAGTACAAGGGCAAGGTCGAACTGACGGGCCTCGGCACCCCCAACGACATGCGCGCCTACGTCAAGAACGGCACGGTGAACGCCTTCGAGCTGTGGGACCCCGCCAAGCTCGGCGCACTCGCCGCCCACACCGCCGTCGCCCTGGAGTCGGGCCGCATCACCGGCAGGGAGGGCGAGAAGTTCGAGGCCGGCGAGCTCGGCGAGTTCACCATCGGCAAGGACAGCGTCGTATCCCTCTCCACGCCGACCGTCTTCGACAAGAAGAACATCGACGACTTCGACTTCTGACCCGCGACCCGCACGTACGTACGCGGGGCCGCCCGGAACAGCGCATGCGGCCCCGCACTCGCCCCGACGAAGCGATGACGCCGCTCACCGAGGTGCTTCACCTCGCCTGCCCACCCTGCCTCGCCCTGCCTGCATGGCAAGGTAGCCGCAGGACGGGGAGGAGCGGTCACAGCTCCTCCCCGTCGCGCTCGACACACAAGGAGGAGATCACTGATGTCCCGCTCGGTATCTCGGACGGTTGGAATCAAGGATGTGGCGCGGACGGCCGGTGTGTCCGTCGGCACAGTCTCCAACGTGATCAACCGCCCCGACAGGGTCGGCACCGAGACGCGGAACAAAGTGCTGTCCGCCATCGAGCAACTCGGCTACGTACGCAGCGAATCGGCACGTCAGCTACGGGCCGGCGAGAGCCGCATCATGGGCCTGATCGTCCTCGACATGGGCAACCCCTTCTTCGTGGACGTCGCCCGCGGCGCCGAGCGCACCGCACGGGACAAAGGGCTCGGCGTCATGGTCTGCAACAGCGCACAGAATCAGAGTGACGAGGCGGAATACCTCTCCCTCTTCGCCGAGCAGCGGGTCCGCGGGGTCCTCCTGACACCGGCCGACGCCAGCGGACGCAACATCGAGACCTTCCGCCGCTCCGGCATCCCCTTCGTACTCGTGGACCGGGTGGGGGACGACCCCGACACCTGCTCCGTCTCGGTGGACGACGTACAGGGCGGCACCCTCGCCGTGCGCCACCTCCTGGAGGCCGGACACACCTCGATCGCGTACGTCAGCGGCCCGAGGACACTGAGCCAGGTCAGGGACCGGCGCACCGGGGCACTCCACGCGCTGCGCGAGGCCGGCCACACCCCCGACGCCCTGCGGGAGGTGACCACCGAGCGGCTCGATGTCTCCGCCGGCCGCGACGCGGGCGCCAGGCTCCTGGGCCTCGCACACCGGCCGACAGCGGTGTTCTGCGCGAACGACCTGCTGGCACTGGGTGTACTCCAGGCGATGTACTCGGCGGGCCTGAGCGTTCCCGAGGACATCGCGATCGTGGGATACGACGACATCGAATTCGCTGCCGCGGCGGCTGTTCCACTCACCTCGGTCCGGCAGCCGGCGGTGGCGATGGGCACGCTCGCCGCGGAACTGCTGCTGGAGGAGACGGATGGCGACGCGCACGAGCACCGCAGGGTGGTACTCCAACCCGAACTGGTGGTCCGCAGATCCAGCCTCGTCGCCTCACGACCCCGCCGAACCTGAGCCGGCAGCCGCCCTCCAGTGCGGCAGCGAACTCGACCGGAAACGGGGAGGAAAAAAAATGGGCCTGATCTACGGCTACGACATCTATCTACGCCCTCGGAACATCGCCGGGGCTCTGGCAAGTCTGGCGGAACTGGCGCCACCGGCCCGTGCCGTGCCGCCACCGCTTGAGATCACCCTGCCCGACGGCGACCGGCTCGCCCTCCCGTTCACGTCGAACTTCACGAGCGACCCGGTCGACTGCTCCACGAGCGGCAACCTCGACCTCGACACGACCCTCATGTTCGACGTCGATGACGCACTGCGTGAGTACGCGCGGACAGACGGCCCTGAACCCGAGCCGACCCGACGCATCCAGGTCGGGTACATCTACGTGACGATCCGCTTCGAGTCGCGACTGCACCCCGACTACGCGTCGATGGAGTGCTGGGCAGCGACATCGGAGATGAGCCGCTTGTTCGCGCGGTCGACCACCATCAGGAAGGCGTTCACCGACCTCACCGCTGCCGGCGGCGGAGTGTGCTGCCTCTTCGACACCGGCGACGGAGCCCCCGAGCAGGTGTGCTGGCTCAACGGCGAACCCACCCGGGAAACAGTCCCCGGCCCCCGCTTCCCGGACCACCAAGCACTGGTGGCGACCTGGCCCCACCCCGAGAAGTGATCACGCACGACTGAGGCCACAAGACCAGCATCTGACTCTACGACCCGGCATCCGGTATCCGTCAGGCGCCCCGCAGCCCGGCGCCTTTCGAACTCGCCCCGGCGGATCGACGATCACTGGGCCGAACGGCCAACCGTCAGACCCACCACGCATGGCGGCCCCCCCGCTCGGAGCAGATCCTCGCCCGCCCGCACTACATGAGCAGCGGGGACCGAACCGGGCTTCGCGTCCTCCCGGAGAGTCGCACGGCTGTGCCTTGTCTGCGACGAGTCTGTGTCATTCCTGCCTCAGTCTGAGATGGGCGTCACGGCGCGCCTCGTTGACGCGCTGCCGTCGCCGTGTCGCTCCGGCGCGTCCGGTCGTACGGCCGGACGTCTCGTCCAGTTGTTGCACGTTCCGGCTGTCGCACCGCGCAGCCCCCACCGCAAGTTAGGTAAAAATGACACACATGCGACGCATAGTCTTCGCGGCTGCCCTCACCACCCTGGGCCTCGGGCTCACGGCCTGCAACGACGGCGAGGACTCTGCGTCGGCGCAGGACTCGCCCTCGGCCTCCGCCTCCGCCCCGGCCTCGTCCGACCCGAGCAGCGAGAGCCCGTCCGCAGACCCGAGCGACGAAGCTTCCGCCGCACCCAGTGGTGACGTCGCCGCACCGGGCACGAAGTTCAAGATCGGTGACCGAGCGGTCCTGCCGTTCAAGTACGGGACCGAGAAGAAGGGCACCATCGCCGTGACGGTCACGGCGATCGAGAAGGGTGCCGAGGCCGACATGGCCCCATTCGGTGACAAGGCGAAGGGCATGACGCCCTACTACATCCGGATGAAGGTGGAGAACGTCGGCGGCACCGACCTGTCCTACTCATCGCTGAGGCTGCGCGGCAAGCTGGAAGGCGGCCGGCCCACCGGCGTCATTCTGATCGGCGACCTTCCGGGCAAGTGCGACAACGAGACGGCCCCCCGCGACTTCAGCACCAAGGGCGCCTCGTACGAGACCTGCTCGCTCAGTGCCACGAAGACCGATCCCATCGCGGTCGCCTCGTTCGAGGAGGGCGACGGCTACAGCGGCAGCCCCGTCCTCTGGACCAGCTGACGACCCCTTCCCGTGTCCGCACACCGGGCATCTCGTCCGCGACGGGATGCCCGGTCTGCGACCGGCCCTCGCGTCCTGCGCCAGGTGCGGTGCGCCTCCGGCCGGATGGCGGATCTCGGAAAACGCCCGGGCCGCCGGAAGCGCGGCCATGCCCCGTCGGGCTCGGCCTCCTGGCCTCCTCATACCGATCCGTCCCCACTGCCGCCCTGACGCAGGGTGGTCCGGGCCTGGACCTGCGACAAGGCAATGCGGCGGCGCGCTATATCGACCCCAATGATCTTCACAGTGAGGGCGTCACCGACCTCGATGCCCTTCTCGGACGACTCATTCAGCTCGCTGTTGTGCACCAGCCCCTCGAAGCCGTCCTCCCGGTCTTCGACGCGGACGAAGACGCCGAACGGGACGATCCGGGTGACCGGCCCGGTGACCACCCGCCCGATTCGCTGTGCGATCCGCGGCCACGGGTCTTCCTGCAGCGCTCGGAGCGAAAGCGGCACTCGTTCCCGGACCATGTCGACGTCGAGTACCTCGGCTGTGATCTCCTGGCCGACGCTGACGACGTCGGACGGGTAGTTGATCGGATGCCAGGACAGTTCCGGAATGTTGATCATCGCGGTGAAGCCGCCGATGTCCACGAACGTGACGCCGAAGTCGGCGATGAGTGTGACCGTGCCGGTGACGACCTGGCCGCGCCGCAGGGTCTTCAGGAACGCCCAGTCCCGGTCGCTGGGCGTTGGTTCGGTCTGCCGGCGTGCACGGAGAACGCCGTCGCTGTCGGGCAGTACAGCGGTGAACAGCGGATGCCGCTCATCGGTGGCCAGGGATACGACGCCGGCGGCACGCGCGCCGGTGATCCGGGAGGCCGCTGCCTCGAATCGGGTCTCGTCCACGACCATGCTGGTGATCCACCCGTCCTCGTCCTCCCAGAGGATTTCCACCAGCCCCTCCTCGGGCAGAGAGTCCATGGCCGCGTCCACGCCGGTGAGCAGGTCCGGCCAGACGGCCAGTTGGGCGCGAGGGGCCAGCTGGGAGCGCACTGCCTCGATGTTGTCGCGGGTGAGGCGGTGCCAGCGGGAGGCGTTCCCGGCGTAGGTCTCCTCCAGGAACGTGGCGCGGTGGCTGCTGACCGTCCACCGCAGGCGTGCCCAGAAGTCGGCGTCGGCCGGGCGCTGTAGGTGATGTGGGTCATCGGGGGCGAAGTCGTACGGCGACGCGTGCAGGCGTTCCGGGAAGAGCCCGAGCGAGCGGGTGCGGGCCAGCGCCGCTTCGCAAGGGCGGCTGCTGCCGATGTAGAGGTACTGGTCCCAGCCGACGTGCACGGTGAATGCTCCCTCGGCCTCCAGCCGGCACCAGGCGCCGTGGTCGCGGAGCATGGCCCGGACGAGTTCCAGGCCGGCGGCCATTGGTACCAGGGCACCGTCGTGGAACCCGGTGAGGCCCGCAGGAAATACGTCGGCCAGGCCGTAGCCGTCGATCGGTGGCTCCAGGCCGAAGTGGGCGAATCCGCCGATCTCTGGCTCACGGACGGACAACTGCTCGACACCGGATTCTTCGGCGAAGGCGACGATGGCCTGGAGGTATGCGGTTTCGACCGGTCCGTGGTCACTGGTCGCAGGCTCGACGCCGGTGTACCGGCCGTGCTGATCGCGGTCGGCAGGATCGTACTTGGTGACCTGATAGACGTAGGGCAGCACGTCACCGCCCACCGAAGGCTGACGCTGCTGCTGGGGCCTCGACGGAGTTCGGCGGGAAAGCGGCTTCGACGTGCTCAGTGCGAACCCGGTACCGGGGCCCGTCCCCGTGGCCCGGTTGTGTGCTGTGGCTCATCGGGCGAGTGTGCCGGGCTGAACCGTCCGGCTCAACTGGGTTCCCTGGGCACCCTTCACGGCGGGATGTGGTTCATAGGTCGGGTTCGTACGTCGGGATGGTCCAGCGCGGTACTGCTTCGGTTGAATCGGTGGAGTAGACGTGGGCGTCGGCGGTGACCATCAGCCCGTTGCCGGGGCCTTACGACCACCCCGCACGCCTACGGGCGGGTGCCCCAGCCCCGAGGGCGCCGGCGCTCAACAGGCGTGCGCCGATGCCTGGTCCGGCCCGCTCGCAGGCTGGAGTCGATCGGTAAGGTGTTCGTATGACTACAGGGGTGGGCCGCAGAACGGGCGTCGAGGAGTGTCGTCGGCAGCTGACCGGCGTCGCGCTCGCCCCGCTCAGCCGCCGCTCGCCCGACAGGGTCCACACCGACGGGACAGCGTCGACCGCGGGCATCTCACGCCCACTGGTCCACCACCACTTCCCCGGCAAACTCAGCTCGTACGAGGCCGCGCCGAGGCGAACCGCGGATGATCCGACGGCCCGGTTCGTCACGCCGGTGACGCGGTGAGCGAAACGGGCGTGTGGGGCCTGGTCGTTGAGACGACCGTGGGCACCGGGGAGCGCAAGCACACGGAGGCCCAGGTGGTGGGTCACGTCACGGGGTCCCGGGAGGAGGCGCTCGCGGAGCTGGAGCGACAGGCGCGGCGCTACTCACCGACCCACCCCCTCAGCCCCAAGCGCCGTCGACTCCTGCGGGTCGGCGACGGATGCCTGCTCGTCGTGGACGGGGCCTGGCAGTCGTTCATCACCCGGTTCACGGTGGCGGAACTACTGGAGGACTCGGCGGCGCCGAAGGCCCCCGAACCCGTGGTCGAGGCGCCCCCGGAGCCCGTACCCGAGGCACCCCCGCCCGCTCCCGCACCGGCGGAGCGGGAGCCCGAGCTGGACGCGGACGGGGTGCCGGTACGGCCGGCCTGGCTGGGCCGCCGCGACCTGCCGTGAGGCCAACTCGCGTACGACGGGTCAGGTCGGGCCTCCGCCCAAGCCCCGCACTCCGTCTTCGCCACCCGGACGACCCGGCCAGCGGGTGCCGGCCTTCGAGCGGAGTGACCGGCCGCGCTGGAGAAGCCTCGCCGCACATTCTCCCTCTCCCTCGCCGCGCTCCACGAGGTCGCCGAGGAGCGGTAAGGCCGCCTCGCCGCTGCCGTCAAGCGTCTCATCGGCCCAGGCGGGTGGCCTTGATCGCGCGTCGGGCGAAGACGTCATCACGGAGGGCTTCCATCTGCCGCAACGCCTCCTTGCGGTCCCGCTTCGAGAGCCGGTCAAGATACGTGTGGCCGACGAGGTGATCGGTCTCATGCTGCAGACACCGGGCGAAGTAACCCGTCCCCTCGATGACGAGAGGGTTGCCGTCCTGGTCGAACCCACGAGTGACAGCGCGATCGGTGCGGGGGACCGCCATGGTGGCACCGGGCACGGACAGGCAGCCCTCGAATTCGTCGACAAGCCGCCGACTCCTCGGATCGGGCAGGTCCAGGACGGGGTTGATGATGTGACCGACATGCCGGATTCCATGGTCGTCCGGGCAGTCATACACGAACAGCCGCAGGTCGACGCCAACCTGGTTGGCGGCCAGACCGGCGCCGTCGGCGACGTGCATCGTCAGGAACATGTCGTCGATCAACGCCGACAACTCCGGAGTCCCGAACTCGGTCACCTCCCGGCACGGATGACTCAGTACCTCCTCGCCCACCACCGTGACCCTGCGAACTGAACCCCGTTCCGCCTCAGGCGGCAGAGCCGGATACGTGTCCACTGCGCGGCCCTGGACACGGACTCGTCTGTCGACGGCACGGGACCGCTCGTGACGAACAGACATGGCTGTCTCCCTTTTGCATACGCCACAAACGCCGCGGAGGTCACCGCGGCTGATGCCTTCGGCAGGACTGCTGCTTGCCAAGCGCTTTGCAAAGTAGCAGACTTTGCAAAGTGACTGAAGATGATGTCAACGCCCCTGATGACCAGGCAGCCGGCACGGGCCAGGAATTGCGCGAGCATGAGGTCCGCACCGCCTTGCTGGACCTGCTCGCCGAAGCAGGCGCGGTCACGGCGACCGAGGCCGCCTCTCAACTGGGCTACAGCTCCGGCCTCTGCTCATTCCATCTACGGCAACTCGCACGTCACGGATACATCGAAGAGGCCCCCCACAGCGGAGGCCGCGCACGTCCCTGGCGTTTGAGGCAGCAGGCCCCCGATGTCGACGGTCCCGTCGAAGAGCGGTTCGGCGACTTGGCCCGCGGGCTGGAGGACGAGAGCTGGCAGCGATGGCTGACTCAGCGAGACGAAGCGCCGTCCGAATGGCGCCTCGACGAAGCCTTCAGCGCTGTCGCCTACCTGACACCGGAAGAGGTGCACCGGGTCGCGAGCGTGATCCGACGGGCGCTCGCCCCCTACCAGGACCGCGAACAACGCACCCTGGCCCGGCCCGATGGCGCTCGACCGGTGGCCCTCATCACTCGACTGTTCCCACTGCTTCCCCCCACAGCGGACCACACGGACCAGGGCTGAGGAGCCGTCGTAGGCGCGGCACATCACCTAAATCCATCCGCCAGAACCATTGACCAACATATATATGACTTCGTATCTTTCCTTCTAGTGCACGCCACAGTGCACCCGACCGCGGGTTACACCGCGGAGCCGAAGGGAAATGGCTATGAGTCGAGGTTCGATCTTGATTGTCGGTGGTGGCATTGGTGGTCTGTCGACCGCTATTGCCGTCCAGAAGATGGGCTACGACACGACGGTTGTCGAGCTCCATTCCGACGTCCACTCGTCCGTCTACGGTGTCGGCATCATTCAGCCGATGAACGCTCTGCGCGCGCTCGACATGATCGGTGTCGCCCAGGACTGCGTCGCGGCCGGCTACCCGGCCAAGCGCTGGGGCGGGCTCTACTCGACCGACGGCACCTTCATCAAGGAGATGCCGGGCACGCCCGTCCCCGGTGTCGACCTGCCCCCGATGAACGGCCTCACCCGGCCCAAACTGCACGAGATCCTGACCTCGCACGCCGTCGCGGCGGGCGTGACCATCCGGTACTCGACCACCTTCACGGAGCTCAAGGACGACGGCGACGGTGTCGACGTCGGCTTCACCGATGGGTCCACCCGCCGCTTCGACATCGTCGTCGGTGCCGACGGCGTCTACTCCAGGACCCGCGGCCACGTCGTCGAGGGCGAGGTCGCGCCCTACTACATCGGACAGTCGGCCTACCGTGTCAACATCCCGCTCCTGCCCGAGATCGACAGCATCATCCTGCAGGCCGGCCCCGAGGGCATGGCCGGTCTCGTCCCGATCGGCAAGGACCTGGCCTACCTCTTCTACAACGCCCGCATGGAGAAGCAGGAGCCGGACTCGGGCCTGGACAGCAGCGAGAAGCTGCGCGAGTACCTCGCGCCGTTCGGCGGTTTCATGGGCCGCATCCGCGAAGAGTTCGTCACCGACGACTGCGACATCGTGCTGCGGCCGGAGGAGTCCCTGATTGTGGACGCCCCGTGGCACAAGGGCCGCATCGTCCTGATGGGCGACGCCGTCCACGCGATCACGCCGCACCTCGGCCAGGGAGCCGCTCAGGCGATCGAGGACGGCGTCGTGCTCGCCGACTGCCTCGCCGAGCATGACGACCTTGAGGAGGCCTTCGCGGAGTACACCGACCGCCGCTTCGAGCGCTGCAAGCTCGTCGTCGACACCTCGCTCGACATCGCGGAGTGGGAGATGGGACGCAAGCCGGGCTTCGACAACGTGGCCGCCACCGATCACGTCCTGGAGGTCATGGCTCAGCCCCTCTGAGCCGTACTCACACGCGAGGCGGGCCCATTAAGATAAGCGGGATGAGCCTTCCCTCTCGCCGACGCGAGTTGGCCGACGTCCTGCGTGAGCTCGGGTGGACCGTCCACCGACGGTCACCCGAGCGCGCGGGCGTCGGCCCGATCCCCACCACCGAACTGGCCCTGCTCAAGCAGGTCATCGACGCGCCGGGATCCACCGTCGGCGAGCTGGCCCAGGCGCTGGGGCTGCGCCAGCCCAACGTGAGCGCGGCGATCCGCGTCCTGGTCGGCCGCGGCTTCGTCGTCAAGGAGTCCAGTCCCGAGGATCGTCGCGTCACGCGGGTCAAGTCCACCGCAGCCGGGCGTGCGGAGCACGAGGCCATCGCGGAGAGCTGGGCGGCGCCGATCCGGGAGGCCCTGGACGGGCTCGGTCCTGAGCACCGGGCGGCGATTGAGCAGGCTACGGAGGCGCTGGCGGCTCTCCACGAACGCCTCCAGGTCCTTGAAACGGGCGGGTCGGAGATCGACGCCTCCGTCTAGGGCGTTCGGGGAGGGGTGCCCCTCCTGGCGGGCGCCTCTTTTGCTGCGGCCCGCCTCTGCCGGGCCCGTCCCCGGCGGCGGGCGGGGAAGTCCTCACGCCCTCGGTCCGATTACCGGCTCACGGCCCGGATCCTTTCCGGAATTCCGGCGCTCTCTTGCATATCGGCCGTCGTGGCGACGGCGAACAAAACCAGAGAATCCTTCTGGACGAGACGAATGTCCGCGCGGCCGAAAAGGCTCAGCCGTGAAATCTCGCGGGCGAGCCTTTTTGGTCGTCCGTAATTGCGGGAGCGGCACCCCGTCGTTGGACCGGGGCCCGGCCACTCACGGCTCTGCATTTCTCTGCCACGGGATTTCCCATCCGGGTTGCCCCCTGCGTGCGGTGCCCGCTCGTGCCTGACCGCCGAGCCGCCCTTGACCGGCCGCCCGGCGATCATCGACTTGTTCGACGCGTCGGTCAGTGCTTCACATAGACCTCCGGGACGTACCACCCCTCGGTTTCGAGCGGGGCGTCCTCGGCCGGCCGGTTCGACTCCAGCCGGCGTCGCAGGTGTCGGCCGTCCGGGCCGTGCCGCGCGTAGTGGTCGATCAGCAGGTCGTGACCGAGGTCGTTGTTGAGGTCACGCCAGACCGTGTGGACGTGCTGGCCCGCTGCGACCGCGTTGTCGGCCTCGATGAGCAGGTCACGCGTGGAGATCCGGTAGTAGTGGGCGGTGTTCGCCTCCCGTCCGCCCGCCCAGGCGAAACGGATGTCGCGCGGGTCGGCCGCCAGTACCTGCTCGCGGTACTGCCGGGCCAGCTCGTCGGGACCGGTCTCCACGTAGTAGAGGAGAAGGTCGCGGACCGCGTGGAGCTGATCACCGGTCAGGTCGGCGCCGCTGATGCCCGACGGGTCGGCCTTCACGAAGCGCAGGCGTTCGCGGTCCTCGTCGGTCGTCTCGTAGCCGGCGATCCCGAGGTCGACCCAGTCGGGCCATTCCTCGGCGCCGACGCGGGGCACCTGACGGGTCACGAAGTCGGCGGGCGCGACCTCGTGGATGACGGCCTGCTCCTGGGCGTCGGGGGACAGCGAACGCAGGATCGCCAGGGCCCGGCGCTCGTTCTCGCCGAGTGCGTCCAGCACACCCGCGCCGACCGGCTGCGCGCCCATCGCCAGCGGGGTGACGGTGAGGTAGCGCTGGGCGATGATCGTGTAGCTGAGTGAGAGATGGTGACCGATGACCCGCCAGCCCCACGTGTCCTCGAAGCCGGGCCGTCCCCAGAAGCTGAACCAGTAGCCCTCGGGGTCCCGGAAGTTGCCGGCCAGCACACCGAAGCCGCGCTCGATCACCTCCAGCTCGCGCAGCATGTTCTCCGTGGCCATCACGGACAGCGCCTGGCTGTAGCCGCGCATGCTGAGGCCGGCCTTGAGCAGAGAGTGCGCGATGACCTTCTGGTGCCGGTCGAGGGCGTGCAGCGGGATGCCGGCCCGGTCGGGCTTGGGGATGAAGTCCCAGTCCTCACGGCCCGGAGCGTCCATGTCGGGCACGACGGCCGCGGTCTTGAGATCGGGGCGCAGCGAGTCGAGCAGCGCCCAGGTGGCGAAGAGCATCCGCTTGATGGTGACGGGTGCCTCGTAGGTCACGGCGCCGGGGGAGGAGCCGCCGGGGGTGGGCAGATGAGTCATGGGTCCTTCCTCAGGTGCTGAGCACTGCGAGCAGGTCGCAGTGGACGACGGCGCCGCGGTCGAGCCGGGCCGCGATCGCCTGCCGGGCGGGGCGGCTGTCCGGGTCGGGGAACATCGCCAGCCACTCACGGTTGAGTGCCTCGCGGTCGCCGGGGTCGGCGAGGTGGAACGTCATCTTGAGGATGTCGTCCGTGGTACCGCCGAGTCCGGCCAGCAGGGTGCGCACGTGTGCGAAGACGTGTGCGAACTGCTGGTCGGCGTCGCGGGCCATCTCGCCGGTCACCGGGTCGCGGCCGGTGATGGCACCGGTCGCGACGAACGGGCCGATCCGGCTGGCGGCCGGGATCGGGTTGACGTGGCTGAACCCGGGCAGGCCGATGCTGGTGCGGGTGCTCATGGCTGCTCAGCCCTCGGCGATGACGCGGTTCTCGATGTGGCCGAGGCCCTCGATCTCCGCGCGGACGACGTCGCCGGTCTTGAGGAAGTCGCCCGTCGGCGCGCCGATGCCCGCCGGCGTGCCGGTGGCGAGGATGTCGCCGGGCATGAGGGTGAAGACCTGCGAGAGATAGGCGATCTGCTCGTAGATATCGTGGATCATGTCGTTCGTCGGCCAGTCCTGGCGGATCTCGCCGTTGACGGTGAGCGTCATCCGCAGGTTGTGCGGGTCGGCGATCTCGTCGTCGGTGGTCAGCCACGGGCCGATCGGGCCGTGGGTGTCGAACGACTTACCCAGCGTGAACGTCGGCGACTTCTTCTGCAGCCAGTCGCGGACCGACACGTCGTTGGCGACGAGGTACCCGGCGATGACCGAGCGGGCGTCCTCGACGGACACGTGCTTGCAGCGGCGGCCGATCACCACGCCGAGCTCGATCTCGTAGTCCAGCGCGTCGGACAGGCGGGGCTTCACAATGCCGTCGTAGGGGCCGGCGATGCAGGACACCTGTTTGTTGAACCACATCTGGTTCTCGGGGATCGGGATGCCCGCGGCACGCGCCTCCTCGGCGTGCTCCCTGTAGTTCATGCCGATGCCCAGGTACTTCTGCGGGGTGTCGATTGGGGCCTCCAGGGCCACGTCGGCCAGCGAGTGCGACGGGCCGTCGGCGGCGAGGACCGCCTGCTTCAGCGAGGGCAGCAGAGGCAGGATCGCCCGCAGCGACGTGTTCCCGACGACGTCAGAGATGTCGGTGACCCGGTCACCGTCGACACGGCCGAGCCGCGTCGGCCCCTCCGCGGTGTGGAAGCGTGCGATCTTCACTGCTGCTCCTCCTGAGCGATCCTGTCGAGGCCGGCCTTCTCCTCGGCGGTGGGGGCCCAGACGTGCTCGCCATCCGGGGTCATCTGGAAACTGACGAAGCGCCAGGCGCCGTCCTCGCATTGCCGCAGCACCTGGATCACCTGGCCGGCGACCGTGCGTTCGGAGCCGTCCGGGCTGCCGAGGCGGTTGATCAGACGGCCCGTCATGATCGCGACGCCGCCGATCACACGGATCGTCAGTTCGCCACGGGTCGCGCCCCTGTAGGGCGCGCGGGTGGCGATGTGTTCCAGGAGCTGGGCCTTCGTGTGGGTCAGGCCGGGCGCGTGGGTGTGGATCAGCGAGTCGTCGTACAGGTCGCGGAGCGTGTCGAGGTCGACCTCCAGGAGTGCCCGCCGGCGGCGTTCCTCCACGTCGAGGATCGCCGCGCTCGTGGCAGCGTCGGCGAGGACCACCGGGGCGACGGTCATGCCCTGGCTCCGTACTCGTCGAGGTCGTCGGTGCGGTAGCCGGTCGCCTCGCCGGCCTCGAATCCGGGCCGGGGTGAGCCGACCAGCGCGTGGTACTTGCTGAAGATCCCGTCGGCCTCCGCGAGCGGGAGAACCTCTTCGATGTCCTTGAAGCGCGTGCCCCGGGTGCGCTCGGCGACCATGCGCCGGATGACCTCGTAGCCCTCGCCGCGCATGTTCATCACGATCCGGTTGACGCCCTCGCGGCGGGCCGCGTCGTACGCGACGAAGGCCGCGTGCGGGTCGTCGGGGTGCTCGGCGAGCTTGTCCACGATGACGCGGGCGTCGAGCATCGCCTGGGTGATGCCGTTGCCGCCGCGCGGGTACATCGCGTGGGCGGCGTCGCCGAGCAGGACGACCCGGCCGTCGACCCAGTTGTCGAGCGGGTCGTGGCGGATCAACGGGAAGAGGTAGACCTCGCGGGCCTCGCGCATCATCCGCCGGACGTCGAGGAACGGCAGATCGACGGTGTCGAAGAGCGGAATGACCTCGCTGATGTCGCCGACCTGGTTCCAGTCCTCGATGGTCTCCTCGCCGTTGGTCTCGGCGACCCAGTTGACCAGTGTCTTGCCGGTGCCCTCGAAGTTGTCGGCGATGGGGTAGACGATCATCGAGGCGGTGTTGGGGTCGCCGATGTGCAGGATCGTGTGGCCGTTGCGGAAGGGCTCCATGACCGTGGTGCCGCGCCACATGGTGATGCCGGAAAAGTGCGGCTCGGAAAGGTTGGGGAACATCTGTCTGCGGATGGCGGACTTGATGCCGTCACAGGCGATGACCGCCGCGTGGCGCACCTGCTCCGTGCGGCCGTCGTCGTGCCGGAGGTCGAGCGTCACGCCCGTGTCGTCCTGCGCGTAGCCGGTGACACCGGCGCCCAGACGTATCGCGTCCGCGCCCAGCCGCTCCAGCGCGACCTTGTGGAACAGCATCTGGAGGGTGCCGCGGTGCACGAAGCGCTGTTCGTGCAGGTAGCCCATGTGCACGCCGCACTTCTCGGCGTAGATCTCCTGGCCGAAGTGGTTGTAGAAGATCGAGTCCTCCGCGTCGACGGAGATCGCGCGGAACTCCTCCAGCAGGCCGAGACCGTCGATCTCGGCTGTGCCGACGGTCTTGATGTCGACGCCGACGCCGAGCGGCTTCAGTTCGGGCACAACCTCGTAGACGACCGGGCGGAAGCCCTTCTGGTGCAAACGGAGCGCGGTGAGCAGGCCGGCCGGCCCGGCGCCGATGATCGCGATGTCGAGATCGCTGGTGGTCATGTCATTGTCCTCGTCTTGTGTGGGGTGTGGTCGCGTGGTCAGGACGCCGGAGCGGAGAGCTCGGCGAGGAAGCCGGTGGTGGCCGCCCAGGCCCGCGCGGCGCTGCGCGCGTTGTACGCGAACAGCTCGGGCTCGGGGGAGGCGGCGGCCTTGGGGCTGGTGAAGGCGTGCGTGGTGCCGCTGTAGACGTGGAACTGGTGGTCCAGCCCGGCGGAGCTCAGGTGCTCCTCCAGCCGGCTCCGCATGGCAGGCGTCGCCATCGGGTCGTCGGCGCCGGTCATCAGCAGCACGGAGCCCGATCCCGGAGTGCTCCAGTCCTGGCCGAGCAGGTCGAGCCCGGGGTGCACCGCGGCGACGCCGGCGACGGCCGCCCCGGTGCGCAGGTACTCGAGCGCCGAGGAGCCGCCGAAGCAGTATCCGAGGAGGGCCAGGGGACGGCCGGTGAACTCCGGATCCGTGTCGACTACCGCGTGGGCGGCGGCGACGCGCCCCAGCCACCGGTCGCGGTCCCGGGTCATGGAGCCGATCAGCGGTCCGATCTCGGTGACCGAGGACGGTGTGGCGCGTTCGCCCCACACGTCGGCCAGGAACACCGGATGTCCGGCCTCGGCGAGCAGTGTCGCGTTGCCGATCATCTCCTCGCCGAGGCCGAAGGCGTCGTGGATGAGCAGGACCCCGGCGGCGGAGGAGTCGCCGGCCGCTCCGCCCGGACAGGTGATGACCAGGCCCCGCATGCGGGTGCCTCTGTGCTGGTACTCGACGTCACGGACGACTGTCTGGGGCACGGGTCCCCTGCCTCTCTGCACACGGGTTGTGGCATGTGCCACAACGTGATCCGAAACCGTAGGCGAGATCGTGTACGATTTCAACCACGATTTGCGGCGTCCGTAGGTCTTGTGTTGTAGGCGATTCTGTATATGGTTTCGCACACGATCCTGAGTGTTCGGCACCACAGCCCGTACGTACCAGCCAGGGAGCGCCCGATCCCATGTCAGAGATGTCCACGGTCACCGGCGTGAAGTCGCCGTCCGTATCAACCCCCGCACCGGACGCCCCTGTGAAACACGGCGGCGGCTGGGCCTGGTTCGCCTCCCGCTTCGCCGTCATCGGCGTCTGGATCGCGCTCGCGGTCCTCTTCTCGGTCCTCCGCCCCGACACCTTCATGACGTCGGGCAGCCTCAAGGTGATCTTCGGCAGTCAGAACCAGTCGGCGCTCGTCTTCCTGACCGCCGCCCTGCTCTGCACGATCATCGTCGGCGAATTCGTCGACATGTCGATCGCCTCCAACTTCGGGCTCGCCGCCATCATGCTGACGATCCTCAACGTCAACCACGGGTGGAACGTGTGGGCGGCGGTGCTCGCCTCGCTCGCCCTGTCCACCGTGGTGGGCGCCGTGAACGGCTGGCTCGTGGTCAAGGTCGGCGTCAACACCATCGTGGTGACGCTCGGCATGGGCACCTTCCTCCTCGGCATCGCACTGTGGGTCTCCGACCTGATGCCGGTCAGCGGTCTTCCCACGGATTTCAAGGACATCGCGCTCCTGCCCGTCGCCGGCCTTCCCATCAGCTTCTTCTACGGGCTCGCGCTCATGCTCGGCCTGGCCTACGTCCTGCACTTCACGCCGCTGGGCCGCACCATGCGCTTCGTCGGTGAGAGCCGCGAGGTCAGCCGGCTGGCCGGTGTGCGCGTGACACGTCTGCGTATCGGGGCCTTCACGACCGCCGGCCTCATCGCCGGCGCCGGAGGGGTGCTCTCCGCGGCGGCCACCGGCGGCTTCGACCCCAACGTGTCGCAGAGCTACCTGCTGCCGATCTTCGCGGCGACCTTCCTCGGCACGGCGATCCTGCAGCCGGGGCGGTTCAACCCGATCGGTACCCTCATCGCCGTCTTCTTCCTGGCCACGGGCGTGCTCGGACTCCAGCTTTTGGGCGCGACCTCGTGGGTCACCAGCGTCTTCTACGGCGGCGTCCTCGTCGTCGCCGTCACCATCTCGACCGTGTTGCGCGGCCACTCGCGCTGATCACCCGCCGGTCACCCCTGGACCAGCAGCCCTGCCACCGCGTCAATCTCAGCAGACAACGGAGTTCGCCATGAGACCCGCACGTCACACCCGTCGCGCCCGCACCTGGCCCGCGGCCGCAGGCATCGCCCTCCTCGCCGGTTCCCTCGCCGCCTGCGGCGGTGACGCGGAGGACACCGCGTCCACCAGCAACGACGGCCCGGCCTCCGTCGCCAGCGGCAATCTGGCCACGGCGCTGAAGCCGCTGAACGCCTACCCCGTCCCGACGGAGAAGCTCGACAAGGCCGGCTCCATCGCCGGAAAGACGATTTTCTACGTCCCGATCACCAAGCAGGCGCCGCAGTTCACCACCACGGAGAAGACGCTCGCCGCCGCCGTCAAGGCCGCGGGCCTGCGCCTCCAGGTCTGCGACGGCAAGGGCACGCCGACCGAGATCGGCGGCTGTATCGGCCAGGCGACGGACGCCAAGGCCGCGGCCATCATCGCGGACGCCATCCCGTACGGCCTGGCGGCCAACGGCTTCGACGCCGCGCAGAAGGCCGGCATCCCGGTCGTCATCAGCAACCAGGTGCCCGACCCGGCCCACCCCGCCTCCAAGACGCTCACCTGGATTCCGGTCCCCGGGACCGAGCAGCAGACCCGCATCTTCGACTGGATCGCCGCGGACGCCAAGGGCAAGGCCAACATCCTGGTCAATCAGAGCTCCGACGGCCCGTCGCCCGCCGCATACGTCACCGGAGGCGAGGCCGCGCTGAAGAAGAGCTGCCCCGACTGCAAGCTGACGGTCAACAAGGTCACGTCCTCCAACTTCGCGCTCGTCCCCTCCTCGACCAGCGCCGCGCTGCTCAAGGACCCGAGCATCAACTACGTCGACGCGCAGTTCGAGCAGTACCTGCAGCCGACTCAGGGCGGCGTCCAGCAGACCTCGCGCACGGACATCAAGGTCGTCACCGGCTCCGCCTCCCTCGGCGGCCTGAAGGCCCTCAAGTCCGGTTCCCTGGCGGCCGCCACCGCCCAGGCCGCGGCCTTCCAGGGCTGGGTCGACACCGACGCGGCGCTGCGCCTGATCGTTGGTCAGCCGGTGCCGGAGTACAACATCCCGACCCGACTGTTCACGAAGGACAACATCGGCGACGTCAAGCTGACCGAGGAGGCCGAGCTCTCCGGCGAGTGGTTCGGCCCGGCCACCTACACGGACGACTTCAAGAAGCTGTGGGGCGTCGCGTGAGCGGGCTCGCCGGCCGGGCCCCGACGGAACGGACCGGTTCGCCGCAGGGCCCGCGGCTCGCCGTCGAGGGGGTCTCGATGACCTTCGGCAGCGCCACGGTCCTGCGCGACGTCGCCATGGATGTGCGTGCCGGGGAGATCCACGCCCTCATCGGGCAGAACGGGTCGGGCAAGTCCACCCTCGCCAAGATCCTCACCGGTCTCTACCGCCCCGACGCGGGCAGCCGGATCACGGTCGACGGCATCGGCCTGCGGCTCCCGGTCCGGCCCGACGAGTCCCGTGCCGCGGGGGTCGCGGTGGTGCACCAGAACCTCGGCCTGGTGCCGGACGCCACAGTGCTGGAGAACACCCGCCTCGGCAGGTTCAAGGGCTCGCGCTTCCTGCGCCGGATCGACTGGAAGGCCGAGGCCGAGGCGACGCGGGCCGTCTTCCAACGGCTCGGCCCGCACCGGATTCCGCTCGACAGCAAGGTCTCGGATCTGCACGAGGACGAGAAGGCGGTCGTCGCGATCGCCCGTGCCGTGCAGGACCTCGAAGACGGCCGCGGAGTCATCATCTTCGACGAGTCGACGCGTGCCCTCGGCCGTGAGTCGCTCGAGCGGTTCTACACCCTGCTCGACCGCATCGTCGCGACCGGCACCGCCGCTCTCCTCATCACGCACCGCCTGGAAGAGGTCGTGGAGGCCGCCGACCGGGTCACCGTGCTCCGCGACGGCGAGATTGTCGTGGCCGGCAAGGACGTCGAGGGCATGACGAAGTCCGACCTCGCCCACCTCATGCTCGGGCGTGAGGTCGAAGGCCTCGAACACCGCACGGCGGTCGGCGCCGCGAACGACGACGTCTCCGTCGTGGTCGACGGCCTCACGGGACCTACCGTGCGCGAGTTCTCCCTGCGCATCCGGCCCGGCGAGGTCGTCGGCGTCACGGGCCTCAGCGGGGCCGGCCACGAGGACGTCCCGTACCTGATCAGCGGTGTCAGCGAGGCGGACGGCGGCACCATGACCCTGCCCACGGGGCCGGTCGCCCTCAAGGGCCTGTCGCCGGCCTCGGCGATCAGGAGCGGAATCGCGCTCGTCCCGGAGGGCCGCGAGTCGGCCGGACTCGTCGGCGCGATGACCGTGACGGAGAACATCTCGTTCCCGCAGACCTGCACCGCGACCGCCTCGGGCAGGGTGCGGCCACTGCGCAGCGGAGCCGAGAAGCAGCTGGCGGCCGACTGGATCGAGCGACTCGACGTACGCCCCCCGTGGCCGCACGCCGTGCTCGACAACATGAGCGGGGGCAACCAGCAGAAGGTGCTCCTGGCCAAGTGGCTCGCCACCGATCCGACGCTGCTGGTGCTCCACGAGCCCACCCAGGCCGTCGACGTGGGCGCGCGCAAGACCATCGTCGAGGCGGTCCGCGGGGCCGCTCGCGAGGGCCGCGCCGTTCTCGTCGCCAGCTCCGACGAGAACGAGCTCGCGCTGCTGTGCGATCGCGTACTCGTCTTCAGCAACGGTGCCGTCGGGCGTGAGCTCACGGGTGAGTTCACCCCGCACGACATCGTCGAAAGCATCTACACCGACAGCTCGCGCACCAAGCTGCGCGAGCGCAGCACACAAGGAGTGTCATGACCGTCGTCGACATCAACATCCACCACCTGCCCGAGGACCTGTTCACGAACGAGAAGATCCTCAACGGCTTCCTCAACAGCGCTCCGCGCGGCTTCGGCGAGATCGCCCGTGTCATCACCATGGAGGACGGCAAGAAGCAGCTGGTTCTGGAGAAGCCGAAGGGCTACGCCAACCTCAACTACGTCGAGGGCGACTACTCGACCGAGGCGAAGCTGAAGGCCATGGACGACGCGGGTGTCGACTACGGCATCATGCGCGTCCCGGTCTGGCAGGAGTGGCTCGGCCTTGAGACCTGCAAGGCCGTCAACGACAACGCCGCCAAGATCGTCGCCGAGTCCAACGGCCGGCTGTTCTCGACCGCCTGCCTCCCGCCGTGGGGCGGCAAGGAGAACATCTACGAGCTGGAGCGCTGCCTCGACAACGGAGCCGTGGGCGTCCAGCTCGCCTGCCACTACGGCCAGCTCTACCTCGACGACGAGGCGTTCAAGCCCTACCTCAAGGTGCTCAACGACAAGAAGGTCCCGGTCATCGTCCACCACACGCCGCTCCCGGTGGAGTGGAAGTCGGTCATCGAGTACCAGAACTTCCGTCGTGAGTACGGCCGCATCATGGACCAGGGCATCGCGGTCGGGCGCGAGCTGTTCAGCGGCATGTTCGAGGAGTTCCCCGACCTGAAGTTCATCCACACGATGCTCGGCGGCAACTGGTTCGCGGCCACGGACCTGCTCACCCCGCACGCACCCAAGGCCGGCGAGGCGATGCAGCGCCTGTCGACGACCGGCGGCGACAAGATCAAGCAGTACTTGGAGAACAACATCTTCTTCGACCTCACCCACCCGCACTCCTGGGGCAAGATCCAGGTCGAGGCGGCACTGAAGATCAACGGCGCCGACCACTACATGTTCGGCTCCTCGTTCCCCGTCTTCCGCTCCTGGATGAGCCAGGGCGTCGAATTCGTCCGGAACGAGCTTGAGATCAGCGACGCCGACCGCGAGGCCGTCTTCCACGGCAACGCGAAGAAGATGTTCAACCTCCCGATCTGACACCCGAGCAGAGTGAGACCGATGAGCGCCCTACCTGACGAGGACATCGACGGCTTCTTCACGACCTCCCGCACGACGGGCCGTGAGGAGGCGGTCGAGCTCACCGACGACAGCTATCGCACCTTCCTGCTCGACCTCGACGACCCCAAGCTCGCCGAGGTCCGCGGGATGACCTATGAGGAGTTCGCCCAGAACCGCTACCAGGCGCCCTTCCTGCGCGACCTCCTCACGTACTGGGACGGCCTCTACCGTGAGCCGTTCGTCGGGATCACCTCCGACGGCGCGGTGCGCGAAGGGCTCTACGCCCTGAGCTCCGCCGCGCCGTCGGACACCGGGGGCGGGCCCGCCGAGGCCGCCGACCGTTTCCTCGGGATGCTCACCCCCGGTGAGCTGGACGCGGTCCGCTACGACATCGACGCGCCGCAGTGGCGGGCGTGGAGCAACCCCGAGTTCATGGTCTACCGCGTGGGATTGAGGATGGAGGTGCTCACCGACGACAAGAAGGCGGCGATCCACGGCGTCCTCCGCGCGTCCCTCAGCCCCGAGGGCTACGCCCGGGTCGAGGGCGCGATGGAGCTCAACGGCCGGCTCGGCGACCTGGTCGGCCTGCCCACGGTCATGAACCGGCACAGTTACTGGTTCTCCGTCTTCGGCGACCCGGCGGCGGGCGCGGCGGGTGAGCCGTGGGGCTGGCAGCTCTTCGGCCACCACGTGGCCCTGAACTTCGTCTCCGTGGGGGGCCGGCACGTCATCGCTCCGGTGTTCCTCGGCGCCGAGCCCGCGCTCATGGACGACACAGCCGGCCACCATGAGCCGCTGTTCGCGGAGCGGGAGCGGCTCGCCCTCGAATTGGCGGGCTCCCTCACGGCCGCCCAGCGCGACCGGGCCGTCGTCTTCGAGTCCGTACTCGACCCGGCGATGCCGGAGGGACGGCTGCACCCCGCCGACGAGCGGCACGTCGCGGGCGCGTTCCGCGACAACCGGGTGATCCCGTACGAGGGGATCCCGGCGGACGAACTCGACGAAGCGCAGCGCGACCTGCTCCGCCGTGTCGTCGCCGACTTCCTGCGTCTGCTGGTCGAGGGGCAGCGCGAACTCGCCCTGGCGGAGTACGACGCGCACCTCGACGAGACGTGGTTCTCCTGGTACGGCGCGACGGACGGCTCCCAGCCGTTCTACTTCCGGGTGCACAGCCCGGTACTGATCGCGGAGTTCGACGACCACGCCGGGGTGTGGCTGAGCAACAAGCTGCCCGCGCGGTTCCACGCGCACACCACGCTCCGGCACCCCAACGGCAACGACTACGCCAAGGCGCTCATCGCCCGGTGGCGCGAGCGGGGCGAGTGAGCCGTGCCGCTTTCAGAACTGCTGGTCGGGCAGGGTGGCCTCGTACGTCGTGACCGCCTCGATGGTGTTGATCTCGTGCTGCTTCGCGGCCGCCTCAACGGCCTCGGCCGACGCGCCGGCCTCGATGAGGTGGAGGATGCCCTCGTGCTCGGCGATGGCGGCCTGGGCGCGACCGGGGGCGTACCAGAAGGCCGACTTGCGGACGATTTCGAGCCGGGCCCATTCGTTGTCGACCATGTCGACGAGACGGCGGTCGGGGCAGCGGCACGCGAGCAGCCGATGGAACTCCCGGTTGAGCCGGCCGAAGCGGGCCGGGTCGAAGGCGGCGAGCGCCTCCTTCATCTGCCGGTCCAGTGTATGGGCCGCCGTCAGGTCGGCCTCGGTCAGATGGGGCGCCGACAGCGCCGTCGCGTAGCCGCCGAGGCGCGCCACGATCTGCAGACCCTGCTGCCACGCGTCGGTGTCGAACGTCGCCACCAACGCGCCGACGTTGGGCACGATCTCCACCCAGCCCTCGGCCTGGAGCCGGCGCAGGGACTCGCGCCACGGCACCGAGCTGATGCCGTGCTCGCGCACCAACTGGTCGATGACCAGGCGGTGCCCCGGCCCATAAGTACCGTTCATGATCCGTTCCTTGAGGATCATGAATGCCTGTTCGGTCTTGGTCGCCATGCAGCAGATCCAACCACAATTCCGTACACGATATTGAAGTGAGCCCTTCCTTGAACACCACACCCGCCTCCCCCCTCACCCCAGCACTACGGGCGAAACTCGCGTCGGTGCCGGTGGCCGGACTCTCGGCCCAGCTGCGCCGCCGGGGCCTTGAAGGCGTGTTCATCGACGGCGTCCGTCCTCTCGTGGCGGGACAGAAGTTCGTCGGCACCGCCCGGACGCTGCGTTTCGTTCCCTTCCGCGAGGACCTCTTCCGCAGCCACGGAGGGGGCTACAACGCGCAGAAACGCACCTTCGACTCCGTGGCGGAGGGAGAGGTCCTCGTCATCGAGGCACGCGGCGAGAGAGGATCGGCCACGCTCGGTGACGTCCTCGCCATCCGCGCCCATGCCCGCGGCGCCGCCGCCGTCGTGACCGACGGCGGCGTGCGCGACGCCGAAGCCGTCGCCGCCGTCGGCATCCCCGTCTTCACCGCGGGGCCACACCCCGCCGTGCTCGGCCGCAAGCACGTTCCCTGGGACGCCGACCTCACCATCGCGTGCGGTGGTGCCACCGTGCAGCCCGGCGACATCCTCGTCGGCGACACCGACGGGGTCGTCGTGATCCCGCCGGAAATGGCGGAGGCGGTCGCCGACGCCGCCATCGCCCAAGAGGAGGAGGACGGCTGGATCGCCGGAAAGGTCGCCGAGGGACACCCCGTCGAGGGGCTCTTCCCGATGAACGCCGAATGGCGGGCGACGTACGAGGCCGAGCACTCCGCCCGGCCGGAGACGGCGCCGCCGGACGCGGCGTCCGCGGGCAGGGCGCCGTCGGACACGGCGCGGACCGACTCGTGACCCGGACCCGGCCGGCACCGGCCGCGAGCAAGTCACGGGTCGCCTACGAGTGGATCCGGGAGCGGATCACGTCCGGGGCGTTCGGCCCCGGCTACCGCCTCGTCCTGACGACGCTCGCCGGCCAGCTCGGCATGAGCGTGGTGCCGGTCCGCGAGGCCATCAGCCACCTCACGGCCGAGGGCCTGGTGACCTTCGAGCCCAACGTGGGCGCGAGCGTCTCCATGGCCGACCCGGACCGCTACATCCACGCGGTTGAGGTCATCACCGTGCTGGAGAGCGCGGCGACGGCGCTCTCGACTCCCCACCTCACCCGGCGGGACATGGCGCAAGCCCGGAAACTCAACGCGGCCATGCGCACCGCGCTCGGCCAATTCGACTTCCGGCGCTTCACCGCGCTCAACCAGGAGTTCCACCACACCCTCTACTCCAGGTGCCCCAACCCCCGGCTGCTGGACCTGGTCGACGGGGAGTGGTCCCGGCTGGGCCACATGCGCGACTCGATCTTCGGGCTCGTCCCCCACCGCCCCAAGGAATCGGTGTGCGAGCACGACGAACTGCTCGACCTCATCGAGGGCGACGGGACGCCCGACCGGGTCGAACAGGCGGTACGCCTGCACCGCACACGCTCCCTCGACGCCTTCCGCACCCACCAGCCCGACGGCGCACACAGCCCGCACCACGACGACCGCGCCGGCCAAGGAGCCTGACGATGCTTCCCGACAAGACCCGTGCCGACCTCGCCGCCGAGATCGAGCGGGCACACACCGAACGCACCGTGCTGCCGCGCATCACCGCCCGGCATCCCGAGGCGACGGTGGAGGACTCGTACGCCATCCAAGGGCTCTGGCGCGACCGGCGCATCGAGGCCGGCCGCCGCCTCGTCGGCCGCAAGATCGGTCTGACGTCCAGGGCGATGCAGGCGGCGACGGGCATCTCCGAGCCGGACTACGGCGTCATGTTCGACGACACAGTCTGGGACAACAGCGCCGTCGTCCCGTTCGACGCGTTCTCCAACGTCCGCATCGAAGTCGAACTAGCCTTCCTGCTCAAGGCACCGCTGAAGGGCCCGCACTGCACCGTCTTCGACGTGCTCCGGGCGACGGAGTACGTCATCCCCGCGCTGGAGATCCTCAACTCACACTTCGAACTCGCGGGACGCACGATCGTCGACACCATCGCGGACAACGCCGCCTACGGCGGCATGGTGCTCGGCGGCAACCCCGTCGCACCCCACGCGGTCGACCTGCGCTGGATCTCCGCGCTGCTCTACCGCAACGAGACGATCGAGGAGACCGGCGTCGCCGCCGGTGTGCTCAACCACCCCGCCACGGGCGTGGCGTGGCTCGCCAACAAACTCCACCAGCACGGCACCGGCCTCGACGCCGGCGAACTGATCCTCGCCGGGTCCTTCACCCGGCCGATGTGGATCTCTCGCGGCGACTCGGTGCTCTGCGACTACGGAACGATGGGAACGATCTCGTGCGCCTTCCGGTGAACCTTCCGCCGAACTTCCGCGATGCGCTCGCCGCCTCCGACCGCCCCCTGGCCGGCATGTGGGTGTGCAGCGGCAGCCCGCTCGTCGCCGAGATCTGCGCGGGCGGCGGCCTCGACTGGCTGCTGATCGACATGGAGCACGGGCCCAACCAATTGGAGTCGGTGCTCGCGCAGCTCCAGGCGGTCGCCGCCTACCCGGTCAGCCCACTCGTCCGCGCGCCGGGCCTGCTGCCGGTCATGATCAAGCAGATCCTCGACCTCGGGGCCCAGAACATCCTGATTCCCATGATCGACACCCCGGAGCAGGCGGAGACGGCCGTGCGGGCGGTGCGCTACCCGCCACGCGGCAACCGCGGGGTCGGCTCGGCCCTCGCCCGCTCGGCCCGCTGGAACCGCGTCGACGACTACCTGGCCAACGCGGACGAACACGTCTCGCTGTTCGTCCAGATCGAGTCGGTCACCAGCGCCGAGAACGCTGCCGCGATCGCCGCGGTCGACGGCATCGACGGTGTCTTCGTCGGCCCGTCCGACCTCGCCGCGTCAATGGGTCTGCTCGGCAAGCAGACCCACCCCGAGGTGGTGTCCGCGGTCGAGCGCACCTTCGACGCGGTCCGCAGCGCCGGCAAGCCCGTCGGCGTCAATGCCTTCGACCCAGCCGTCGCGTCGGCCTACCTCGAACACGGTGCGTCGTTCGTCCTGGTCGGCGCCGACGTCGCGATGCTCGCCCGAGGCTCCGAAGCCTTGGCCGAGCAGTTCACCGGCGCGCCCGCCCCGGGCCGCGCAGGCAAGTGAAGGAGCACTCCTTGTCCCTTTCCCCGGACTCAGGCCGCCCCGGTGGCCAAAGGCCTCCCCGAGGCGAAGCCCGTCCCGGTGGCCCGCGCCGCCGTCCGCCGCGCCAGGTCGAGGTCGTCGACGTCCGGCCGCTGACCCCGCGCATGCTGTCGGTGGTGTTCGCGGGCGAGTCCCTCGCCGGATTCGCCGAGCCCGCCCCGACGGCGCACATCAAGCTCTTCCTGCCGGACGCCGACGGCAACGTCGCGCGGCCGGTGGCCGGCCCGGACGGCCACCTCGCATGGCCCGACGGCCGACCGGTGATGCGGACGTACACGCCCCGACGCTTCGACGCCCAGGCCCGCACCCTTGAGGTCTGGTTCGTTCTGCACGGCGACGGGCCGGCCGCGCGGTGGGCCGCGCAGGCCGAGCCCGGCAGCCGAGCCGCCATCGGCGGCCCGGGCGGCGGCTTCTGCGTCGACCCGGCGGCGGCCTCCTGGTGGATCGGCGGCGACGAGAGCGCCCTGCCCGCCATCGCCACCCTGCTCGAAGCGCTGCCGGACGATGTCACCGGGCAGGTGCACCTGGAAGCGGCCGGCCCCGAGGACCGCATCGGCCTGCCGGCACCCGCTGGTGTCGTAGTGACCTGGCACGACCGTGCAGGCGAGCCGGGCGCCGCCCTTGTCGACACCTGCCACCGGGCCGACCTCGCGGACGACACGCACATCTGGATCGCCTGCGAGGCATCGGCGGTCCGCAAGGCCCGCTCCTACCTCCTCGGCGAGCGGATGCTGCCGCGCCCGCAGGTGACCACGCGCGGCTACTGGCGCGTGGGCGAGGCCAACCACCCCGACCACGACTTCGGCGAGGACTGACGGACGCGCCCCTCGTGGGCCGACACGTGGAGCCGTCCGGCCCCGCCCGGCCATCCGGCGACCGTGCGTCCTGGAAGCGAGGCCCGCATGGGGGAGGAGGCACGGGGTGACGATGAGGGGGCGGCCGAGGCGGGTTCCTTCCAGTCGGCCACGGCGTCCTGGAGGCGGTCCAGCCGTTCGTACAGGACCACGTAGCGTACGGTCCGGGCCCCGAGAAGGCCGCTGTGGACAGTCGTCAGCCTGGCCCATCACGTATTCGGCCTCAGCGAACAGGCGCCGGCCGTAGTCCTCGGGCAGCGCGACGGCGAGCGCCCGGACCGAGGAACTCCGGTCAGAGACCGATCGCCACGTGGTCGGACGGCACGTGATGTCCAACGGAGTTCCGCGCTGCTTGTGCAGGAGCTTCCTGCATCCGTCGCTGGTCAGCCTTGGCGAGCACCCCGGGCACCGCGAGCACCCCGGGCACCCCGGGCACCCCGAGCACCGCGGACGATCCGGTCGATGACGGCTGCGGCCTGCCTGCTGCGGATTGTCCTTCAGCCACCTGCCGAGGTGGTCCTGGACGGCCTGTCCGGCGCAGGCGCGTACGCCGGCGTTGCCCGGCAAACCGCGCCTGGAGCCCTAGAACTCGGGACGGTCCAGCTACACCGAAACGACCCCAGTCAGGCTCCCGCCGATCCGATCGGCGTCGAAGCCGGGGCCCGCGGCTGTCAGCAGCCCGGCAGGGCATCGAGCCCGGGACCGCCCCCGCCCCCGCCCTGTCGTCGGCGACACAGACGCCGCCGTCGGGCGTGAGAGTGACACCGACAGACGGGGAACAGCCGTCCAGAACCTCATTCACCGCCCGGCCCGCGGCCGGCCTTGTAGTGCGGGGTCGGGTCACAGGGGTGAGCAGAGGTGACCTCTGGATGCCAGCACCTGAACAGCAGGTCGCGTGGCGGTCCGCAGGTGGAAGGTCCGCCATGGCTCGTGGAGGGCAGTTCCTTCCGGAAGAGTGCGGGAACGACGCGGTCGAGTGGGTGTTATTCCAGCCGGAGAGGCCGGTCGCGGACATCGCCCGGATGCTGGCGGGCACAAGGCAGAACTCGCCATCTGGATGGAACGCGAACTCGACCGGTACCTTTTCCGACTCCCCGGCCGGGCGGGCTGCGGCCGCTACGGGATTCGGACACCGCCAACGACGAGTGACGATGACATTGGCCGTATCTCGTCTGCCGCCCCCCGACCCCGCACAGGCTTAATGATGCTCCCGCGCCATGCACTGCGCGGGCGGTCGTGACGACAGCACGGGGGGACCATGGATCACACAGGCGGCATCGGCGTACCACCACCTCCCGAGCCCCCGTCACAGCCTCCGCCCTGGCCCCCGTCTCAGCCGCCTCCGCAGGTCCCGCCGATGCCACTGCCTCCCCGCAAGGGAAAACCGCTGGAACTCCGGGTCCAGCGACAGATCCTCTGGGTGGGGTCGGCGGCGGTGCCGTTGCGCAATGTCAGCTGGGTCGAAGTGTTCAGGCTGAAGCCCGCCTGGGGCAAGGCCGGCGTCTACTTCCTGCTGTTGGTGATCCTCGCTTTCTTGATCTCCGCCCGGCTCGACTCCACGGACGGGGGCGGCTCCGCCCCGGGCGTCCTGATCCTGTTCACCCTGGCCATTGTCTGCGCTGTCCTGTTCTGGTCGAGGAAGCCGGTACTGGTCGTCGAACTGAACAGCGGTTCCAGGGTGGTCCTGACCCTGCCGACCATGGATGAACTACGGGCAATCGCCGGGCAGATCGTGTACGCGATCGACCACCCGGAATACGAATTCTCCGCCGTCCTCGAGCAGTACAACACGACGAACAACTTCGGTTCCGTCGTCAACATGAACGGCGGCAGGGGAAATACAGGGATCAAACTATGAGCGACACATCGAACTACTACGGCGACGTCGTCAACGTGAACGGCGGCGAAAACGTCATCGGCATCAACCACGGCACCGTCGTCCACAACGACCACACCGCCCAGGACATCGAACTCCAAGCCGCGGTCACAGACCTCACCCGCCTCCTCGACGACCTGCGCCCGAACCTCACCCCGGGCCAGGCCCAAACCGTGGAGAACGCGCTGCCCGCGCTCACTCCCGACCGGTCCGCCCTGCGCGAGCGCGGCATGATCCTGGCGTCCGTCTCGCAGATCGCGGCGACCGTGGGAGAGGTGGGCAGGCCCGTGATGGAGGCGCTGGGGCGGCTGCTCGCGCTGCTGAGCTGACGGATCTTCCCCGGTGGATACGGTCTGGCCCCCACCGCAGGCAGTACAACGAGCCCGGACCTTGAGGCAGGGCGTCGCCACGACGATCGAGTTCCTCCGCAGCTTCCGCTGGGGCCAGTCGCATCGGGGGAGCGGTCGTTACGGTTTTCAGGGGATGCGGGTTGCGCGTTCCGTGCCGGTGACGCGACAGTCGCCGCTCGCGTGCGTCAGGTGAACGACAACGGCTGTGCTGGTCTGGTTGTTGACGGTTGTCACGAGGGCCGTGTTGTCACTGGACAGCTTCGATGATTTGGCCTTCCAGGCTTGTGACGCCCCGTACTTGTCGTCCGGAATGGGGTTGGCCTTGGCCTCCTCCATCGCACTCTTCATGGTCTCCTCCACTTCGCGAACTTCATGAAGCAGATGCGCATCAAGGACAAGGATGCGTACTGGCTGGATACGCGCATGGATGACGGCGGCACCTGCCGTTACGGTGTCGGCGGCGGTCAGCCCGTGATCTGCGAATTCGTCGCGCAGTAACACCCCGGCGCCAACACGCATCGGCCCACACCCTGACCGTCAGGGTGTGGGCCGAAGCCGTTGTGCGGGCGCGTGCGGCTCAAGGAGTGAGGAGGTGGACGGCGGGGAGATTCCCGGCCTGAGCGGCATCCTGGTCGATGCTCAGCCCCGTGTACGCGCCCAGCGCGGTGAACACCAGGGTGGGCAGGCGCGTGCCGTGCTGTTCGTAGTAGGCGGTCACCTCGTCGGCGGTGGCGTCGGGGATGGAGGGGAAGACGGCACCGGCGGCGGTGAGCGCCGCGTCCAGCGCCGACTCGTGGCCGGTGGTGGTGCCGAACTCTGCGCGCCGTATCACCTCGTCGCCTTCGACGTGCAGGATCGCGGCGGGCGGGCTGTACAGGTTCCGGCTGGCGCACAGGATCTCTTCACCCGGGCCGGGCCTCATCGAGGGGACGCGGCGGAAGCCGGTTGCCCAGGTCGCGGCGTGGTCGTTCTCCAGCACGTACGTCCACTCACCCTCGCTGCCGTACATCGCGTAGGCGTAGCGGGTGGGGTCGTGGCCGGGCGGGGTGGGCTGGCTACGCAGTTCGGCCAGCGGGGTGCGGGCGGCGAGCTGATCGAGGTCGGCCCCGAGGTTGATGAGGAGCTCGTCAGCGTCGATGCCTCGGGCGAGTGTGAGGGAGATGCCGCCGCGCATTCCGGGGACGGGCGTGGCGGTGTGGGCGTGGGCGCCTATCCAGGTGAGGCCGTTGGTCATGGAAGGGGGGTCCGTTCGCTGGTGAGGGCAGGGTCTTTGAGGAGTGCCAAGGTGGGCTGGTTTCACCTGTTGAGCGCGGGAGGTGACGGCTCGTCGACTTCAGCCGGCAGCGACCCTGGACGCGGAACAGGCATGGCCGCTGGTGATCATGTGGGTGTCGAGTCCGTATGAGCACCGAGCGAGTCCATGCCTGCGCACCCATCTTTCCGCATGCCGTCATGCCTCCGGCAACTGGGGGACTCCGTCCCGCCCCGTTGGAGACAGTCGCTGGCCTGCGGAGATATCTGGCCACGGCCCCTGCCCCGCGGGCCCGTCGCGGCATCCGCTAACCCTGGGCGACCCTGGCCGCCGCCGTCCTGGCCGGCGCCGCCTCGATCACGGCGATCGGCGAGTGGATCGCCGACGCTCCGCAGAGCGTCCTTGCCCTGCTCGGGTTCCGCCCCGACCCGCCGACCGGACTGATCCGCCCGCCCCACGCCACCGCCGTCCGCCTCGTCCTCGTTGCCGCGGATGGCGACGCCCTCGAACGCGCCATCGGCGACTTCCTCCAGGCACGCAAGGCCCCGGCCCCATCCTCGGGACGGAAGACGATCGCTGCCGACGGGAAGACACTCCGCGGTTCCCGCACCGCAAGGCGCACGGCCACCGCTTTGATCGCCGCGATGACCCACAGCGGTGAGGTCCTCGCCCAACGACAGATCGACGGGAAAAACAACGAGATCCCGGCCTTCGTCCCGCTCCTGGACGGCATCGACCCGACCGATGCCCTCATCACCGCCGATGTCCTGCACACCCAGCACGACCACGCCGCCTACCTCCACGAACGCGGGGCTCACTGCCTGGCCGTCGTCAAGCGGAACCATCCCGGACTGCACGAGCGCATCCGCCGCCTTCCCTGGCGCGAGATCCGCCGCCTGAAGACCGCCGCCTTCGCCCACACGACTACTACCCGCACGCCCGCCAGGCCCTCCAAGCCGTGCGCTGGAGACGCAATCTGGGCACGGGCAAGCTGACGATTGAGCGGATCCACCTGGTCACGAGTCTGCCGCCCGGCGCGGCCGACGGCAGCGAACTCACGGCCTGGATCCGCGGCCACCGGCGCATCGAGAACCAACTCCACCACGTCCGTGACCGGACCGTCCACGAGGACGCCTCGCACATCCGCACCCGGCACCTACCCCGCGTCATTGCCGGCCTGCGTAACCTCGCCATCGGCGTCCACCGCCAAGACGGCCACACCAACATCGCCGCTGCCCTCCGCCGAACCGCCCGCGACCACCTGTGGCCCCCTCACCGCCCTCGGCCTGGCATGACGAACCCGGACACAAGATCACTTCTCAAAGACCCTGTTCCTCAACGTGTCTCCGGTCCGGACTTGGGCCGGAGACAGGTCGATCAGCGCTTGGCCGAGGCGATGATGATGCCGATGACGGCGGTCCGGCCGGTGAACAGGGCCAGCCTCCGCGCCGTCTCTGCTGTCAGGTCGACGGCATCGAAGCCGTCGGCGGATTGGACGAACTTCATCGCGATGTCGTGGAAGCGCGGGCCGCGGAAGTAGGAGACGTGCGTTTCGTCGGGGGCCAGAGGCTGGCCGCTCTCGTCGGACACGAGCGTGTGGGACGCCTTGCGGGACTCGTAGCAGGTGTTGACCTGCGGCTGGATCTCGGTGCGCATCGCGGCCGGCACGCGCCGCCGGTGGGTGGGTGCGTCCAGGCACTTCTGGTACGAGAAGGCGACTTTGCTGCCGTCGACCAGGACCGCTTCCGGGCCTTTGCTGTGACCACGTGGGGTGGGGATGATCCGGAACGGGTCCACCCCCGGACCGACCTCCGCCGCCGCGTTGGGGTGCATGTCCAGCAGGTCCCGCAACAGCAGGTCGTCGTCCTCTTCCTGTCGGGCCTACTTCGTCGCGTAGCAGCGCGGGCCGATCCAGACCTCGGGCACGATGGGCTCCTCTGCCAAGCGGGTGACGGGAGCGCTCACGCTAGAGCACGTTCCCCGGTCCGGACGGAGCTTCGCTCTTGCTGTCAGCCTGCCGGGGGCAGGGAGCCGATTGATGATTCCCCGTGATCTTGGACACTTGTTCGTTATGCCGCGAGGGTGTGTTGATGCCGCTGCCTGGTCTCGGCCGGGGTGAGGTAGCCGAAGGGCTTGTGCTTGCGTAGGCGGCGGCGGTTGTAGAAGGTCTCGATGAAGGTGAAGACCTCTGCGCGGGCGGTGGCCCGGTCGGGCCAGGTCCGGGTTCCGATCTCTGCCTTGAGCAGGTCCCAGAAACTCTCCGCCGCGGCGTTGCCGAAACATGATCCGGTGCGTCCGCAGCTCTGCTGCCGCGTCCCCAACTCCCGTATTCGATCTATGAATTGTGCCGATGTGTACTCGCTGCCGCGATCGCTGTGGATCACGCATTTGGGCTCCAGCCCGCCTCGGCCGTAGGCCATGGCGAGGGCGTCGACGACGAGCTCGGCGCGATGATGATCGGCCATCGCATAGCCGACGACCTCGCGGGTGGCCAGGTCCAGCCAGCAGACGAGGCAGAGCCAGCCCTCGGCCGTCGGGAGATGTGCGATGTCGCCGACCAACTCGATCCCGGGACGCTCGGCGTGGAAGTCGCGGCCGATCAGGTCCGGGGCCGGCCTCGCCTTCACGTCCGGCCGGGTCAGCGAGCGGTGCTTGCGGCGGGTGACGCCACGGATGTCGCGCTCACGCATGACACGGGCGATGCGCTTGCGGTTCACCCGGTGCCCCAGACGCCGCAGCTCGGCGTGGATACGCGGAACGCCGTAGGCGCGACGGGAGGCGGTGTGGAGCACGGTGATCTCGTGGGCGAGCGCGTCGTCGGCCGCCCGGCGAGCCTGGCGGGCGGCCTCGCCCTCGCGCCAGGCGTAGTAGGAGGAGGAGCGGGCCGCGTGCAGCACCCGGCACAACAGCACGATCGGGTAGTTCGCCTTCTCCGTTCTCCGCATGGATCAACCGGTACAACATGGTCACCGGTCGCTCTCTCAATCGCGTCCCGCTTGAACTCCTCGGTGTACCGGTTCGTGTGCTTGCTTCCCACCTGGTGCTACTTCCTCTGGAACCTCAGGTCGCGGTCTCCAGGTGTCCATGATCAAGGGGAAGCTTCAGTATGGTGCTTGCCCGTTTTCCCGTACACACGCCATCTGTGTGCACAATTACTTCACATTTTCCATGCCATCAACGCGGTGTGTGGTGGCATGGTTGATCGGCTGGCGAGCGCCATGCCAGTACGTCTGCTTTGGGGGATTTTTCATGCGTGTCCGCGCCGCTGCCGCTTCTGCAGTCATCGTTCTGCTCGCACTGTTGGGTTCAGCGGCCTGCTCGGCCTCTTCGGGTGACGCTCCGTCATCCCGCGGTTCGGAGTCCGTGAAGGAGGAGGTCAAGCAGGAACAGGTCTCGCGGAATGAGCCCGCAGTCGATCCTTCTAGGTGCGCGGTTCCTGCCGACGAGATGCCGGAGGAATGCGAGGTCCACCCATCCTTCGCGGTGACCCAAGAGGGGGTCCCGGCCGAGGGGATGCCGACACCGGCGCCCAGCAACTAGGACATGGCGGGAGGGTCGAGTCATGGGTCCCCGCCCTGCCCCTTCACCCCGCTCGCCCCACCCCGCCGAACGCGCCGCACCTTCGCCCAGACCGTGCAGCTCCTCGAACTCTTCGTCCACCGGGGAGGCCGCGCCGCCACCGCCCGCGAAGCGATCACCGTGGACGGCGAGAAGGTGCAGATCGGCCTGTGGCTGGCCAAGGCCCGTACGAAGAAGCGTGCGGGCCGGCTGCCCGTCGAGCACGACCATCTGCTCGCACTCCTCTTCGAGGGCAACTGGGCCGACGACACAGTTCAGCCCGTCGCCCTGGCGTAGCCCGATGACACCGCACCGTCGTCCAAGGAACTTCCTGCACCCAAGCCCCCGCCGCAGTGGCCCCCGTCCGGAGATCCGAGGACGCCGCTCTACGAGTGCTCGGGCCGGCCCCGGCCATGCCACGCCTCCATGCCGCGACCGAGGGCATCATGGGATGCGGAGCCCGTCCGCAGCCCTTCGCACGCCGGGGCCGCACCGCTGGCCGCCTCAGACGGACGGGCCCCAGCCGGACTCTCACGAGGCAGCACCCCACATGACTGAGTGCCCAGCCGCTGGCTGCCGTCAACCGCATGGACGCCTCCTCGGTCGGCGAATGACGGGCCATCGTTGCCCGTACTTGGGCAGGGCTTCAGAACGGTGGCTCTTCGGACCACAGGTGTGTCGTTGGCACGACCGGTGGCGGGGTCTTGTGGAGGAGAGTGGTCAGGGCCTCCTCAACGCGGCCGAGGTCGACGAGGTAGCCAGCGAGGTCGTGGCTGTTCCTACGGTCGTGCTGTCGGAGAACGGCGACGGCTTCTTCAATGCGCCCGGCACCGGCGAAGAGGTGTGCAATGTGTTCCGCCGCGTACCAGGTGTTGCCTTCGGGGTGAGCCCGGGCCCGTTTAACCGCCTCGTCGATCCCACTGCAGGCGGCGATCAGCGGCAATCGCATCCAGTACAGCTCCCACTCGCCCTCACCCCCGCGCTGGGCGTCGAGGGCGTCGAGGTGGGCCAGGCCGTCGGCGGGACGATCCTGTCCCAGGCACAGCTCGGACAGGGCGTGGAGAATCCAGTCGTCGTTGGGGTGGGCGTCGGCCTGGGCGCGCATCACGGCGATCGCGTCTGCGCCCCGTCCGTTTCGGGTCAGGAGCTGCGCGAGCTCGTAGGCCGCGTTCGGGTCCCGGGCCGCTGGGCCGTCGGCCTGCCCGTATACGGCGATCGCGCCCTTCACGTCGCTGTCCTCCTCCAGCAGCTCCGCCAGCTGCTGTACGGCCTCCCCATGTCCGTCCAGCGCGGCGTAGGCGCGCAGTTCCTCGATCCGGCCGTGCCGCGCCAACAGGCCGGCGAGTTGGTCTCGGCCGTTGACCGAGGTGATTTGTCGGCGGCGGAGCAGAGCGATGGCCTCAACGATGTGGCCCTGGCGCTCGCGGATCGTCGCGAGCAGGCCGAGCGCCGTGTCGGGATCAAGGCCGCGGCAGCACCATGGGCCGTCGCAGCAGTGGTCGGCCCGAATCCGGGCGGCGAGCAGCGCGACCGCCTCCTCGTCGCGGCCGGCAACGGAGGCGACGTCGACCAAGGTGGTGGCGAGCACCCAGTCGTCGACGTGCGGCACGAGCAGGTTGAACGCCTCCTCGGCGCGGCCGTGCCGGGCAAGCAATCTCGCGTAGGCCTCCAAGGCCATCGGGTGCCCGGCTTCCATACGGATCCGGGTGACGTCGATCGCCTCGTCGATGCGGCCCCAGCCCTCCAGCAACTCGGCCGCGGCAACAACAGCCGTCCACCAGCCCGTTGCCACGTACGGGGCGAGCGCCTCCCACGCGTCGGCCTCTCGACCCTGACCACTCAGCACCCGAGCCCACGCCAGCGCGCAGAACCACTCCCCGCGTCCGGCCTGCAACTCCACCACGTCGTCATGGCCTCGCTCGAGCAGCCGCGAGACCAGCTCCGGCGGGATGCAGCCGGACCTCGTCCGGGCGCGGTAGTCAAGATCAGTAGCGTCCACGGCCAAGGACCATAGCGTTCGCCCTGAGCCAGGCCGACACCACCGCCAGGTTCGAACCCAGCACAGATGGAATGAACCTCATCCCGTTGTACCCCCGGCAGCATTGTGGCGGCTTCGCTGGTTCGGTGCCCGGCCGATCTGCTCGGCGACGCCTTGGACCTCCTTCTAGTCGTAGGCGGTGCGCACACCGGAGAAGCTGTAGCCGGCGTGCCGGGCGAGCTCCTCCAGCCGAGGGCAGCCTCCTCATGCACCGGGACTTCACCAGGGCCTGCTGCGAGGACTTCACTGCTCTCTGCCTGGAACTGGCCCGCAGAGCCAGGACGGACAGCGCCCTGCACCTAACCGCGGCCATCGCCTCCAGCACAGGATCCGCCCCCCTGACAGCGGTCGTCTCCGAGTATGGCGGGGCTTTCATGAGCATCCCCGCCTATGCCCGCCGCCCGCACCGCATCCAGCCCGTCACCGCGGTCCTGCCCCCGACATCCAGCGACACGGCACTGGATGAGGCCACCCACGACCTCTTCACCGACCTGATGAACCAGTTCGGCCTCGACCCGCAGCTCTGAGACACTCCACCCGTACGCGAAGGCAGAGACACCCATGTGCCAAGAGACCTCGATCTACCGACGCATGGTCTGACTCCGGCGGTGGGAAACTTGCGAGTTCAGGCGTGGAAAACCGCCGTTCATGGACGCGGTGGACCGCTAGGTGTTCTGTCCTGGGAGGTTGTGGACGGGTGAGGTAGGTCTCGGCTGAGGGATCTTGAATGGGTGAAGGCCTTCCGGGTTCGGTGTGGATTGCGACATCTGCACCGACCAGAAAGGCCCTCGTGGTCCACCGTAATGCACCCCTGACCGAGACCGGCCGTCTGCGTCTGGCCCGCTTGCGTCGTCGAGGACAACTGGCCCCTGCGGCGGGCCGCCGAACGCTTTCAGGTCTCACCGACCACGGCCCGGCGATGGGCCGACCGCTACCGCCGGTCCGGCGAAGCCGGCATGACCGACCGCTACTCCCGTCCGCACACCAGCCCTCGGCGGACCCCGACCCGCACCGAACGCCGGATCATCAAGGTCCGGGTCCTGCGCCGGTGGGGACCGGCCCGCATCGCGCACCTGCTCGGGCTGGTGCCCTCCACCCTCCACCGCGTCCTGACCCGCTACCGCCTGGCCCGCCTCACCCACCTGGACCGGGCCACCGGCCGTGTCATACGCCGCTACGAACGTGACCGGCCGGGCGAACTCGTCCACGTCGACATCAAGAAGCTCGGCAACATCCCCGACGGCGGCGGCCACAAGGCCCTCGGCCGGCAAGCAGGCCGCAAGACCCGCTCGAACGCCGGCCACAGCTACATTCACACCGCCGTCGACGACCACTCCCGCCTCGCCTACAGCGAGATCCACACGGACGAGAAGAATGGAGACCGCCACCGCGTTCCGGACCCGCGCCCAGACGTTCTACGCGGCCCACGGGATCACCGCCGAACGGGTCCTGACCGACAACGGCGCCTGCTACAAGTCACACGCCTGGCGCGACCTCCTGGCAGCGGCCGGGATCACCCACAAGCGAACCCGGCCCTACCGGCCACAGACCAACGGCAAGGTCGAACGCCTCAACCGCACCCTGCTCGACGAATGGGCCTACGTCCGCCCCTACCACTCAGAGCAGGAACGACGCGACGCCTTCCCCAGCTGGCTGCACACCTACAATCACCACCGCGGACACACCGCGCTGAAAGGCCAACCACCCGCCAGCCGCGTCCCCAACCTCACAGGGCAATACAGCTAGTGCTCGTCTTCACACGGGTGGTCTCCCCAGTCCAAGGAACCGCGGGAGCGGTCGACCACAAGCTCTCCATGATTGAGGGTGTACGGGGGTGCTGCCACCTCCGGATCGGCCATGATGATCACTTGGACCCGCCCCAAGACGTTCATGTCGATGGCCTCCTCGGCGCCGAGGAGCACTTGGTCGTGGTAGGCGGCGTAGTGCCGGGCCGCGCCCGGGCGCCGGTCCAGAGCGAAGCGGGCCGCACGGAGTTCTGCTTCGGTGAGTTCACCGGCTTCGCGGCGGCGCCGGCAGCTGCGGCACAGGTGGATCAGATGCCAGGGGTTGGGGGCCTCCGGCCTCAGGCCGGTCTTACGGAGGAACGCCGGGGTCCTTCCCGCGGCGGGGTCCTCCAGGGCGACGATGTCGTGGGGCTGAGGGAGCTGCCGGGTCGGGTGGGACATAGAGCACTCCGGGCTGAGCGCGAACAGCAGCCTCCGAGTGGCGTCGGACATGCGAGGCGGCTCCCCCTGGGCGGCAAGCGCCTCCTCCTCGCGCTTGGCCTGATACCACAGCCGTTCGAACCGACGGAGGGCCTTCTCGATACCAGTCGCCTGGCTGATGCCCACCCCCCAGTCGCGGACCTGCAAAGTCAGCCAGTCGACGATCGCCATCGTCAGACGCTGTTCGGGCACCTTCGCCAGCCGGAACGCATTGTGGACCCCACTGGGGCTCTTGCCGATCGCCTCGGCCAACTCCCGGACACTGGGCAGCCCGGCCCGGCGATGCAACAGGTGAAGCTCCTGGTTGAGATCTCGGCGAGCACCGGATGGCAGATCCGGCCGTTCGATAACTCCGAGGCGTCCCATGTCGCCCTTGCCCTTCTCTCGTGCGGATTCGTTGTGTCAGCGGGCTGCGGGGTTACGTCGAGTGCGAGCGGTGCGACGACGGCGCCATTCGAGCCGGACCCGCCGGGCACCCCAGACAGCCAGTGCGACGAGGAGCCCAGACGCGACGTTCTCAACGATGTTCATGGTGAAACCCTCCCAACGCCTGTGGGGCTAATGGACAGATCTGAACAGCGAACTCGCGACTCCCCCGATCGACACCAAGAGGCCCTGGGCGATCACACCCAGGGCCTCTCTGCACTCTGCGCTTGACCGCCCAGCTCAACGACCGACGGCAACCGGTGTCACGCCCACTCCATGCCGAGCTTCCGTAGCGCGTTGTCCAGGGGCGGTTTTTTTGATCAGTGGGTGGTGGGTCGGCCTGGGCTGATCAGTTTGGTCCGGGGTGTGGTGCGGGGTGGAACGATAGGGGGGTTGAAGAGCGGGAGTCCTTGGGCCGGGAGCTGGGCTGCGGGTTTGTCAGGTTCGGGGGTTGTTGGTCAGGTGGGGTCAGTCTCATTGCGTGTTGATCAGGTTCGTTGAGCGTTGTTATGTGGTCGTGTTGAGCCAGTACAGGGCGGTGTCCATGTCTCGTGCGGTCCAGTTGCGGATCGGGGCTGGAGCGTAGGCCAGGAGCTGGTCGATCGCTTCTATGTAGCGGCTGTAGCGGCCGGGTGCGTGGCTGAGGGTGATGCCTAGGGTGCGCAGCCCGCTGTGGGCTCGCCGGTCGTAGACGGCCATGCGGTCTGGCGCGGCTGCTGTGAGGACGGCGGAGGCGAGGGCGTCGCCGGTGCGGAAACCCGGTAGCGAGGCCAGGGCTGCTCTGCCGGCTTGTGCTGCCGAGCTGCGGCTGAGAGTGGTGTCCCGGGCGGCGATCGTGGCTGCGGCCGTTACGCGGCGTACGTCGGCGTCCGCGAGCGCCATGAGTTCGGCGGCCCAGGGCGTATCGGCTCTGAGCCGTTTCCACATCAGCAGTGCTCCGATGTCGGCTTTGCCGATGTCCCCGCTGACACACGCACGGTGGGTCACGTCTTGCAGTGTCTCGTCGTAGTACGGACTGACAGCGTCGGTGTAGGCCTGGCGGGCGGAGGAGAGGCGCTGCCATTGTTCGGGCGCGGGGGCGAAAGGGCTGTCTGTCACGGCTTGCTGCTCCGTCTTGCCGCAGGAGGTGGGTCGGGTGGTGGTCAGCCGTTGCTCGGGGCGTTGCCGCGGTGTTCGCGGAGTGCCTGGAGGATGCGCGTCCGGTGTTCGTCCTGGGAGTTGTCGGGGTTGGTTGCGGGGGCGTCGAGGAGTGGGCCGAGGTGGTTGTGCAGCGCTTCGAGGCCGATGAGCGCGTCGAGGCTTTGCAGGGTGTCGTGGTTGATGACGGGGAACAATGCCCGGTCGGGAGGGAGAAGTACGGCGACGAGGTCGAGCGTGGTCCATGCCTGGTCGAGCCGCTGGTTGATCCAGGTCCGGGCGGCCTCGGGTTTGGTGTGGCGCCATGCCCAGATGAGGGTGATCTCCCGCTCGGTGAGTTCGTCGACGGACCGGCTTGCGGAGGGGGCGAGGTGCCGTGCGATCTCGTGGCTAATCAGTGAGCGGGCCTCATCTATCCAGTCGAGGGTGGCTGCTGCCTGTGTGTGGTCTGGGCTGTCGGAGTCGTTCCGGGCGGTGACGCGTTGCAGAGTGCGAGCAGCCAGCACGGCTCCGTCAGGGGTCTCGGCCATGATCTTGAGGATCGCGGGCCGGTCGGGCTCGGCAAGGTCGGTCAGGAGGTCTTTTGCGAGGAAGTCCATGGCGCGGTCTGCGGTGAACAGGCCGAGAGCCCCTTGCGGGGCGGCGGTGAGGTGGCCGTATTGCGGGGCTGCGGCTTTGAGGAGCGCGGCCGCCGGTAGGGGAGTGCCGGCGGCGCGTTTGTAACCGATGCGGCGGGTGATGCGCTGGGTGTCGTCGCGCAGGCGCAGGAGCAATTCGTCCGCTTCGGTGCCTGGGGTGTTGTCGGCCAGTTGCTGCAGGGCGGTGTCGAGGGTGTGCTCGGGAAGGTCGTCGTCGGGGACGCCGAAGACCATGTACCGGTCGAAGTAGTCGATGCTGCCGATGCCGCGCCGCAGCGCGATGGCCTGAAGGTTGATGCCATGGCCGAGAGCCTGCCGGACTGGTGCGAACAGCATGCCCATCAGGCCGATCACGCCGTCCAGGTGCTGTTCGGCGACGCCGGCGCTCTGCAGCCTGATGCGCCAGCGGTCGATGCCCTGTTCGGGCCGCTCGTCGCGGTGCGAGGGCAGGTCCATGCTGGTGCCGGTGAGTTCGGCTCGGTGCTGCCACAGCAACTGGTAGGCGCGGGGCTCGCTGGTGCGCAGGAAGGTGACGAGCAGGAAGTCGACGATGTCGACGTTGCCGGTGAGCTGGCCGAGGGTGGCGTCCACCTGGCCGAAGAAGCGCTTGATGGCCCGCGGGGTACGCAACCGGGCCTGTAGGTACCGGTAGTAGGCCTCGGAGAGCCTTTCCTGATCGTTGGGTGTCAGGGTCAGGCTGTGCGAGGCGAGGACTGCGGAGAGGGAGCGGTTGACCAGGGTGTCGGCGTCGCGCTCGCGGAACGCGGGAAGGTCCATTCGGACCTGGATGATCTTTTCCATGAAGTCGCGTGCGCGGGGCTCGCTGTTGCCGACCAGCTCACTGCGTTGCAGGACGTCCAGCAGGGTCCGTTCGTCGAAGCTGATCAGGTAGTACACCCCTGGGAGGTGGCCTACCAGGCGTACCAGCTTGAAGACGACGAGGAGCTCTTCGGGGGTGAGGCGGTCCAGGTCGTCCATGACGACGAGGACAGGGTGGCCCGCTTTGCGCAGGGCGTCCTCGGCTTTGTGTTTGGCGGCGGATGCGCTCGTGTCGCCGCTGATGCGGTTGCTGACCTCCTGGATCAGTCCCTCCGAGTCCAGGCCGAAGAGAGCGGTGACCTTCCCCAGAGGACTGATGGCCTTGCCGAATCCGCCGATCTTCTCTCGCGCCTCGGACCACCGTCCGTCATTCGGGAGGGCTTCGCGGATCTCGCTGAACAGTGCCAGCGTCAACGACTCCAGGTCGGAGTACAGCCATGGGTTGAGTTCCGCGACCAGCCAGCCGTCATCGTTGGCTGTCTCCCGTAGACGGCGTGTCACCTTGCCCAGGACGCTGGACTTGCCTGAGCCCCAGGGGCCGATCAGCGCGAGGACTCCGGTTTCGGTCTGGGCTCGTACCCGGTCCAGCAGGCTGATCACATGCTGGGCGTACTGTCCGTGCCCGAGAAGGTCAGGTCCTTCCTCGTGGTCGAGGAAGGGCTCGTCGTTGAAGAAGTGCGCGTCGGCCATCTGTTCATTGTCGGGGCAGGCCTCGGCTCGGGTACGGGCGTTAGCGAATCAGGTTGGGGGCGATGCCGATGCTGACCAGGAGGTGCTGTTGGTGGGGGTGGAGGAGGGGCCAGGCGCGGCGTTGTCGGTCGAGCCAGTGGCGGGCTGCTGGGTGGCGGGGGTGGGTGTGGGCTTGGTGGTAGGTGCGTTGCCACAGGATGGGCCAGGGCGGGTTCCACCAGGGGTCGATCGCGGCGAGTGCCTGCTGGGTGGGTAACGCTGGGAGGGGGGCTTGTTGGTGTGAAGCGAGGTAGCTGGTCTGGGGTGTTGCTGTTTCGCTGAGAGGTGGAATTGGCGGCTCGGGCAGGTGGGTGGGGGTTTCTGAGCTGGAGTTATGTGTTCTGTGCTGAGTGGGGCTGGGTGTGTTGTAGGTAGTTCTGGCGTGTAAAGGCCCGGTTGGTGTTTGTGCTGGTCAGGGCTGTTCTGTTTGCTCGGTGGGCTTATCGGCCTCGGCGGGGGCGGTGTTGGGTTTCGGCGAGGTGGTCGAGGCGGATGGTGTCGAGGGTGGTTTTGGTGATGCGTTCGGTGCCGTCGCTGATGGCGGTGATGGCGGCTTGGCGGATGAGTCGGGTGAGGGATCCGATGCGGCCTGCGGTGCGCTGGTGGAGGTAGGGGGCTTGGCGGGGGAGGGTGCCGGGTTTGTGCTGCTGGAGGTCGAGGGCGTTCTCGATGTCGGTGATGACCTCGCGGAAGGGTTCACGCTTGCCGTGGCGGGCGGGGAGGGGGCCGCAGTCGACGAGGGTGGCGCGTCCGGCGAGTTGGGCGCCTCTCACGCCGGTGAACAGGGGTGTGTCGGTGACGTTGATGCCGGCGTAGACGAACGTCGCTGGAAGGCGTTCGCTCAGGTCTTTGATCAGGTCGGCGGTTTGGGCGCCGGTGGTGGTGCGGGGGTTGAGGCGGTGGATCTCGTCGATCATCACCAGCTGGACACCGGCCTGGGTGTAGGTGTGGCAGACGGCTTCGGTGATCTGGGTCTGGGTCATGCGCGTGGCCACGGGGATGCCGAGGTAGCGGGCGAATTCGGTGATGAGGGTTTTCGCGGTGGCGCCGGGCGGGACCAGAACATACGCGACGGGTACCGCGGCGTGCGCTGATCCGGGTGGTGGCGGGTTTTTGCGGGTGTGGGCGAGGTGGCAGGTACGCCCGACGTTCAGGAGCGCGGTGGTTTTCCCGGCTGCGGCGGGTCCGGTGACGATGAGGGAGGGCCGTGCGGTGGTCTGCTGGTGGCGGCCGAGGATCATCAGGGTGCGGACCTGGGTGGCCAGGGTGTGGATGGCGGGGGTGCGGATGGTGACGAAGCTGGAGTGGTAGGCGAGGCGTTCCTCTGTGCTGCGGGGCGGGTCACCTGGCCGGGGAGGGGCGACGGGGTCGGTGGTGGCGAAGCGGTGCCAGCCCTGCCAGGTGGTCAGCGGCCAGGACAATTCGGCCTCGCCGCTGTCGCCGGGACCGCCTGATGTGCTGTTCGCGTTTGGCGGGCTCGGGTTCACCACTTGTCGGCTTCCTCGTGTGCGTTGTAGAGCCCGAATCCGGTGGCCGGGGCGGGGCTGACGTCGTCGTCGGGCAGGCCGTCGAGGTCGTCGATGCTGTCGTCGTTACCTTCGGTGGCTTGCTGCGCCGGGCTGTCGGTGGGTGCTTCGGTGTCGTGGCCCCCATCTCGGGCTGCGGGGAGAGAGAGGTGAGCGGTGCGGGCCAGGAGTGCCCGTTCCGTTGTGGTGGCGTGACCGCTGTGGACGCGGCGCATGAGCTGGTCGAGGGCATCGGCAAGGCCGGCTTCGTACTGCTCGGCGTCACCGTGGTTGCCGTCAACCGCCTGGGTGCGGATGTGCTGCCAAGTGCGTTCGTCGAAGGGCCGGTGGACGTGGTCGCGGTGGATCCACGGGATCTCGGTGAGTTCGCCGTCGGGAAGGCGGACCCAGATCTGGCGCACGTCGTGGGGGTTGTAGTGGATCTCCCATTTCCCGCCGCGGCCGGCGACGGGGGATGCCTGGCCGCGGTGCGGGGCGAGGAGGTCCGCGTCGTAGGTGCGGTGGTGGATGGTGATGCCGCCGGGGGTGATGGCCTGCCAGCGCACGGGGAGCAGTTCGAGGTAGTCGCGCCCGGTCAGCGGGACGGGGACGTATCCGGCGACGGCGACGAGCGCGGCCCACATCTCGTTCGGGGTAAGGGCCTTCCTGGGCATCATCGGGTGGCGCAGCCCTTCGTGGGGCCGGTGGTGGTAGTGCACCAGCCACTCATCGAGGAGGTCCTGGAGCTGGGTGACGCTGTAGCAGGTGTCTTTCTCGGTGTCGGGGCCGCGGCGGGTGACGTTGGATCCGGTGTAGCCGGGCAGGTGCTGGCAGAACAGGGCGTTGATGGAGCCGAAGGTGCGCTCGACGATGCCCTTCGCGGTGGGGGCGCGGGGCGGGGCGGGCTGGACGCTGATGCCGAGGCTTTCGCAGGCGGCGGTGAAAGCCCGGGAGACGTAGACCTTGCCCCGGTCGACGACGATCGTCTCGGGCAGGACGACCGGCCGGGCCGCCGCACCGGCCAGCCGCTCGTCCAGCGTGGCCAGCCGCTGGTGGGGGAGTGCGCGGGCGTGGCCCATGCGCAGGATGTCTGGCCAGGTTGGCCTGGCCGGGTGCGGGACGGCTATCTCCGCGAGCAGCAGGGCCGCGTCGACGGCTTTGGTCGCGCTCGGGCACAGCACGGCGGCGAGGATGGCGCGGGTGGCGACGTCGACGGCGATGGTCAGCTCGGGCCGGGCCAGGCGCCCGTCGTCGAAGAGGGCCAGGACATCCAGGCGGGTGGTGTCGATCTGGACCTGCTCGCCCGGCCGCAGCGCCGTGGCAGGGGTGAAGGCCCGCCCCTCGACACTCGCGGGCACCTGGCGGACCGGACCGCTGGGCAGTTCGCCGGGGCGGGCGAGGGAGGTGACGAGCCGGTACAGCGTGGCCTGGGACGGCACGGGCACCGTACCGGGGCCATGCTGATCTTCGAGGATCTGGTTGATGAGCGGGAACAGGCCGTTGATGGTGCCTTTGGAGCGCCCGCGCCGGCGGCGCAGCGCTTCACGGACGGCGGCGACGACCCGTTCGTCGGAACGCCCGGTGGGGCTGGAGGCACGGGTGGTGCGGTGGTCCAGGAGCCCCCACAGTCCCTGTTTGCGGTAGGCCAGGCGCATGCGCTGCACCGTGGTGCGCGAGACACGGCTGAAGCCGAGCGCGGTCAGCTCTTCGGCTTTGGCCTGTTCCCGCTCGGCCAGCGTGTGCCGTGCGGGGTCGTACTGCTCCCGCACCGCTCCAGCGCTGCCGGGCCCGTCGGCAAGGCCGCATTCGATTTCTCTCACGTGCCGCTGCCAGGCCATGGCCTTCTCCCGCGCCGCGGCGGGGGCGGTCTCGAACAGCCCCCACTGCGGGGCCGCCTGCGGTACATCGGCCCCGATGACGCTGAAGCCGGGGTCGGCGAACAGGTACCCGGCGAGCACCGCCTCACCGCCGCCGTCCGGGCCGACGAGATGGATCACCTGCCCGGACAGGGCGACGACCTGCCACTTCACACCGCGGAACCGGACCTGCGCCCCGACCTTCACCAATGGCCGGGCGTTGTGCCGCGCGGTCACCGGGCCCCTCCCGCCGTGACCGGGCCATTCCAGCCCGCAGGACCGACCAGGACGCGTTCATGCAGTGGCGCCTCCAGGTCTGCCGTCGCCCGCCCGTGCCACAGGGCGTGGAAGACCGCCGGCAGGACCTCGATCGGGTCGCCGGCCGCTTCGACGCCCTCGATCAGCGGCCGCGGCCGCGCGAACGCCTCCACCACCGCGGGCGTCAGGCCGGGGCGGCCCGCGTTGCGGGGGTGGCGGTAGCCAGCCAGCCACTTCAGATTGGCGGCCAGGACGTCGTCGAGCGGCGCAAGACGCCGGTAGGTCCAGCCGATCTCCTCACACGCCGCGCTCACCTCTTCGGCGGCCTTCACCGCGCGGTCGCCGCCGGCCTCCGGGTGGCTGGGGCAGTCGGCCAGCAGACCCGTGCCGTCGCGGTACCGGGCGAACAGCTGCGGTACCCAGGAACGCACCCGGCCCCGCTCCTCGCGCCACAGCAACCGCACCGGACGCCCCGCGAACCCGGTCACATCGGGGTCGCGGTCCAGGACCATCAGCTGGGTGCGCATCGCGTTCGACCCGGCCGCCACGTGCTGCCCGGTGGTCGCCGACCACCACAGACCCGGCCCCCAGCGGCGCCCCGGGATCACCGGGAACGCCGACACCGGCGGCAACTCCTCGAATCCCACGGTCATGGCGGCATCCGCCCACCGCTGCTGCACCGGCTGCCCCACCGGATCGAGGAACACCGCCTCGAACCCACTGCGACGATCCACGGCCGCTCGCCTCGCCCGGCCCCCGGGCCGGGCGGCCTCTCCTGTGCTGATCACCCGCGTCAGCCAAGCCGCTCCCGCTGACAGGTGCCGCTGTTTTCAGGGTTTCTGCCACAAACGAGTGCTGTATCAGCTAATAGCCGATGCGCCCGGTCCCACCTTGCTCTCAGCCGTCGTCTTCCTGCCCGCCTGCCGTCAGCATGCTCCTCAGTGTCCCGGGGGACATATCCGCCCACCGGGCCACCTCCTCCAACGGCACCCCGCCGTTCATTGCCGCCACCGCGGTCCGCTTCCAGGCCGCCTCGACCAGACCGGCACTGTGACCGAGGCCTTGCAGCAGCTGCCGGGCGACCTCGGCGGTCGGCCCGCTTTGCACGCCGCGCAGCTGCAGCAACTGCTCCTCGGCACTGCCGAGGAGACTGCTGATCCGCATCCGCTGCTCGGCCGGCACCACCGTCCGCCACATCGTCCCCGAGCCCGGCGCCCTTTTCTCCTTGCCCAGCACCCGCAACTGCCCCGCCATCGTCACCGGCTGATGCTCCCGGCGCAGCCACCAGGGGTCGTTGTCGTATCCGGGGGGCCCACCGGCCCCCCGGCGCAGCCGGATCACGCTGCCCATCCACGCGATCAGCGGACCGCCATGGTCCGCCGCAGCCAGCGGCCCCAGCCACTCCCGGCCCACACGCTCACCGAGCCGACGGCAGAACAACCCATCGACGGGCAGCACTCGCGGCTGCCCGGCACCGCTGTCCACCCACACCAGCCGGGCCATAGCCGGATCAAGCAACACATCGGCCACGGCCACCACCTCGGGAAAGACCACCGCGTCCCGCCCCACGATCCGCCACCACTCCAGATCACCCCCGGCATCACCGCCCGCGGCCTGACGCAACCGCCGCGGCCAGACCTTCTCCCGCTCCCACTGCAGGGCCTGCTCCCACCAGCGGGCCACCACCGCCTGCGCCAACGCGAACACCCGCTCCGGCTCGGCCCCCGCCCGCACCGCCCGCCGCGCCACCCCCACCCACCGCCGCTGCGCCGCGACCACCTCCGGCAGACGCCGCACGTCCAGATACTCGTGAGGCTGGTCGGCATCCGCATCAAGGAGCCACCGCCCGTGCCGGACACACACACGGTCCCACCGCGGGGCGTACAGCACCGCCCGCCCAGCCGTCCCCGTACGCCGGGCCGTGCACAGACGACAGCCGAACGCCACCGGCCCGGCAACCGCACCACCGATCCGCCACACCGCCGCCGGCTCCCCTGCATCCGCGGCCGGCAGCCTGGCATCCTCCCGCCCCCAGGACGGCAATGCCCGCGCCAGCACGTGTTCCTCGAGGCCGCACAGATCTGCCAGGAGCTGCCGTCCAGCCGCATTCAGCAGCACCTCGACGTCGGCCCGACAGGTCCCGCCCTCGTGCTTGGGCTGGTGGTTGCGCCAGCGCCAACTGGACCGCAGCGCCTTCGCTTCCAGTCCGTAGCGGCTGGCGATGCGGCAGATCAGCGACGAGGTCGTCTCCCTCGGTAAGGGAGCGGTCCGCAGTAGGCCAAGGTCATGGGTCACTCCGCCACGGTCTCGTATTCGCAGTCTCGGGCGGGTGCTTTCAGAACGGATGCCCAGCACATTAAGCGGAGCGGTTGGGAGAGACACCGGGTCGGCCCTAACACCTCGACGCCGCCAGCAGCGGCTGGGGAAGGCGCTGCGCTGCCTCATGGAGGCTGCGTTGTCAGTGGCGCGTGGTAGACCTGATTTGCAGTGAACTTGTCTGCTTTTACCGGTAGTTGATCAACATCGAGTGAAGAGGTACGACATGGTGGAGACGGAACTTCCCGGACAGGGGGTGGTGTTCTGGCCGGTGGGCACGGGGGACTCCACCACGATCGTGGTCGGCGACAACCTGGTCATGCAGGTGGACCTGCGGGACATGAAGGCCGCCGACGAGGACGATGCGGTGGTCGCCGCCATCATTGACCGCCTGGAGGAGACCCTCCCGCAGCCCGACGGCACGACGCCCTACCTGGCGGTTTTTGCCCTGACCCACGCCGACTCGGACCACTGCTGCGGCTTCGGCGACCTTCTGGAGAGCTCCATCCTGATCGGGGAGATCTGGGCGACACCTCGGCTGTGGCGCGAATTGTCCGAGGACAAGCCCATGTGCGAGGACGCACAGCGCTTCCAGGACGAGGTCGAGCGACGCGTGGACGCCACCCTCAAGGCTGTCAAGGACGGCAAGGAGCCGGACAGCGGGGACAGGGTGCGCATCATCGGCTATGACGAGGACCGCGAACTGCACTCCTACGCCGAACTGCCCGACGAGTACTTCACCTTCCCCGGCGACGTGATCACCAAGATCGACGGCCAGGACGTCGCGGACCGGTTCGAGGCGTTCGTCCACGCACCGTTCAAGGACCACTGCGCAGGCGACCGCAACGACACGTCCTTGGCCCTGCAGGTCCAGCTGAAGGCCAGTGACGGCACAGTCGGCCGACTGCTGTTCCTGGGCGACCTCGCCTACCCCATCATCAAGATGATCTTCGAGAACAGTGAAGCCGCAGGCAACTCGGACCGGGTGGGATGGGACGTGCTGCTCTCCCCGCACCACTGCTCGAAGAAGGCCATGTACGCCGAGGGCGAGGACGGCGAGGAGGAGCTCAAGCAGGACCTTCTCGACCTGCTCCAGGCGCATGCCAGTCCGGACGCCCGGGTGATCGCCAGCTCGTTGCCCTTCCGCGAGAAGGACGAGAAGGGCAACAACCCGCCGCACCTGCTGGCCCGGGACGCCTACGCATCGATCACCGACTACGAGGTGCTGTGCACGGGGGAGTACCCCTCCAAGGAGGAACCCCGTCCGGTGGTCTTCTCCCTGGAGTCGGGCCTGGGCCTCGAACTGGTGGACGTCGCCGACCTGGAGAACAAGGCCCGGATGCTGGAGGCCGCAGGCGGGGGACGCCGGCTACTGGCCACACTGGGTGCCTCCCGCTACCCGGCCGCAGCCTTCGCCACCGGTGCCGGCCTGCCGCACCCGCGAGGTACGGACGCCGCGCGCGCCGGTGTGCAGCAGGCCAGGGGCGACAAGGCCGAGCCCGCGGTACAGATCGGATTCGGTGCCGCGTGAAGGACAGCACCACCCTGGAACTCACCGAGGGCCAGCAACTCGCCCTCGAACAACTGCACCGGATCGTCCAGGCATCTCAAGGATCGGTGGCGGCCACCCACGTGGCCGCCACAGCCGACGGGTACGTCGAGGTCCGCGTCAGCGTCGGCTGCGCCAACCTGCCGCGCACCCAGGACGGCCTGCGGCTGCGCAGCGTCGAGGCGGTCACCCTGCGGATCCCCCCGGACTTTCCCTTCAGGGCTCCCAGCGTGCGGACCCGGCATACCCGCTTCGCCGGCACCCCGCACGTCAACTGGGGCCGCCACCTGTGCCTGTACCGCTCGACGGCGACCGAGTGGGATCCGGCCGACGGCATGTACGGGTTCATCACCCGCCTCCTGGACTGGTTCGAGGCGGCCGCCGCAGGACAACTGGACCGGCCCGGCGAACCCCTGCACCCCCCGAACGCCCTGACCGACCACACCGCGGGACTCCTCGTGATCCGCCACGACGCGCCCGTCGCACGACCGGACGGGCCGTGGCTGGGCGCCGCCGTACTGCACCAGGTCAACGACATCAGATGCGACGTCGTGGGCTGGCTCGCCGTCGAGGACCCCTGGCCCGACAGCCTGGAACAGTTGCGGGAGAGCGCTGCGCTGCCGGCTGGCGCCCGCGCCTTCCTCGCCCCCGTCGTCGTCACCACGAAGCACCTGACGTTCGAATACCCGCTCACCGCGCGCGAGCTGGTGGAGTTCATGGCCCGCGACCACATCACGCCGCGCCTGCTGCTGGGGCTGACGGGATTCGTCGCAGGCCACAACCGCACCCTGCTGTGCCCCGACGCCACCGTGTCGAGCGGGGACGACGAGGACACCCCAGCAGCGCCGGTGCACCTGCTGCTGGGCACCCCCTCGCGGGGTATCGCCGGCGACGGGCCGCGCCGGACGCACCTGGTGGCCTGGCACCTGCCCGACTTCGCCGATCAGGTCGGGCGCCTGGCCGCCGACACTGCCTTTAGCGGGCATGCGTACCTGGCCGAACTCGGCGACGAGGTCGTCCGGTTCGGCACCGACTGGCTCGATCGCCAGAGCACCCGGTGGATGCGCGTCTATGAAGCCCGGCCCGAGGTCACGGTCCGACGCGATCACGCCAGCCCCGCGGCCTGGCTGCGCGGCAAACGCATCCTCGTCCTGGGCGCGGGCGCCCTGGGAGCACCCGTCGCCGACATGTGCGCCCGCGCCGGAGCCGCGCACCTCACCGTCGTCGACCATGGACTCGTCCACCCCGGAATCCTGGCCCGTCAGCCCTATACGGACGCCGACATCGGCTTTTCCAAGGCGAGGGTCCTGGCCGACCGCCTCAACCGGATCGACCCCCACGCCACCCGTGTCGAAGCCTTCGTCGGCAACGTCACCACTCGGCTGTCCGCCCTCGACCTGCACACCTTCGATTTGATCTGGGACTGCACCGCCAACCGCATCGTCCGCGCCCACCTCGAACGCGCCCGCCGCACCGACACTGCCGCCTGGCCCCACCTGGCCACTCTGATGATCGGCCACCACGCCACCCGCGGCATTGCCGCCATCTCACCCCGCGGTGCCACCGGCGGTGGCACGGACGTTCTGCGGCGTACCGCGCTGGCCGCGCACGCCGATGCCACGCGCGCCTTCGACGACCTGATCGACGACTTCTTCCCCACTACACCCCCGACCGAGCTCTTCCAGCCCGAACCCGGCTGCTCGGACGCCACCTTCACCGGATCGGCCGCCGACGTCACCGCACTGGCCGGACAACTGGCGACCGGCGTCCTCCACGCCCTGGCCGAACCCGCCGACCGGCACACCATGGCCGTCCTCATCGTCCGCATGCCCACCGGCCCCACCAGCACCCAGCCGTCCGGGCCGCGCTGGCTGACCTGGCCCAACGACACCCTCGCCACGGACGAGGCCACCGGTTACGACGTGCGCATCACCCCCGCCGCACTGGCCGAGATGCGCGCGGAAGCCCGCCGCGGCGCCCGAGTGCGTGGCCCGCGCGTGGAAACCGGCGGCACCCTGCTCGGCGCCGTCGACGATGCCATCGGTGTGATCTTCATCGACGAGGCCACCGGCCCGCCCCCCGACTCCCTGCTGACCGAGGCCTACTTCCAACACGGCCTGGACGGCGTCGGCCGCCACCTCACCGCCCGCCGGAAGGCTACCGGCAACATCAGCCGCTTCCTGGGCATGTGGCACACCCACCCGCACACCGCTGCCCAGCCCAGCGCCACCGACCGCGCCGCCATGACCAGCCTCACCCTCCCGCTGGACGACGCCCCCGCCCGCGCCCTCGTCCTCATCGCCGGAGGACCACCCCCCGTCTGGAACCAGTGGCTCGCCACCGGGGACAGCCCCGACCTCTACGCCCACCTCGCCGCCCGCACCGCCTCGGTCACGGCCGAGCCGCCCCCGCCGCAACCACCCGCTCACCTCGGCCCCGCGCAGTGGTGGCCCGGCGGCTACTCCACCCACCCCCACAGTCCCGTCCCCGTCCCACGCAAGGGCTCCCGCTCATGACCCGCACCATCGGCCTCGCCCTATCCGGCGGCGGCTCCCGCGCCGCCGCCTTCCACCTCGGCTGCCTGCGCGCCCTGCACGACCGCGACCTCCTTGACCGCATCCGCGTCGTCTCCGGCATCTCAGGCGGCTCCCTCCTCGCCGCCCTATGGGCCTACGGCCCGAAAGAGTTCACCGACTTCGACGCCCGCACCACCGACCTGCTGCGCTCCGGCCTACAACTGGACATTGCACGCCAGGCATTCAAACCCTCTGCGGCCGCCCGCAACCTCACCGCAGTAGCCCGCGCAGGCACCCGCGGGCTGCTCACCCGCCACCGCGATGTCAGCGTCGCGCGCCCCGCCAACCGCACCGACGCCCTGGCCGCCGTCGTCGCCCACAAGGCGTTCGGCACCACCACCCTGGCCGACGTCACCCACCCCGGCCTCGACGTCGTCCTCACCGCCACCGACCTGGCCACCACCAACGCCGTCCGCTTCGGGAGCACCCGCAGCGGCTGCTCCCGCTACGGCACCATCACCGAACCCGTCCGCGTCGCCACCGCCGTCGCGGCCTCGGCCGCCTACCCCGCCCTCCTACCAGCCCTGGAACGCACCTTCACCTTCCAGCACCGCGACGGACACCACCAGCAGCACACCGTGCTGCTTACTGACGGCGGTGTCTACGACAACCTCGGGCTGTCCGTCTTCGAGCCGGGGCGCTCACCGCACTACACCCAGCACGTCTACGACGTCCCGTTCATCATCTCCTGCGACGCAGGCATGGGCGAACTCGCCGTCAAGGCGCCGCACTTCATGCTCGGGCGGCTCAGCCGCTCCTTCGCCACCGTCCACCGCAAGGCCCAGGACTCCACCCGCGCCCGCCTGCACGAGTGGGCCGCGAGCGGACGCATCGACGGTTTCGCCCTTGCCTATCTCGGAATGAAGGACGACCGCCTGCCCGCGCCGCCGGCCGACCTCGTTCCGCGCGGCGCGGTCGCCTCGTACCCGACCAACTTCGCCGCCATGGCCCGCAGCGACTTCGAGGCCATCACCACCCGCGGCGAACAGCTCATGCGCACCGTCCTGCCGATGTATCAGCGCACCATGGATCTTTGACGACAGCGACCGCGGCCTGGCCGCCCGCCTGCGCTACCTCACCAAGACCGACGCCAGATACGAGGCCATGGACCGCGCCGGGATCCACGTCTCCCCGCGCACACTGATCGCCTGGCTCGCCGAGGAACGCACCCCCAACAAGGCCAACCGCAACTGGCTCGACGCCGTGTACTGGGACCTGCGGCGCCGCAACGTGGCAACCGACCTCAAGCACCGCCTGAACAACGAGGGCCGCAGCACCCGGGTGGAGATCAACCCGGTCGACCAGTCCGGGGTCGAGCGCAGGCACCGGCGCGACGTGGCTAGCCGCAGCATCAACGTCCGCGGCGTATGGGACCGCGCGGTGGACGCCTGGCTAGCCGAGGACCTGGCCGAGCTCGACGTGATCTGGGATCAGATCATCGAAGACATCGGCTG